>NZ_JBEYTB010000001.1:0-220147 GCF_040642915.1 Actinomadura sp. NPDC047616
GCCCGCGAGGTCTACCGCACCCTGACCAGCACATCCACCACACCAGCCAACCAAAACGATCTTGCTCCTGCAGCTTGACATCTATAGGAGCATCCACGGCGTCTACGGGGGCTGCGTCCGTCCCGCCCCCTCCGACGGGACGGACGCCTCCCACCGGGCCATCGGCGCCCGCCCCGCCCCCTCTTCTGGGGCCGACGACGCCGATGGCGCCCGTGCGGTCACGGGACGGCGGCGGCCCTTCCGTCCGGTCGCCGCGGCCCCGGACCATCAACCCCCTAAGGCTTCGAGAAGGGCCCGCCCCTCGGCGTAGGGGGCGGGTAGGCGTTCGGCCCTGACCAGCTCGTCCCTGACCAGAACGCCGTCGCCGGGACGGCCGAGCCCGTACGCGTCGTTCTCACGGGCGCCTGCCGGGAACGAGCCGACGCAGGACGTCCCGGCGAGCAGGCCGCGCGGCGCGGCGGCGCGTCCCGTGCCGACCAGCGTCAACGTCTTCCCGCCATTGAAGACGGTGCGCAGGTCGCTCGCCACCACCGCGGGCCTGGCGCCGCCAGGGCGGCGGGCCGTCCGCACGCGACGGCCATGCCGCGAGCCCGCCAGCGCTGCCGCAGCGCCGCCTGATCAGCGCGGTCGCCGCGAATCCGCCCGCCAGGTTCGTCATGCCGCCTCCGCTCGCCGCACAGCGTCGCCCGCCCGGAGGGCCGGTCACCGGCGGGGGCGGCCCGCCGGCGCGTCCTCACCACCGGAGACGGCGAAACGGTTGGGTCATGACGCGGTTTGCGGAATCATCTTGCGCGACTTTACGTGTCTGTGGAGTCACGATAAGTGTTCGGTGAACCGGCGCGGCCCGGCAAGGGACCGCCTCGATCGGCCCGGGAGGTTTTCGTGAGCGACGCCGCGTCGCCGGACCCCAGCGCGACGGAGGCGAGCGACGCGGCCCTGATGTCACGCATCCACGCCGGTGACATGTCGGCCTACGCGGAGCTGTACGAACGGCACCTGGCCGCCGCCCGGACCCTGGCCCGGCATCTGATCGGCGCCGACGCCGCCGAGGACGTCGTGCAGGACGCCTTCGCCAAGGTCCTGGACATGCTGCGCCGTGGCGGCGGCCCCCGCTCGGGGTTCCGCCCGTACCTGCTCACGGCGGTCCGCCGCACCGTCTACGACCGGTACCGGGGCGAGCGGCGGCTGCAGTCCACCGACCAGATCGAGATGTACGACCCGGGCGTCCCGTTCGTCGACCCGGCGCTGGAGGGGCTGGAGCGCTCGATGATCGTGCGGGCGTTCCGGTCGCTGCCCGAGCGCTGGCAGACGGTGCTGTGGCACACCGAGATCGAGGGCGCCAGACCGGCCGAGGTGGCGCCGCTGCTCGGCCTCACCCCCAACGGCGTGGCGGCGCTGGCGTACCGCGCGCGCGAAGGGCTGCGCCAGGCGTACCTGCAGATGCACCTGCCCACCACGGACCCCGCCACGGCCCCGCTGGACGAGGAGTGCCGCGCGACGCTGGACAAAATGGGCTCGTACGTGCGCGGCGGCCTGTCCAGGCGCGAGTCGCGTCCCGTCGGACGTCACCTGGACGACTGCGAACGCTGCAAGGCGATCTACGCGGAGCTGGCCGTCATCAACTCCGCACTGCGCGACGTCATCGGCCCGCTGTTCCTGGGCGCGGCGACCACCGCGTACGTCGGCGCCGCCAAGGGCGGGTCGGGGTTCGGCGGCGTTCTCGGCCGGTGGCGGCGGATGCCGAAGCGGCGGCAGGCGCTCGGCGCCGGGGCGGCGGCGGCCCTGGCGGCGCTGGTCGGGCTCGCGTTGGTGCTGATGTCGGGAAGCGAGCCGATCCAGCCGGTGCCCCGGCCGCCCGTCCACTCTCCTTCTCCCGCACCGCCCCAATCGGCACCGGACCCGAAACCGCCCGCCGCCCAACCGCCGCCCGCCGTCACCCCGCCGGTGCCCCGCGACACGCCGTCGTCACGCTCCCCCGCCCCCGGAGCCGCCCCCGACCCCGGAGCGGAACCCGGAGCCGACCCCGTGCCCACGCCGTCGCCCTCGGCGAATCCCCCGGCCGTGCAGCCTCCGGCACGGTTGACGGTGCGCATCGAGGCGCTCGGCGCCCTGGTGCGAGACCAGCCGGGCATCGTGGCGATATCGGTCGGCAACGACGGCGCCGGCCTCAGCGGAGACCTGGTCGCCGACGTCGCCCTGCCGCCCGGCGTGACGTACGCGGGCGGCCCGACCGGACGTGACGCGGCGCTGTTCACGGAGCGGCACGCGCCCGGTGACGGCTGGCACTGCCGCCCGAGGGCGGGCCGGGTGCGCTGCACCCGCGCGCCGCTGCCTCCGGGCGCCGTCACGTCCGCGTACCTGCACGTCGACGTCGACGCTGCGGCGCCCTACGACACGCCGCCTGCGGCCACGGTGACCTCGGACGGCGACGGCGCCGCCGAGGCCCGCGCCCCGCACGGCGTCATGCGCGACGGCCTGCCCGCCCGTTTCGCCGCCGACGGCAACCTGCGCGTCGTCCACGCGGGCAACGCGCTGCTCACCTGCGAGCATTCTCGTCCCGGCTGCCGCCGCGCGGCGCGCCGCGAGGGCGGGCGGCGCGACAACGACCGGTGGCGGATGCGGCGCCTCGACCGGGACGGTTCGAACGCGACGAGGACGTCGAGCGCGGCCCGGGTGCGGCTGCCCAGGCGACCGGAAGTGCTGTGGGCCGGGCTGTACTGGTCGGCCACGACGCGCGCCGCCGGGCCCGTCACCCTCCGGCTGCGGCCGCCGGGCGGGTCGTACCGTTCGATCCGCGCCGCCGAGGTGAGCCGCGGACGGCTGCCGAGCGGCCCGGTCTACCAGGCGTTCGCCGACGTCACCTCGCTCGTGCGGCAGTACGGCGGCGGCGTGTGGTGGGGCGCCGACCCGCCGCTGCGCACGGGCGTGGCGCGGTACGCGGGGTGGGCGCTGGTGGTGGTCGCGGCGTCCCCGGAGGCGCCGCACCAGCAGGCCATGGTGCTCGACACGCTGGGGGCGAGGCGGGCGCCGACGCTCGGCCCGGGCCTGCGGCGGCGGCTCGACGCGCCGGTGGGCGGGCTGTTCACCGGCGCACGGCCCGGCCGTGTCGGCGCGGTGACCTGGGAGGGCGACGCGGATCTGCCCGGCGACCGGCTGCTGCTGGACGGACGTCCGCTCGTGCCCGCGTCGGGCGACCGCGATCCCCGTAATGTCCTGGACGGCTCCGCCGACGGCGCGATCGGCCCGGGGCTGTCCTTCGGGATAGATGTCGATGTCTTCCCGGCGTTTCTCCGTCGCGCCGGGACAGTGGCCTTCACCACCGGGCGGGACGCCTGCCTGCCGGGGGTCCTCACCGTCGCCGGGCCCTTCCCCGGTTAACTTCTGGTTTCCGACACCCCACGACTGAACCGCGAAGCCGATTCTTCCCGTAAAGATCATGCGGATGCATTATGGACAGACCGGAACGGCTGGTAGCGTCCCGCGCTGACAGTCCGCGAAAGCCGGGTGGGGTGGTCGACCGCCGGATTCGCCGCCTCGCGGGCTCGCGCCCGACCACCTGTCATGAAAGAGTGGCGAATCGCCGTATCGGCTTACGTGGCCAGCGGCCTTCACTACGCTATAGACGCCGGGTCAATTCCGTCGGCTCACGTCCGGGCGAGCAGGAAGGGCGGGCCACCCGAGATGGTCACCCCGAAGAACCTGACCGTGCAGTGGGTCCCCGGAGAGGTCCCGAGTTGAGGAAAGGCGGTGCCGCATGGATCGCTGCGCGCTGTTCGTGGACGCCGGCTATCTGCTGGCGGACGGCGCCATGGCGGTGCACGGCACCCGCCATCGGGAAACCGTTTCCTGGGACTTCGGCGGCCTGCTGCAGCTGCTGGGCGGCCTCGCCCGCGAACGCACCGGCCTGCCGCTGCTGCGCTGCTACTGGTACGAGGCGACGGTCGAGGGCCGCCGCTCCCCCGAGCACGAGGCGCTGGCCGACCTGCCCGGGCTCAAGCTGCGCCTGGGCCGCATCCGCCCCGGCCGCCGCGAGGGCGTCGACACCGAGATCCACCGCGACCTGATGACGCTGGCGCGCAACGGCGCGCTGGCCGACGCGGTGATCGTCAGCGGTGACGAGGACCTCGCCCAGGTCGTCGCGGACGCCCAGGACCTCGGCGTCCGGGTGACCGTGGTGCACGTGGCGGTCGACGGCAACTGGACCATCTCGCGGGTGCTGCGCCAGGAGTGCGACGACCTCATCGAGCTGGCCGCCGGGCAGTTGCGCCCGTACGTCAACCTGCTGGCGGGCGTGGAGTCGGCCACGGGCTCGTCCGGCCTGCCCGCCGGGCCGCTGTCCAACGGGCACGGCGGCGGATCGGGCGCGGGCGGCGCGCTCGGCCCGCTGCAGAGCGTCTCGCCCGGCGGCCCGCCGCCCTCCACGCCGCTCACCGGGCCGCCGCAGCTGACCGGCTCGTCGTCGGGGCCGTCGTCGTCCGGCATGGGCGCGGGTCCCGGCACCGGATCGGGGTCGTCGGGCGGTTACGGTCTCGGCGCGCCCTCCGGAATGGGCTCGTCCGGGGTGGGCTCGTCGGGGGTGGGCTCGTCGTCCCCCATCGGCTCGTCCTCCGGCATCGGGTCGGCCTCCGGCCTCGGCACGGGCGGCGGCACGACGTCCGGCCTGGGGTCGGGCATCGGATCGGGGATCGGCGCCGCCAAGCCCGGGTCCTCCGACACCGGCTCGGGCCCGCCGGCGCTCGGCCCGGGGACGGGCATCGGTTCCGGCTCGGGGCTCGGCTCCGCTTCCGGGCTCGACTCCTCCTCCGGGATCGGCTCGACGTCCGGCATCGGTTCCACGTCCGGGATGGGATCGGGCATGGGCTCGGGGATCGGGTCGTCCTCCGGCATCGGCTCGGGCTCCGGCCTGGGCTCGTCCGGGACGTCCGGCCTGGGCTCGGGTTCCGACCTCGGCACGGGGACGGGCGGCTACACCCCCGGGTCCCTCCCGGGCACGCCGCCGCCGTCGTCCACCACCGGGCCCCTGCAACCGGCGCCGGCCACACCCGCCCCGACCGCGCAGACCACCGCCCCGCAGAGCACCACCGGCCCGCAGTACGTCCCGTCGCCCTCGTCCGGGCAGACGCCCGTGCCGGGCCAGCCGGTCGGCCCGTACACCGGTCCGCAGCAGATCGCGCCGGTGCCCGTCCAGCAGAACACGCCCACCCTGGCCGACGCGGTGAAGGCGGCGCACCAGGAGGGGCAGGACTTCGGCGAGTCGGTCGCCCGCGACGCGCCCGCGCTGTGGCTGGAGGCGGTGCTGGCCCGCAAGCCGCGCATGCCCTCCGACCTGGAGGCGCGCCTGCTGCAGGGCTCCTCGCTTCCGATCGACTTCCTGCTGCACGACGAGGTGCGGCACGCGCTGCGCCGCGGCTTCTGGGACGCCCTCGAACGCTCCCGCCGCTGAACCGCCGGCGCGGCGGCCCGGCCGGCCACCCGGCACAGCGGACCGGTCCGCCGGTAAGGCAAGATCAGCGAGATTCTTCGCTGAACATGTAGGTAATTCACGATCATCCTCGATTCACCCGCTTCGTTCGCCGAGTGACGGGTAGCGTTGAAGCGTGACCCATGTGACGGAAGACGATCTCGACGACCTGGAGTTCGACACCCTGCGCACGGGCGACCACATCAGCGCGGCGCGGCGGCTCGGCGAGCTCGCCGAGTCGGTGTCCGGCGGGGTGTCACGCGCCAAAGTGCTGCTGCGCGCGGGGGAGCAGTGGCAGCACGCGGGCCGTCACGACAAGGCGGCCGAGTCCTACCGCATGGCCATCGAGGACGGCGGCGACACCTACGGCGACCCGCGCGCCTACCTGGCCGACGCGCTGTTCGAGCTCGGCCGCGCCGACGAGGCCCGCAAGCTGGTCGAGGAGATCCGCGCCGACGACCCGCGCGACCCGGAGGTCTACCGCGCGGTCGCGGAGGTGCTGTACGCCCAGGGCGACGCGGCGGGGGCGCACGAGTGGGCCACCACGGGCGCCGACGTGGTGCTCGCGCTGCGCGACCGGGCGGTCGGCACCGGCATGGGCGCGGGATCCGACGCGGCGACCGCGGGCAGGGCCGTCACCACCGGCGAGAAGCCCGACCGGCCCGACGAGCCCGGCCCCGAGGACGTGGCCATCGCCGAGGACAGCCTGGAGGCCCTGCTGCGGCTGCGCTACCGCGCCCGCGTCGACCTCGGCCGCGCCGAGGACGACTACGACGCCCTCCTGGACGACCTGCTGAAGAACAACTGAGCGCTCACAACGCGGCGATCAGCTCGCTCAGGGCCTGCGCGACGCCGGCCGGCGGCGCCTGCTCCCGGACGGTCCAGCCGCGCAGCCGCGCCTCGCGCATCGCCCGGTCGTGCTCGCCGCGCGCCGACCGGGTGCGCAGGTAGCCGCACGGCGCCTCCGGCCAGTCGGGCGGCATCGGCACGCCGTGGTCGTGCGTGAGGGGACGCGGCAGTTCGGCGTCGACGAAGACGTACCCGCCGACCTTGCGGTGCGCGGCCCGCTGCGCCAGCGCGACGCCCGGCAGCAGCGGCCCCGCCGCGCCGTGCCCGGCCAGCACCAGCGGCGCGGCCGGCGCCGTCGCGGCGATGATGAGCGACGCCCGCGCCACGTACCGCGTGCCGTCCTCGCCCTGGACGTTGGGGGTGACCACGTCCAGCCCGTACGAGCGCAGCACCTCGGGCAGGTCGCCCCACATGCCGGCGGTGGCGTGCGGGGTGTGCAGCAGCACGAGGGTCCCGGGCGTCATCGCTCCACCTCCCACGGCCCCGTGGCGGGTTGCCGCCACGCTACACGGGACGGCGCGGTCATGAGGGCATGGAACGGCACCAATAGGGTTGGGGGATGTGAGCGATCGTGATGACCTGCTGAAAGAGATCAAGGACCGGGCCGTCGTGCACGGCGACTTCGTGCTGTCGTCCGGGCGGCGCGCGTCCTGGTACGTGGATCTGCGCCGGATCACCCTGTCCGGCCGGGTGGCGCCGCTGGTCGGCCGCGTCATGCTGGACGTGACCGCCGACCTGGACTACGACGCCGTCGGCGGGCTCACGCTCGGCGCCGACCCGGTGGCCACGGCCATGCTGCACGCCGCCGCGGCCCGCGGCCGGGAGCTGGACGCGTTCGTCGTCCGCAAGGAGGGCAAGGCGCACGGCCTGCAGCGCCGCATCGAGGGCCCGGACGTGGCGGGCCGCCGCGTGCTGGCCGTGGAGGACACCTCCACCACCGGCAACTCGGTGCTGACGGCCGTGCGGGCGCTGCGGGAGGCGGGCGCGGAGGTCGTCGCCGTGGCCACGATCGTCGAGCGCGGCGCCGCCGAGAGCATCGCGGCCGAGGGCCTGGAGTACCGCCATCCGTTCGTCCTGGACGATCTGGGCGTCTCCTGAGGGCGGGCCCACGCGTGCGCGACGGACGGTGCCCGGGCACGCCGGGCACCGTCCGCGACGCTGCTCAACCTCCCGAGGGTCACCCCCTGGACGGCACGAACCAGTTCTTGCGCTCGCCGGCCGTCGCGCGGGGCTGCTCGCGGCCGTAGATGAGCACCTCGACGGCACCGCCGTCCGCCGCGACCACCTGGAGGGGGGCCTTGTCGTACTGGCGTTCCTCGCCGGTGTTGAGCACGCCCTGCTGCAGCACCTCGCCGGTCTCCGGCACGGTCACGACCACCTTGGTGGGCGCTCCGATCACCCGGATGACCAGGGGGGTGGAGGCGGCGCTCCGCGACCTGGAGCTGCGCGTGGGGGCGGGGTCCGCGGAGCCGGGCGGGCCGGCGGTGCCGGCCGTGGCGGCTGTCTCCGGGGGGCCGCCCTCGCTGTCGGAGCTCAGCGCGTTCACCAGCGCGACCCCGCCGACGACGAGAAGCGCTAATGCCAGCATCACGGCCACGGCCGCGATCAGTATGCGCGCAAGACCCCGAGGGTCCGACCGATGACGTCCCACATGGGGAGGTTAGCGATAAGTGTCACTGCTGAGCGACGGACGTGACTCTTCAGAGCCATTCTTATTCGCTCCGTGGCGCTGGCCCTTCCTTACCTCCAGGACGATCGGGATGACCGACAGCACCAGGATCACCGCCACGCCCGGCAGGATGTAGCGCTCGATGTCCGGGACGCTGGTGCCGAGGAAGTGGCCCGCCAGGAACATGGCGTCGGCCCACACCACGGCGCCCAGGGCGTTCCAGACCAGGAACCGGCGGGGCGGCATGCCCAGCATCCCGGCCAGCGGGTTGAGGAAGGTCCGCACGATGGGGATGAACCGGGCCAGCACCACCGCGCGCGCCGGGCCGAACCGGTTGAAGTAGTACTCGGCCTTCTCCACCCACTCCCGGCGGAACAGCCTGGAGTCGGGGCGGTCGAACAGCCGCCGGCCGTACCGGGCGCCGAGCCAGTGCCCGAGCTGGGCACCGACGATCGCGGCGATCGGCCCGCCGACCAGCAGCCAGGGCAGCGACAGCGGCTGGAACTTCTGGCCGTTGACCTCGGTGACCGCGGTGAGGATCCCCGCCGTGAACAGCAGCGAGTCGCCCGGCAGGAGGCAGCCGACCAGCAGCCCGGTCTCGGCGAAGATGATGGCGAGCACGCCGATCGTCGCGAAGGTGCCGAACAGCTGCAGCCACGCCGTGGGATGCAGCCATTCGGTGATGTTCGAGGAGATGAGCGCCAGATCCACGAACCGAGACTACCGGCCGGCGCGTCGGCCCACCGTAAACAGTCCTCGTCCGTTCGCCCCGCCGACACCGTTGTTCTCCCAGATCACGGGCATACCCCCCGGCACGGGGGCGGTGGCGCCCGGTGACATTCCGTAGGTGCCACGACTGGCCTGACCGGGAAAATTCGAGATACTGACTGCTGTGGCGCCCGTCGGTCCGCGGACCGGGCGGAGACTCGGCCCGGTGGCCGACGCGTCACGCCCGGCCTTTCCGTTGTAGGGGCCAAGCCTGCGACGCGGTCCACACGGCCGGATGCCCGGCGGCACCATCGCGTAAGAAAGGACGCTCACCATGCCCATCGCGACCCCAGAGGTCTACGCGGAGATGCTCGACCGTGCCAAGCAGGACGGTTTCGCCTACCCCGCGATCAACGTGACCTCCAGCCAGACGCTGAACGCGGCGCTGCGCGGCTTCGCCGAGGCGGAGAGCGACGGGATCATCCAGGTGTCGACGGGCGGCGCCGAGTACCTGTCGGGCGCCACCGTCAAGGACATGGTCGTCGGCGCCTCCGCCCTGGCCGAGTACGCCCGGGTGGTCGCCGACAAGTACCCCGTCAACATCGCGCTGCACACCGACCACTGCCCCAAGGAGAAGCTGGACGGCTTCATGCGTCCGCTGGTCAAGATCTCCCAGGAGCGGGTGGCGCGCGGCCAGGAGCCGCTGTTCCAGTCGCACATGTGGGACGGGTCGGCCGTCCCGCTGGACGAGAACCTGGCCATCGCCGCCGAGCTGGTGGAGGAGTGCGCCAAGGCCCGCGTGATCATGGAGATGGAGATCGGCGTCGTCGGCGGTGAGGAGGACGGCATCGTCGGCGAGATGAACGAGAAGCTCTACACCACGCCCGAGGACGCCCTGGCGACCGCCGAGGCCGTCGGGCTGGGCGAGAAGGGCCGCTACATCCTGGCCGCCACGTTCGGCAACGTGCACGGCGTCTACAAGCCCGGACACGTCAAGCTGCGTCCGGAGGTGCTCAAGGAGATCCAGGACGCGGTCGGCGCCAAGTACGGCAAGGAGCGGCCGTTCGATCTGGTGTTCCACGGCGGCTCCGGGTCCAGCCTGGAGGAGATCCGGCAGGCGGTGTCGTACGGCGTCGTCAAGATGAACATCGACACCGACACCCAGTACGCCTTCACCCGTCCGATCGCCGCGCACATGTTCACCAACTACGACGGCGTCCTGAAGGTGGACGGCGAGGTCGGCAACAAGAAGAAGTACGACCCGCGGTCCTACGGCAAGGCCGCCGAGGAGAACATGGCCAAGCGGGTGGTCGAG
This sequence comes from Actinomadura sp. NPDC047616, assembly GCF_040642915.1. Classification (NCBI taxonomy): domain Bacteria; kingdom Bacillati; phylum Actinomycetota; class Actinomycetes; order Streptosporangiales; family Thermomonosporaceae; genus Actinomadura; species Actinomadura sp. NPDC047616. Next base: position 10,003 of record NZ_JBEYTB010000001.1, read on the forward strand.
GCCTGCGAGCACCTGCTGTCGGCCGGCAAGAAGATCAAGTAGGTCTCCTTCGGACCCCCGGGCGGCGCCACGCCGTCCGGGGGTTCGTTGCGTCACGCAACGCCTTACCCTGAGAACGTGCTGCCCCGCACCTACGACTCGCAGAACTGCTCGGTGGCCCGCGCCCTGGAGGTGGTGGGCGACCGCTGGACGCTACTGATCATCCGCAGCGCCTTCGAGGGCGTGCGCCGCTTCGACGACTTCCAGGACGATCTCGGCATCGCCCGCAACGTCCTCACCGACCGCCTCACCCGGCTGTGCGACGAGGGCCTGCTGCGCCGCGTCCGCTACCAGGAGCGTCCCGACCGCTTCGAGTACCGCCTCACCCGCAAGGGCGTCGAACTGTGGCCCGCGGTGATGACCCTGCTCCTGTGGGGCGACCGCCACTACGCCCCAGACGGCCCGCCCGTGATCATCGGCCACCGCGGCTGCGACGGCAGGCTGACCGCCCGCCTCACCTGCGACGCCTGCGGCGCCTCCCTCGGCCCCAGGGACGTCGAGGCCCGCCCCGGCCCCGGCGCCTGACCTCTTCGCCAGTTGCGTGAAGCAACCCTGTCGCGGTCCAATAAGTTGCATGACACAACTCGCTTTGGCCAGTCCCAGCTTCGCCGGCCTGGCCAGCGTGGACGACGTGCGCATCCGCCCGTACGGCGCCCACGACGAGCAACGCCTCCTGCGCATGTCCCAGCGGCTCTCCCGCCGCAGCCTCTACCACCGCTTCTTCGCCGGCACCCCGCACCTGCCCGACAACTACGTCCGCTCCCTGCGCACCCTGGACCACTGGGACCGCGAGGCGATCGTCGCCGTCCTGGACGGCGAACTGATCGGCACCGCCGAATACGTCCGCGACGCCGCCCGCCCCTGCGAGGCCGATCTGGCCGTCCTGGTGGCCGACTCCTGGCAGCGCCACGGCCTGGCCCGCATCCTGGTCGCCTGCCTCGGCGACCTGGCCCTGCGCCGCCGGATCACGGCCTTCCGCGCCGACCTGCTGCTGGAGAACCGCGAGGCCCTGGCCGCCCTGAGGACCATGTGGCCCACGGCCCGCCCCACCTGGGACGGGACCTCGGCCCGCTTCCACCTTCCCCTGACGCCTTCCTGACGCCCCTCCAAGCGAGGGCGGGCCGCAGCGCGTCACACCGCGATGTGGTCGGCGGTGGCCTGGGCCCACCTGCGGTAGCCCGCGGCCGAGGGGTGGAAGCGGTCGCGGGCGAAGAAGTCCGGCCCCACGGGCACGATGCCGGCCGAGTTGATCCAGGTGGTCCGTGGTCGCCCGGCGCAGATTCGCCGGGAGACCGCGTCGAGTGCGTCCGCGCGCTGGGCGAGGTAGCGGCCCAGCGCGGCCGGGAGCGAGGAGAACGCTTCGAACGGCGGGATTCCGGCCACCGCGACGTGCGCGGCACGATCGTGGAGACCGCTGACGATGGCGGCGAGGTCCTCACCCCATGCCGCGGGGGCGCGCCGGGTGAGCACGTCGTTGACGCCGGCCAGGAGCACGGCGGCGTCCAGGTCCTCGGGGAGCCGGGGCAGGAGCCCGTGGCGGATGACGTGGGCGGTGGCGGAGTTGCGCCCGACCGCCGCCCAGGTGACGGGCCGGTGGGCGCGTGCGGCCAGTTCGCGTGCCAGGGCGGCCGCGAATCCCTCGTCGTGGGTGCCGACCCCGCAGCCGGCCGCGGTCGACTCGCCCAGGACGGCGATCCGCAGCGGCGGGCCGGACCCGTCGCCGACGCTTCCCTCGGCCGGGCCGGACGCTTCGGGGAGCCGTTCGGTCCGGGATCGGACCCATATCCCCTGCGCGGCGATGACGGGAAGTAGGAGCGGGTTCATGAACTCGTCCTTTCGGGACGCAGGGACGCCACGGCCGCCCGGCTCCCACCGGTCAGGTCCGCGCCTATCGCCTGGAGAAGCACCACCAGCGCGCCGCTGGCCGCGAACCGTGCCATGTCGTCAGGCGTGGCCTGGGTGAGCCGCTCGGTCTCCTGGAGGACTCCCGAGATGACGGAGCGGCAGCGGGCCGCCACCTCCTCGTCCCGGCGCGCGGCGGCACACGCCTGCAACCAGAAACCGCTGACGACCCCGTCGGCGACCAGTTCCCGGAAGCCCGCGCCCATCGCCTCCAGCGGATCGTCCGGGCACGTCTCCGCGGCCCGGCGGAACACCTCGCGCACCCGGTCCTCGAACTCGTCCAGGCACGCCAGGAAGAACGACCGCTTGTTCCCGAACAGCCGGAACATGTAGGGCTGCGACACCCCGATCTCGTCCGCGACCTGCTGGATCGCCGCCATCGTCAGGCCGTGGTCGGCGAACACCCACATTCCCGCCGCGACCGCCTGCCCACGCCGCTGCGCGGCGGTGCTCCGCTTGGCGCCCATGGCTCGAATTTACCTTAGTAACCAGTTACTACCAAATGTTCGCGGCCATGAGGAATCGGGCTGATGCCGGTCCCTGCCCGCTGTGGCGCACGTCACCGGGCCGCGCCTGTCACAAGGATCGGGGTCACCGGTGTCTGGTGTCCGACAGCCGACAAACGGAAGAACGGAAAAAGTCATGAGCAAGGTCTGGTTCGTCACCGGTTCGTCGCGCGGTCTGGGCCGCTGTTTCGTCGAGGCCGCTCTTTCTCGCGGCGACCGGGTGGCCGCGACCGCACCGAGCACCGGAAGCCTTGACGAGCTGGTCGCCGCCTATGGCGACGCGGTACTCCCGCTCGAACTTGACGTGACCGACAAGGCCGCCGTCTTCGACAGCGTGCGGCGGGCCAAGGAGCATTTCGGCCGTCTCGACGTCATCGTCAACAACGCCGGCTACGCCCAGATCGGCGCGATCGAGGAGCAGACCGAGCGGGAACTGCGCGACCAGTTCGAGACCAACGTGTTCGACCCGCCCCTGCGGGTGCTCTTCGGCCAGGGCTTCTACGAGAGGCTCCAGCAGGTCTACGCCGACCGGCTCAAGACCTGGGCCGACGGACAGGACCTCTCGATCGAGGCGCACGGCGAACTCGCCCCACGTTGACAGGTCGCGACGCAGACCCCTCGGCGCGCGACCGTCCGGGCGCGCCGCGGGGTGGGCATCGAGGGGCACTACTTCGACGGCTGAACCCGCCGGGGCGGCCCCTGGGCCGCCCCGAGCCCCCCGGCCGACCGAGTTGATATGGACGAGCTGGTGGGACTTACGATGAGCCGCATGACCCAGAACCTGCTCGGCGGACCGCCCCCCACCCATCTTCCGGACAACGCTGATGCCCGCGAGGCACTGGAGAGCGGCGTCGACCCGTTCGAGGTCGCCGCCCGTCATCCGGACTACCCCGCCGTGTGGGCCGAGCTCGCCGACCGGGCCTTCGCGCGGGGCGGCGTCATCGACTCCTACGCGTTCGCGCGCACCGGCTACCACCGCGGTCTCGACCAGCTGCGCCGGGCGGGCTGGAAGGGCCACGGGCCCATCCCGTGGGAGCACGAGGCCAACCGCGGGTTCCTGCGGGCCCTGCACGCCCTCGGCCGGGCCGCCGCGGCCATCGGCGAGGACGACGAGGCCGAGCGGTGCCGGACCTTCCTGCGCGACAGCAGCGAGGCGGCCGCCAAGGCGCTGACCTCCTGACCTCACCCGTCACGGGCGCCGCAACCGGTATGTATGGCCCCTCCGGGCCGTGAGGTGCGTTTTCCTCTGTCTCCGGTGGCGGGTACGATGCGATCGCAAGAGGCCCCTTCGCGCTTGCGACCAGGGGCCTTCGTCGTGGGAAGGAAAGATCGGCATGCCGGCCATCGTTCTTGTCGGAGCCCAGTGGGGAGACGAGGGCAAGGGCAAGGCCACCGACCTGCTCGGCGGGGACGTCGACTACGTCGTCCGCTACCAGGGTGGCAACAACGCCGGACACACCGTGGTCATCGGCGACGAGAGCTACGCGCTGCACCTGCTGCCGTCGGGGGTGCTGTCCCCGGACGTGGTCCCGGTGATCGGCAACGGGGTGGTGATCGATCCGGCCGTGCTGCTGTCGGAGATCGACGGCCTGAAGGAGCGCGGCGTCTCCTGCGAGCGGCTGCTCATCTCCGCCAACGCGCACCTGATCATGCCCCACCACCGGGCGCTGGACAAGGTGACCGAGCGGTATCTGGGCAAGGCCCGCATCGGCACGACCGGTCGCGGCATCGGCCCGGCGTACGCCGACAAGATCAACCGCATGGGCATCCGGGTGCAGGACCTGTTCGACCCCAACATCCTCACCCAGAAGCTCGACCTGGCGCTGCGCGAGAAGAACCAGGTCCTCACCAAGGTCTACAACCGGCGCCGCATCGACACCGGCCCCATCGTGCAGGAGTACGTCGAGTACGGCGAGCGGATCCGCCCGTACGTCACCGACACCACGCTGGTGCTCAACAAGGCGCTGGACGAGGGCAAGGTCGTGCTGCTGGAGGGCGCCCAGGGCACGCTGCTGGACATCGACCACGGCACTTACCCGTTCGTGACGTCGTCGTCTCCCACGGCGGGCGGCGCGTGCGCCGGGTCCGGACTCGGCCCCACGAAGATCACCAAGGTGATCGGCATCCTCAAGGCGTACACGACGCGGGTCGGCTCGGGGCCGTTCCCCACCGAGCTGCTGGACGAGCAGGGCGAGTACCTGCGCAAGACCGGCGGCGAGTACGGGGTGACCACCGGCCGCGACCGCCGCTGCGGCTGGTTCGACGCGGTGATCGCCCGTTACGCCACCCGCGTCAACGGCATCACCGACTACTTCCTGACCAAGCTGGACGTGCTGTCGGGCCTCGACCGGGTGCCGGTGTGCGTGGCGTACGACATCGACGGCGTCCGGCACGACGAGATGCCGCCGTCGCAGACCGAGTTCCACCACGCCAAGCCGATCCTGGAGTACCTGGACGGCTGGCAGGAGGACATCAGCGGCGCCAAGACGTTCGCCGACCTGCCCGACAACGCCCAGGCGTACGTGCGGGCCATCGAGGAGATGGCGGGCGCGCAGATCTCCGCGATCGGCGTGGGCCCGGGCCGCGAGCAGACGCTGTCGCTGCGTCCGCTGGTCTGAGCGCGGCGCCCGCGCGGGCAACGTCGTCTGAACACCGTCTTACATGCGGTTTCATGTTTTCTCACCGGTCGGCCACCATGCGTTAGTGACAAGGCTGTAGCGTTCCACGCGTGATTTTCACCGGGGGAGCCGTCGAGCTCCACGGCCATCGGGGAGCACGGGGACTTCGACCGGAGAACACTCTGGCGGGCTTCGCGCACGCGCTGGAACTCGGCGTCGACGCGATCGAGCTCGACGTCGGCATCACCGCCGACGGCGTGGTGGTGCTGAACCACGACCAGGTGCTGTCCCCCGTGACGCTGGCGGACACCGCGCCCGCGCGTCCCGGCGACCCGCTGTTCCCCTACGTGGGCAGGGCCATCCGCGATCTGACGCTGGAGCAGGTCAAGACGCTGGAGGCCGGCGTGCGCCGCCCGCGCGGCGACGACGACCCGTTCGTGCTGACGCAGCTTCCGGTGCCGGGCACCTCACTGCCGACGCTGGCCGAGGCCTGCGCGCTGCTGAGCGGCGCGTACGACGTCGTTCTCGCCGTCGAGCTGAAGACGGACCCGAGCTGGCCGGACGCCGACGTGGAGCGCTTCACGGCCGCCGTGGCGGAGGTCCTGGAGGAGTTCGGGCTGACGGGCCGCAGCCGGCTGCTGGCGTTCGACTGGCGGGTGCTGACGGCCGCGCAGCGCCACGCCCCCGCCGCCGGGCGGGTCGCGCTGGTGGAGCGGCGCACGCTCGTCCCCGACTCCCCGTGGCTGGCGGGGATGGCGCCCGACGACCCCGCCGGCAGCGCCATGAAGATCGGTGCGACGGCGCTGTCACCCGAGCACCACCTGACCACGCCCGTGCTGGTGGACGAGGCGCAGACGCTGGCGCTTCCGGTGGTGGTGTGGACGGTGAACGAGCCGGAGGAGATGTCGCGGTTCATCGGTTACGGCGTGGACGCGATCGTCACCGACTACCCCGACAGGCTGCGCACCGTCCTCGCCGAGCACCGCCTGCCGCTGCCCAGGCCGATGGCCGCGCCGATCCCGCAGTGAGCCCCCCGCCGAGCGAGCGAGCGCGTACACGCGCCGCCGCCCCCGCGAGGCTTACTGCGGGAACGGCCGGTCACAACCAGCCGTTGCGGCGGAAGCCCCGGTACAGCGACACACAGGTCACCGCGATGATCCCCAGGATCATCGGGTAGCCGTACTTCCACTTCAGCTCGGGCATGAACTCGAAGTTCATGCCGTAGATCCCGGCGATCGCGGTGGGCACCATGAACAGCGCGCCCCACGCGGAGATGCGGCGCATGTCCTGGTTGTCGCCGACCGTCACCTGCGTCATGTGCGCCTGCAGGATCGGGTTGAGCAGTTCGTCGTAGGACTCGACCTGCTCGCGCACGCGGGTCAGGTGGTCCTCGACGTCGCGCAGGTACTCCTTGATCTCGGCGGGCACGAAGCGGCGGCCCGACAGGTTGCGCAGCGGCCCGGCCAGCGGCCCGACGGCCCGCTTGAGCTGGATGACCTCGCGCTTGAGCCGGTAGATGCGGCGCGACTCGTCGGTGCGGTCGGGGGAGAACACCGCCTCCTCGACCTCGTCGATGTCCTCCTGGACGGCGTCGGCGACGGACACATACCCGTCGACGACGCTGTCGGCGATGGCGTGCACGACGGCGGCCGGGCCGAGGGCCAGGCGCTCGGGGTTCTTCTCCAGGCGGCGCCGCACCGGGCCCAGCTCGCCGTGGGCGCCGTGCCGCACCGTGACCACGAAGTCGGCGCCGCAGAAGATCATGATCTCGCCGGTCTCGACGACCTCGGCGCCGCCGGGCTCGCGCCGCACGTACCCGACGGTCTTCATCACCAGGAAGTGGACGTCGTCGTAGCGCTCCAGCTTGGGCCGCTGGTGGGCGTGGATGGCGTCCTCGACGGCGAGGGGGTGCAGGCCGAACACGTCGGCCAGGTCGGTCAGCTCGGCGGCGGACGGCTCGTGCAGCCCGACCCACACGAAGCCGGCGCTGTCGCCGTCGGCGGTCAGGCGGCCGTCGCGGATGAGGCGGACGGCGTCGGCGGCGGTGTCGGTGGACACCCGGTTGCCGTCGATGTACGCGGCCCAGTCGATCACCGCCGTGTCGCGGAGCGGGCCGCCGTTGGAGGAGCCGGACGCGTGCGGTCGTCCCCGCGTCCGGAAAAGCGACATCGTCGCGCGACCAGGGCGGACCCTTGTCATGGCCATGAGGTTGCTCCTAACCCGCCGGCCACACGCGCGCAGCGCGCGCTCACCCGTGCGTCAGCGGGAGGAGCGCGCGAAGCCGGAGGCCGGGCGCCTGGAAGAGGCGGTCGGACGAACAGTCGGCATCGGACTGTGAGGGAGTTCCGGCGTACTGCAAGGATCGCCAGGGCTCATCACGACCACCTCCCTTCGCTCACGGCCGTCAGATCACAGCCTCGGCAGCCTACCAGTCGACATATAAGACGATGCGGGCGACGGCACGGTTGACGCCGCACGACGTGTTCGTGGTCACTCGACCGGGGGGACGCGCGGGGCTCCGGGCCATGGCGTGCTACGCCGTCCGGACGCCCGCATCATTATCGCAACGTTCGCGCCCCCATGCGTATGCCCTGCACAAGGCCAGCCGTTGAACAGCTCCTGACAGCTCCCAACCGGTCCTTAACTCGTCTCAACGCGCCTTAACCGGCATTGACCCGCAGTCGCCACCGGGCGGACGGCTAAGCTCGCGTGACGTGCGAGTACTCCTCCTTGGATCCGGCGGCCGTGAGCACGCGCTCGCCCGCGCCCTCAGCCTTGACCCCGCCGTCACCGCCCTGCACTGCGCGCCGGGCAACCCCGGCACCGCCGCGCTCGGCGACAACCACGCGCTGAACGTCACCGACCCCACCGCCGTCGTCGAGCTGGCCCGGCGGCTGCGGACGGAGCTGGTGGTGGTCGGCCCCGAGGCCCCCCTGATCGCCGGGGTGGGCGACGCGCTGCGCGAGGCGGGCATCCCCTGCTTCGGCCCGGACCGCGCGGCCGCCCGCATCGAGGGGTCCAAGGCGTTCGCCAAGGAGGTCATGGCCGCCGCGGGCGTGCCGACCGCCGCGTCGCACGTCTGCGAGTCGGCGCACCAGGCCGAGTCGGCGCTCGACGCGTTCGGCCCGCCGTACGTGGTGAAGGACGACGGGCTGGCCGCCGGGAAGGGCGTGGTCGTCACCGAGGACCGCGACGAGGCGCTGCGGCACGCCGCCGCGTGCGGGCGGGTCGTCATCGAGGAGTACCTCGACGGCCCGGAGGTGTCGCTGTTCGCGCTGAGTGACGGCCAGCACGCCGTGCCGCTGCTGCCCGCGCAGGACTTCAAGCGCGCCTACGACGGCGGCGAGGGCCCCAACACCGGCGGCATGGGCGCGTACACGCCGCTGCCCTGGGCGCCCGCCGGGCTGGTGGACGAGGTGATGGAGACGGTGGTGCTCCCCACCGTGACCGAGCTGCGCCGCCGTGAGACGCCGTACGTCGGGGTGCTGTACGCGGGGCTGGCGCTGACGTCCAAGGGCGTGCGGGTCGTGGAGTTCAACGCCCGTTTCGGCGACCCGGAGACGCAGGTCGTGCTGGACCGCCTGGCCACTCCCCTGGGCGGGCTGCTGCAGGCGTGCGCGATCGGCGGGCTCGCCCCGTCCACGCGCCTGGAGTGGCGTCCGGGCGCGGCCGTGACGGTCGTGCTGGCGGCCGAGAACTACCCGGCCTCCCCGGCGAAGGGCGACGTGATCACGGGGCTGGAGGAGGCCGCTCAGGTGCCGGACGCCTACGTCCTGCACGCCGGCACGGCCGTCGGCCCCGAAGGCGGGCTGGTGTCGGCGGGCGGCCGGGTGCTGAACGTCGTCGGCACCGGCGCGGACCTGACGCAGGCGCGCGACCGCGCGTACGAGGCGCTCGGCCGGATCGGCCTGCGCGGCTCCCACCACCGCACCGACATCGCCCGGCAGGCCGCCGCCCAGTCCGCCTGACCGGCGCCTGAGCGGCGCGCGCCGCCGCGCCGCCCGCGCGACCGGCGCGAATGCGCCTGACCGGCCCCGCGCAGCCCGTCCCCCAGGGCCCGGGCACCTCGCGCGACCTGCGAGAATCGGGGGCGTGATCGAACGGTACACCCTTCCGGAGATGGGGCGCGTCTGGAGCGACGCGCACAAGTACGAGCTGTGGTGCAAGGTCGAGACCCTGGTGGTCGAGGCGCACGCCGCGGCGGGCACGATCCCGGCGGAGGTGGTCGAGCCGGTGCGCAACGCGCCGCCGCCCACCCCGGAGGCGGTGCACGAGATCGAGGCGGTCACCCAGCACGACGTGATCGCGTTCCTGTCGGCGTGGGCGGACAACACCGAGCCCCGTGAGGCGGCCCGGTACGTCCACTTCGGCATGACGTCCTCGGACCTGCTGGACACCGCGCTGGCCCTGCAGCTGGTGGAGGCCACCGACATCCTGCTGGCCAAGGCGGACGCGCTGGTCGCCACGCTGCGCGACCACGCCCTGGCGCACCGCGCCACGCTGCGCGTGGGCCGCACGCACGGCATCCACGCCGAGCCTGACGTGTGGGGGCACCGGGTCGCCGACTTCGCGTTCGGCATGGCGCGCTCCCGCGACCGGCTGCGCCGCGCCCGCGAGGCCGTCGGCGTGATGGCGATCTCCGGCGCGGTCGGCACCTACTCCAACATCGACCCGGCGATCGAGCGGCAGGTCGCCGACCGGCTCGGGCTGCGCCCCGCCGACGTGTCCACGCAGGTGGTGCTGCGCGACGGCATCGCCGAGTGGACGTCCGCGCTGGCGATCATGGCGACGGTGTGCGAGGCGATCGCGCTGGAGGTGCGGCACGGGCAGCGCACCGAGGTGCGCGAGCTGTGGGAGCCGTTCGGCAAGGGCCAGAAGGGCTCCTCGGCCATGCCGCACAAGAAGAACCCGATCATCTCCGAGCGGCTGGCGGGGCTGGCGCGGATCGTCCGGGCGCAGATCGTCCCGGTCCTGGAGGGCGTCCCGCTGTGGCACGAGCGCGACATCTCGCACTCCTCCACCGAGCGGATCGCGCTGCCGGACGCGTCCACCGCGCTGGACTACATGCTGCACCTGACCAACCGGCTGATGTCCGGCCTGGTGGTGGACGTCGACCGGATGAAGGCCAACCTGGAGTCGACCGGCGGGCTGATCTACACCTCCACGGTGCTGCTGGAGCTGGTGGAGATGGGCATGTCGCGCGACGACGAGGCGTACCCGCTGGTCCAGAAGGCCGCCATGGAGACCTGGCAGACGGGCGTGCCGTTCCGCGAGACGCTGCGCAAGCACGCCGCCTCCTGGAACGAGGGGGCGGGGCTGGCCCTGGACGAGGCGCGGCTGGACGAGGTGTGCCGCCCCGAACGGTTCGTGGAGCGCCTCGGTCCCGTCTTCGACCGCCTGGCGGCCCTCACCTGACCCGCACCGCGCGCACCGCGCACCGCCCCGGGCGCGCGCAGCATCCCTAGGAGTCGCCGTGACGGTATCCGCGAGGGGGGACGACCTCCCCCGTGGAGTGCTCACCGAGCTGAACGTGTACCCGTTCAAGAGCGGCCGTGGCACGTCCCTGCGCACCGCCGAGCTGACGCCCACGGGGCTGACGCACGACCGGGAGTTCATGCTCGTCACCCCTGAGGGGCGTTTCCTGTCGCAGCGGGACTTCACCCGGATGGCCCTGCTGCGGCCGTCGTTCGACGGGGTGGTCCTGACCGTGGAGGTCGCCGACCCGGCGGCCGGGGTCACGCCGCTGGTGCACAAGGCCGTGGCCGACGGGCCGGTGCGCGAGGTGTTCGTGCACCGGTCCGCCTGCGAGGGGATCGACCAGGGCGACGAGGCGGCCGCCTGGTTCTCGGCGCTGCTGGGCGCCGACTGCCGCCTGGTGCGCTTCACCGGCCACCGGCCGACCTCGCGGGCCGGCGGCCGGGTCGCGTTCGCCGACGGCTACCCGCTGCTGGTGATCTCCGCCGAGTCGCTGGCGGACCTGAACGCGCGGCTGGCCGAGCCGCTGCCGATGAACCGGTTCCGGCCCAACCTGGTGATCGAGGGGCTGGGCGCGTTCGGTGAGGACGCGGCGCGGCTGCTGCGGGTGGGGCCCACGGTGATCGAGCTGGTCAAGGCGTGCGCCCGCTGCGTGATCACCACGACCGACCAGGACACCGGCGAACGCGGACGCGAGCCGCTGCGCACCCTCGCCGCGTACCGGACCATCGGTCGCGGCATCCGCTTCGGCCAGAACGCCGTCCCGCGAACCCTGGGCACCCTGACGGTCGGCGACCCGGTGGAGGTCCTGGAGGCACGGTAGCGCTGCTCGGTGACGTCGGGGGTCAGCCGACGACCCGGCCGGTCGCCTCGCCCGACCGCGCGTCGCGGATGACCGACCGCTCGATGTCGATCACCAGGCCGGGCAGGGACGGCACCGTCCGGCGGCCCGCCTCGGGGGGCAGGGCGGCGGTCAGGTCGTCCAGCACGGACTCCAGCGCCGACTCGGGGACGGTGACCGCCAGCGCCTCGTCGTCGATCTCCACGGCGGAGTAGGCGTCGCCGGGCCGGAACCAGATCCGCGCGTCGTTCCCGTGGACGATCAGGTCGCGGCCGAACGGCAGGCGGCGGCGCAGCGCCTCGGCGATGGACGGGGCGGGCAGCGCGCCCAGGCGGATCGTGACCGTGTCCGCCTCGCGGCTCCAGCTCACGACGTCCACGAACACCGAGCCCTGGCTCGACCCGTCGCGCGCGGCGCCCTGCCGCACGGTCTCGGCCACGGCCGGAGCCGTCATCAGCGAGGCCCGGTCGAGATCGGTGACGAACAGCGGCATGTGCGGGTTCAGCGTTTCCAGCAGCGATTCGGTGTTCCAGCCCCGGGCCGCCTCGTACTCGTCGTACGCGAGCCCGACCACCTGCAGGAATTCCATGCGGCCGTGCGGTGTGGAGATCGCCCCGAGTTCCGGGTCCTGGACGAACGCGGCGGCGCGGATCGCGGTGTCGTCGCGGTCGGTGGCGATCGGGCCGTTGAGGTCGATGTGGTGGCCGGCCTCGAACCAGTTGCCCGATTCGAAGACGTACCGGCCGAGGTTCTGCAGGAAGTTGGCCGGCCAGACCGGCGGCTCGGCGTCGGCGGGCTCGGCGGGATCGCGCACCAGCCGGAAGGTGAACTCGAAGCCCCAGCCCGATTCGTCGGGATTGCTGGAGTGCTTGTCGTACAGCTCGGTCATCCCGTAGGAAACGTAATGCCAGTGCGGGACCGGGTCCTCGCGCCGGTAGACGCTGATGCCGTCGAGCGGGTCGGGCCCGCCCAACGCCCACTTGATGATCGTTCCCCAGTGGTACGGCTCGGCATCGCCGTAGATTCGGGCGAGTGCACCGTCGATCGCGTCCCAGCCGGGGGATGTTTCAGCCATAGACCGTCACCTTAGTCCGACATGGGGGACACGTTACGGCGAAACGGGAGACCCTGAGGACACTCGATCCGAACCCTGGGGGGCCGACGTGCGATCTAACGATGTGACCGGCGGAACGAGGTCCCCGGTCCGGACGTCTCATCGGCGTCACGGTGGTTTACTTGGGCGCGCCGACGCACAGGGACACCGTCCGGCGCCTTCGGCACATGACCCCCGTTTCCTCGTCGGACGGGCGGGCAGGCCAGTCACACAGGCCTCAGGACACACCGTTTTCGCAGCTAAAGGAGTCAATCGGGATGACCATGGGCCACGAGGTCCGCTACCGCGTCAGCGGCGGGCGGCGACTGCACGGCACCGTCTTCATCCAGGGCGCCAAGAACGCCGTCCTGCCGATGATCGGCGCCTCGCTGATGGCCGCCACGGGCCGCACGGTCCTGCGCAACGTCCCGATCATCGAGGACGTGCGGCGCGCCGTCGAGCTGGCCCGGGCCGTGGGCGCCAAGGCCGAACTGCACGAGGCCGAGCGCACCCTGGTGATCGACGCGTCCCGGTTGGACAGCCCGGTCCTGCCAGCCGACATCGCCTCCCGTTTCCGTGGTTCCTTCCTGTTCGTCCCCGCGCTGCTGCACCGGCTCGGCGAGGCCGTGATCGAGGGCGTGGGCGGCTGCAATCTGGGCAGCCGCAACCTGGACTTCCACTACAACGGTTTCAAGCGGCTCGGCGCCACCGTCACCGAGCAGATGGACGGCAACGGCAACGGGATCATCCACATCAAGGCCGGCGACATGCGCGGCGGCACGCTGTACTGCGACACCCCGTCGCACACCGGCACCGAGAACCTGATCATGGCCGCCGCGCTGGCCCGGGGCACCACGCTGATCAAGAACGCGGCGCTGGAGCCGGAGGTGCTCGACCACATCGCGCTGCTGCAGGCCATGGGCGCCCGCATCAGCGGCGGCGGCACCGGCTTCATCACCGTGGAGGGCGTGGACGGGCTGACCGCCGTCGAGCACACCGTCATGCCCGACCGCATCGACGCGGGCGTGTTCGTCATGGCCGCCGCGATCACCGGCGGCGACCTGAACCTGGTGGGCGCCTCGCTGGAGCACCTGGGCGTGGCCGCCGACAAGCTGGAGCAGATGGGCGTGGAGTTCCACCAGCAGGGCGCGGTGCTGCAGGTGCGCCGCGAGCGCCCGCTGCGGCCCATCAACGTCATCACCGACGAGTACCCCGGCTTCGCCACCGACCTGCAATCGCCGATCATGGCGGTGTCCTGCCTGGCCGACGGCCCGTCCTACATCTACGAGCGGATCTTCGACGGCCGCTTCAAGCTGGCCGACGAGCTGCGCAAGATGGGCGCCGACATCGAGGTCAACGGCAACCGCGCCAAGGTCAACGGCCCGCGTCCGCTGCGCGGCGCCGAGGTGCAGGCGCACGACCTGCGCTGCGGCAGCGCCCTGGTGCTGGCCGGGCTGGCCGCCGAGGGCGAGACCACCATCACCTCGGCCTACTACCTCGACCGCGGCCACGCCCACACCGCCGAGCGCCTGTCCCAGCTCGGCGCCGAGATCACCCGCGAGACCGCCTGACCCGGCCCCGGTCCCGCCGACCGCCCGCCCGCCACCGCGCGGCGCGGGCGGTTTGCCTTTTCACCCGGTTTCCCCCCTGTCGTCGGCCTTCTCCGGGCGCTCCGGAGTGGCGTGCGTTGTCAAGATCGCTTGTAACGTCGGCCGGTCTGAGCGACGTCCTTACTGATACGCGGCAACACAGTCACGACCGTAACAAATTCACCGCCATAGCCCCCACCACGGCCGCGTTCACGCACGGTAAGGGCGGCGGTACGCAGAAGGAGAGCGTCAGCGGATCGTCGGCCGGACCGCCCCGGGACGGCTGACCAGCGGGCGAAGGGGCGCCACCGGACCCGGGAACGGCGCCTTCCGGGCGTCCAAACTGACGTTTCGCTTGATTTTTGGCGATGGCCACCACGGAATGGGCGAATTTCGGGCCACAGGTAAACCAAACGTACGCTACGGGGGTCTTCTCAATGCACATCAGCGCAACAGCGGTGCTGTTGCGGCGTTTTCGGGTCTTGCCTTTCATCTTCGGACGACCGAAGATGCAGGATCAAGACTGACCGAATGGTGACAAATTACTGACTGAGGGGTCGCGTAGGTTACTTTTTCGCCGCACTCTTGATTCGATTTCGCGTCTGGGCGTCACACAACGTCGCCCTGACCCGATCTGCCCACTGAGGAACGAATCGCACGGGAACTGCGGTGCTGGGTCAGAAGGCAGGGGCGACAAGCCATGAGTCAACCGTTGGGCGGAGCGTGCGTGAACGCAGGGCCGGGGCCGGGGCCCCGCCGAGGGGCCGAGCGGGCAACGGGCGGTCGCCGATGACCGCCGCACGGTCGGGATCGGTGACACCGGAGCTCACGATCGGCGTCGTGGGCCCGCATGACCTGGTGGAGCGGGTCATGCTGATGGGACACGGGCCGACGCCGGTGCCGAGCCGGCTGGTGGCCGCGGCGTACCGGGACGAGCAGGAGGCGGCCGACAAGGTCGTCCGGCTCGGCTCGGGCGTGGACGTGTGCCTGTTCGCCAGCCCGGTGCCGTACGACTTCGCCCGCAAGGCCGGGGTATTGACCATGCCGGCGACCTTCGTCCCGCTGAACGGCGCGGCCCTGCAGGGCGCGCTGCTGCGGGCGTCGCTGGACGAACGGTACGACCCCGCCCGGGTCAGCATCGACGTGCTGGGCCGGGCCGAGGTCGAGGAGGCGTACTCAGAGATCAACCTGGCCACCGACCAGGTGCACCTGCGCGAGGAGGCGGCCGGGCCCGGAACGCTGGCCGCCTTCCACGAGCGGCTGTGGCGGCGCGGCGCGACCACGGTGGCGATGACGTGCGTGCACGCCACCGCCGAACGGATGGAGATGGCCGGGGTGCCGACCATCCGGGTGCGTCCGACCGGCGCCGCGATCCGCAGCGCGCTGCAGACGGCGGCGCTGCTCGGCGCGCACCACCGGCTGGAGGAGTCGCAGCTGGTGGTCGTCCTGGTGGACGTGCCGACGCTGCGCGAGACGCCGCGCCGGGTCACCCCCCGCTACTGGCGGGACGAGCTGAAGCTGGCCCTGCACCGGGTGCTGCTGCAGGAGGCGCACCGCATGAACGCCTCGGTGTGGCCGCTGGACGACCACAGCTACCTGGTCATCGCCACACGCGGGTCGGTCACCGCCGGCACCGAGGGGTTCCGCACCCCGCCGTTCGTCGAGCGGGTACGCGAGGAGCTCGGGCTGGCCGTCGAGGTCGGCATCGGCATGGGCCGCACCGCGCACGAGGCCGAGTCGCACGCGCGGGCCGCGCTGGCCCGGTCGCAGAGCTCGCAGCGCACGCAGGGGTTCGCGCTCGACCGGGACGGCCGCGCGCTGGTCCCCGCGCCGCGCACGCCCCCGCGCACCCAGCCGCAGGCCAAGCCCAAGGGGCTGGAGATCCTGGCGCGGCTGGCCGACAAGCTCGGCGACCAGGACCAGCCGCTGATCGTGGACGCGGAGAACGCCGGCAAGATGCTCGGCGTCACGCCGCGCACCGCCCGGCGGCTGCTGCGCACGCTGGTCGAGGAGGGCCTGGCCTGGCCGCTGCCGCCCAACCGCACGCCGCAGCCCGGCCGCCCGCGCCAGCTCTACCGGCTGATCGTCGAGAAGCTGGGCCCCAAGGCCGGCGCCTGACCCCCGTCAGCCGTCAGGCGCGGTGCGGGAAGGCGGCGGCGACGGCCAGGAAGGCGTCGTTCTCCTCCGGAGTCCCGATCGACACCCGGGCGCCCTCGCCCGCGAACGGCCGCACGCTGACGCCCTGGGCGTCGCAGGCCGCGGAGAACTCCATGGTGCGCTCGCCGAGCCGCAGCCACACGAAGTTGGCCTCCGTGGGCGGCACCGTCCAGCCGTCGGCCAGCAGCGTTTCGCGGACCCGGTCGCGCTCCTTGACGGTCTCGTCGACGCGTGCCAGCAGCTCGTCGGTGGCGGCCAGCGACGCCACGGCGGCGGCCTGCGCGACGCTGCTGACGCAGAACGGCAGGTAGGTCTTGCGGATCGCCTCGGCCACCGCCGGGTGCGCCACCAGGTAGCCGACGCGCAGCCCGGCCAGCCCGTACGCCTTGGAGAAGGTGCGCAGGACGGCCACGTTGGGGCGGTCGCCGTACAGGGTCAGCCCGTCGGGCACGTCCGCGTCGCGGATGTACTCGCGGTACGCCTCGTCCAGCACCACCAGGCAGTCGGCGGGCACCCGGTCGAGGAACGCCTCCAGCTCGGCGCGCCGCACCGCGGTGCCGGTGGGGTTGTTGGGGTTGCAGACGAACACCAGGCGGGTCCGCTCGGTGATCGCGTCGGCCATCGCGGCCAGGTCGTGCGTCTCGTCGCGCAGCGGGACCTGGACGGACGTGGCGCCCGACAGCGACACCAGCAGCGGGTAGGCCTCGAACGAGCGCCAGGCGTACACCACCTCGGCGCCCGGCTCCCCGACCGCCTCCAGCAGCATCTGGGTGACCCCGACCGAGCCGCAGCCCACCGCGATGTGGTCCGCGGGCACGCCCTGGCGGGCGCTGATCGCCTCGGTCAGCTCGGCGCAGGCGTTGTCGGGGTAGCGGTTGACGCGCCCGGCGGCCCGGCCGATCGCCTCCACCACCGACGGCAGCGGGCCGAGCGGAGACTCGTTGGACGACAGCTTGAACGACCGGCCGTCCGGCGACACGACCATCTTGCCGGGCTTGTAGGCCACGAACCGGTCGAGGACCGAGCGGAAGCGCGGTGTGGTTGCCTCGGACACCGTTGTCCTCCAGAGCGACGGGGTGGTGGGGTCCAGGGAACGAACCGGCCACCCGAGCGAAACAGACCTAGGAAAGACCTATGAACCGGACGCCTGACGCAGCATCCAGCAAATAGTAACGATCCGGACGAACTCCCAGTCGCGGGTCCCGTTCGGGCGCCAGCCGCGCCGGAACACCTCCTCGGTGAAGTCGTGCAGGTAGGCCAGCAGCGCCTCGGTCTGCGACCGTCCGGGCACCAGTCGCATCTCGCGGATCTCGGCGGCGTGCTGGTCGACGGCCGCGACCAGCGCGGGCGAGCAGGCCATCTCCGCCACGCCGGCCTCGCCGATGTCGCGGACCAGCAGGCCCAGCTCCTCCGACAGATCATCCATGGCGACAAGCTAGCAACGCCCGCCACCTGCCGCGACGTCACCCCCGAAACCCGTCCCAACAACCTCGCCGCACGTCGCGCCCGGTCAGTTGATGATCACGCGCTGCGCTCTCCGCCCGCGCGTTCGCAGCGGGTCGGTGACCCTGCGCAACGCCCCGCCGGGCGGGTCAGGTGTGGGTGAGGGGCTGGGGGGTGGCGGTCCGGTCCGGGCGGGGACGGAGCATGGGCGGGCGGAGCTGTTCGGCGTCGCCCCGGCGGTAGAGCTGGGCGGGGCGGCCGCCGTCGCGCGTGGTGGTGCGGCCGGTGGGGATCAGGAAGCGGTCGGCCCCGGTGACCTTGCGGTGGAAGTTGCGCGGGTCGAGCGGGCAGCCCCAGACGATCTCGTACACCCGGCGCAGCTCGGCCACGGTGAACTCGGGCGGGCAGAACGCGGCGGCCAGCGAGGTGTACTCCAGCTTGGCGCGGGCCCGCTCGACGCCGTCGCACAGGATGCGGCGGTGGTCGAAGGCGGCCCGGTCGCGGTTGATCAGGTCGTCCACCGGCGTCCACAGCACCTGGGCGCGGCTGGAGGCGGGCAGGTCGGGCGCCAGGCCCAGGTAGGCGACGCTGACCACGCGCTGGCGCGGGTCGCGGTCGGGGTAGCCGTAGGTGGCCAGCTGCTCCAGGTGGATGCGCACGTCGGCCAGCCCGGCGCGTTCGGCCATCAGCCGCGCCGCGGCCACCGGCAGGTCCTCGTCGAGCTGGATGAACCCGCCGGGCAGCGACCAGCAGCCGTTGTAGGGGTCGCGGTCGCGCCGCCACATCAGCGCGCACAGCCGATGGCCCCGCACGGTGAGCACGACGAGGTCGACGGTGACGGCGAGGCGGGGCACGGTCATGTCACGAACGTTACCGGCTGCCGGTACGCGGTGACCGGTGCTCGTGCGGCCCGTCCGGCCGAAAGCCCGCCCGCGAGGCGACCGCTACTCGCGGGCGCCGCACGGACGGGCCGGAAGGTGTGGTGTCAGTCGTCCTGCGTGGCGTTGGTGACCGCCGGGACGTGACCGTTGGGGGTGGGCGCGGTGTTCATCCCGGCCAGCATCTGGCGGGCCAGGCCCAGCCCGGTGCCGCCGAGGGTGAGGGCCTTGGCCAGCATGTCCTCCATGCCGTCGGCGCCGTTCAGCACCACCATGTTGTCGACGTTGCCGAACACCTTGGCGCCGGCCTCGACGATCTGCGGCCAGTTCTCGGCGAGCTGCTGGGCGATGACGGCCTCCTGGTTCTCGGCCAGCGCCGCGGCCCGCGCCTTGATCGCCTCGGCCTCGGCCAGACCCTTCTGCCGGGTCGCCTCGGCCTGCGCCTCACCCAGGATGCGGGTGGCCTCGGCCTCCCGCTGCGCCTTGAGCTGGATCTCCTTGGCCTGCGCCTCGGCGCGGCGGATGCGCTCCTCGCGCTCGGCCTCGGCCAGCTTGACCCGCTCGTAGGCGCGGGCGTCGGCGGGCTTGCGGATCTCGCTCTCCAGCCGCTTCTCGGTGCGCTCGGCCTCCAGCTCGGCGTTGCGGGTCTCCTTGAGGATGACCTCCTGCCGGGCCTGCTGCTCGGCCTGCCGCACCTGGCCCTCGTACTCGGCCTTCTTGATCTCGGTGTCCCGGATCACCGCGGCCTTCTGCCGCTCGGCCTCCTGCTCGCGCTCGGTGGCCTCCTGGTCGCGCTCGGCCTCGGCGATGCGGGCGGCCGACGACACCCGGGCCGCGTGCGGACGGCCGAGGTTCATGATGTAGCCGGTCTCGTCGTCGATCTCCTGGATCTGCAGGGAGTCGACGACCAGGCCGAGCTTGCTCATCTCGTCGGCGGCCGAGCTGCGCGTCTCGCTGGTCAGCCGCTCCCGGTTGAGGATCAGGTCCTCGACGGTCAGGCCGCCGATGATCGACCGCAGGTGGCCGGTGAACAGCTCGTGGATGGCGCCGTCCATGGAGCCCTGCTGCTCCAGGAAGCGGCGGGCGGCGTTGGCGATGGACACGAAGTCGTCGCCCACCTTGTAGATCACGACGCCGAGCACCCGGACCGGGATGCCCTGCTGGGTGACGCAGTTGACCTCCAGGTTGGCGGCCCGGCTGTCCAGCCGCAGGCGCCGCGCCACCTGGAACCCGGGCAGCACCGCGGTGCCCTTGCCCGTCACGATCTTGAAGCCCAGGCTGTCCACGCCGTCGATCGGCTTGGACCGCGCGCCCAGCCCCGAGATGATCAGCGCCTCGTTGGGTTCGGCGACCCGCCAGACCATCTTGAACAAGATGATCAGCACGATCAGCGCGACGACCACCGCGATGGGTATTGCTATGGACATGCGGCCTCCTACCGGTCCCGGGCCCCCCGATGCCACTCGACTCGCCCAATAGACGCGGTACAGCCCGAAACGGTTCTGTCGTTTGAACGAAAAGGCCGTGACCGGCCATGCCAAGGCCGCGAACCGCGGGCCGGCGGGAGGATCAGGCCAGGGCTGGGGCGACGTAGACGGTGCGGGGCGGATGGTACTCGACGACGACCACGATGCTCCCCACCGGGATCTCCTCGCGCGGGTCGACCGGATGGGCGTAGAAGGCCTCGACCCCGCCGCGTACGGGGATCATCACCTCGCCGACCAGACCGGGGCCGATCCTGCCGGTGACCCGGCCCTCCTTGCCGATCAAGGGCTCCCCCCGCTGTTTCCCGTGCTCCGGAGGCGGCGCGCCCGGACGGCGTCGTGCCCGGCCGTCCCGGCCCGTGCCACCGCGCGCCCGCGCGATGTGTAGGGGAACGGTATCCGCTCCAACCACCCCATCGCGACCATGCCCCGCGTTCCGTGCGCGCCGCGCGCCCGGATTCCGCGCGCCCCGGCGGGTGGAGGGGGTCAGGGGAGGATGCGGCGGGCCTGGTCGTAGGCCGCGCGGGCGAGCTGCTCGGCCTCGGCGCGGGTGGCGTTCGGCCCGTACAGGCTGATCGTGGCCAGGAAGCGGCGGCCGCGCAGCACCACGTACCAGGTCTTGGTGTGCGAGCCGCCGCTGGTCGTCGTCACGCCCACGGTGCGCGAACCGCCGCCGAGGGTGCCGGGCGGGGCCTCGAACACGCGGTGCTCGGACCACTGCGAGCCCACGCGGGTGCGGAACGTCAGGCAGCCCGCCGGCACGCGCGCCTTGACCTGCTGCTCGGCCGCGTCGGTGGTCATCGCCATCAGCGTCTCGGTGGCCGTCTGGCCGTTGCCTCGGGCGAACGTGACGATCGCGGTGGGCGTGCCGCGGTCGACGCCCGCGGCCGGGCGGCCCGCCGCCTTGGCGCAGCGCGGCTTGTCGAGGGTGACCTGGTCCTGGAGCTGGTCGAAGTTCTGGATGGCCTTGAGCGAGCCGTACTCGCCGGAGTCGGGCTCGCCCGCCCGCTCGTAGCCGGACACGTCCGGCAGCAGGGCCTGTTCGAGCTGGTCGGAGGTGTAGCCGGTGCCGACGGGCGCGGCCCGGTCGGTCGTCCTGAGGGGCTCGGCGTCCCCGTCGTCACCCGCGCAGGACGCCAGCGTCACCGACAGCGCCGTCGCCGTGAGCACCGCCAGCGGAAGGAGCCTGTGCGCCATGGGGCGACCCTATGGGGCACTCGGGGCAAGTCACCCGGGACGACACGCCGTCTGCCCCATCCCGAGCCGGGCGGGCGCGGCCGGGGGGCTCAGGCCTTGTCGGCGCGCTCGTTGTAGACGCCGGTGTACTCCTGCCCGGACAGCTTCTGGATCGTCGCGACGATCTCGTCGGTGATGACGCGCCGCGCCCGGGCGGGCGGCAGGTCGCGGTACTGGGAGAAGTCCATGGGCTGGCCGATGCGCACGGTCGGGCGGGGCCCGAAGACGCGTGGCATGGACGCGCCGAGCGGCTGGATCTTCTCGGTGCCGGTCACGCCGACCGGCAGCACGCGGGCGCCGGAGGCCAGCACCAGCCAGCCGACCCCGGTGCGCCCCCGGTACAGCCGTCCGTCGGGGGACCGGGTGCCCTCGGGGTAGATCGCGAACGCGCCGCTGTTCTCCAGCACCTCCAGGCCCTGCTCCAGCGCGCCCATCGCGGCCCGCTGCGCGCCGCGCTGGACCGGGATGTGCCCGAGCGTGGTGAGGAACCAGCGGACGAACCGCCCCTTGACGCCGCCGCCCACGAAGTAGTCGGCCTTGGCGATGTAGGTGACCGGCCGGGGGATCGCCAGGGGGATGATGAAGCTGTCGATG
Organism: Actinomadura sp. NPDC047616; assembly: GCF_040642915.1. Lineage (NCBI taxonomy): Bacteria > Bacillati > Actinomycetota > Actinomycetes > Streptosporangiales > Thermomonosporaceae > Actinomadura > Actinomadura sp. NPDC047616. The sequence continues at coordinate 31,858 of NZ_JBEYTB010000001.1, forward strand.
AACGACAGGTGGTTGCTGGCCACGATCAGCGGACCGTAGTGCGGGACGTTCTCGAGCCCCTCGACCCGCGGCCGGAATAGCAGGCGAAGGATCGGAGCGACCACGCGCGACATGAAAGTGTAGAACACCCAGCCTCCCCAATTCGGCACCGCTACTGTAACCCGCTGGCCGAACCGGACCCCGCTTAGGGACCGCCGTTTCCACCCCGGCCTACCGCCAGGAATGGCCCCATCGCAGGTCAAGGCCACTGATCGGTGATATATCCCACCATATCGCGCGGAGCGACGGAAGTCTTTGATATAGGGGACGATCCCCGGCGGCATCGCATTTCTTACCACGGGGTAGGTTCCCAATGAGTAGCTTTCCGGGGACACCGTGTATCACCGGCGGTCCCCCGGGGCCCGCGGCGCGGCCGGCGGGGATCGGGTCCCCCGCCGGGGGCATCCGGGTCCTCCGAGCGCTTGGATTGGGGCCCCGGTTGCGCGATGCTGAGGATCGACGGGCAGGGGACGGGACCTCTTCCGGGCAGTGAACGAGAGGTTGCCCATGGACTTCGACGTGCACCTGATGCACCACGACCGCTGCACCCTGGTGCGGGTGCAGGGAGAGATCGACGTGGTCTCCCGGCCGCGCTTCGAGCATGCCATGTTCGAGGTCATCGACACGGGCAGCCCCATGATCGTCGACATGCGGCAGGTCACCTTCTGCGACTCCACCGGCCTCAACGCGATCGTGGCGGCCAACCGCCGGGCCGCCGAGCGCGGCGTGCCGATCGCGCTGGTCGCGCTGCCGCCCCGGGTCCGGCGCGTGTTCCGGATCACCGGCGTCGACAAGTTCGTCCCGACCTATGAGACGCTGCGGGAGGCGATCGGCGCCCTGCCGTCCACCGCCACCTCCTGAGGGGAGCCGGCCCGCGCCCGCGCGCGGGTCAGGAGCAGCCCTCGAACTGGGGGACGCTGGTGGTGAGCTTCAGGCCCGACCCGCCGAACCACTTGGTGAGCAGGCGGGCGGCGGTGCCGTCCTGGTACATGCGGGTGATGGCGCGGTTGAGGGCCTCGCACCCGGCCAGGTCGCCCTTGTGCAGGCCGACGCCGTACTTCTCGTCCGTGAACGGGGCGTTGATGATCCTGCCGCTGCGGCCGGCGGCGAACCCGGCCAGGATCAGGTCGTCGGTGGACACGGCGTCGACCCGGGACGCGTCCAGCAGGTCCATGCACTGGCTGTAGGTGTCGACGCGGACCAGGTCGGCGTCGATCTTGCGTTCCTCGGTGACGCGCCGCCAGGAGTTGGAGCCGGTCACCTGGCACAGCCGCTTGCCCTTCAGGTCGCGCACGCCGCGGATGGTGGTGTCGTCGGCGCGCACCAGGGTGTCCTGGTGCGGCACGTAGTACGGCCCGGCGAAGGTGACCTGGGTCTTGCGCGGGGCGGTGATGGAGTACGTGGCGACGATCATGTCGACGGCGCCGTCCCGCAGCGCCTGCTCGCGGACCGAGGACGGCGTGGTGCGGAAGCGGATCCGCTCCGGCGGCACGCCGAGCCGTCCGGCCAGGTAGGTGGCCACGTCCACGTCGAAGCCCTCGTAGCGGCCGTCGGGGCGGCGCAGCCCCAGGTGCGGCTGGTCGGCCTTGACGCCGATGGTCAGCGAGTGCGCGCCCACGATGGTGTCGGCGTCGGGCTCCAGCGCGCACCCCGCCGGGGCGGCGACGGCGACGGCCGCGGTGGCCAGGGCGATCCCCTTGTGCGGGAGGCGCCGGTTGTGCATGACTCAACCCTCCGGTCAGCCGGTCTCAGCGGAACTCGGCCAGGCGGGGACGGACACCGGCCAGGATCAGCCCGGCGACGAGGAGCGCGGCCACGGGCGGCAGCACGTCCCAGCCGCCCAGCCCGTCGTCGCCCGCCCGCACGGCCCGGTCGAACTCGTCGCGGTGCGCCTGGATCAGCAGGGTGAGCTGCTGGTCGTAGGTGTCGAACGCGGTGATCGCCCCGGACTGGCGGCCCATGCGCAGCTGGATCGCGCCCCGCCGGTCCCCCGCGGCGGCCAGCTCGCGCATGCGGCGGTCGTTGTCCATGACCCGCTGGTACGCCTGGACGGTCAGCCGCAGCCGGCTCTCCTCGAACTCGGCGAGGTTCTTGCCCTTCTCCTCGCCGAACAGGCCCAGCACCTCCACGGGCGGGCCGCTGGGATCGCGTTCGTAGCTGCGGACGGCGCCGGGCAGCAGGTCGTAGTACGTCTCCAGGTTGAGCGGGCGCTCCCCGGGGTCGACGTACAGCACCGACAGGGCCTTGTCGAGGAAGGTCTGCTCGTAGGTGTCGGCGCGGCCGGGGTCGAGCAGATAGCGGCTCTCGTCGGCGAACGCGCTGTGGCTGATCGCGCGGGCGCGGTTGAGCGCGAGGATGGAGTCGAAGCCCTCCTCCTTGGCCCGTTTCAGGTGCCCGGCCTGCGCGGACAGCATGGCCATGCCCAGGGCCACCACCGCGAGCGTGAGCACGGTCGCCAGCGCCAGCGCCGGGTTGACCAGCCGCCGGAACCGGCCGGCGAGGTAGATCTGCGCGGCGATCAGCAGCGCCAGCGCGAGCGCCCCGGCCAGGCCGACCCGCACCCGTCCGTCCAGCACGGCGTCCCGGTCGGTCTCGTAGGACTGCCGGACGGTGGCGCCGCTGTCGAGCGTGAGGTTGTACGCCCGGGGCAGCAGCTCCATCTTCATCAGGTCGGTGGCGCGCCGGTAGGTGTCGACGACGTTCTGCGGCAGCTCCCCGGCCGGGTGGGCGGACTGCCGGTCCAGCAGCATGGCCTCGCCGACGAGCCGTTCGTAGCGGCCGAGGCCGTCCAGGACCTCGCGGACGGTCCGGCGGCGCGCCTCGTCGCGTCCGGCGATCTGCGCGGCCTGCACGGCGGCCTGGTCGGCCTCGGCGCGGCGCTGCTCGTAGCGGCGCAGCGACTCGGCGCGGCCGATGCCGAGGTCGTGCTCGCGCCCGATCAGCAGGATGTCGGCGACCTGGGCGTCCATGTCGCTGAGCGCGAAGTACAGCGTGCCGGTCGCCATGACCTGCGGCCCGGCGTCGTGCCCGATGGTCTGCACGCCGTCGCGCGCGTTGCCGACCGCGGCCATCGTCACGGCCAGCAGCAGGACGACGGCCAGCAGCGACGCGGCCGTGTAGACGCGGATCTGGCCGGGGATCGTCCGCACGCTGGCCACCCTGAACCGTCGCGGGCGCCTGGCGGCGGCCTTCGCCGGCGGGGCGGGACCGCCGCCGGCGGGGGTGGCGACGGCCGGGGGGCTGCTCGTTGGCGTCGTCATGAGGGGCCTTCCCCGTGCGGGTGCAGGGTGATGGTCGTCCACGCGCCGAGGCGGATGCGGGCGGGCATGGCTCAGCCCTGCGTCCCGTCCGGCTCGGGTCTGGGGGCCGGGCCTGTCCGCACGGTGCGGACCGACCGCGTGTCCAGGGACAGTTCGTCGGCCTTGGAGACGTCCTTCTTCAGCCGGACGGTGCCGGTGGCGGGGTCGAGGACGTCCACCACCCGGTCCAGCAGCCCGGCGATCTGCTCGTTGCCGACCTTCTGGGCGAGGACGACGGCGCGGCCGAGCCGGGCCGTGGCGGTGTCCTCGTCGCCCTTGCGGCGGGCCTCCAGGCCCTCCTGGATCGCCTCGGCGAGCTCCTGTTGCCCGGTGTGGTGCGCCACCCGGGCGTTGATGCGGGTCGACTTGGCCTCGTCGTCGGTCCATTCGGCCAGGACGTTGCCCATGGCCAGCTCCCGCGCGGGCGCGTCCGGCGCGGCCCCTGGGACGACGAGCTTGACCCAGGCGGCGCGCATCTGCCGTCCGACGTCGCCGGGCGGCACCTCCACGCACAGGTGGTACTCGCGTTCCTCCCGGCCCCACGCGCCGAGCGGGTAGTCGCCGGTCTGCGTCCCGGACTCCACGCGCTTGCCGGTGAGGTCCTGCACGGTGGGCACCATCTGCTTGACGAACCGCAGCTTGGCGTGCCGCGGCGTCCACACCCGCAGCGCCACGTCGGCGACCTGCTTGCCCATGGCGGACTCGGTCATCTCGCGGAAGTGGTGCTCCAGGTCGTCGGGGTCGGGCACGTCCAGGAAGCTTCCGAGCAGCGCCGAGGTGATCTTGCGGAGCTCGGCGGGGTCCCAGTCGGTGCCGACGCCGCGCGCGTCGCACACGAACACGCCCGCGCACTGCGTCAGCGCCTCGTCGAGCTGCTCGTCGGTCTCGTGCTGGTTCTTGCCGTCGGTGAGCAGGATCGCGTGCCGGACGGCGCCGGGATGGTCGGCGAACAGCCGTCCGGCCATGGACAGCCAGGAGCCGATGGCGGTGCCCCCGGCGGCGTCCAGCCGGCCGACCGCGGCCAGCGCCCGTTCGCGCGTCACGGCCGACATGCGCACCAGCCGGTCCCCGCGCGGGAAGATCATGCGCGGCCCGTTGGCGCCCGCGATCACGGCGAAGTGCACGTCGTCGCGCATGACGTTGATGGCGGCGCGGGCGGCGCGTTTGGCGGCGGCCATCTTGCCGGAGTACGACATCGACCCCGAGGTGTCGATGATGATGATCTCCGCGGAGCCGGCCGCCGGCGCGGCGCTCCCGGCGGCCAGCGCCCCGGTCACCCCGGTCGCCCCGACGGTCACGATGGCGTGCATCTCCCGGCCGCCCGCGGGCAGGTAGGGGTTCTGGTCGACTCTGATCGTGAACTCGGGAAGGTCGCTCATGACTGCTCCCTGGTCGGTGCGGTCGGGGTGGGAGGCGCGGCGGACGCGGCGGACGGGAACGGGACGACGGCCACGGTGACGTTGTCGTGGCCTCCGGCGTCCAGGGCGGCGCGCACCAGGAGCCGGGCGGCGCCGAGGGGATCGCCGGACGCGTCGGGTCCGTCCGCCAGCGCGGCGGCGAGGTCGCCGGGCTCGGGCAGGTGGTTCCACAGGCCGTCGCTGCACAGCAGCAGCACGCCGGGACCGCCCGGCCGGAAGGCGGCGTCGTGCGGGTCGGGGGACGCGGTCGCGCCGAGCCAGCCGGTCAGCTGGTGCGCGCGGGGGTCGGCGTGGGCGGCGGCCTTGCTCATCGCGTTGCGCGACACCATGTGCGCCGCCCACGAGTCGTCCGTGGTCAACAGCGCGGAGGGACGCGACCCACCGGACGGCCCGGCCAGCCAGTAGGCGCGGCTGTCGCCGACCCAGCCGACCGTGATCTCCTCGGGGGTGACGACGGCCGACACGTAGGTGCAGGCGGGCGAGTCGTCGGGCCTTCCGCCGCCCGCCTCGCCGAGCCGCGCGACGGCCCTGCCCGACGCGGCGATCGCGGTCCGGGTGGCGGTGACGGGCGCCACCCCGGCCGACAGGGCGCGGGCGAGCACGGCCACGCCCGTCTCCGCGGCCAGGCGGGCGGCCTCCTCCGACCCCGGGACGGACGCGACGCCGTCGCACACCACCGCGCACACCGCCTCCGGCAGCGAGATCATCGCCAGGGCGTCCTCGTTGCGGGCGCGCCGCAGGCCCCGGTCGCTGATCCCGGCGGCCTGCGCGGGCGCCGGACGGCCTTCCGGATGGCAGGCGGCGGCCAGCTCGATCTCGACGTGCTCGCGGCCGCTGGGCTGGCGCAGCCCGCACTCCTCGCAGAAGCCGTCCTCGCTGATCGCGGTCGCCCCGCAGTCCCCGCAGGACGGCCCCTCGGGGGTGCGGCGGGCCCGGCGGGCGACCGACACCGACGGCTCGTCCGGCCGCACCTGCACCGGGTAGCGCGCCTGCGGCACCGCGACCGCCGGGGCCTGGGAGGCGGCGGCGTAGGCGGGGCTCGGCGCGCCGCACGCCTCGCAGAAGCGGTCGTCCTCGGCGAGGGGCTCGCCGCACCGGGCGCAGGCCGTCACGTCGCCCGCCCCGCTGCCCGCCTGCCCGTCCGCGTACGTCGTCACAGCGGCATCACAGCAGGGTCATCGGGCGGACGGCGTTGGCCCTCCGGACCAGCGCGTGCCGGTCCTCGGCGCCGTCGGCCAGCTTGGCCAGCGTGCGGTAGGTCTCCTCCAGCCTGCGGCGCAGCCGGGACTCCACCAGCGGGGTGCCGAGCACCTCGGCGGTCGCGCCGTTCGGGGCGGAGCCGTTCTGGGCAGGGGCGGTACGGAGCCAGGTCAGCGCGGCCTCCAGCACCTCGGCGGCGAACCGGGCGTGCCGTTCGGTGTCCAGCCGCAGGGCCTGCAGGCGCCGCGCCGCCCCGGTCAGGACGTCGGCGGTCAGCTCCTCGACGCGCCGTCCCCGCACCGCGGTCGCCACGGCCGCGAGCTGCGCGGCCAGGTAGTGGCTGGACACGGGGGGCACCGAGTCCAGGACGCGTTCGGCGCCCGCCCGGTCGCCGGTGGCCAGCCGCACGCGTGCCAGGCCGAACGCGGCGCTCACGTACGTCGGGTCGGTGCGCCAGACCGTCTCGTAGAAGCGGGCGGCGGGCTCCCAGCGGCCGTCGCACTCCTCGCAGAACGCCAGCGCCAGCTTGGGCGCGGTCTCGCCGGGCATCAGGTCGTACAGCTCGTCGAAGATCCGGCGGGCCTGCGCCCACTGCCCGCCCGCCAGCGCGAGCGTCCCCCGGTACCAGTCGACGCGCCAGTCGTCGGGGTGCCGGTCGGCGACACGGCCGAGCAGGCCGGACGCGTCCGCCAGATGGCCCCGTTCGATCCGCACCCGGGCCAGCGCCAGGTCGATCTCCAGCGAGGGCAGCGGCGAGGCGGCCAGCGCGGCGGCGAGGGAGTCCGGGTCGCGGGAGGTGAGCCCGGCCAGGAACGCCGACGCCGGATCGTTGTCGGCCACCTGCGGCACCGGCAGCGCGGCGACGGCCTCGGCGGGGTCGAGCGGGGCCAGCACGCCCGGCCCGCCCGCGATCGCCTGCACCGTGGTGCCCGCCACGCCGCCGTTGCGGACGGCCGGGCCGTTGCGGACGGCGGCGCCTGCGTTGCGGACGGCGGTGCCGATGTCGGCGATCTCCGTTCCGGCGGCGTCCCGCTCCGGCCCGAACAGCGTGGACAGGGCCGGGCGCGGCCTGCCGTCCTCGGCGGCCAGCACCTCGCGCAGCACCCCGGTGAGCTGCTCGGCCATCTCGGCGGCGCTCTGGAAGCGGGCCGCCGGGTCCGGGTGGGTGGCGCGGCGCAGCAGCCGGTAGTACGACTCCTCCCGCCGCAGCAGCGGCACCTCGTCGCGGGGCGGCAGGCTGCGCAGGTGCCGCCGGGTGTAGCCGCGGAACGGGAAGCTCAGCACCGCCAGCGCCCGGCCCACGGTGTACAGGTCGGAGGTGACCGACGGGCCCCGGTCGGAGATCTCGGGGGCCTGGTAGCCGGGCGTGCCGAAGATCGGGCTGTCGACGTCGAAGGCCCGCCGCACTCCGCCCAGGTCGATCAGCTTGAGCTGCTCCTCCGACTGGATGGCGTTGTCGGGCTTGAAGTCGCAGTACAGCAGGCCCACGCCGTGCAGGTAGCCCAGCGCGCGCAGCACCTCCAATCCGTAGGCGAGGACCTGCGGCAGCGGCAGCGCCGCCTCCTCGCCGTCCTGCGTGCGGCGCTGCAGCAGGATGTCCTTGAGGGACTGGCCGCCGACGTACTCCATGACGATGTAGCCGGAGTCCCCGTGCCGGACGAAATTGTAGATCTTGACGATGTTGGGGTGTTCCACCTCGGCCAGGAAGGCGCGTTCGGCGGCGGCCGCGGCCAGCGAGTCGGCGTCGCCGGTGTCCAGCAGGCCCTTGAGCACCACCCAGCGTCCGTTGACGTTGTGGTCGCGGGCCAGGTAGATCCAGCCGAGCCCGCCGTGCGCCAGGCAGCCGAGCACCTCGTACTGCCCGCCGACCAGGTCGCCGGGCTTGAGCTTGGGCGTGAACGAGAACGGGTGCCCGCACTTGCGGCAGAAGCCCTCGGTGCGGCCGGGACGACCGTCGCGGCTGCGGCCGACGGGCTCGTCGCAGCGGCTGCAGAACCGGCGCTTCTCCGGCACCTCCGGCCGCTCCATGATCGCCGAGGCGGGGTCGCGGTAGGGGACGGGCGGCACGTTCACCAGTCCCTCGCCCAGCGTGCCGCGCCGCGCGGAGCCGCCCGTGGCGCCGGACGACTGCGACCCCCGCCACAACGTCCGTCCCCCGCTGGACGGCCCGGACCCCTGCGAGCCCGCGCCGGACGGCTGCGTCCCGGCCTGCGGCGTGGACGGCCCCGGCGTCTGGGAGTTCGCCCGCGCCCCGGCCGTCCCACCGCTCCCGGCGCTCCCGGGCGACGGCGCGGCTCCCGCCGACCCCGCGCTCGACCCGCCCGAGCCGCTGCCGGCCGTCGGGGTCGTGACGGGCGGGGCGGCGAGCGGCCCCGAGGCCGGGGACCCGGCCGAGGGGGCCGGCCCCGAGGTCGGCCCGGTGGTCGGCCCGGTGGCCGGTGGGACCGTGCCTCCGGCAGGCGGGGCCATGCCGCATTCGTCGCAGAAACCGTCCTCACCGACGGTGCCCGAGCAGTCGGGCTGGGTGCACCGTGTCATCGCCCCGCCCCCGCCTCGCTCTCCCACACTTTGATCGCACGCTGATAATCCGCCACCGCCACCGTCGCCCGTCGCAGGTCGCACGGGGCTGACCACAAAAGGTCACGGGCCCTTTTGTACAGGGTCGTGAGCCCGTCGTCCTCGGCCAGGCCCAGCCGCGCGGCCTTGGCCCGGTACGCCTCCAGGCGACCGCGCAGCTCGCCGCGCCGGTCCAGCAGGCCCGTGCTGAGCCGCTGCTCGTCGCGGGCCTGCTCCAGGGCCAGGCGGGCCGCCGCGTCCAGCTCCGTGACCCGGCCGACCAGCTCGGTCCAGCGGCCCGCGCGGCGCAGCCCGTCCAGCGTCGCCACCTGCTCGCGCAGCGCCGCCGCGCGCGACGGGCCCGGCTCGGGCGGCACCGGAGCGGCGATCTTCTCCAGCGCCTCGTCCCTGGCGCGGGCCGCGAGCAGCTCGGCCTCCGCCACGCCGTCGACGGACGCGCGCAGGTCGGAGACGCGCCGCTCGTAGTCCTCCTTGAGCCGCACCGCCTCGCCCAGCGACTCGCGCAGCGCGTCCAGCGCGGCGCGCAGCCGGTCGAGCCGGGAGGTGTCGGCCCGCCCGTCCCGCACCAGCGACAGCGGGTCGGTGCGGGCGAGCTGGCCGAACGCCGTCAGCTCGCGCCCCAGCCGGTCGACCTCGGGACGCCGCGCGCCGTCCAGCGCCTGCGCCAGCCGGGCGGCCTCCCGCCAGTCGCTCTCCACCTCGTCCAGCGGGACCAGCAGCGCCGTCCACGCGGCGTCCGCCGCGGCGACCACCTCGACCACCCGGTCGAACGTCTCCGACATCAGGGCGACGGCCTCGCCGAGCGTCAGCCGCCGCCGGTCCGGGCCGAGCAGGGTGCGCCGCTCCAGCGGGATCTCGCTCTCGGGCGCCTCCACCGACGGGCCCGCCAGCAGCTCGCTCAGCTCCGCCAGCGTCGCCGGGTCGGGACGGCTGCGGCGGGCCCGCAGCCGCTCGGCCGCCTCCACCACCTGCTGGCAGGCGTCGAACAGCAGCCACAGCCGTTCGATGCGGCGCTGCGCCTCGTCCCAGCGCCGCCAGGTCTCCCCCGTCAGGACGGCGCCCTTGAGCAGCCGGAACCCCTGGTGCGCCTCCACTTCCAGCAGCGAGTCGGCGATCCGCTCGTGCTCCTCGCGCAACGTCCGCAGGGCATGGTCGACGCCCTCACGGCTCATGGGCGCGGCCGCCCCAGCCCCGCTCTCGTTCACGTCCGCTCCGCGCTCGATCCGGCCCGGCCCCCGCTGGATTCGCTGCCCCGCCCCGTCCCCCCGCTGGGCGGCCCGGGAGCAAAAGACCACCCTCAGCGTCAAGAATCCGGCAGGTGCTTACCAATCAGTGTGATCGGTGACACTTTCGGGCACAAGCGGTGGTCATCACACGACCTCCCTTCTTGTTTTCGGGAACGACCTGGTGTGAGCTTGCGTTTGCGTACATGAGGCAGTCCAGAGAGGAGTTGAGCGTCCGCAGTGTCGGACCCCAGTCATAGACCCGGTGCCCCGCGGTGAGCGCGGTGCTGGGTGTGCTGGCCGTGGTGCTGCTCACCGCGGCCACCGGGTATTTCGTCGCTCAGGAGTTCGCCTACGTCGCCGCCGACCGGTCGCGGCTGAGCCAGGCCGCCGAACGCGGCGACAAGGCCGCCGCGCGGGCCCTGAAGGTCCTCGGCCGCCTGTCGTTCATGCTGTCGGGCGCGCAGCTCGGCATCACCATGACCACGCTGGTGGTCGGCTTCATCGCCAAACCCGCCCTGGCCGAGCTGATCGAGCCGCTGCTTCCGCTGGTGGGCGTGCCCACCGGGGCGGCCGGCGCGATCGCCCTGGCGACCGGCTTCGTCCTGGCCACCCTCATCCAGATGCTGCTGGGTGAGCTGTTCCCCAAGAACCTCGCGCTGGCCCGCGCCGAGTCGCTGGCCCGCGCCCTGGCCTCCTCCACGCTGGTCTACCTGACGGTGTTCGGCCCGCTGATCCGGCTGTTCGACAAGTCGGCCGAACGGCTGCTGCGGGCGGTCGGCGTCGAGCCGGTGCAGGAGCTGCACGGCGGCGCCACCCTGGAGGAGCTCGGCGACATCATCGGCCGCTCGCACAGCGCCGGGCACCTGCCCGCCGACCTGTCCGGGCTGCTGGAACGCGCCGTGACCTTCGGCGAGCACACCGCCGACGAGGTGATGGTGCCGCGCACCCGCGTCCGCGCGCTGTCCGGCGACGCCCCCGTCGCCGACCTGGTCGAGCTGATCCGCCGCACCGGCCACACCGCCTACCCCGTGTACGACGGGGAGGTCGACGACGTGATCGGCGTGGCGGGCGTGCGGGAGGTCGCCGACGACGGCCTCGACCCGGCCACCCCGGTCCGCGAGATCGCCCGGCCCGCCCTGCTGATCCCCGGCAGCCAGCCGCTGTACGGGGTGATCGAGCGGATGCGCGAGACCGGCGAGGAGTTCGCCTGCGTCGTCGACGAGTACGGCGGCCTGGCCGGCATCCTCACCTTCGAGGACGTGGCCGAGGAGCTGGTCGGCGAGATCACCGACGAGACCGACGTGCGCGAGAGCGCCCCCGCCGCCGCCCCCGACGGGTCGTGGCTGGTGGACGCGGCCAAGCGCATCGACGAGATCGTCCGCCTGACCGGGCTGGCCCTGCCCGAGGACGAGGTGTACGACACCCTCGGCGGGCTGGTCATGGCGCGGCTGCGCCGCCTGCCCTCGCCCGGCGACCGGGTCACCGTCGACCTCGACCCGGCCGGCCGCGTCGAGATCGAGGTGGTCACCGTGGCCCGGCGCGTGGCCCGCCACGTGCGGCTGCGCGTCCTCGCCCCCGACCTGGCGGCGGTGGAGTCCTGATGGACCCGATGACCACCCTGCTGATCACCGTCCTGCTCCTGCTCGGCAACGGCTTCTTCGTCGCCGCCGAGTTCGCGCTGGTCGCCGCCAACCGCGGCCAGCTCGAACGCGCCGCCGCGCGCGGCAGCCGCCCGGCGGCCGCCGCCGTGGCCGGGTCGCGGGAGCTGTCGCTGATGCTGGCGGGCGCCCAGTTCGGCATCACCATGTGCTCGCTGGGCCTGGCGATCGTCACCGAGCCGGCGTTCGAGCACCTGCTGGAGCCGCCGCTGCACGCGCTGGGCGTCCCCGACGCCGGTTCCAAGGCGATCGCGTTCGCCACCGCCCTGGCCGTCGTGACGTTCCTGCACATGGTCATCGGGGAGATGGCGCCCAAGTCCTGGGCGATCGCGCACCCCGAGCGCTCGGCCGTAATCCTGGCGCTGCCGTTCCGCGCGTTCGCCAAGATCTCCCGGCCGATCCTGTCGCTGCTGAACGAGACGACCAACGCGCTGCTGCGCCTGGTGCGCATCCCGCCGCGCGACGAGCTGGAGGAGCACACCGACCCGCAGTCCCTCAGCCACCTGGTCGGCGAGTCCCGCCGCCTGGGCCTGATCGGACGGCACGACCACGAGCTGCTGCGCCGGGCCATCTCGGCGCGGGAGGTCACCGTCGACCACCTGGTGGTCCCGGCCACCTCGGTCACGACGATCGCCGCCGACGCCACCGCGGCCGACGTCCGCCGCGTCGCGACCGCCAGCGGCCACAGCCGCCTGCTGGTCCGCGCCGGCGACGGCACCGTGGCCGGCATCGTCCACGTCCGCGCCGCCGTGACCAACCCCGACGGCACCCGCACCGCCGCCGACCTGGCCCACCCGGCCCCGGCGCTGGTGGCGGGCACCACCGTCCTGGACGCGGTCACCCGGATGCGCCGGGCCCGCGCCCAGCTGGCCGTGGTCAACTCCCCCGGCGGCGACTACATGGGCATCGTCACCCTGGACGACCTGCTGGCCGAACTCCTGGCCGCCAACCCGCACTGACCCGCACGAGGAGTCCCGCCCGCGCCCCGCAGCGCGGGCGGGACTCCGGTCTTTGGACCCCGGATCTTCTCGATCGCTTGCGGCGGCACCGGACCGATGATTAAGTTGCGATCACGGTGACGTAACGCACCGGCACGGGTTCGCGCTCCGCGGGCTCCGATGCCCGGTGTCCACCGGCCACGACCTGGCATGCATTCGACTGCGTTTCCTCGCAGCGTCGTCCGACTTCGCCCTGTCCGCGTCTCGCGGGCTACCTCGGCGGTCTCTCGGCACCGGACGCGTCCCCTGGACGGTTCCGGCCCGGTCGGTGACCGCCCTGGCGCGCTCGGACGGGATTCCTCCCGCTCCGCGTCGAATGAGGTCGTATGCGTGCCGGTCGTCCCCGCCATGCCCGAACCCGTCCCAAGCACTCATTCCGCCTGCCCCGCTTCCTGAGAGGCGGGCGCGGGCTGCTCGCCGCCGTCCTGTCCTGCGTCCTGCCGACGGCCACGGCCATCGCCGTCCTCTACGTCCGGACGCCGCTGCCGACCGAACCGCAGGCCGGCGCGGCCGACGAGGGTTCGACCGTCTACTACGGCGACGGCCGGACCCCGATGTTCCGCCTCGGCGCCAACCGCGAGGTCGTCCGGCACCACCAGATCCCCGACCATCTGCGCTGGGCGGTGCTCGCCGCCGAGGACCGCGGCTTCTACACAGGCCACGGCGTCTCCCCCAAGGCCATGCTGCGCGCCCTGATGAACAACGCCTCGGGCGGCGACATGCAGGGCGCCTCCACGATCACCCAGCAGCTCGCCCGCAACTACTACAAGGGGCTGAGCCGGGACCGCACGCTCGGACGCAAGGTCAAGGAGCTGGTCGTCGCGGTCAAGATGAACCGCGACCGTCCCAAGGACGAGATCCTCGACCTGTATCTCAACACCGTCTACTTCGGCCGCCAGACCTCCGGCGTGCAGGCCGCCGCCCGCGCGTTCTTCGACAAGGACGTCTGGCAGCTGACGGTCGCCGAGAGCGCGCTGCTGGCCGCCATGATCCAGCGGCCGGAGTACTTCCGGACGCAGGGCGACGACGCGCCCGCCCGCGCGCTGCGGGCCCGCTGGAAGTACGTGGTCGACGGCATGGTGGCGATGGGCCGCCTGGAACGCGCGGCGGCGGACCGCCTGCGTTTCCCCCGCACCCGCCGCGAATGGCAGGGCGTCAACCTGACCGGCCAGGACCTGCTGGTCCGGCAGCGGGTGCTCGACGAGCTGGAGACGCTCGGCATCCCGGCCCAGTCCGTCGTCAACGGCCGTCTGAAGATCTACACCGGCCTGGACAGGCGCTGGATGGCGTACGCCGAGCAGGCGATGCGCCGGGCACGCGAGCCGGAGTGGCCGCAGCGGGTGCGCGGCGGCCTCATCGCGGTGGACCCGGCGGACGGCACCGTGCGGGCGCTCTACGGCGGCGACCCGGAACGCACCCAGCACGACAGCCTGTTCACGCCGGTGGCGCAGGCGGCGTCGGGGTTCAAGCCGTACGTGCTGGCCGCGGCGCTGCGGCGCGGGTACAGCGTCCGCTCGGTGGTCAACGGCGACGCCCCGCAGAAGTTCGCCCCCGACGGCAGCCTCACCCCGCTGAGCGCCCCCGGCTACCTGGTGGACAACGACGAGAAGATCGGCTCCGTCGGACGTGTCGATCTGGCCACCGCCACCGCCCTGTCGGTCAACACCGGTTACGTGAAGCTGGCCTTCGAAGCAGGGCTGTCGAACGTGGTCGACACCGCTGTCGATCTCGGTTTCCCCGCCGAGGCGCTGAAACCGTTCCGCGGCCAGGCGGGCATCGCCCTGGGCATCGCGGACATCTCGGCGGCCCACCAGGCGGCCGGGTACGCGGCGTTCGCCAACGGCGGCACGCCCGTCACCCCGCACCTCATCACGAAGATCGTCGACGCGCGCGGCCGGACCGTCCCCCTGCCCTGGACCCGGCCACGCCGCCGCGTCCTCACCACCGAGCAGGCCGCGCAGGTGACGTACGCGCTGCGCAGGACGGTCACCACGGGCACCGGACGCGACGCGGCCCTGCCCGACCGGGAGGCGGCGGGCAAGACCGGTTCCACCGACCGCCACCGCGCCGCCTGGTTCGTCGGCTACGTCCCGCAACTGTCCACGGCGGTGGTGATGGCCGACACCCAGGGCCGCACGCTCAGGAACCTGCCCGGCCACCCCGGTGAGGTGAGCGGCGAGACCGGCCCCACCCGCATCTGGCGTTCCTTCATGGAGAAGGCGACCCGCGACCTGCCCGTGGAGCCCTTCCCGACCCCGGCGTTCACCGGCGAAGCCCACAACTGGGACACCGACCCACAACACGCACCCCCACCGGCCACCAGGTCCTCCCCCAGTGCGTCATCACGGGCCGCGTCGTCACGGGCCACGAAGCCCGTCACCCCACGCCCCGAATCGACCGCACGCGGCCTGGGCAGGACGCCGCCCAAGCCCTCGGTACCGCGCAGGTGAGCGCCCGGCGGCCACACTGATCATGTTCGAGTAGGGTCGGAGTTATGCGTTGACCCCTGCCCGGCAGCCGGGCACCACCATCACCTCCTTCGTGTCAGCCATCGGAATCCCGAACCCACGAAGGAGAACCCGCACATGCACATCGACGTGCCGGACGCACTGGTCGCGTCCTACGCCGAGCACAGCGACGCGTCCGTACGCGCCTGGATCCCCGCGCTGCCGGGGCTGGTCACCGACTTCCTGGACCGCTGGTCGCTGCGGCCGGACGGACCTCCGGCGCACGGCATGGCGTCGCTCGTCCTGCCGGTGACCCGCGCGGACGGCGTACCGGCCGTGCTCAAGCTCCAGCCGGTCACCGAGGACAACGCCGGAGCGCCGATCGGGCTGCGCGCCTGGAACGGCGACGGCGTGGTGCTCCTGCTCGACCACGACCCGGCCACCGGCACCATGCTGCTGGAACGGCTGGACGCGACCAGGCCGCTGTCCTCGGTGGCCGGGGACGACGCCGACCAGATCCTGGCCGAGCTGCTGGCCCGCCTGGTCGCCGTGCCCGCCCCGGACGGTCTGCGACACCTGGCCGACGTCGCCGCCGCCATGCTCGACCAGGTGCCGCACGCCGTGCCGGCGCTGCGCGACCCGGCCGAGCGGGAACTGGTGCGGACCTGCGCCTCGGCCGTGGCCGAGCTGGTCGGCGAGCCCGGCGACCGTCTGCTGCACTGGGATCTGCACTATGACAACGTCCTGGCCGGGCAGCGCGAGCCGTGGCTGGCGATCGACCCCGAACCGCTCGCCGGCGACCCCGGGTTCGACCTGCTGCCGGCCCTGGACAACCGCTGGGACGAGGTGGTCGCCTCGGGCGACGTCCCCCGCGCGGTGCTCCGCCGCTTCGACCTGCTGACCGAGGTGCTCGACCTGGACCGGCGACGCGCGACCGGCTGGACGCTCGGCCGCGTCCTGCAGAACGCGCTGTGGGACGTCGAGGACGGCAAGACCGCGCTCGACCCGGTCCAGATCGCCATAGCCACGACCCTGCTGGACCGCGACCGCCGTCGTGCTCATGGGTGAGGAGTGCCGTCTAGGTTTCGGTCCGCTCCTCCAGCCGGCTGCCGCGCGGCAGGGTGACGGCCATGATGGTGCTGGGCGTGTCCAGCTCGATCCGGTGCCATCGCCCGCGCGGGACGATGGCGACGGTTCCGGCCATCAGGCTGATCTCTTCCTCCTCCTGTCCCGGCCGCTCCGGACGGAGGTAGAGGCGGATCTTCCCGATGAGGCAGGACACGACCTCCTCGGCCTCGGGGTGGACCTCCCAGTGGCCGGCGTGGACGTCGGCGTCGGTCTTCGCGTGGAAGGCCCGCAGCCGCCAGCCGTCCTGGTCGACGTCGGCTGTTCTTCTGTCGGCGCGGATCCTGCCGCCTTGCTGAAGACGGATGGACGACGCGAAGAGATCGATCGGGATGACGGCCAGGCCGGGACGCCCTTCCTGCGGTGATCTTCCATCGGCTGGGCGGGGGCGGCCGAGCCGGTCGGCCACCCCGCCTCACCGAGCCAGGCCACGGCGCAGCGCGTCGCCGAGTGCGGCGATCTGCCGCTGCGACACCTCGGCGGACAGGATCGCCTGCGATCCGTGGAACGTGCCGGGCCACTGGTGCAGCTCGACGGACACGCCGGCCTGCAGCAGGCGCAGCGCGTAATCGATGCCTTCGTCGCGGACGGGGTCGAACTCCGCGGTGGCGATGTAGGCCGGCGGCAGGCCGGACAGGTCGGCGGCCCGCGCCGGGGCGGCGTACGGCGTGGCGGGCACGGACCCCAATCGGCGGCCTGGCGTCCCACTGCCACCACACCCAGCCGTCCCGCCGCAACGGCGCCAAACGCAGCGGCGGCAACGGCACCCGCAACCTCTGACCGTCCGCAGGGACGATCTCGAACGTCCCGTTACCACGGTCGTACAACCGCCACCCGCGACGCCCCAGGTAGTAGCGCAGAAGAACGCCCCCCACCGCCGTCATGGCCTCCCCTCCTGGGAACGGCACACGCAGTCGTACAGGAAGTGGCACCGGTGGGACGCCTCCGGCGGCCTCGGGTCGGCACCGTGAACGTTCGCACGCTGGCGGGCACGGAAGATCTGCTCACCGATGTGCGCGGGCGTCCGCCCCTCGACAAGGCGCCCCGCATACAACGCCCACCAGCGCCGCGTGTAGCAGCCGAACCACACCTGCACCCCGGGAAAGTTGCGCTCCAGCACCGCGATCTCCCTCTCCCACGCGCCAGCGTCCTGCTGATAGGCGTCAGACACGGTGTCCTCCGTTTGTGTCGGGGAAGGGCCGCACGGCCCGGCGGCGAACCCCGGCATGGCCGGGCCGTGCGGCGGCGGGCGGCATCTCCCCACATGACCGCCCGCTGAGGGCCGCGCGCATATGGGGGGCGAGTGCGCGCGGCAAGTCCCTGCTGTCTGTGGGGTGTGACGTTCGTGGCTTCATAAATCGCGCCAGATGAACTCGGCCCACATGGTTTGGCCGTCGTCGTCTACGACGTGGCCGAAATTGTCGGCGTATGCCTCGACGATGAGCAGGCCGCGACCGTACTCAGCGATCTCGTCCGGCATGCCGAGCCTCTGCCAGCCGCCGGTCCCTGGGTCGGATACGGCAACGCGCGTGTACCCGGCGCGGACGGTGACGGCGACGGTGATTTTGCCGCCATCACCACCACTGGGTGTATGGCGCAGGGAATTGGTAGCGAGTTCGCAAACGACAAGTTCGGCGTCGTCGGTGCGGGGGGTATCACCGAGCAGTCCTCGCACGAACGCTCTGATCGCCGGCACCATGGACGGCAGCCCCGGATAGGTATGGGTCCATTCCATGGCGCGACACCTCTCAGCGTGATCGATTGTTGACTCTCAGCAACCTGAGTACTCAGCTTGACAACCTGAGTACTCAGGTTGTCAAGCTGTCCTGAGCAACCGCTCGCGACCGTCAACTCGGAGTTCCTATGCAGCCCGCCTACCTGCGGATCGCCGATGATCTGCGGCGCCAGATCGTCGACGGAAGGCTGGCGCCGGGTGACAGGGTTCCCAGTCGGCACCAGCTCGCACGGCAGTACGACGTCTCCGACCGTGTCGCCGTGGAGGCCGTGCGCCTGCTGATCTCCGAGGGTCACGTCGAATCACGGTCGGGGTCGGGCACCTACGTGCGCCGACGTCCCGCCGTGCGTCGGCTGACGCGCTCCTGGTATCGCGAGGCCCGCGGCCGGGCCGGGAGTCCGTTCCGTGCCGACATGGAGGCGCAGGGGCGCGCCGGGACGTGGCGATCGAGTTCGCAGAGCGACACGGCCCCGCCCGCGGTCGCGGAGCGACTGAACATCGCCGAGGGCGATCCGGTGATGCGCACCCGATACGTGTTCCTCGCCGACGAGGAGCCCGTCATGCTCTCCACGAGCTGGGAGCCACTGGAGCTGACCCGCGGCACTTCCGTCATGCTCCCCGAAGAAGGCCCGCATGCGGGCGCCGGTGTGGTGGCGCGGATGCGCGCCATCGGCCACGAGATCGGCATGGCGAACGAGGTCATCACGGCACGCTCGATCACTGCGGCCGAGGCCGAGGAGCTGGACGAGCCGGTCGGCTCCATCGTGATGGTGATCCACCGGACGTACGCGACCGCCGAGCGGCCTGTGGAGACGGCCGACATCATCGTCCCGGTCGACCGCTACGAGCTGTCCTACGTCATTCCTGTCGAGTGACGCGCTCGTCTGCTGCAGGGCGGTGGATTTTCAGAGTGGTTCAGGCCAGGGCCTCGGCGATCGCCGTGCGGTCCTGGTACTCGCGCCAACGCACGATGCGTCCGTCCCGAGCCTGCAGGACCACCACAAACCCGGCCTGTGCTCGTGTGCCACCGCCCGGCATGGTGGCCATCATCTGGTATTCGGCGATGATCACCTCGGGGTCGGTGGTCTCGTGGATCACCACGTCCCGGAATTCCTCGAACACGAGGGGGAGAGCCTCGCGGCCCGCCCGGGTCATGGCCATGACCTTGTCCCGGCCCTCGATCCTGCGGTGCCCGGCGGGGGCGAACGGCTGTTCCACGACGACGTTCTCGGCCAGCATCTCCTCGTCCAAACCGGCCGCACCGGCGAGGGCGTTGTGCTGGAAGCGGGCGAACAGGTCCCGTGGGGTCGGCGTGGACATGGGGCGATCCCTTCGGAAGCACCTAACATGAGTGGCGACTCATGAAAAGTATGAGTCTCGACTCATCTTGTCAACGAGTGGACGAATGACACCGAGCAAGCCCATGCGCGCCGACGCCCGACGCAACCGCGCCCGCATCCTCGCCGCCGCCGAAGAGGCGTTCGCCGAACGCGGCACCTCCGCCTCGACCGAGGAGGTCGCCGACCGCGCCGGCGTCGCCATCGGGACCGTCTTCCGCCACTTCCCCACCAAGCGCGACCTCCTCGCCGCGATCATGAAGGAAGTGCGGGGGAGTCTCATCGACAGGGCGGAGGCCCTCATCGCCGACGGCGATCCCGGCACCGCGTTCTTCGACTACTTCACCTTCCTCGTCGAACGCTCGACCAAGGTCGGCACCGTCGTGAGCCTCCTCGCCGAGGAGGGCACCCCCATCGAGCCGGGTGAGCAGATCAGGGCGCTCACCCACACCTTCGGCTCACTGCTGGACGCCGCCCGAGACGCCGGCACCGTCCGCCCGGAGGTCCGCCTCGATGAGGTCATGGCCCTTCTCACCGGCACCGTCCACGGCGCCCTGGCCGCCGGTTGGTCCGACGACCTCCGCCACCGGACGGTGACCCTGATCCTGGACGCGCTCCGCGCCCACTGAAGCCTCCGTCTCCGGCTCTGCGAGGTTCGTCCGGACGGGACAACTGCACCGGCTGCCCGCGGCAGCGTCAGCGTGGGACGAATCCCTGGCAGAGGAAGTTGGACGGGCCGTTCTCGTTTGGGCAGTCGCCAGGGCGGAATGCGCGGACGCCCTTCTTCGGGGCCTTGACGAGAGAAGTACCGCAGCACCAGCACGGCCCGTTTGCGCGCGAGCAGCGCCAGCAGGGCCCGTTCCAGCGCCAGCCGCAGGTCCACCTCGTCGCTGCGGTCGGCGGCGACACGTTCCGGGGGCGCGGCCACCGCCGACTCCCTGCGGCGCCGCCGCCAGCGGTTGATCTGCTCGTGGTACATGGCGCGACGCACGTGGGCCTCGGGGTTGTCGTCGACGTGCCGCCACCGTGCCGCGGTCTTGGTCAGCACCGACTGCAGCAGATCCTCGGCGGCGTGCTGGTCGCCGGTGAGCACGTAGGCCAGGCGCATGAGGCTGCCCGACCGTGCCGCGACGAACCGGGTGAAGCTCTCCCGGGACTCTGGGTTCACCGGGCCTCCCTCCTGTCTCCCTCACAGACACAGGAGGCCCGCGCCACTATGTCACTACCGCGAAATTCGTCAGACGAGTGTCGGGGCGCCGAGGCCGCGAGGAGTCCCGGTGAGGTCGGCCGTGTGAGTGTCGCCGCGGCGTTCATGACGCGGCCGTGCGGCTTTGGAGGCGGTGCCGAGTATGCGCCGCGCAATGGGGAATTCAGCCATTACATGAGGTGAGGGGCAGGATTCACTCCGCGTCGTGGACGAGGGGCCGCAGGGGGGCGCGGCGCCCGCAGTGATTCCTCGGGCACGCCGGAACCTGGCCCGCTGGATGTGCGGCGGCGCCGTCACGTCGCGCGCCGGACACGACGACAGGACAACGATCATGGATTATCCGTTGCTCAACGCGTTCCTGACGATGCTGTGGCTGTTCCTGCTGGCGCTGTGGTTCCTGCTGCTGTTCCGGGTCATCACCGACGTGTTCCGCGACGACTCGCTGAACGGCTGGGCGAAGGCCGGCTGGACGATCTTCGTCATCGTCCTGCCGGTCGTCGGTGTCCTGACGTACCTGATCGTCCGGGGCAGGGGAATGGGCGATCGCGAGATCGCTTCAATGCGTGCGCGCGAGGCCCAGTACCAGGCGGCCATGGGAGGTCGCGCCGCGAGTCAGGCGGAGGAACTCGGCCGGCTCGCCGCGCTCAAGGATCACGGCGATCTCACTGCGGAGGAGTACCAGCGCGCCAAGACCAAGGTTCTGGCCGGGTGAACCGCGCGGCCGCCGGCACCGGCGGCTTCGCCCTCGGACGCCCGGTCGAGCCGCTCGACCGGGGCGGATGCCCAAGCGGCGGACGGCCTGACCGGCCGCGGTGCGCGATCCGGGGCCGGGCGACGGAGGGCGCGCGGTCGTGAAGCGACGTCCATGACGGGCCCCGGGACGCCGACCGGCCCACGCGGTGAGCGAGGACGCAGGCGCGTGGGATGGGCGGTCTCGGCCGTGAAGGTCCGGGTGGCCGCCGAGCGTCTGCGGGCGAGCGAGGCGGGACGGCTGTGGGGACGGCTGACGGCGGTCGACTTCTTCGCCGGCTCGTTCCAGCTGGCCGCGCTGGCGATCTTGTGCTTCTTTCCGTTCCTCATCGTCGTGACCGGCGCGGCCGGGCGTGACGTCGCGGCGGTGGTCGCCGGCTGGCTGGGGTTGGACCAGCCGGCCGCGCAGGCCGTGGCGGCCCTGTTCAGGCCAGGTCACCGGTCGGGCACCTTCACGGTGCCGAGCGCGTTCCTGCTGGTCCTGGGCGCCGTGGCCGTCGCCGGGACCCTGCAGAGCTGGTACGAGAGGGTGTTCGACGTCCCGCACCAGGGGTGGCGCAGTGTCGCCGCCCAGGTGTGCTGGCTGACGGCGCTGCTCGCCTACTGCGCCGTCCAGGCGACGGCCGGCCGGATCATCGGCCCGGTCGGCGGGACGGTGGCGCAGGCTCTGCTCGGCCTTGTGCTGGCGACGCTCTTCTGGTGGGGCAGCATGAAGGTGTTGCTCCTGGGCGCGATGCGATGGCGCGCCCTGTTCCCGTCCGCCCTGGCCACCGGGGTGTGCTGGGTGGGACTGGGGGTGTTCTCCGCCCGTTACTTCTCTGCGCAGATCGTGGCCAACCAGCAGATCTACGGCTCTATCGGCGTCGTTATGGTCATCCTGTCCTGGCTGGTGGCGGTGGGGGTGGTCATCCACCTCGGGGCGCTCGTCGGCCGCCTCTACGCCGAGCGTCGTTCCCGGCCTTCCTGACCGGGAACGACGCTGTGCCGCCGTCAGGGGCGGAGGGCCAGGCGGAAGGCGAAGCCTATGAAGGCGGTTCCGGCCACGCGGTCCAGGGCGCGGCGGAAGGTGGGGCGGCGGAGCCAGTGGCCGAGGCGGTCGGCCAGGACGGCGATCGTCGCGCACCACAGGATGCCCTCGGCCACGTGGACGCCGGTCAGCAGGAGGCTCCACGCGGCCACGGGGGCGTCCTGCGGGACGAACTGCGGCAGCAGCGAGAGGTAGAAGACGCCCACCTTCGGGTTGAGGGCGTTGGTCAGCAGGCCGCGTACGAAGAAGCGGCGGCTGGGCGGCTCGACGGCGTCGTCGGCGTCGGCGCGTTGGAGCAGGAGGCGGGCGCCCAGGTAGAGCAGGTAGCAGGCGCCGGCCCAGCGCACCGCCGTGTAGAGGGTTTCGGACGTGGCGAGGACGGCGGACAGGCCCAGGCCGGCCGCGACGCCCCACCACAGGCAGCCGGCCTGGATGCCGAGGGCGGCGGTGAGGGCGGCGCGGCGGCCGTGGGCCACGGCGGTGCGCAGGACGAGCAGGGAGTCGGGGCCCGGCATGAGCGTCAGCAGGGCCGCGACTCCGGCGAAGGTCAGGAGGGTCATTCGACTGTGACGCTCTTGGCCAGGTTGCGGGGCTTGTCGACGTCGTGGCCCAGCGCGACGGCCGCGTGGTAGGCCAGCAGCTGCAACGGGATCGTCAGGAGGATCGGGTCGAGTTCGGGTTCGTTCTTGGGCACGACCAGGGAGTCGTCGCCCAGGTCCCGGTGGCCGATCGTGACGACGCGGCCCTGCCGGGCGCGGATCTCGCCGAGGGTGGAGAGGTTCTTGTCGCGCAGCTCGTCGTCCGGGACGATCGCGACGGTCGGCAGCTCGGGGCTGACCAGCGCCAGCGGCCCGTGCTTGAGCTCGCTGGCCGGGTACGCCTCGGCGTGGACGTAGGAGACCTCCTTGAGCTTCTGCGCGCCCTCGCGGGCGATCGGCCAGCCGCGGACGCGTCCGATGAACAGCATGCTGCGGTAGGTCGCCAGGTCGGCGGCGAGCGCGGCGATCCGGTCCTCCTGGGCGAGGATCTCGGTGATCTGGCCGGGCAGCGCGCGCAGCCCGGCGGCGATGCGGCGGCCGTCGGCGGGCGACAGGTCGCGGATGCGTCCCAGGTGCAGGGCGAGCAGGGCGAACACCACGGCGGTGGAGGTGTACGCCTTGGTGGACGCGACCGCGATCTCCGGTCCGGCGTGCAGGTAGACGCCGCCGTCGCACTCGCGGGCGATGGCGCTGCCGACCGCGTTGACCACGCCGAGCACCCGTCCGCCCTTGCGCCGCAGTTCCTGGACGGCGACGAGCGTGTCGTAGGTCTCGCCGGACTGGCTGACGGCGACGTACAGCGTGTCCGGCTCGACGACCGGGTTGCGGTAGCGGAACTCCGAGGCCGGTTCGGCGTCGGCCGGGATGCGGGCCAGCTCCTCGATGAGCTGGGCGCCCACCTGCCCGGCGTAGTACGCCGAGCCGCAGCCGAGGATCTTGACGCGGCGCACGCCGCGCGCCTCGCGCGGGTCGAGGTTGAGGCCGCCGAGGTGCGCGGTGTGGAAGCGGTCGTCGAGCCGTCCGCCGAGCGCCCGTTCGACGGCGGCGGGCTGCTCGTGGATCTCCTTGCGCATGAAGTGGGTGTAGCCCTCGGCGTCGTAGGCCGCCTCGTCGGTCTCGATGACGGACGGCTTCTTGCTGGTCGCGCGGGCGTCGAGGGTGGAGGTGCGGAACCCGTCGGCGCGGACGGTGGCCAGCTCGCCGTCGTCCAGGTGGACGACCTGGCGGGTGTAGCGGACCAGCGCCGCCACGTCGGAGGCGGCGAACATCTCCTTCTCGCCGATGCCGAGCACGACCGGGCTGCCGTTGCGGGCGACGACGAGCACGTCCGGGTGGCGGGTGTCCATGACCGCGATCCCGTAGGTGCCCACGACCTGCGACAACGCCTCGCGCACGGCGTCCTCCGGCTCGTCCGCGCCGGACCGGGCGATCAGGTGCGCCAGCACCTCGCTGTCGGTCTGCGAGGTCAGGACGACCCCGTCGGCCTCCAGCTTGGCGCGCAGCTCGTCGGCGTTCTCGATGATCCCGTTGTGCACGACCGCGATCGGCCCGGACACGTGCGGGTGCGCGTTGACGTCGCTGGGCTCGCCGTGGGTGGCCCAGCGGGTGTGGCCGATGCCCGTGCGTCCCTTGAAGCGGGCGGGCAGGCCGGCGGCCAGTTCGGCGACCCGTACCTTGGCCTTGCGGACCTTCAGGTCACCGGAGCGGGCGATGACGGCCAGGCCCGCCGAGTCGTACCCGCGGTACTCCAGGCGCGCCAGTCCCTCAGTGAGGATCGGGACGGCGTCCCGGGGACCGACGTAGGCAACGATTCCGCACACGATGTCTCCGTTTGAGGCGTTTATCCGTAGACGATGCGACGCAGCTGGCGCAGCGAGAGTTCGGGCGGCGCCACCCGCCGGAACGGCAGCTCGGCCGCGATGCGCTCGAAGATCTGGTCGTTGGTCAGCCCGCGCGCCCGCAGCTCGCCGTGCCTGCGCCGGATGAACTCCTCCACCGGCTCGCCGAAGTACGCCAGCACGTCGGCGATGACGCGGGCGGCCTCGCCCGGCCGGAGCGGGCTGGTGCGGCACAGGTGGGCGACGAGCTCGTCATGGGGCTGGGCGACCATGAGCCACAATCCTGCCGACCCCGCCCGGCCAACGCCAACATTCCTGCCCGATATCGGGCAGGCATCGTCTCAAAGCGGCCCGCCGCGAGGCCGCGTCGGCTGCGATCTTCGCGTCAGCGACTGCGCAGGAGGCGGTACAGGGCGGCGGCGCAGTCGCCGATGTTGGGCACCGAGCAGGTTTCGTCGGTGACGTGGGCCTGCTCGGGGTCGCCCGGTCCGTAGACGACCACGGCCGGGCCGCCCAGCTTGTCGCGCAGCAGCGAGGCGTCGGTGAAGTAGGTCGCGTACATGGGCGGCAGCGCCGACGAGCCGGGGACGAGGGTCTCCAGGACGTCGCCGAGCCCCGGCTCGGACGGGTCGGTGGCCACGCCCGGCAGGTCGAGCAGCCGCTCCAGTTCGATGCCCGGTCCGCACAGGCGAGCGACCGCGTCGGCCGCCTCGTCGGAGCCGAAGCCCGGGACGGTGCGGATGTCCAGGCACATCTCGGCGTGGTCGGGGACCAGGTTGGGCTGCACACCGGAGTGGAAGGTGCCCACGTTCACCGTGGCCTGGCCCACCGCCGGGTGCGCGGGCCAGCCGTCGTGGCCGTGGACGCGCAGCGCGGCGCCCGCCAGGGCCGCGATCGCGTTGCTGCCCAGTTCGGGGCGGGAGCCGTGGGCGGACACGCCGCGGGCGGTCGCGCGCAGCCACAGCGCGCCCTTGTGGCCGAGGACGATCCGGTTGCCCGTCGGCTCGGCCACGATGAGCAGCGCGGCGGGACGCAGGCCGGCGGGGTCGAGGTGGGCGGCTCCGTCGCAGCCGGTCTCCTCGCCGAAGGTGAAGACCAGTTGCGGGCCGTCCGCCCCCTCGCGCACATGACGCACCGCCGCGGCGACCTGCGCGGCGACGCCGGCCTTCATGTCGCTGGAGCCGCGCCCGAGCAGCCGGCCGTCGCGGATGTCGCCGCTCATCGGGTCGAACGACCATTCCGACTCGCGCGCGGGCACGGTGTCCAGGTGCCCGGTGAACGTCACGTCGTCCTTGCCGGAGCCGTACCGGGCGACGAGGTTGGCACGCCCTTCGACCGGCTCGTCCACGCGCACCCGGTAGCCCGCGTCGGTGAGGATCTCCGCCACCAGGTCGGCCGCCTGCCGCTCGCCGCCGGCACGGGTGTCCAGCCGGACGAGCCGCTGCGCGAGCGCCACCGCCTCCTCGCGCATGGCGGCGTCGGCCGAAGCCCCCTCACGTCCGCCCGAACCACGCTCGGCCTCGGCGATGTCGGAGGCGGTGCGATCGGAGTTGGCGTGTGCGGGCGGCTGATCGGCGCGGGCGGGGTCGGTCATGGGGGGTCTCCCGTCAGTGGTCGGTGGGGCGTTCGCGCGGGGCGGGGGCGCGGGTGCTGTCGCGGACGACCAGGGACGGGATCAGGGCGATGTGGGCGCAGGGGCCCCGCTCGCCGCCGTCGGCCGCGGCGGACGCGGCGGCGGCCAGCAGCCGGACCGCCTCGGTCGCGATGCGGTCGCGGGGCTGGTCCACCGTCGTCAGGGCGGGCTCGCCGAGCCGCGCGAACTCGATGTTGTCGAACCCGGTCACCTGGACCCGTCCCGGCACGTCGATCCCGTGGGCGCGGCAGGCGCGGGTGACCCCCAGCGCGATCAGGTCGTCGGCGCAGACGATCGCGTCCGGCAGCGCGTCCATGCGGGCCAGCCGGGCGACGGCGGCCTCGCCGAACTCCACGGTGTAGTCGCCGAGCAGGACCCAGTCCTCCAGGACGGTCAGGTCGCGTTCGGCGGCGCGGCGCCGGAAGCCCGCCAGCCGCTGCTCGGTGGAGGAGTTGGTGAGCTGGGACCCCACGAACGCGGCCGACCGGGCGCCGCCGTCGTGCAGGTGGTCGATGACCTGGCGCATCGCGGCGATGTCGTCCACGCCGACCCAGTCGGTGTCGGTGCCGCCGACGAACCGGTCGAGCTGGACGAGCGGCAGCCGGTCGGCGGTCTCCTGCACCGCCGCGCCGCTGGCGGTGCCGTGGCTGGGGCTGACGATGATGCCGTCGACGTTGCGCGCCACCAGGGAGGCCAGCCGCCGGGCCTCGACCTCGGGGTCGGACTGGGCGTCGCAGAGGAACAGCTCCTTGCCCTCCCGGCCGAGCGCGTGCTCGACGCTCTCGACCAGCGAGGTGAAGAACGGGTTGGTGATGCTCGGGACGACCATGCCGACGGTGTCGGTGCGGCTGTTGCGCAGCGCCCGGGCGATGGAGTTGACCCGGTAGCCGAGCTCGTCGGCGGCGCGCCGGACGCGGCGCTGCATCTCGGCCGAGGTCTGGCCCCGTCCCGACAGCACGCGGGACACGGTGGCGGTGGACACTCCGGCCCGTTCGGCGACCTCGGCGATGGTGACCCGGTTCCCGGGGCCGCCCGCGCCCTGACGTCCGTTGCCTGTCTCGGTGCTACGCAATCGTTTACCTCCATGAAACGATCCGCAACCAGAACGTCATCGGCTGCCCCTTGATCAATTGAGTATAGACCCTTGACTGCCTGCGGATATATACCTACGGTTCATTCCAACTTCCACTGCAATCGATTACAGCAACAGGGCGGAGACACGGGATGACGCAGACCTCCGGGGACGGCCACGACGGGCTCGGGCTGGGCGTCTTCCCGCCCAAGCCGAACGCGATCAAGGACCTGTTCGGCACCCCGAAGGCCCTGATAGGCGCGGTGCACCTGCCGCCGCTGCCGGGCAGCCCCCATTACGAGGGCGTTCCGCTGGACGAGATCTCGGTCTTCGCGATCGAGGAGGCCCGCGCGTACCTCGACAACGGCTTCCACGGCGTCATCGTCGAGAACCACTGGGACATCCCCTTCCTGAAGCCGGGCGAGCACGGTTACGAGACGGCGGCGTCCATGGCCGTGGTGACCCAGCGGGTGCGCGAGGCCACCGCCGGGTCGGTCGGGGTGAGCGTGCTGTCCAACGCCGCCGAGTGCTCCATCGCCTCGGCGTGGGCGGGCGGCGCCGGGTTCGTCCGGGTCAACCAGTGGGCCAACGCCTACGTCGCCAACGAGGGCATCATCGAGGGCCAGTCGGCGCGGGCCACCCGCTACCGCAGCAGGATCGGCGCCAAGCCGGTCAAGGTCTTCGCCGACGTGCACGTCAAGCACGGCGCGCACGCCATCGTCGCCGACCGGACGCTGGCCGAGCAGACCGAGGACGCCGAGTTCTTCGACGCCGACGTGCTGATCGCCACCGGCTCGCGCACCGGCGACGCCGCCGCTCTGGACGAGGTGGAGGGCATCGCCGCCGCCACCGTGCTGCCGGTGATCATCGGTTCCGGGATCAGCGCCGCCAACATCGGCGAGCTGCTGCCCGCCTGCTCCGGCGGGATCGTCGCCTCGTCGGTGAAGGACAACGGCCGCTGGTGGGGCCGGGTCGACCCGGCCAAGGTCCGCGAGCTGACCAGGGCCGCGCAGCGCGCCGGAGCCGAGCTGCCGTGATCGTCTTCTGCGGCTACGCCAACAGCGACCTCACGGTGAGCGTGCCCGAGCTGCCCACCGCCGGCGCCCGTGTCCAGGCCACGCGCCTGGACCGCGGCGACGGGGGCATGGGCGCCAACGCCGCCGTGGCCGCGTCCCGGGCCGGCGCGGACGTCCGGTTCGCCGGGGTGGTGGGCGACGACGCGCTGAGCGAGGCGTTCCTGCGCGCCCTGGCCGACGACGGCGTGGACGTGTCCTGGACGGCGCGCACCGGCACCCTCACCACGTCGGTGATCCTGCTGACCCCCGACGGGGAACGTTCCATCATCAGCCAGGACGACGAGCTGGACACCGCGCACGTGGCCGGCGTGCTGCGCGCCGCGACCGCGGCCGGGGCCGGCTGGCTCTACCTGGACGGGTATCGTTTCCCGCAGGCCGCCACGGTGTTCACCCAGGTCACAGGCCCAGAACGGGTCCGCATGCCGCGTCTGCTGGTCGATCTGGACGGCGCCGAGACGGCCGAGACGGTGCGCGCCGCGCTGGCGGTCGCCGACCACGCGATCGTCGGCCGCGCCCAGGCGACCCGGCTGCTCGGCGACGACGCCGCGCTCGCCGGGGCGGCCGCCGCGTCCGGGACCCACCTGGTCGTCACCGACGGGCCCCGCGGCTGGACGCTGCTCACCCCCTCCGGCGAGCGGCACGACGGCCGGGCGATCCCCGTCACGACCGTGGACGCCACCGGAGCGGGCGACTGCTTCGCCGGCACCTACGGCGCGCAGCTCGACCGCGGCGCGTCCCCGGTCGAGGCGGCCCGGTTCGCCGCCGTCGCCGCCGGGCTGTCCTGCACCCGGCCGGGCGCGCGGGACGGCCTGCCGACCCGCGAGTCCGTCCTCGAATACCTGAGCAGCCACCCCTACCCCGCCCCAGCCGCATAGCCCAGCCGTACAGCCCCAGCCCTGTAAGCCCCAGCCCCGTGAGCCCAGCAAACCCCCACCCCATCCCCGCCCCACCCATCCGTCGGCGCCGAGGGACGACCCGAGGGAGAGGACCCCGTATGAAGAAGATGGTGACGGCCCTGGTCGCGCTCGGCCTGGCGGCCACCGCCGCCGGTTGCGACGCCCAGGCCCGCAAGGAGACCGCCTCCGAGCAGAAGGCGCAGCAGGCGGGGCCGCCCGCCCCGGCCAAGGTGGCGCAGTCCTGCCAGGTGCAGGGCCGCGCGCCCAAGATCGGCATCGTCACGATCAACCTGCAGGCGCTGTTCTTCAACCAGATCAACACCGGCGCCAAGATGGTGGCGTCCAAGGCCGGCGCGCAGGTGCAGGTCGTCAACGGCAACGACGACTCCACCACCCAGGCCAACGCCATCGACGACCTGGTGGCCAACAAGTACGACGCGATCATCGTGGACGCGGTCGACACCGAGGGCATCAAGCCCGCCGTCCGCCGCGCCCACAAGGCGGGCGTGCCGGTCGTCGCGGTGGACGCCACGGTCAAGGACCCGGCCGTGTCCACCCAGGTCGGCACCGCCAACGCCGAGGGCGGCAAGCAGCTCGCCGAGCACCTGCTGAAGATCTCCGGCGGCAAGGGCGACATCGGCGTGGTCGGCGCGCTCAACAGCACCATCCAGCTGGAGCGGCAGAAGGGCTTCACCGACGCCGTCACCGGCGGCGGCATGAAGATCAAGTCGGTGGTGGACGGCCGCAACATCCAGGAGAACGCGCAGACCGCCGCCGAGAACCTGCTCACCGGCAACCCGAGCCTGCCCTACGCCTACGCCACCGGCGAGCCCGCCCTGGTCGGCCTGGCCGCCGCGGTCAACTCCCAGCAGCGCACCAAGAACATCAAGGTGGTCGGCTGGGACCTGTCGTCCCAGGCGGTGGACGGGCTGCGCGCGGGCTGGATCGTCGGCGTCGTCCAGCAGAACACCTACCAGTTCGGCTACGAGGCCATGAACGCGGCCATCGACCTGGCCTGCGGCCGCAAGCCGGCCAGGGACATCCCGGTGCCGACCCAGATCGTGACGCCGCAGAACGTGCAGGACTACCTGTACTACCTCGGGAAGTGAACCATGAGTGACACACCGCTGGTGAAGCTGCGCGGCATCACCAAGTCGTTCGGCGCGGTGAAGTCCCTGCGCGGCGTCGACCTGACGCTGCACCCCGGCGAGGTGCTCGGCCTGGTCGGCGACAACGGCGCCGGCAAGTCCACGCTGATGAAGGTGCTGGCCGGGGCGCTGCGGCACGACTCGGGCACGATCGAGATCGACGGCCGCGAGGTGCGTTTCGCCAGCCCCGCCGACGCGCGGGCCGAGCGCATCGGGATCGTCTACCAGGACCTGGCGCTGTGCGACACCCTCGACGTCGCCGGGAACCTGTTCCTGGGCCGCGAGCCGCGGCGCGGGCCGTTCATCGACCGCCGGGAGATGCACCGCCGGGCCGCCGAGATGCTGTCCGACCTGCACGTGCGGGTGAAGTCGACGCACCAGGAGATCGGCCACCTGTCCGGCGGACAGCGCCAGGCGGTGGCGATCGCGCGGGCGGTGTCGTTCCAGCCGCGCGTGCTGATCCTGGACGAGCCGACCGCCGCGCTGGCGGTCGCCGAGGTCCGCCAGGTGCTCAGCATGATCCGCAGGGTCGCCGCGCAGGGCGTCGGCGTCATCCTGATCACCCACCGGCTGCAGGACCTGTTCGAGGTCTGCGACCGGATCACGGTGATGTACGAGGGCCGCAGCGTCGAGGACGAGGCCATCGCCGACCTGGACATCGAACGCCTGGTCGGCATGATCACCCGATCGAACGTGGAGAACTCCGGGGAGGCCGCATGAGCGTGGGAACGGCCGCGCCGGGACGACGGGCCGGCGGCACGGTCACGGCCTCGAACCCGAGCTTCTGGGAACGTGCCAACAAGGCGACGCTGGCGATGGCCTGCGTCACCGTGGCGGTGTTCGTCGGCTTCGGCGTGGCGTCGGACAACTTCCTGACGTTCACCAACCTGTCCAACCTGGCCACCCAGGTCGCCATCACGCTGATCGTCGCGGTGGCGATGACGTTCGTCATCACCACCGGGCAGATCGACCTGTCGGTGGGCTCCACGGTCGCGTTCGTGGCCGTGGCCACCGCCGAACTGCTGCAGGCCGGCTGGGACTCGTCCCTGGTCATCGTGGCCGGGCTGCTCGCCGGGCTGTTCTGGGGCGCGGTGAACGGCTGGCTGTCGGCGTACCAGAAGATCCCGCCGTTCATCGTCACCCTGGCCACCATGTCGGTCATCCGGGGTCTGGCCCAGCTGTGGACGCAGGGCTTCTCGGTGCCGATCGACCGGCGGCTGCTGGTCGCCCGGATCGGGGAGACCGAGTTCCTCGGCTTCTCGGTGCTGGCCTGGATCGCCCTGGCGGTCGTGGTGGTCGGCGCGGTGGTGCTGTCGCGGATGCGCTTCGGCGCCTACGTCAACGGCATCGGCTCGCAGGAGGAGTCGGTGCGCCGGGCGGGCGTGAACACCGACCGGATCAAGATGATCACCCTCATGCTGACCGGACTGGCGGCCGGCGCGGCCGGCATCCTCACCGCGGCCCGGCTGGGCTCGGGGTCGGCCAACTCCGGCGAGGGCTTCGAGCTGACCGTGATCGCCGCGGTGGTGCTGGGCGGCACCAACCTGTTCGGCGGGCGCGGCACGGTCGTCGGCACCATCATCGGCGCCCTGCTCACCGGCGTGATCGCCAACGGCCTGACGCTGCTGGGCGTCAGCCCGTTCCTGACGCCGATCATCACCGGCCTGGTGCTGCTCATCGCGATCTGGATCAACCTGCGCGGCCGGTCGATCTCCGACCTGTTCGCCCATCTGACGGGGAAGCGGTGACCCCCGGCCGATGACGCGGATCGACGACGGCACGGCGACGGCGGAGCGATGACGGCGACGACCGTGATGACGGTGACCGGCCCCGTGCCCGCCACGGGGCTCGGCCTCACCCTGACCCACGAGCACCTGTGCAACGACCTGCGCGGGACCGTCCGCCCGCCGGACGACCCCGAGCTGGCCTTCCTGCGCGACGCCAGGACCGCACCGGAGCTGGCCTGGCTGCTGCGCGAGAACCCGTACGCCTGCCTGGACCACTGCGTCCTGGACGACACCGGCGCCATGCTGGCCGACCTGCTGGCCTTCGCCTCGTCCGGCGGCGGCACGGTCGTGGACGTCACCCCGGCGGGCCTCGGCCGCGACCCCCGGGTGCTGCGGTCGCTGGCCGAGCGCAGCGGCCTGCGGGTCGTCATGGGGTCCGGCTGGTACCTGGAGCGGTTCCATCCGCCGCACCTGGCCGACACCTCCGAGCGGGACCTGGCGGCCGAGCTGGTGGCGGAGTTCCTCCACGGCGTGGACGACACCGGCATCGTCCCGGGGGTCATCGGCGAGATCGGCGTCTCCCCGGACTTCACCCCCGCCGAACGGCACGCGCTGCGGGCGGCGGCGCGGGCGCAGCGCGAGACGGGCGTGCCCCTCTACATCCACCTGCCGGGATGGCAGCGCCGCGCCCACGAGGTGCTCGACATCGTCCTCGGCGAGTACGGCGTGCCGCCCGGTGCCGTCGTCCTGTGCCACATGGACCCCTCCGGCGAGGACCCCGGCTACCAGAACGCGGTGGCCGACCGGGGCGTCTGGCTGGAGTTCGACATGATCGGGATGCCGTACCGGTATCCCGGCGAGGGCCAGTCCCCGGCCCCGCACGAGACGGCCCGCGCCGTGCACGGGCTCATCGGGCGGGGGCACGGCGACCGGCTGCTGCTGAGCCACGACGTGTTCCTCAGGGGCATGCTCACCCGCTACGGCGGCAACGGGTTCCGCTACGTGCCGACCCTCTTCGTCCAGCGCCTGGTCGAGCTGGGCACTCCCCCGGAGACCGCCCACGACCTGTTGCGCGCCAACCCCACCCGGCTGTTCGAGGCGGCACGGGCCGACGCCTGAGCCCCTCGCGCGCCGCCCCGCTTCGGACGCAACGACACGACAAGGAGCATGTTCATGAGCCGCGTTCTGATCGCCGGCGAGAGCTGGATCACCCAGGCCACCCACATCAAGGGCGTGGACCACTTCACCGCCAGCTCGTACGTCGTCGGCGTGGAACCGCTGCGCAAGGCCCTGCGGAGCCGCGGCCACGAGGTGGTGCACCTGCCCGCGCACCTGGTGCCCGCGGAGTTCCCCACCGACCTGTCGGAGTACGACGTCGTCGTGCTGTCCGACATCGGCGCCAACTCCGTCCAGCTCGCCCCCGAGGTGTTCGAGCAGGCCCGGCCGGGCACCGACCGGCTCGCCGCCCTGCGCGACTGGGTGTCGTCCGGCGGCGGCCTGCTGATGATCGGCGGGTACCTGTCGTTCACCGGCATCGAGGGCAAGGCGGCGTACCGCAACACCGTCCTGCACGAGGTGCTCCCGGTGGAGTTGCTGCCCGAGGACGACCGGGTCGAGCTGCCCGCGGGCGCGCACGCCACCGTGACCGACGCCGCGCACCCGGCGCTCGGCGGGGTCGAGGGCCAGTGGCCGTCCCTGCTCGGCTACAACCGGGTGCTGCCCCGTCCCGGCACGAAGGTCCTGGCCACGCTCAACGACGACCCGCTCGTCGCCGTCGGCGAGTACGGGCAGGGCAGGACGGCGGTGTTCACCTCCGACTGCTCCCCGCACTGGGCGCCCACCCACTTCTGCGAGGACTGGGACGGCTACGCCCGCGTCTTCGGCGGCGTCGTCGAATGGCTCGCCGGATGACGCGCTCCCGGTGGCTGGCGCAGACCTGCTCGGACGCCCTCGACAGGGCCCTGGGGCTGCGCTTCGTCCAGGAGGTCCACACCGGCGTCATCAGCGACCAGGCGTACGCGGACTACCTGCTCATCGAGGAACGGTTCGTCGAGACCGCCACGCGCCTGCACGGCCTGGCGGTCTGGGACGCCCCCGACCGCGACGCCCTGGAGCGCAACGCCGCCGCCGCGTACGCGCTGACCACCGAGCAGACGGACTACTTCCGGGCGGCCCGCGCCGCCTGGCCCGTCCCGTCCGGCCTCGGCCCCGACGCGCTGGCCCGCGCCGACCGGCTGTCGGCCTACGCGCTGGACACCGCCCGCGCCGGCGGGTACCCGGCGGTGACGACGGTGATGTTCGCCGCCGAGATCCTGTATCTCACCTGGTGCACGCGGGCCCACCAGCAGGGGACGGTGCGGCCGGGACCGATCGGCGACTGGGTGGCCCTGCACGCCCGCGACCCCTTCCGCGCCGGTGTCGCGGCCCTGGCCGCCCAGGTCGACCGCCTCACCGTCCCCGACGACGACCTGGTCCGCTGGTTCACCGGCATGCTCGACGCCGAGGTCGAGTTCCACGACGCGATCTACACCTGAACCGCACCGACCCCGGCGGCGGGCCGCGCACTCCCATTTCCGGCCCGCCGCCGGATTCCAATTCACCGGCGGTTTCCCGGACGATTTCCCGGGCGGCTTCCCATTCCGCGCCGCGAACGCACCTGCGAACGATTCGCCGCTGCCTGACCTGCGTTGTTGTCGAGATGCCGCAACGCGATCCGTGAGTCATGGTGAGGGTATGAGCGGCCATCACCATCACGAACACCGGCATGGATTGCGGGCGCGCGTCACCCATGTACTGCGACCGCATTCGCATGAGACGCACGACAAAGTGGATTCGGCGCTGGAGTCGAGCGCCGAGGGGATGCGGGCCCTGTGGATTTCCATGGCGGGGCTCGGGCTGACCACGGTGCTGCAAGCGCTCGTGGTCGCGGTGTCGGGGTCGGTCGCGTTGCTGGGGGACACGTTGCACAACGCGGCGGACGCGTTGACCGCCGTCCCGCTGGCCGTGGCGTTCCTGGCGGGCAGGCGTCCCCCCACACGCCGCTACACCTACGGCTACGGCCGCGCCGAAGACCTCGCCGGAATCGTCATCGTGCTGGCGATCGCCGCGTCCGCCGTAGGGGCCGGGTACGCGGCGGTCCAACGGCTCGCCCATCCGCAGCCGGTGTCGCACCTGGGGGCGGTGGCGCTGGCCGGGCTCGTGGGCTTCGTCGGGAACGAACTCGTCGCCCGCTACCGCATCCGCGTGGGACGCCGCATAGGCTCGGCCGCGCTCGTGGCGGACGGCCTGCACGCGCGCACGGACGGGTTCACGTCCCTGGCGGTGCTCGTGGGCGCGGGCGGGGTCTTCCTGGGCTGGGCGTGGGCGGACCCCGTCGTCGGCCTCGTCATCACCGCGGCCATCCTCCTGGTGCTACGGCAGGCCGCCCGCGAGATCTGGCGCAGGCTCATGGACGCGGTCGACCCGGCGCTCGTGGAACGAGCCGAAACGACCCTGGCGGGCACCCCGGGTGTGCTGGGCGTCGGCCAGGTGCGGCTGCGCTGGGTGGGGCACCGGCTGCGCGCCGAATGCGACGTCGTCGTCGACCCGGGGCTCGACGTGGTCGCGGCGCACCAGGTGGCCGTGGACGCCGAGCACGCCCTGATGCACGCGCTGCCCCGGCTGGCGGGCGCCGCCGTCCACGCCGATCCGCAGCCGCGTGACGGAATCGACCACCACGCCGTCCTGACGGGGCATCGTTGATCCACAACGTATGAGACGTTAGTCCCGGGACGGACGGGAGACATACGGTCGCAAGCCGAGTCGGAAAAGCGGGATGGCGGCGGTGGAGCAGTCAGGACAGGGCAGCGTGACCAACGACGACAGTCCGCCGGCCGAACGGCTGCGCGCGGCCGTCGAGGAGACCTACGGACCGCTCACCGAGGCGTACGAGCGGCTGGAGGACCAGGTGCGTCCCTCGGCCACGGGCGTGCGCCCGGTGGGCTGGACCCCGTACGTCGACGTGCTGCGCGCCTTCCGTGAGCGACGCGTCGTCGGCGACTGGGACGAACTGGCGCGCCTGCTGGTCGACCCGGCGTCCCTCGACACGTCCAGCGTCAAGCTGATCGAGGTGACGCGGGACGCCGCCGAGGCCGCGCACGAGATCGTCAAGCCCCTGCTCTCCCGAGGGGAACGCGTCCTCCTGCTGGCGCCCACGGCCGACGATGTCGAGCAGATCACGGGCGGCTTCGCCGACGACCACGCCACATTCGTCGTCCAGCTCGACACGGTCGCCGTGCCGGAGCCGCAGGGATCGACCGGGACGCTCCCGCTGACGCCCGCCACCGAGGAGAACCTCGCCGACACGACCGGCACCAGGCCCCTGCTCCCCGTGGACGACGTGCCGTCCGGCGAACCTCCGGCGCCCGAGACGACCGTGCGCGCCGCGACCATCCGCCCGGTCGGGGAGGCGTGGCGGCAGGCGTGGCAGACCGAGGTGCGCTTCCTGCGCCGCGGCCTGGTGTGGATGGAGCAGTGGCCACGGGACGCCGCCGCCCTCGAATCCCTCCGCACCGAGGACCGGCGCCGCCGCGCCGAAACCGACGCCCGGCGCACCGACCTGAGCTCCCGCATCGACGAGCTGCGGACCGCCGTCGGCGCGGCCGAACAGGCCGTCACCGAGGCCGACCGCGAGGACGAACGGCTCGCCGCCGAACTCGACCGCATCACCGCCGAGCTGGCCGAGCCGCGCGCCGAGGCGCAACGTCTCCAGGCCGCGGCGGACGCGGCGGCGTCCGAAGCCAACCGCCTCTCCGAGGCCGCCGACGCCGCCCAGGCCCGTTGCGCCCAGATCGACGCCCGGCTCGCCCACGCGCGCACCGAACTCCAGGCCGCCCGCGAGCAGGAGACCACCCTCGCGGGGCAGCTCGAGAAGGCGCGCCAGGACCTGCCCGTCGCCACCGCCGAGGCCGAACGGCTCCAGGCCGCCTCCGCCGACGCCGCCGCCGTGGCCCACGCCGCCTACTACCGGGCCGTCTCCGCCGAGTCGGCGCTGTCGGCACGGCGCCGCACCATGACCCTCGGCCAGCGCCTGCACGTCGCCGCCCCGCCGCCCGACCTGCGCGACCTGCGCGCCGAGGCCAAGGCCCGCAAGCGCGAGGCCGACGACGCCGCCCTGCGCGCGGCCGAGGCCAAGCAGGCCGCCGAGCAGGCGGAACTGCGCCGCTCGGGGCTGATCCGGTTCGTCAACGAGGGCGGCGCCGGACTGACCGCCGCCCGCCAGGCCCAGCAGAGCTTCGACGCCGAGATCATCCGGTTGACGGCCGAACGCGAGACCGCCGCCGGCGAGTACCGCGAACGCGCCCGCGAGGCCGCCGAGGCCGTCGACCGGGCCACCCAGGCGTCCGGCGCGGCCCGGCACGCGCACCAGACCGTCCGCCTGATCGAGGAACGCCTCGCGGCCGCCCGCACCGCCCGCCAGGAGGCCCAGGCCGCGGGCGAACGCAGCCGCACCCTGGCGGCGACCGCGGCGCAGCGCCTGGCCGAGGCCGAAGCCGAACTGGCCGACCTCGAATCGGCCACCGAACAGGAACAGGCCACCCGCTCCGCCGAACTGGCGTCCGCCGAGGAGACCGCCCGACGCACCCGCGAGAACGTCCAGGACTTCTGCGGCACCGACCCCGCCGACGCCACCCCCGGCCAACTCGAAACCCACCAGCGCCGCGCCATGGAACGGATCGAGCAGCTCACCGGCTACCTGGAGGCGGGCGCCCACGACGCCTCCGGCGAGACCGCCGACATCCTCCTGCGCACCGCCGACCTCGTCTGCGCCACCCCACTCGCCGCCGCAGCCGCCCCCCTCCCCCCGTCCGCCGAGTACGACACCCTCATCGTCACCGGCGCCGAAGCCATCACCGACGCCCAGTTCCTGGTAGGCGCCGTCCGCACCCGCAACTGGATCCTCCTAGGCGACCCCACCCGCCCCCCGGAACACACGGACGACCCCACCCTGCCGGGAACCCCCTTCACCCGCTCCGCAGAACAAGCCCCCCACAAACTCCACCGCCGCCCCACCCCGGCCCCCATCACCCCGCCGGAAACCCCGTCCCCGGCCGCAGCGACCATGCCCGTCCCAACCGTCAACACCCCGGCCGACCCCGAACCCACCCCCACCTCCGCAGACGCCACCGAGGCCACCCCCACGGACGACCTCCCGCCCAGCGCCACCCCCACAACCGACCCTCCCGCCGTCCCCACGCCAGAGGCCGAACCCGCTGCTAAGGACGAGCCGCAGCCCACCAGCGATGTCGAGGCCGCCACGGAGCAGGCGACCGCGCCCGCAGACGCGACCATGCCCCTACCCACCTCCACCCCCGCCGAGGCCGAGCCCACACCCGACGCCGGGGCCACCGCCCAGGTGGAGCCCGCTCCCGCTGAGGCGACCATGGCCATGCCCACCCTCGCGGACGACCTCCCGCCCGACACCACCCGCGCAGACGTGACCATGTCCGCGCCCGCCCCCCAGCCCTCCGCCGAGGTGGACCCCGCCGCCGCGCAGGCCGATGACGACGCCGAACCGCCCGTCGCAGCCGACATCACCACGCCTGTGGCCGACCCCGAGGATGAGGCCGACGCGCGTCCGGCCGGGGACACTCGTCCTTTGGGCGAGCACGGATCAGTCGTCGACGAACAGGGTGAGCAGGCGGCCGATCGCGACGTCCAGCGATGAGGTGCGTCCGCGTGGTCAACATGGCCCGCAAGGGCACAGCGCGCCGACCGGCATTGTGATCTCGGTGGCACCGTCCCGCCGCATATGTGCCCGGCCGCGCAGAGGGCGCCGGCTCGTCATGAGGGGATGAGGTGGAACACCTGATGGGGCGCTTCGGGATCGCAGGGCTGCTGGAGCAAAGGCGCCCCTGCTCCGGCTCGGCCGCTGGCGAATCCTAGACACAGCCGGCTGTGGGCCGGGCTTATCCGGAATCCGGATGTTGGCGTGGTGACCGGTTTCACCCAGAATCGGTCGCCGCCGACGTTCGCGCCCCGGTCCCCGCAGAAGTCGTTGTAGACCATCGCGCCGGGGTCTGTGGAGGCGTTTCTGATCCCCATGCATCCCGGCCCCTTCTCCGGATGGTTGGGGATGACGAGGTACGTCCCGTCGGGCTGGGCCTGCAACGCCAGCGGAGGGAATGCCGCCTCACAGGGCAGTTGGAAGATCTGGCCGCTGGAGCCGGATCCTTCTTCCGACAGGCAGAGGCCGGAGCGCGCCGACCGGATCTTGTAGCGACCGGACGGCATCGGCCCGGCGGCCTGGTGACGGGTGTCCGCAGACTGACGGCCGGGCGGCGAGGACGGTCCTTTGTCCGCTCGGGCATGGACATCGCCGCCGGTGGACAGGGAAGCGGTGATCACGATCGCCGCGCCCAGCCGTACCGCCGCCCGAACGGGACGCTCGTTCGATCGTGGCGGACGGGCGGCACTGGGGGCGGCCGGAGACACGGGGGCCGGCGGCGCCGGAGTGGGGCGGCTGTCGGGGGTGAGCTCCGCGTCCGGTCTCTGCCAGGAAGCAGGGACCTGGGAAGCGGGCGGAGCCTCGCGCGTGCGGTCCGTGTCAGTCACCGCGAGCCGCCTGCGGATCGTCAGCCATTGGGCGACGGTGTCCGGCCCGCCTCCGCACGCACGCACGAAGGCGGCCAGCAGTTCCTCTCGGGGGAGGCGCTCACGCCTCAGCGCCTCCACCAGCGTGCTGCGGGGAAGTACATCCCCCATCGCCGCCGCCCGGCTCTCCAACTGCCGAAACGTCAAGCCCGACCAGGACTTGAGCCGACGCATATCACCGACGAACTCCGCCGCCGTATCCGCATGCTCGGGAACGGGAATGCCCTCGCCGGACATGAGCCTCCACAGCCAGCCGCACACCAAGATCAATAAGACGTCCGGGGTCTTGACCTGCCCGGACAGATCCGGTCAAACCCAGACAGCATGGATCTTGCCATGTGAGCCAGCCCACAGCAACATCCTGAATCGGCCGGAAGATCGAGTGTCGCCCACCCGGGAGAGAGAATGCGGGTACGTCCTGCCGTCGGCGCCATCGGGCCCGCGGCTTCGCCCGTTCCTGTCTCAATCTGTTCCGCCCGTCCCGGAACACATTGGAGAATTGGCTCCGGCCATCCATTATTTGGTGTACTCCGGTAGCCGCGGAATCAATTCTGCGAACAGCACGTAGCGTGACCAGGCTTCTGCGGCCGGCGCCTCGGCCCCCGCATGGTCGGTTCGGTCTCCGCCTGCGGCCGGACCGTCAGCCCGACCGTGCCCGAGGCCGGCTCAGGCCGCGATACCGCACGTCCAACCCGCCCCCGCCGACGGTCATGGGCTCTCCGGCGACCTCGCGCACGCCCGCACCTGCCGACGACCGCTGATCACGACCTGCACACCGCGGTGGATCCGGGGGCGCTCCTCCACCGCCCGCGATCCCGTGCGCGGCATCGACACAACCGAGGGTCACCATGAAACAGCCGCCGCCCCGCCGACTGCCGAACTTCAGGATCATGGGGCAACTGGAGATCCACCACAACAGAACGCCCATTCACCTAGGTGGACCGAAGCAGAGAACCTTTCTGCTCGCGCTCCTGATCAACCACAACGGTTTCGTCTCCCTCGACTGGCTCGCCGAGGCGATATGGGACGACGAGCCCTGCGCGTCGGCGACGGCGAACATCCGCAATTACGCGATGTCGATCCGCCGCGCACTCCGTCCTGTCGACGACTGCCTGATCACCACGAAGAGGGGTGGCTACGAGATCACCGTGGATCAGACACGAATCGATCTTCACCGTATGGAGGAACTCACCACGCAGGCGACGCTGGCGGCCTCCCGTGGGGATGCCGCCGCGGCCCTGGAGTGCGTGACCGCTGCCATCGCGCTCAACCGGGGCCCGGTGGGGCACGGCCTGGACTGCGGCCGGGCGCTTGCCGCACGCCTGACCGCGCTGAACGAACAGCGTCTGACCATGATGGAGGATCTGATCACGGCCGAACTCACCGTGGGCGGCTACGCGGAGGCCGCGCGCCATCTCAGGCACCTCCTGGGGGAGGCGCCCCTACGCGAACGGTCCTGGGGCCTGCTCATGCGCGCCCTGTACGGCCTGGGCGACACGGCGGGCGCCCTCAGGGCGTTCGGGGAGGCCCGCGCGGCCCTGGTGGATCTCCTCGGCATCGAGCCCGGCGCGGAACTGCGGGACATCCATCACGCCGTCCTGCAACGCGACCCGGATCTCGTGACCGCGGGCGTCCGTCCGGAGATCCATGCCGCCCGGCCGCCGGGCGCCGTCCACGTCGACGAGCCGAACTGGCGGCCGCCCAGGCAGCTCCCGCTGGACAGCCGCTTCACCGGACGGGAGCGGGAGGTCGACACGCTGGTCGCGGACGTGTCGGACGATCGTGAAGTCCCACTGATCAGGGTCGTGTACGGAACATTCGGAGTGGGAAAGTCGGCGCTGGCACTGCACGCGGCGCACCTGATCGCGTCCTGTTTCCCGGACGGGCAGCTCTACGCCGACCTGGACGACCCCTCCCACGGCGAGCCGAGGACCGCGGACCGGGTCATCACCTGGTTCCTGCGGGAGCTCGGGGATCCGCGCGCGTCCGCCGTCAGCGGTCCGGCCGAGGCCATGCCCCGGTTCCGCTCGCTGACCTCCCGGCTGCGGCTGCTGATCCTCCTCGACAACGTCGTCCACGAATCGCAGGTCGCCCCGCTGCTCCCGGCGGGGCCGGGTTGCGCCGTGCTGGTCACCAGCCGACGGGCACTGACCCTCGATCACGCCGACCTTCATCGGCTCGGCGTCATGCGGCCACCGGACTCCGTCGCCCTACTGGCGGCCTTCGCGGGCGACGAACGCGTCAGGACCGAGCCCGACGCCGCGGCCGAGCTCGCGGCACGGTGCGATCATCTGCCGTTCGCCCTGCGGGCCGTGGGGGCGCTGCTGTCGACGCGCCCTGACACGCCCCTGCGCGGCGTCCTCGCCGAGTTCGCCGACGATCCCTCCCGGATCCTGCGCCGGTACGGCGACCCGGGCGTGAGCCGGCGACTGGGCGCCGCGTACGAGCGGTTGGCCTGCGACGACCCGGAGGCCGCCCAGATGCTTTCCCACCTGGGCAAGCTCGGCGACACCGAAATCACGGCCGCGGCGGCCGCGGCGGCGTCCGGTGGATGTCCCGCGCGGGCCGGCAAGGCACTCGACCTCCTCTGCGACGAGCAACTCGTCGAACGCGTACCGCCCGACGGCTATCGGCCGGCTCCGCTGATCAGGCTCCTCGGAGACCCGTCCGGTCTCGCGTCGCCATGACGACCGGACGGCCCTCGGTGCGATGACGCGGGACCACGGGAACGGGCGTCCATCCCTGCGGGGGCGATGGACGGGACGTTCCGGTTCCGCGGACCGCACAAGGGAGGCCGCCCGGCCGTCCGCTCCGTGCCAGCGGACGGCCGGGCGGCCTCATCGAGATGGATCACCAGACGTGC
This sequence comes from Actinomadura sp. NPDC047616, assembly GCF_040642915.1. Taxonomy (NCBI): domain Bacteria; kingdom Bacillati; phylum Actinomycetota; class Actinomycetes; order Streptosporangiales; family Thermomonosporaceae; genus Actinomadura; species Actinomadura sp. NPDC047616. Next base: position 74,325 of record NZ_JBEYTB010000001.1, read on the forward strand.
GGCCCGCGGGCCGCACGCCCCCGTGAGCGAGGAGCCCTGCCGGACGTCAGGCGGAGCAGGCGCCGCAGGAGGTGTACCAGTAGTCGCCCGTGTACACACCGTTGCAGACGACGTTGTACCGGATCTTGTTCTGCCACGGAAGCGTGCATCCGCTGACGCAGCAGCAGTACTCGTTGACGCAGGCGTCCGCCGCCGCCTTCGCGGTGACCGCCGGCGCCACCTTGCCCACCAGGCGCTCGCCCAGCCTTTCGAGCTGTTTCACCATGGCCGTTCCCTTCGCTCGGTGAAACCTTTCAGAGAAAACGCTAATCACTTGACATAAAATTCACATAGATGAGCCATATAAACGCCGCCGGCGGCCGTGGCGCGGCCTGCGTCTTGTACTGGGAGTGTGTTGTGAAACTCCGCCCCAACCCCTGCACAGGCGACTGCCCGGCCCCCCTGAGCGATCAGGTTGGAGCCGGGCAGTCGACCGTTCTTCGGCGCCACGTCAGGCGGATGTGACGATGAGTGACGCGCCAGATTCGGGGAATCAGGGGTCCGCCGTCAACATTCCTCGCCGAGGACGCTCCGACCCGGACGAACGACTTTGCCGATGACCTGCTTTTCCAGGTAGTAGCCATGCTTGCGGGAGTCGTAGCTGGCGACGGCGTTGTCACCGGCGAGGACGATGCGCCCCTCGGGGACCACCGGCTCGGTGACGTCCCGCAACGCGGGGATCAGATCCCGGGGAACGGGGTCGCCGGAACGCGCCACCACCCGTTTGATCAGGCATGGTGCGTAACGCAGCAGCTTGTCGTCCACGTCAGGCGCTCCGGGCGGCCCGATGCCGTCGATGTCCCGCACCACCACCACGTCGTCGGCCCGGACCCGCCTTCCCTGAACCCGGCGCGCGACGACCTGCTGGCCGGGGCGGAACGTGGGTTCCATGCTGGACCCGACGACGTCGACGACCAGATACCTGCGCCTCAGCCACACCATGGCGCCGACGACGGACAGTGCACCGAGCGATGACAGGAGAACCGCTTTCATCATTTTTCTCCCGCTCAGGGATGAGCCGTTCGGCCAGCGTGTTTCACGCCGTCGACACTTCTTCCCGATATCCCTGGGACTGCAGCCGGAACAGACGCGCGTACACGCCATCGCGAGCGAGCAGGTCCGCATGCGTTCCCGTCTCGGTGATGCGCCCGTCGTCGAGGACCACGATCGAGTCGGCGTCGCGCAGCACCCCGAGCCGATGGGAGACCAGAAGACTCGTCCGGCCGGCCCGATAGTCCTTCAGCCGCATGTGCAGCTCGTATTCGGCCTCGGCGTCCAGCCCGGCGCTCGGCTCGTCCAGGATCAAAAGGTCCGGCCGATCGCGCAGGAAGGCACGGGCCACCGCGAGGCGCTGCCACTGTCCACCGGACAACAGCACCCCGGCGGCCTCCCCGTCCTCATCGGCGTCGGCGTCGGGGAACATGCGGCTGAGGAAGGTGTCGTAACCGCGCGGCAGTGCCGCGATGTAATCGTGCGCACCGGCCCTCCGGGCGGCGTTCTCGAGTTGCGGCTGATCATCCGAAACCGACAGATCGCCGATGCCTATGTTCTCTTTTACGCTGAGGTCGTAGCACATGTAGTCCTGGAATACCGTGCTGAGGTGCCGGCGGAACTCGGCCGGATCGAACTCGCAGACGTCGATGCCGTCCCAGCGAATGGTGCCGATCGTGGGATCGTAGAGGCGGCACAGCAGCTTGATCAGAGTGGACTTTCCCGCGCCGTTGTGCCCCACCAGGGCCAGGGTCCGGCCGGCCGGGATCACCAGGTCGACCCCGCGCAGCACCCACGGCCGGTCGTCCCCGTAGCGGAACCAGACGTTCTGCAGTTCGATGCCCTCACGGAGCGGCGGAACCGGACGGACGCGTTCGGCGACGCGAAGATCGGGCGGGGTGCCGATCACCGCCCGGTAGTGGCCGAACACCAGGAGCGCCTCGTGGGCCGTCGACAGGCTCTTGACCGCGTTGGCCAGCGCGCTCTGGGTGCCGGACACCGCCGCGACGAACATCGCCACGTCGCCGACGCTGAGCCGCCCGCTCGCGACGGCGTGCACCGCCCAGATCAGGCCACCGCCCGCCACCGTGGCCGACAGCAGCGACAGCCCGCCCTGAACCCCCAGCGCCTTCTGGTCCAGGCGCCGCCGCGCCGTGTTGATGGAGGTCAGTTCGGTGAGCATCTTGCCGCGCAGATAGTCGGCGACACCGAAGAGCCTGATCTCCTTGGCCGCCTGCACGTCGCGCAGCAGGTGCGCGTAGAAGAGTTCGCGTCGCTCGGACGGCCCCAACCGCCAGAACAGGGCGGCACGGCGATGGTTCAGCGCCCGCTCGGCGACCAGCACCGGGACGACGGCGATCACCACGACGACGGCCATGGTGGGAGCCAGCACCAGGAGGGTGCCGAAGAAGCCCCCCAGTGTCAGCATCGCCTGCAGCAGACCGAGAACGCCGCCGAGTACGCGCGACGGGCTGTCGCTCCCCGACTGCTGGGCGAGCATGAGGCGGTCGTGGAAGGCGGGATCCTCCAGCCGCGCCATCCCCGGAAGCCCGCCGACCTTGGCGTAGAGCCGGTCCTGGGTGGTCAGCTTCAACCTGCGGCTGGTCTCCGCCGAGGCGTACGCCGACAGGTGCGGCAGCACCGCCGCGGCGGCCCCCACGGCGGCCAGCCCGGCGGCCACGGCCGTCAGAGACGCCAGGCCGTCCGGTACCCCGGCCGCGATCCGGTCGAGCATGACCTTGGTCAGCCACGCGGTGGCGACGGGCGTTCCCCCGGCGGCCAGTCCCGCCACGACGCAGAGTGCGACATGCGCGGGGGCGGCCCGCAGCGCCAGCAGGAGCGCGGCCGGAGCGTCGCCGAACTCCGCCCGGATACGCCTCAGGCCGGCGAGCCGCCCCAGGACCCCCATCATGCGGGAACGGCGGCCGGAAGATCGCTGACCTTGCGCGTGCTGATGGTGACGACGTGGTTGTCGTCGAGGATGCCGAAGGCCGGACTGCCGTCCAGCGCGAACGCGGACTGCACCGGGCCGTCCGGGAGCTCACTGATCACTTGGGCGATGTCGGCCAGGCGGCTGCGGTACTCCTCCACCTGCTCTGGAGGCCCGGTCACGACCGCGAAGACGTGTTCGCGGCCCCCGGGAAAGCCCGCCGCGTAATCGATGAACTGCGGCATCGCCTCCTCACACGGCCGGCAGCCTGTCGACAGGAATCCGATGAGCACCGGCGCGGTCAGCGAGTCACGTGAGACGGTCCGGCCGTCCATGGTCTCGGCGGTGAACGGGGCCGGCATTCCGGCAAGGCTCGGTGTGGGACGTCGCTGGTTCTCGTTCAGCAACTGGGTGTGCTCCCGCAGCCGCCGGACGACACCGAGCGTGAACACCAGATTCACCGTGGACAGCAGCGCAAGGAAAACCACGAGGGCGATGAGGTAGGGCATGCGGGCCTCCTTTGTTCGTTTTCCCGGTCGCCGGACTCATTCGGCTGTGACGTTCGGACCGACGGTGAACAGCTCGACGAGGTCGTCCAGGAAGGCGACCATCAGCGCGAGCACGCATCCCATGGCGGCGGCGAGGGCCGCGCCGCCCACCTCGACCGGATGCGCGGAACCCGTGGCCTCCGCGCCCAGCGCCACCAGCGCGACCAGCGACAACACCGTGTTCCTGGCAACGTGCCGCCAGCCCATCGCAGCCCCGCCTCCACCGAAGCAACGGCAGGAGACGCGGACGCCCCGAAGCATCGAGGTCGCGATGATTCCGATGAATCCGAGCAGCAACAGCAGAGCGACGGTCAGGCCGGCCACGCTCAGGGCTCCCGAGCCGGCGATCCCCCGGGCCGGCACGGCCGCCAGCAGCGCCACCGGCACCACCGCCTCGCCGGCCACCGTCCCCACCGCGATGCGGGTCACCCATTTCCCCGGCACGATGTTCAGCTTGCGGACGGCATCGGCGAACGCGGCGAAAGAATCCGTGTCGCGGATCTTCGACAATGCGGCGATGGCGAAGACGACACCAACCAGGAATTGGCACCCTATCGCTACATATCCCATCTGCGCGCTCCCCTCGGCCGCCGTCGACGCCCTGCCGAGCAGGCTATTCAGGCCGCATATAGATCGGATATAAACGCGCTATGGGGGAATAGCACACCGGCCCGCCGAGTACGCCGAAGGGCCCGCCCTCCTGGGCGGGCCCTTCATCTGCAGGGTGGAGACCATCCACCGCTGGGACGGATCAGTCGTCGTCGCCGACGAAGAGGTTGAGGAGCCAGCCGACGACGCCGACGATGATGGCGCCCCAGAAGGCCGCCCAGAAGCCCGCGACGTGGAAGGGCAGGTCGATCTCGGTGGCGATCTTGCTGGTGAGCAGGAGCAGCAGGGCGTTCACCACGAGCCCGATGAGCCCGAGCGTGAGCACGTAGAACGCGCATCCGAGGGTCTTGATGATCGGCTTGATGATGGCGTTGACCAGGCCGAAGATGACCGCGACGGCGACCAGCGTGAGGGCTCGACGTCCCGTGTCGTCTCCGGTGACGGTGATGCCGTCCAGCACCAGCGCGGCCACGGCCAGCGCCACCGCGGTGATCCCGGTCTTGATGAGAATCGACACGTCGTCCATCCTGCGCGGACGGCGCACCGACGTCATCCCTCCGTGCGGCGATCCGCCGGACGGCCGCCTCACCATTGGGGACGACCGGCGGCTCATCCGGCCGTAGCGGTCAGTCGGCGCGGTCGAAGAACGGGGACGCCGCGGTGACCTGGGAGCGCGCGGCGGAGCGAGGCCCCGGGGCCGGGGCCGGGGCGGGCGCCGGAGCCTGGGCGGGGGCGGGGGCCTGGCGGGCGGCGGAGGCGGCGGCGCTGTTGCGGATGCGGGCCAGTTCGCGTTCGAGCTGGCGCTTCTCCATCTCCAGGGTGGTGAGCGACTCCTCGTGCTCCTCGCGCAGGGCGCGCACCTCGCGGCGCGTCCGCATCGTCCGGGCCGTGCCCATGAACGTGAGCACCAGGCCGATGACCAGCACCACCGCGAACAGGGCACCGGCGAAGAACACCTGCCACTGGCTGCTCACGCCGGGGACGGCGGTGCCGAAGACGGTCAGGGTGGTGTCGCCGGAGTTGTCCAGCGCGACGCCGACGCCGACGCCGACAGCGGCGGCGATCAGCAGGATTCCGAGGAAGGCCATGACTCTCCTCTCCAACGGCCACAGAGCCGGGGCGGGGGCTCTCACCCTGCCAGAGACCGCTTGGATCTTGTGCGTTCTGTCCGCAAATGAGCGGAGACGACCACGCCGGGTAACCGGCGGTCCGTTCCCCGGCCGTGCCGCGTCCCGCCCCTCGGAGACCACCGGGTTGCACCGTCGCCCGCCGGGGTAGCGATCAGCGCGGAATCGGTGAGTCGCTGGAGGTGCCGCCCATGTCCGTCCTGCGGGCCGTCGTGTTCGATCTCGACGGCGTCCTGGTCGACTCCGAACCGGTGTGGGAGGAGGTGCGCCGCGGCTACGTCGCCGACCACGGCGGGCGGTGGCGGCCCGACACCCAGGACCGGCTCATGGGCATGAGCACCAAGGAGTGGTCGCGGTATCTGGCGACCGAGCTGATCGGCGGGATGGAGCCGCGCGAGGTCGCCGAGGGCGTGATCGGCCAGATGATCCGCCGGTACGACGAGCACCTGCCGCTCATGCCCGGAGCGCGGGAGGTGGTGCGGCGGCTGGCCGAGGACGGCCGTCCGCTGGGGGTGAGCAGCTCGTCCCCGCGCACTCTGATCGATCACGTGCTCGACGAGATGGGGGTGCGCGACCTGTTTCGCGCCACGCTCTCCACCGAGGAGGTGGCCCGCGGCAAGCCCGCCCCTGACGGCTATCTCACGGTGGCCGAGCGGCTGGACGTCCCCGCCGAGGAGTGCGCGGCGATCGAGGACTCCAGCAACGGCCTGCGCTCGGCCCACGCGGCGGGCATGCGGGTGATCGCCGTCCCGCATCCCCGGTATCCCCCGGACGAGGACGCACTGGCGCTCGCCTCCCACGTCGCCCGGGACCTCGACGCCATCACCCCGCGCCTGCTCGACCAGATCGCCGACAAGCCGCGCCCCTGAACCGCCCCTTCAACGAGCCATCACCGACGGCGATCGCGCGCGACGCCCACCTCCACGGAAACCGGTGATCGTCCGGCTGATCCCGCCGGGGGCCGAGACGTCGCGGTGTTCGATCTCCCAGCCGAGCGAGCTGCCGACGTTGGCCGCCGCCGGCAGTTCGTCCAGGTCGGGCGGGGCGGTGGCGCGGCCGGCCAGGTAGGCGGTGCCGCCCGTGCCCTCGCCCTCATCAACGGACGTGAGGCCGGTTCGGGCCCGCCGCGATCGGCGGCGCCGCGCGCCCGGCGGAGATCGAGGTGATCACCTGACGCCGGCCACCGCTCACGACCGCCGCTCAGGGTCGGGGATGGCGACCGCGTTGTACCAGGTCTCCGAGGTCGCCGGCGTGTCGAAGCGGGCGTTGGGGAGGTACAGCCGGGAGCCGAACGCGGCCACGGTCGCCGGTACGTCGAACCGGAGATCACCCACCCGCCGTACGACGCGGCCTTCGGTCCCCGCCGCGTTCAGCCGCAGGACGGCCACCGCATTGAGCCGGTTCTGCACCGCGAACAACGTCCGGCCGCGCAGCAGCAGGCCGTCGCCCTCGGGCAGCGATTCGCCGTGCAGGTTCACCCGGCGGGTCGCGCCGGACCAGTCGACGCGGAACAGTCCGCCGGTGTTCGACTGCACGACGATCAGGCCCCGGCCGTCCGGAGTCGGTGTGATGCCGTTGGCGTTGAAGCCGGCGCCGTACACCAGGTCGCCGGTGAGCGGGATCCGCACCGCGGCGCCGGGCAGCCGTCCGTCGCGCAGCGGCAGCTTGTAGAGCACCGGGTTGGTGGAGTCGGTGAACCACGCCGCGCCCTGGGTGAGGATGACGTCGTTGACGAACGCCGGGCCGGTGGCCAGCCGGTAGGAGGCCAGCACCCGGCCCGTGCGGACATCGACGACCCTCGCGTCACCGCCCGTGCCGCCCGCGACGAAAAGCCGTCCGCGCGAGTCGATCTTCATGCCGAGGGAGGGTGTGCCCGGCCCTCGGGTGAAGATCGCGCCGCGTCCGGTGCGCAGGTCGGCGCGGTAGATGGAGCCGTCGGCCATGGAGCTGAAGTAGGCGAACGGGCCGGGTCCGGTCGCGATGCCCTCGGGGCGGAACCCGTCCGGAAGCCGGATCGTGGCCGGGAACGCCGCCGGAGCGGGGTGGTGGCGGTCGGCGGCCGCATGGGCCGGTGCGCTGATCGTGGTGACCAGCCCGAGCACGAGTACTGCGGACACTTTCCAACGTCGCATCATGCGTTCCTTTTCTGGGGGAGCGGTGGCTCTGGCAGACACCTGCCGCAGCGACTGGTTCGGGGCATCCCGCCAGTGCGGGCCGGAGAAGCCGGCGGATATCGCCGAACCGGGGCAACGGGCGGTGCCGGGAGGCTGATCAGCGGGTCATGGCGTCAGGCGCCGTCGGGCGGGGTGAACGCGTCGGAGTGGTCGCGGACGAAGTCGGCGACGTCGTGCGGGGGGTGGCCGAGAAGGTCGGCGACCGTGTCGGTGGTGAAGTCTCCCCAGCCGGAGACGTACGCCTGCGCGTACTCCTCCAGCATGTCGACGATCCATTCCGGAACCCCGTAGCCGAGCAGGGTCTTGCGCTTGGCGTCGTCGCTGACCGGCAGGTACGTGACGGACCTGCCGAGAGCGCGACTCAACTGGTCGGCGACCTCGGCGAACGTCAGCGAGCGCGGGCCGGTGAGGGTGTACGTCCGGCCGTGGTGGCGGTCGGGGTGGTCGAGGAGCACGCGGGCGGCGCACTCGGCGATGTCGCGTACGTCGATCATGCCGATCCGCGCCGAGGCCATGTTCAGCGAGAACGTTCCGGTGGCGGAGATGTCGCCCGCCTCGTTCAGCAGGTTCTGCATGAACCAGTGGGGGCGCAGGATCGTCCAGCGCATGCCGCACCGTTCGGTCTCCAGGTCGGACAGCGCGTGCAGCCTGCCGCTGCGGTTCGGCGCGTCGTGCGCCGCGCCGACGACGGACAGGCGCACGATGCGCTCCGCACCGGCCTGGCGTGCGGCCCACACGGCGTTCATGTTGTTCTCCGGAGCGCGTGGGCCGTTCGGGGTGAGCAGCCACACGTCGTGCACCCCCTCGAAGGCGGGCGGCAGCGACCGGGCGTCATCCAGGTCGCCGACGAAGACCGCGGCGCCCCGCTCGCGCAGGCCGTCGGCCTTGGACTCGTCGCGGACGAGCGCACGAAGGTCCACATCGGCCCCTCGCAGCGCGTCGATCAGTGCGGTGGAGACGGTTCCGGTGGCTCCGGTGATCAGCACGGTGCGTGACACGCTCATTCTCCTTCGGTGGTGGCGGGGATACGGACGGGGTCGCGGACGACGCCGGGGGACGGCCGCTTCCCGGCCGCCCGGTTGACGGTGATGCGCTCCAGGACCCAGAGCACGAGGGTCCCGGCCGAGAGGGCGGCGCCCAGGACGCACACGCCGGACCAGCCGCCATGCGCCCAGACCACCGAGGTCAGCGCGGACCCCGCCGCGCCGCCGACGAAGAAGGTGGTCATGAACGCGGAGTTGATCCGGTTGCGGGCCTCGGGGCGGAGTGCGTAGACGACGTTCTGGCTGCTGTTGAGCACCGCCTGATGCGCCAGGTCCAGCACGACCACACCGACGACCAGCAGGACCAGCGAGTGCGCCCCGGCGGCGATGGCCGGCCAGGACGCCACCAGCAGGACCGTCCCGGCGCCGGCCACGATCTGGACGTGCCCGCGGTCGGCCAGCCGCCCCGCCACCGTGGCGGTCAGCGCACCGGCGACGCCGAGCAGGCCGAACAGGCCGATGGCCGACTCCGACCAGCCGTACGGCGGCCGCACCAGCAGGAAGGTCAGCGCCGTCCACAGCACGCTGAACGAAGCCAGGCTCAGGGCGGCGATGCCCGCCCGCCACCGCAGCAACGGCTCGTACCGGAACATCGCCACCGTCGAGCGCAGCAGCCCGGAGTAGGACATGCGCGGGCCGTCCGCGCCGAGCCGGGGCAGGAAGACGCGCAGCAGCACGGCCATCAGCGCCATCAGCGCCGCGTTCACCCAGTAGACCGTCCGCCAGCCGCCCAGCTCGGACAACACTCCGGACGCCGTGCGCGCCAGCAACAGGCCGAGCATGAGCCCGGTCATCACCGTGCCGACCACCCGGCCACGCTCGGCCGGGTCCGCCAGCGCCGCCGCGAACGGCACCACGACCTGCGCTCCCACCGAGGTCAGCGCGGTCAGGGCCGTACTGGCCAGGAGCACCGTGCCGTTGGCCGCGGTGGCCGACACCAGCAGGAACACCGCGGTCGCCGCGTACAGCGACACCGCCAGCCGGCGCCGGTCCACCAGATCGCCGAGCGGCACCAGCAGGATCAACCCCAGCGCGTACCCGCACTGCGCGGCCGTCACTATCAGTGCCGCCAGTGAGGTCCCGGTCCCCAGCTCCCGGCCGATCAGGTCGAGCAGCGGCTGCGCGAAGTAGTTGCCCGCGACCGCCAACCCGGTCGCCACCGACATGAGCAGAAGCAGCCCGCGCGGCATGCCGCCGGCCGCGTGAGGTCTCGTCGCCGTCATGTCCCCCAGCCTGGAGGACCGACGATCAATGAGTCCAACACATGTTTGTCATGAGATCGATCGTGAACCACGATTGATCCATGGAGCTTCAGCAGATGCGCTACGTCGTCGCGGTCGCGGAGACGAGCAACTTCACCCGCGCCGCCGAGCGGTGCCGGGTCGTCCAGTCCGCGCTGAGCCACCAGATCGCCCGCCTGGAACGTGAGCTGGGCGCCAAGCTGTTCGACCGCACCAGCCGCCGCGTCCGGCTGACCCCCGCCGGCGAGGCGTTCCTCCCCGCCGCCCGCCAGGCTCTGGACGCCGCCGAACGCGCCCGCGCCGAGGTGGCGGCCGCCGCGGGCGAGATCCGCGGACGGCTCGCCATCGGCGCCATCCCCACCGTCACGGCGGTCGACCTGTCCACCGCGTTGAAGGACTTTCACCTGCGGCACCGGCAGGTGCGCATCACCCTCCGCTCGGGCGCGAGCGAGGAGCTGATCGAACAGGTGCGGCAGGGCACCCTGGACATCGGGTTCCTGGGGCTGCCGGTGGACCTGCGTCCCAAGGGCGTCCGCGGCCGTGAACTGGCGCGCGGTGACCTCGTCGCCATGATGGCGCCCGACCACCCGCTGGCGGGCGAGGAGCACCTTGACCTGCACCAGCTGTCGGACGAACCCTTCGTCGACTTCCCCGCGGGCACCGCCGCGCGGACCCAGTCGGACCAGGCGTTCGCGGCGGCCGGAGTCCGGCGCGAGGTCGCCTTCGAAGTGACGACCGTGGACTTCATGGCCCGCCTCATCCGGCAGGGCCTGGGGATCGGGATGATGCCCGCCTCCTTCGCGTCCGAACTCCCCGACCTGCCCACCGTCCGGGTTCGCGACGCTCCGGCCCGCGTGGAGCACCTCATCTGGAGCCGCTTCCGCCCCTCCCCCGCCGCCGCGGCCTTCCTGTCCACACTGGGCATCTCCGCGGACTCCGGCGACCAGCACGCCGCGACGTGAGAATCCTGCGGACGAGCCCATATCGCCGATCCCGCTTCTCCTGAGCCTTCGCGGATTTCTCGTAGCTGACCTGGACGCTTCTTCGGTCTCGAACTGATCCTCGACGGCATCGCCGGCGCGATCGGCACCTCAGGGGGCCTGTGGATAACCCGCGCGGCCCGTCGTACCCGGCCCCTAGGATGGCCGGGTGTCCACTCACGCGAGCGAAGTGCAGGCCAGTAGCGGCGCGCTGGACGTGCTGCGGCGCGTGTTCGGGTACGACGCGTTCCGCGACGGGCAGCAGGAGATCATCGAGCATGTGATCGCCGGGCACGACGCCCTGGTGCTCATGCCGACCGGCGGCGGCAAGTCGCTGTGCTACCAGATCCCCGCGCTGGTCCGTAAGGGCGTCGGGGTGGTGATCTCCCCGCTGATCGCGCTGATGCAGGACCAGGTGGACGCGTTGCGCGCGCTCGGCGTGCGGGCCGGGTTCCTCAACTCCACGCAGGACTTCGACGAGCGCCGCGTCGTGGAGGCGCAGTTCGTCGCCGGCGAGCTGGACCTGCTGTACCTGGCGCCCGAGCGGCTGCGGCTGCCCGCCACCGTCGAGCTGCTCGACCGCGGGACGGTCTCGCTGTTCGCGATCGACGAGGCGCACTGCGTGGCGCAGTGGGGGCACGACTTCCGGCCCGACTACCTGATGCTGTCCGGGCTGCACGAACGCTGGCCGGACGTGCCGCGCGTCGCCCTCACCGCGACCGCCACCCCGGCGACCCGCGCCGAGATCGCCGCCCGCCTCGACCTGGAGCGGGCCCGGCACTTCGTGGCCAGCTTCGACCGCCCCAACATCCAGTACCGGATCGAGCCGAAGGTCGACCCGAAGAAGCAGCTGCTGACGCTGCTGCGCACCGAGCACGCCGGGGACGCGGGCATCGTCTACTGCCTGTCGCGCAACTCGGTCGAGAAGACCGCCGAGTTCCTGTCCGCGAACGGGGTCGAGGCGCTGCCGTACCACGCGGGCCTGGACGCGGCCACCCGCGCCGCCAACCAGGCGCGTTTCCTGCGCGAGGACGGCCTCGTCATGGTCGCCACGATCGCGTTCGGCATGGGCATCGACAAGCCGGACGTACGGTTCGTGGCGCATCTGGACCTGCCCAAGTCGGTCGAGGGCTACTACCAGGAGACGGGCCGCGCCGGACGCGACGGCCTGCCCTCAACGGCCTGGCTCGCCTACGGGCTGCAGGACGTCGTCAACCTCCGCAAGCTGATCGAGGGCTCCGAGGGCGACGACGCGCACCGGCGCCGCCTGACCCTGCATCTGGACGCGATGCTGGCGCTGTGCGAGGCGGTCGACTGCCGCCGCGTCCGCCTGCTGGACTATTTCGGCCAGCCCGCCGAGCCCTGCGGCAACTGCGACACCTGCCTGTCGCCGCCGCAGTCGTGGGACGGCACGATCGCCGCCCAGAAGATCCTGTCGGCCGTGGTGCGGCTCGACCGCGAGCGGCGCCAGAAGTTCGGCGCGGGCCACATCATCGACATCCTGCTCGGCAAGAAGACCGCCAAGGTCATCCAGTTCGACCACGACGCGCTGACGGTGTTCGGCATCGGCACCGAGCTGCGCGAGGCCGAGTGGCGCGGCGTGGTCCGCCAGCTCCTGGCGCAGGGACTGCTCGCCGTCGAGAGCAACCACGGCACGCTGGTCATCACCGACCGCAGCGCCGAGGTGCTGCGCGGCCGGCGCAAGGTCATGCTGCGCCGCGAACCCGAACGTCCCGCCACCAAGGCCGCCGGCGCCGCCAAGTCGGGCAAGAAGTCCACCCCGGCCGCCGACCTGCCCGCAGAGGCGGTGCCGTTGTTCGAGCGGCTACGCGCCTGGCGCGCCGCCACCGCCAAGGAGCAGGGCGTCCCCGCCTACGTCATCTTCCACGACGCCACCCTCCGCGAGATCGCCACCGTCCGCCCGGCGTCCCTCGCCGAGCTCAGCCGCGTGAACGGCGTCGGCGAGAACAAGCTCGCCAAGTACGGCCAGCAGGTCCTCGACACCCTCACCGAAGACACCCCCGCCACCGAGTGATCTCCCTGGCGGGGCGGACGTTCACAACACGCCCCGGAGCGTGGCCACCCCCGCGAACCGCGAGCTCCGACCGCGGGCGTGGCCGCACGTCTCCGTCGTGATCGTCAGGCGATGGTGCGGACGGCGCCGCCGGTGGCCGTGCGCAGCGCCGCGGCCAGCCGGTCGCGGGCCTCGGTCTGGGCGGCGATGCGCGCGTCGAGGACCGCCAGTGTCTCAGCGCTCGCTGGTGACGCCGTACGCATGATGCCGCTTGGCGGCCGCGATTGCGATTTGTTCGCCGCGATGGAGAAAGCGCAGTTCAAGGCGGCGCATGGGAGCGTGAAAAGGGTCTGGTCGCCGCCGCGAAGGTTCGGCGTTTTCGCTGGTCAGCGCCATATGTGAACGACGTGTTCGCGTTTGCTCTGGCCGCCGTGACGGTTCAGGATGAGGGAAATGCCGCGACCGGCCCCGGCGGGGGCTTGTTCGGCGTGCCCGAAAGAAGGGAAACGCGATGACGATTCTGGTGACCGGGGCGACCGGAAATGTGGGCAGGCTCGTGGTCGAGCGGCTCGTCGAGGCGGGCGCGGACGTGCGGGCGCTGACCCGCGACCCGAGCAGGGCACGTTTTCCACAGGGTGTGGATATCGTCGGGGGCGATCTCGCGGTGCCCGGGGGCCTCGCCGACGCCTTCCACGGCGTGGAACGCATGTACCTGTTCCCGGTGGCCGCCACGGCGAAGGACGTGGTGACGCTGGCGAAGGACGCCGGGGTGAGGCATATCGTGACGCTCTCGTCCGGCGCCGTCACCGGGGGGATCGACACCGACTTCCATCTGCCCGTGGAGCAGGCGGTGGAGGCGTCCGGTCTGGAATGGACGCATGTGCGGCCCGGCGAGTTCATGCTCAACAAGGTGTGGCTGTGGGGTCCGTCCATCCGGCAGGAGAGCGTGGTCCGCGACCCGTTCCCGGATGTGCCCTGGTGCCCCGTCCACGAACAGGACATCGCCGACGTCGCCGCGGCGGCGCTGCTTGAGGACGGGCACGCGGGCAGGGCCTACGACCTGAACGGTCCCGAACTCCTCTCCAAGCGCGACCAGGCGAAGGCCATCGCCTCCGCCATCGGACGGGACATCCGGGTCGAGACGGTCACGCCCGAGGAGGCGCGCGAGCAGTACCGCAGGCTGGGCGGATTCGCCGCCGCGAACGCCGACTTCCTTCTCGGCTTCGAGGACTACTCCGGGAAGCCCGCCGACCCTCACGCGATGGCCGAACTCGACCTCGCCTCGTTCGGGCCGATGCCCACCATGCAGGACGCCATCGGCAGGCCCGCGCGGACGTTCGCCCAGTGGGCCCGTGACCACGCCGACGACTTCAGGTGAGCAGACGGGCCAGTTCCACGCGCGACCGGATGCCCAGCCGGGAGAAGACGTTGCGCAGGTGGTGGTCGACGGTGCGGGGGCTGATGGTGAGCCGGGCGGCGATCTCGCGGTTGGTGGCGCCCGCGGCGACGAGCCGGGCGATCTGGAGCTGCTGGGCGGTCAGCCGGTCCAGGCCGACCGTGCCGCCGCCGTCCACCACCTCCCCCGCCGCGCGCAGCTCGGCCCGCGCGCGTTCGGCCCACGTCGCCGCGTCGTAGTTGTCGAAGATCTGCACGGCGGTGCGCAGGTGGCCGCGGGCCTCGCGGGGACGGCGGTCGCGGCGCAGCCGGTGCCCGTACAGCAGTTCCGTCCGGGCCAGCTCGAACGTCGCGTCGCAGTGGCCGTGCAGCCGCAGCGCCTCCTCGAAATGCGCGACGGCCGTGTCCTCGTCGTCGGCGAGCAGGGCGTGGCAGCGGTGGGCGAGCGCGCGCCGTCCGGGGCTGCGGGTGCCGCGCGCCCACCGGTCGTACAGCTCGAAGGCGCTGCGGGCCTCGTCCCGGCGGCCGCAGCGGGCGGCGGCCTCCACCAGGTGCACGGCGGCCATGACGCGGACGGCGGGATGAGCCGAGTCGGTGCCGGTCAGCAGCCGGAGCCGGGCCAGGGCGTCGGCGGGACGGTCGTCGGCCAGGTCCAGGCAGGCCAGGGCCCACGACCCGTACGCGGCGGGCCGGGCGAGCCCGTGGCGTCCCACGGTGTCGCTGAGCCCGTCGAGGTGGTTCAGCGTGGCGGCGCGGTCGCCGCGGAACGCGGTGACCAGCGCGATCGTGGCCAGGTGGTCGGCGGCGATGTTGCGCTGCCCGGCGGCGCGGGCGAGGTGCAGCCCTTCCTGGGCGATGGCGGTCGCCGCCGGGTAGCGGCCGAGGAACAGTTCGGTGTGGGCGAGGATCGCCAGCGCCTGCGGCTCCAGGACGGGAACGCCGCCGCAGCGCGCGCTTGCCACCGCCCGTGCGGCCAGTTCCCGGGCGCGCCGTCCGTCGCCGCACACCATGGCGGCGAACGCCGCGTACATGACGGCCGCGCAGTCGTCGGCCTTGTCGGCGAGATGCAGTGCCTTGGCCAGGTTCCGGGACGCGACGTCGTACCGTCCCCGGAAGGTCGCCGCCAAGCCGACGAGGTGCGCGAACACCAGCTCGGCGACCGGGCCCCGCGCGTGGAGTCCCGCCGCGTGGTCGGCGATGGCGGCGAACGAGTGGACGTCGCCGCCCGATTCGGCGGCGTGCGCGGCCTTCATCAACGTGGTGGCGGCCAGCGCGGGGTCCGCGCCGGCCAGGCGGTCGGCGGCCTCGCGCAGGATTCCGGCGGCGATGGCGGGCGTCCCGTCGTACAGCTCGATCTCGCCCTGGAGCAGCCGGGCGCGGCCGAGCCGTTCGGGGGTGTCGGCGAACGGCAGCACGGGACGCAGCATCGCGCGGGCACGGCGGGGCAGCCCGGCCGTCCACGCGTCGGCGGCGGCGGACACGTACCGGTCCGCCTTCAGGTCCAGGCCCGTGGTGAGCTCGGCGGCGCGCTGCCAGGTGCGCGAGGCGTCCAGGTACTGGCCGGTCGCGCGTGCGGAGGCGGCGGCGTCGGCGAGCTCGTCGGCGAGGGAGTCGTCCGGACGGTCCACGGCGGCGGCGCGGTGGCGGCCGCGCCGGGCCCGCTGTCCCTCCTGGTCGAGGACGTCCGCGAGCCGCGCGTGCGCCCACCGCCGTTCGGCGGGCGAGGCGTCGGCGTACACCGACGACCGGACGAGCGGCGGCACCTCCACGGCCTGCCCGTCCACGCGCAGCAGCCCTGAGCCGAGCGCCGTGTCCAGGTCGGCGAGGTCGGCGGCGCGGGCGAGGGTGTCCAGGTCGAGCCGGTCGTCGGCGACCGCGAGCAGCACCAGCCGCCGGGCCCCGGTCGGCAGGCCGAGGTAGCGCCGCCGGTAGCGGGCGCGCAGGCGGCTGCCGGGGGGCAGCGCCCGGGGCGGCGCCGCCGTGCCCGCGAGCTGCTCGGGCGTCAGCGCCTCGGCCAGCTCGACCAGTGCCAGCGGGCGGCCGGCGGCCAGCTCGACCAGTTCCTCGGCGAGCTCCTCCCGGATCAGGCCCCGGGTGAGCCGGTCCAGCAGGCGCACGGAGGCGGCGTCGTCCAGCGGGGGGACGGAGAGCCGGGGCACGTCGGCCGGGCCGTCCCGCCCGCACACCGTGAACACCATGGCCACGCGGTCGTCGCGGACGCGCCGCGCCGCGTACGTCAGCGCCTCCAGCGACACGCGGTCGAGCAGGTGCGCGTCGTCCACCCAGCACAGCAGCGGCCGGCCGGCCGCCGCCTCGGCCAGCAGCCCGCACACGGCGGTGAACAGGGTGAACGGCGCGGCGGTGACGCCGCCGCCGTGCCCGAGCAGCGGCCCGAGCACGTCGGCGTGCCTGGAGGCGTGCGCCGGGGACGACCGCCGCGCCGCGTCCGCCAGCGGGCGCAGCAGCCGGTGCAGGCCCGCGTACGGCACGGCGGTCTCCTGCCGGATGCCCCGGGTGCCGAGCGCGCGGAACCGGGGCGGCGCCTGGCGGACGACCGCCTCCAGCAGGCCGGTGCGGCCGATGCCGGGCGGCCCGACGATCGCCAGCGCGCCGCCGTGTCCGGTGCGGGCCCGGCCGAGCAGCCCGCGCAGGGCCGCCAGCTCGTGGTCCCGCCCGTAGAGGGTGGTCGTCGTGGTCGTGGGGGCGAGGTCGGTTCCGAGGGTCATGTCGCACCTCCCAGCCGGATGCCGCTCGTGCGATGCGGCTCGCGGCTCAGTGGCTTGCCGGCCCGGGGCCGATCGCGGTCAGCCGTGGCTCGGCGCCGCGTACCCCTTGGCGAGGTCGGACTCGGTGGCGTCGCGCACCATCCGGGTGCCGCCCGCCGCCTTGGCGTCGGGCTTGACGACGTAGCTGGCGCGGGACGCGGGACGGTCCCACTTGGAGAAGTCCTGCGGCGCGCCGCCGAACCCGAGGTCGAACCTGGCGTTGGAGCGGTGGGCGTTGACGATGCCGTCGCGCGTGAGGTCCTTGCTGGCGCACGCCTTCTTCAGCGCCTCGCCGACGATCCCAGCCGTTGTGTAACCCGAGTAGACCGAGCTGTCCAGGGGCTGCCCCTTGTAGGCCGCCTGGTACTCCCCGGCCAGCTTCCGCACGGCGGCGATGTCGGTGCTGAACGGCGGCGCGGCGGTCATCACGTAGTAGTCCTTCTGCAGCGCCGCGCCGACCGGGGTGGCCAGCAGTTGCTGCGCGAACGCCGAGTTGCTCGCGGCGAACGGCACGTCCAGCCCGGACGCCGCCGCCACGCCCACCAGCGACGCGGCCTGCTTGGGGCTGACGCTGACCAGCACGGCCTTCACCCCGGCCTTGCGGAACGCGCCGACCTGCGCGGTCATGTCCGCGTCGGTCGCCTTGACCTGCTGTTCGACCAGCGTCATCCCGAGCTTGCCGGCCGCGTACTTGGACCCGGCGAGGGCGCTCTGCCCGTAGTCGCCCTCCAGGTAGATGTGGCCGACCTTGTCGCCGCGCTTGAGACCCTTCTCCTGCGCCAGGTACGCCAGCCCGTTGATCATGTCGATGTCGTAGGTGGTGCTGGTGACCTGGATGTAGCGGCTGCCGAGCAGGTCGTGCGCCCACGCCTGCGGGATGGTCAGCAGATGGTCGGACTCCACCCGGGCGCGCAGCGCGTTGGTGATCGGCGACCCGATGACCTGCGGCAGCGCCACCGACCGGGGGACGACCTCGCTGTAGGCGGCCACGGCCTTCTGCACGTCGTAGCCGTGGTCGCGGACCACCAGCTCGATCTTGCGTCCGCACACCCCGCCCGCGGCGTTGAGCTGGTCGAAGTAGAGCTTCTGCGCCTGGGTGACGCCCTTGCCGAGCGCGGCGTACGGGCCGGTGAGGTCGGTCAGCGCCGCCACGGTGATCTTGTCGTCGGTGACGCCGGGTCCGGTCTTGACGCCATCGGAGGACGAGCCGCCGGTGGCCTTGCCGCTGCACCCGGCGGCCGCCAGGGCGAGCGCCAGCGTCGTCGCGGCGACGGTCAGGGTTCTCATGCGGGTGTCTCCTCGGGGCTGGAGGGAAGGGGGGACGCGGGGCGGCGGCGGGCGCGGACGCGGATCCGGACGCGCGCGGCCAGGCCGAGCACGCCGCCGGGCAGGTACAGCAGGACGGCGACGAACGCGACGCCGTACAGCAGCCGGGCGGCCTCGGCGGGCGACATGCCGCCCGACGAGCCGGGCGGGGCGACCAGGGGGACGGCGTCGCCGTAGCGGGTGAGCAGCATGGGCAGCACGGACACGAACACCGCGCCGGTGACCGCGCCCGCCACCGTCCCGAGCCCGCCGATGACGATCATGGCGAGGTAGTCGAGGGCCAGCGCCAGGCCGAAGTACTCGGGCACCGTCCGCTGGAACGCCAGCGCGACCAGCACCCCGGCCAGGCCCGCGTACATGGACGACAGCACGAACGCCGCCGCCCGGTACCGCGCGACCGGCACGCCCATCGCGCCCGCCGCGATCTCGTTGTCGCGGATCGTGTTGAGCGCGCGTCCGGGACGGGAGCGCAGCGCGCCCCGCGCGAACAGCCCGGCGAGGACGAGCAGCAGCAGGGCCAGGTACCAGAGCCGTTCCAGCCCGCCGAACGGCACGCCCAGCACGTACAGCGGTTCGGGGGTGTCGGCGAACCGGAACCCCAGCAGCTCCATCGGCGGGACGGCGCGTCCGTTGACGCCGCCGGTGACCGAGTCGGCCCGCAGCATCATGTGCTGGCCGAGGAAGACCAGCGCGAGCGTCGCGATGCCCAGCGCGGGGCCTTTGAGGCGTCCCGCGATGGGGCTGCACACCCCGCCCGCGATCCCGGCGACGACGACCGCCGCGACCGCCGCCGGCCATGTCGGCCAGCCCAGCCCGGACAGCGTGTGCCCGGCTGCCTCCTCCGGCTCGGCGGCCAGCCACACGTAGGCGTAGGCGCCCACGGCCAGGAAGAACGCGTGCCCCATGGACAGCTGACCGGCCGCGCCGGTGAGCACGTTCAGCCCGATGGCGCCGATCGCGGCGGCCATCGCGAACAGCCCGGCCTGCAGCCAGAACGGCCCGGCGTAGAACGGCAGCGCCAGCAGCACGACCAGGCCGGCGGCGGCCGCGCCGGCCGTCACACGTCGCTCAGACACGGGCGGGCTCCCTGGTTCCGAACAGCCCGGCGGGGCGGGCGAGCAGCACGACGGTCATCAGCAGGTAGGGCGCGATCTCGGCGAAGCCGCCGCCGAACAGCGCCACGTCGTTCTGGTAGCCGACGACCGCCGCCTCGGTGATCCCGATCAGCACGCCGCCGACGAGGGCGCCGGTGGTGGAGTCGACCCCGCCGAGCACGGCGGCGGGCAGCGCCTTGAGCGCGGCGAACGACGTCGTCCGGTCCAGGCCGGGGGTGGGGAACACGCACAGGAACAGCGCGGCGAGCGCGGCCAGCGCCCCGGCGACGGCCCAGGCGCCCGCCGAGACCCGGCCGAGCCGCACGCCCATCAGCGCCGCCGTCTCCCGGTTCTCGGCGGCGGCGCGCATCGCCACGCCCCAGGAGGTGAACCGGAACGCCAGCAGGAACGCGGCGATGACGGCGACCGCGACGACGAACGCGGCGATGCGGGTCTGCGCGATCGTCACGTCGCCGATCCGCACGACGCGGTCGCCCCAGGGGTCGCCGAGCGGCAGCACCTCGGTGCCGATGCGGCGGGTCAGCTCGACGGTGAGGACGATGTCCACGCCGATCGTGACGATGCTCAGCGTGGCGTGCCCGCCGGCCCGGACGCGGCGCAGCACCACCAGTTCCACCAGCGCGGCCAGCGCCGCCGTCGCCGCGACGCCCGCCAGGACGGCGCCCGCGAAGCCGATGTCGTCGTGCAGCACCGCGACCAGGTAGCCGCCCGCGAGCAGCAGCGACGGATGGGCGAAGTTGATCACTTCGGTGGCCTTGAAGATCACCACGAAGCCGAGCGCGATCAGCGCGTACACCGCGCCGGACGCCAGCCCGTTGACCAGGATCTCCACGATCGAGCTCACGCGTGCTCCCCCTCCGTGGCCGGTGCCGCGGACTTGCCGGTGCCGAGGTAGGCGCGGACGACCCGCGGGTCGCGCTGGACGCTCGCCGGGGTGCCGGTGACGATGCGGCGGCCGAAGTCCAGGACGGTGACCTCGTCGGCCAGCCGGGCGACCATGTCCATGTCGTGCTCCACCAGCAGGACCGAGATGCCGAGCGAGGCGCGGACCTGGCGCAGCACGGTGGCCATCACGCGCCGCTCCGGCGCGTTCATCCCGGCGACCGGCTCGTCCAGCAGCAGCACGCGCGGCTCCAGGCACAACGCCCGGGCCAGCTCGACGCGCTTCTGCACCCCGTACGGCAGCAGCCCCACGGGGTGGCCGAGGTGCCCGGCGACGCCGACGAACTCGGCGATCTCCGCGACGCGGGCGCGGTGGCGGCGTTCCTCGCGGCGCGCGGCGGGCAGCCGCAGCCCGCAGGCGACGAACCCGGCGCGGGTGAGGCGGTGGCGGCCGAGCATCAGGTTGTCGGCCGTGCTGAGCCGGGGCGACAGCGCGATGTTCTGGAACGTGCGGGCCACGCCGAGCGCGGCGATGCGGTGCGGCGGCAGGCCGGTCAGCTCCGTGCCGCCGAGCCGGACGCTGCCCGACGTCGCCCGGTAGACGCCCGACAGCACGTTGAAGCAGGTCGACTTGCCCGCGCCGTTCGGGCCGATGAGCGCGTGCATGCTGCCGGGCGTGACGGTGAAGTCGACGTCGTCCAGCGCGGTGAGGCCGGCGAACCGCACGGTCAGCCCCGTGACGGCCAGCTCGGGTGCGACGAACTCGGGCGCGGCGGTCATCCGGCCCACCTCGCCAGGGTCCGCTCCGGGACGTCGGCCGGCTCGTCGTCGTCCGCGCCCGCCGGTCCCAGGTAGCGGCGGCGGACCTCCTCGGACGCGGCCAGCTCGGCGGACGGCCCGGACAGCGCGACCGCGCCGACCTCCAGCACGTAGGCGTGCGACGTCAGCTCCAGCGCCAGCGCGGCGTTCTGCTCGATCAGCAGCACGGCGGTGCCCTGCCGGTTGATCGCGGCGATCGTCTCGGCGATCCGCTCGACCATGATGGGCGCCAGGCCGAGGGACGGCTCGTCGAGCAGCAGCAGCCGCGGTTCGGCCATGAGCGCCCGGCCGATCGCGAGCATCTGCTGCTCGCCGCCCGACAGCAGGCCCGCCTTCTGCCGGTCGCGTTCGGCCAGCACCGGGAACAGCTCCAGCACGCGCGCGCGGGTGGCGGCCGTGCGGCGCCGGTCGCGCCGGGTGCCCAGCGCCCCGGCCCGGAGGTTCTCGCCGACGGTCATGCGGGCGAACACGTCGCGGCCCTCGGGCACCTGGACGACGCCGTCGGCGACGATCTGGTCGGGGCGCAGGCCGCGCAGCGGTCGTCCGTGGGCGGTGACGTCGCCGTCGCGCACCGTCCCGCCGTGGAACGACAGCACGCCGGACACGGCCCTCAGCAGCGTGGTCTTGCCCGCGCCGTTGCCGCCGAGGACGGCCACGAACCCGCCCTCGGGCACCTCCAGGGACACCTCCCGCAGGGCCCGGACGGGGCCGTAGTCGATGGTCAGGCCGCTCACGCTCAGAGCGACCCCGGGGCCATGCCGTACGCGCACCTGTGTCTCCTCGCGGTCAGCTCGCGGGGGGTGGGGAGGCACACACCAACACGGGCCGGCGGGGCAGGTCTAGAGCGCCGTTCTAATACGGGGAGCGGACGCAACCCGCGCCGCCCGGGGTTGTGAGCGCTCACAATCCCGCGGGTCTGGGTCTGGTCACGGCCCCGCCCGGATGCGACCATGAGCGCCCTGCGGCGGCACCTGCGGTGGCGTTCGAGGAGGCGAGCATGGCGATGCTCACGACGGTGTCCGACGGCGCCGACCGGGCGGTCGTCCGCCGGGCGGTGGCGCGGCTACGCGAGCGGCTGCCCGACCTCGCGGGACGGCTGGTCGGCGAGATCCTCGACGGTGAGGGCGGTGACCGTCCGAGCGGTCCGCGCGAGGATCTGTGGGAGGTCTGCCACACCGGGCTCGGCCACGGTTTCGCGGCGATCCTCGACTCCGGCCGGGGCCGCGCCGACCTGACGTGGGCCGAGGAGCTCGGCCGGCGCCGCGCCGAGCAGGGCCTGCCGCTGGACCGGCTGCTGCGCTCCTACCGCCTGGCGGGCACCGTGTTCTGGGACGCGCTGGTGGAGGCCGTCACCGAGGACGACCCCGCGCAGGTGCCCGCGCTCGTCCGGCAGGCCACCCGCACCTGGCAGACCATCGACCAGCAGTCCAGCGCGGCCGCGGCCGCCTACCACCGCACCGAGTACGACCTGCTGCGGCGCAGCGTGGAGCGGGTCAACGCCGTCGTGGACGCGCTGCTGGAGGGACGCGGCGACGGCGGCCTGATCGCCACGGCCGTGTCCGTGCTCGGCCTGGCGCCCAGCGGCCGCTACGCCGTGGTGATGCTGCGCCAGGACGAACCGGGCCGTCCCGCCGACTCGGCGACGGGCGGCATGCGGTTCATCTGGCGGGTGCGCGCCGACGTGCAGGTGGCGGTGGTCGACCTCGGCGAGGCCGACCTGGACGACCTGGAGGCCGCGCTGCGCCCGCACCTGCGCGCGCACGCGGGCGTCAGCGCCGTCGTCGACGGCCTGGCCGACCTCGGCACGGCGCGCTGGCTCGCCGAGCTGGCGCTGCGCACCTGCCGCCCGGGCGAGCCGGACATCGCCCGCATCGACCGGCGCCTCCCCGAGGCGCTGCTGGTGTCGCAGCCCGCGCTCGCCGGACGGCTGCACGAGCGGGTGCTGGGCCCGCTGGCCGCCCTGGACACCGGGACCCGCGACGTGCTGATCGCGACCCTGGCCACCTGGCTGGAGTGCGACGGGTCGGCCGCCCGCGCCGCGACCCGGCTGTACTGCCACCACAACACCGTGCTGAACCGGCTGCGCCGCATCGAGACCCTCACCGGCCGGATGCTCAGCCGCCCCCGCGACCTGATGGAGATCGTCCTGGCCCTCAGCTCCCGCAACCTGTCCGACGACTGAACGCCACCCCGCCCGGGCGCAGCGCCGCCACCGTGGCGTCGATTCATCGTTGGATCGACCTCGCTTCGACGTTTCGCACGAGAGGCCCGGCGGCGGTCGCCGGGGGAGGCGACCGCCGCCGGGCGGATGTGTCACCCGCTCAGACGGGGCAGGTGTCGCGGTAGTCCGAGATGGTCAGGTCGTTGGGGGCCGGGCACAGGAACTGGCTGTAGCGGGTGTCGTCGTCGATGAACCGCTTCATCCAGCTGATCATGTACTTGGCCATGGTGGTGTTGGACGTCTGCGGGAAGAAGTGGCTGGCGCCGCGCAGCTCCATGTACGCCTTCTCCGGCGTGTTGCTCAGCGTCAGGTAGAAGGGGATGGAGTGGGTGGCCACCGGCGCGACGGCGTCGGACTGGCCACCGATGATCAGGGTGGGGGTGCGGACCTCGGGCCAGGTCGTGTCGAGGTTCCACGGCGCGATCGGGATGGCGGCCTTGAGCGAGGGACGGTCCTTGGCGGCCTCCAGCGTGCCGCCGCCGCCCATGGAGTGGCCGGCCACGGCCAGGCGCGACGCGTCCACCCGGCTGCGGACCGAGCTGCGCTGGGTCAGGTAGTCCAGCGCGGCCAGCAGCTGGGAGCCGCGGCTGTCCGGCTGGTCGAGCAGCGTGTTGGTCTCGATGCCGAACACCACGAAGCCGTGCGAGGCCAGGCGCGGGCCCAGCCAGTCCAGGCTGGACCAGGTGGCGGTGAAGCCCGGCGAGATGGCGATCGCGCCGAACGTGCCCTCACTGGTGGTGGTCGGGTAGTAGATGACGCCGCCGCCGAAGCCGGTGACGCTCAGGCTGGAGACGGCGGTCTGGGACGTCGAGTACGGGCCGCGCGCCGACTCGATGAGGGCCTCGGTCGGGTCGGGCCCGTGCTGGTACGGGCTCGCCGCGGTGACGGCGGCCGGGGCGGCGGGAGCGGCGTGCGCGGCGGGAGCGGCGAGCGCGCCGGTGCCGGCGGCCAGCGTGACCGCCAGGGCCGCCTTGGCGACGGCCCGCAGGGCGCGGAGGCGGGGGGCGCGGTGGCGGGGGGCCGGAGCGGTCAGGAGCCCGGATCTGATGGGCGGGGCGCTGTCAGATGGGGTGTTCCGGGACTGCACGTCGATGCACTCCTGTTCGGGGGGGGAACCGCGGCACGTGGGGGCCGTGACGTGGTTCACACGGATGTCGACGTGGAGAGCGTGCAATCCCCCGCGCGAGCAGGCATCGGCGAAATCGCCTGCCTCGTCGCGGCCCTTGGCCCCACCAGGGCCGTTACCGCCGGGGGGTTACCGCCACCCGCAGGCCGCGGCCGCGGCGTCCCACGCGTCGGCCCCGCCCGGCAGGGGCCACGCCCGCGTCCGCTCGTCGTCGTACGGGACGGCCGCGGCCGTCCGCGCGAGCCCTTGGACGAGCGCGTCGATCTGCCGCTGTGTGCCAGGCTCCGGCCGCCGCCGCAGCTTCTCGATGACGCCGGTCACGTAATCCTCCACGGCCTCCAGGACCGCCCGTTGCCCGGCGGCGTCCATCCCCCGCGTCAGGACGAGCATCGGTGGGACGACTTCCTCGGCGAGTGCAGCGGCCAGCCGGTCGTGACCGTCCAGCACCACATGCCCGTCCAACCCGCTGACGGCCCACAGGAGTACGGGCGGCAGCGCACGTTCCCGTACCTGCTTGCGGTAGGCCTTCACCCGTCCCGCGTCAGGAGGGGAGAGCGGACGCAACGGCAGGATCCCGCCCCACCCGTTGCCGTCCCAGTCGATGTAGGTGGACGGCTGGGGCTCGGCGCCGACCAGGCCCCACCCCCACCACCCGGAGAGCGGCTCCCAGACGTTCGTGTTGAACATCCGCAGCACCCACCGCCCCTCGTGCAAGGGGGAAGTGTCGGCCTCGTCCAACCACATGGCGAACCGGTACGCCCAGTCGCGGCTTTCGCGTACGCGCGCCTCGGCGGCACGCAACGGCGGCAGGGGCGAGGTGTAACGTCCCGTACGGAAGACGTCCACGCCCGACCGGTCCTCGTCCACCAAGCCGAGCAGCACCGCGTCGTGTCCCTGACGCAGGAGCATGCGACGTGGATGCGCCACCTCCATGCGAAGCCCCGGCATCCGACCCCGTTCGACACTCAGGCCGAACGCACGCCCATTGCCCAAGGCCTCGATCTCCATGTAGCGCATCGCAGGTATCGTCCCACCCGCCCCCCGCCATTCAGGAAACGTTCAGGGAAACGTCAGCATCATTGGAGTGTCCGCACCTAGCGTGACCCCGATGCTCGTGCCCGCGCTCGCGTCCGTCACGGCGCCCCGCAACCGCTCCCGTCCGCAACCGACCGAACGCGTACCGCCCAGTTCGCGACGCCTGGCGTGGCTGGACGGCCTGCGCGGCCTGGCGGCCATGGTGGTGGTCTTCGAACACTCGCTGGACGTGCTGTTCCCCGAGGTGCGCCGCACCGCGAGCCCGTGGTTCGACTTCGGCCGGTACGGCGTGTTCGTGTTCTTCCTCGTCAGCGGCTACATCGTGCCCGCGTCACTGGAGCGGCGCGGCGATCTGCGCGCGTTCTGGATCGGCCGCTTCCTGCGCCTGTACCCGCTGTTCGCGGTGGCCGGGCTGCTCGGCGTGACGCTCGCGGCGACCGGGGTGGCCTGGCCGCTGCCCGCCCCGCTCACCGACCGCCCGTGGATGGCCACGCTCGCGCACGCCACGATGCTGCAGGACCTGCTGGGCGTGCCGAACGTCGTCAACGTCTTCTGGACCCTCTCCTACGAGATGGTGTTCTACCTGCTGGTGACGGCGATGTTCGTGGCCGGGGTGCACCGGGCGAGCGCGGGCACGGCGGCGGCGTTCGCGGCCGTCGCCGCGTTGGCGGGCGCCGCGCTGCCGGTCTGGCTGATCGCGCTCGACTGGCAGATGGGGTCGATCGCGGTCACCGCCCTCGTCCTCGCCTGCGGCCTGCTGGCGGTGATGTACGGCACCGGACGGCTCCGCCGCTACGGCGCGCTCGTCGTGGCCGTCCTCGCCCTCGCCCTGCTCACCGTCAACAGCCGGATCGGCGGCATGGAGAGCCTGGCGATCCTGGCGACGATGTTCGCGGGCACCGCCCTGTACCGGGTCGAACGCGGCCAGATCGCCCGCCGCCCCGGGCTGACGCTGGTCGCGCTGGTGCCCGCGCTGACCGTCGCCGCCGGGGCCTGGCCCGCCCTCACCTCGGGCGACGCGTCCTGGGGCTGGCCGGCGGCGGTGACGGCGGCGTGGCTGACGTTCCTGCTCGGCTGGACCCTGCGGCACCACCGGATGCCGAAGGTTCTGGCCTGGCTGGGCCTCGTCAGCTACTCGCTGTACCTCCTGCACCCGCTGGTGCTCCAGGTCGTGTGGCGCCTGGTAGGGGAACCCGACGACATGGCCCTTGCCGAACGCCTGGCCTGGGGGGCGGCCGCCGTCGCCTGCGTGGTCGCCGCCGGGGCGTTCACCTACCGCCACGTCGAACGCCCCATGCAGAACCTGGCCCGCCGCCTGTCCCGTCCCCGCACGGTTACCTGAACGCCGCCACGTTGCGGACGGCCCACTCGGCGAAGGTTCGCGGGGCCCGCCCCAGCACCCGCTCCACGTCGGGACTCACCTGCTGCTCCTCCGGCAGCGGCTCACCCAGGATGTCGAGCGTGCCGTCCACGACGGGCTCCGGCATGAAGGTCAGCATCTGCGCCCGCGCCTCCTCCCGGGTCTGCTCGACGAACCGCACGGGCTCGCCCAGCGCGTCGCCGATGGCCGCCGCCCGCTGCCTCGGCGTGCTCGGCTCCGGCCCGGTGAGCACGTACGCGTGCCCCTCGTGCGCCGCATCGGTCAAGGCCCTGGCCGCCACTTCCCCGATGTCGGACGGGTCGATGAACGGCAACGCCACGTCCGCGAACGGCGCGGCCGCCACCCTCCGCGTGCGGATCGGCTCGGCCCAGGCGTACGCGTTGGACGCGAACCCGCCCGGCCGCAGGATCGTCCACGGCAGCCCCGACTCCCGGACGACGTCCTCCATCGCCCGCAGCGGCGCGTGAGACGGGTTCTCCGGCCGCGTCCGCGCCCCCTGCGACGAGAGCAGAACGACCCGCCGCACACCCCCGGCCTTCGCCAGGTCGAGAAGACGCCCGTTCAGGTCCCGGTTGTCGACCACCATCCAGAACAGGGCGTCCGCGCCCTCAAGAGCGGGCTTGAGCGTCTCGGGCTCGGCCACGTCGGCCTGGACGTGCCGCACGCCCTCCGGCACGTCGACGGGCCGCCGCGACACCGCCGTCACCTCCTCGCCGGCCTCGGCGAGCGCCCGCACCAGCGGCCGTCCCACGTTCCCGGTGGCCCCGGTCACCACGATCATGAAAACCCCCTCCATCACTTGACGAAGGGAAGCTAACATCCTGGATATAGTAGGTACCTAGAAGAAAGTGACTACCGGAAGGGAACCCGATGGCCGCGAAGACCGCCGAGCCCGTCGCCCCCGAGCAGGCATGCCCCATCGCCCCGGTGGTCGACATCGTGTTCAGCCGCTGGACCACGCCGATCCTGTGGACGCTGCACGAGTACGGGCGGCAGCGCTTCGGCGAGCTCGAACGCCGCATCACCACGATCACGCCGAAGGTGCTGACCCAGCGGCTCCGCCAGCTCGAACGCGACGGCCTCGTCGTGCGCACCTACCACCCCGAGGTCCCACCGCGCGTCGAGTACGAGATCAGCGACCTGGGCCGCAGCCTGGCCCCGCTGTTCGCCCACCTGAGCGAGTGGGCCACCGCCAACCTGCCCAAGGTGGAGCAGGCCCGCCGCACCTACGACGCCCGCTCGTAGTCACAGCGACGGCAACGGAGTGCCGGTCAGCTCGGCGCACAGCGCGAGCAGATCGTCCTGCACCTTCAGCGACCGCGCCGCCGGATGCACCTCACGCGGCCGCTGGTGGTAGAAGTACCCGCCGGTGACCGTCGCCTCCGGCTCGTCACTCGTGGCCAGCCACGCCTGCGTGACCGCGCCGAGCGTCAGATCGTCGGGCGCGCCCGGCCCGCCCATCTTCGTCGGCACCCAGCCCGGCTCCACCGCGTTCGACAGCACCTTTGGCCAGGCCCGAGCGACGGCGAAGGCCAGCACGACGTCGAACAGCTTGCTGTCCGAGTACGCCTGCGCGCCGTTCCACCGCCGCCCGACCCACTGCGGATCGCTCAGATCAGGGTGCCCGTCACGGTGCATGCCCGAACTCAGGTAGACGAGCCGATCCGGCGGGGTGATGAGCGCGGTGAGCAGGTAGGGAGCCAGCACGTTGACGGCGAACACCTGCGACAGCCCGTCAACCGTCTCGATCCTCGGTTCCCGGTACCCGACACCCGCGTTGTGGATGACCGCGTCGTACCGTCCCAGCTCATTCGCCTGCCGCGCCACCGAACGCATCCCAGCGATGGCACCCAGATCCCCCACGACAACGGCCTCCGCCTCGGGCAACGCCTCCAAGGCATCACGCGCCCGTTCCGAGTTGCGCGCATGCAACGTCACCCGATGCCCGTCCCCGGCGAGCAACCGCCCGGCCATCAACCCCAGCCCATCACTGGACCCCGTGATCAGTATCCGAGACATCCCCCAAGTCCCTTCTCTCCCCAGGTAGCCGCCCCCTTCCCTGCGACGCATTCCCGCTACACCCAGGAAAAAGACAAACGAAACACCAGGAACAACGGCGAGCGGTGCGGACCGTCCCGGACCGCCGAACTGGCCGGTTTTGAAACTCCTGCGTCCGCCACCAACCGGCTCGCTCGTTTCGTTCGTCCAAGAAGCCAGAGAAGGTTGTGGCCTCTTTTCGTACTTTGGTGTGGATCACCTGGAGGGGCGGAGCGCTGTGGTGAGGCTCTTGTCGGGGCGATACGAGCTGCTGGAAGTGCTGGGGCGGGGTGCGATGGGGGTGGTGTACCGGGCGCGTGACCGGGAGCTGGAGCGGATCGCGGCGATCAAGGTGCTGCCCGCTCAGATGCTGCGCGACGAGGACTTCCGGGCCCGGTTCCGGCGGGAGGCGCGGGCGGCGGCGGGCCTGTCGCATCCCAACATCGCGGTCGTCCACGACATCGGCGAGGACGCCGGTGGCGAGCAGCCGGTTCCGTACCTGGTGATGGAGCTGGTGCAGGGAAGGACGCTGGCCGACCTGCTGAGGGAGGCGCCGCCGAGCCCCGCGGAGGCCGGGCGGATCGTGCTGGCGGTCCTGGATGCTCTGGAGCACAGCCACGGGCGGGACATCGTGCACCGCGACATCAAGCCCGCCAACATCATGGTCCACCGCACCGGCGGCCAGGTGCGGGTGAAGGTGATGGACTTCGGGATCGCCAAGCTCATGTCGGAGACGGCCACCCGGCTGACCGCCACCGGGATGCTGATCGGCACCCCGTCCTACATGTCGCCCGAGCAGGCCGACGGCAAGCCCGCCGACGCGCGCTCCGATCTGTACTCCACCGGCTGCGTCCTGTACGAGATGCTTACCGGCCGGCCGCCCTTCACCGGGGACTCGCCCACGGCCGTGCTCTTCCAGCACATCCAGAAGACCCCGCAGCCGCCCTCTCGGCTGAACCCGGCCCTGGCCCCCTTCTGGGACGAGGTGCTGGCGACCGCGCTGGCCAAGGACCCCCAGGAACGCTACCGGGACGCCGCGGCGATGCGGCAGGCCATCGAAGCCGGGTCAGCGGCCCCCACCGTCCAGGTGCCGCCTCCCGCGTTCGCCCCCGCCACCCGGCTCGACGGCCCCGGCCCCGCCCCCACCGAAACGACGCTTCCCGCGCCCGGCTCTCCCTACCGCGAGGAGCGGCCGGCGCCCGAGTCCACAACGCCGGATCACGTCGCTGCCCCGCCGCGCCGGCTCCTGACCCGCCGCCGCCTGCTCACAGGACTGGGCGCCGCGGGTCTGGCCGCCGGCCTGCCGGCCGCTTACTACGCCTTCGACCGGAGAGGCACGGCGACCCTCCTCGGCCGGCCCCTCGCCGGCCACAACGCCGCCATCAAATCGGTGGTGTTCAGCCCGGACGGCAAGATCCTGGCCACCGGCAGCGTGGACGACACGGTGCGGTTCTGGGACGTGGCCGCCCGCACCCCGATCGGCCGCCCTCTCACCAGCCACTACGACTCCGTCCTGTCGATGGCGTTCAGCCCGGACGGCAAGACCCTCGCCACCGGCAGCGCGGACGACACACTGCAGTTGTGGGACGTGACCGCCCGCACCCCGATCGGCCGCCCCCTCGTCAGCGGCACGGACGTTGGATCGGTGGTGTTCAGCCCAGACGGCAAACTCCTTGTCACCAGCGACGCGAACATGACCGTCCGCTTCTGGGCTGTCGCCACCCGCACCCCGGTCGGCCGCCCCATCGACCACAACTCCACGGTCAACTCGGTGGCGTTCAGCCCGGACGGCAAGATCCTGGCCACCGGCGACGCGGACATGACCGTGCGGTTGTGGGACGTGGCCACCCGCACCCTGATCGGCCGCCCCCTCACCGGCCACACCGCCGGCGTCGAATCGGTGGCGTTCAGCCCGGACGGCAAAGTCCTGGCCAGCGGCAGCAAGGACAAGACGGCGCGATTGTGGGGGGTGGACACCAGCATCCCGATCGGCCGCCCGCTCGACCACGACTCCGCGGTCAACTCGGTGGCGTTCAGCCCGGACGGCAAAGTCCTGGCCACCGGCGGCGCGGACAGGACAGCGCGATTGTGGGATGTGGCCGCCCGTTCCCCGATCGGCCGCCCCCTCACCGGCCACACCGCCAGCGTCGAATCGGTGGCGTTCAGCCCGAACCGCAAAATCCTGGCCACCGGCAGCTGGGACAGGACGGCGCGGTTGTGGCAACTGTGAAGTCCCGCGCCGTGGTGCGGCTGGATCACCACCGACTGTACGAGGCCCTTCACCGAGGCTCACGGGCTGCGATGGGCGCGGTCACGCCGTAACTCCCTCCCGTGGGGGAGTCACCTCCCGCGCTTCGGGGAGTTGGTCCTCACCGCGTGGTGACTACGGTCGCAGCCATGGTTGCGTCCAATCAGCCGCGACGCTGGCCGGCGTACGCGCTGGCGGTGCTGTTCCTCGGTTACGCAGTGGGGAAGGCCGTGTTCGCCGCGCAGGCCCGGCTCGGGTTCCCGGGCGGCCCGCCCGTGTCGGCCGCCGAGCAGGAGCACTACTTCCTGGACGCGGCGACGGCCCAGTGGCTCGCGACCACGACCGGTGTGCTGGGTGCGTGTGTCGCCATCGCCACGGTCACCCCGCTGGCGCGCAAGGTGCCGCGAGCGCTGATGCTGCTGGTGCTGGCCGGGATGCTGCTGGCCGTCGGCGGCGGCGCGTCGATCATGATCGTGGACGGGTTCGTCGGCATCGGAGTGGGGTGGCGCTGGTACCACGGCGTCCTCGGGATCGTCGTGATCTGGCTGGTCGTGGCGATGATCCGGTCTTATGCGGCGGCGGTGAGACGTGTCGCGGGCTGACCGGGCGCGGGCGGGCGCGTACGGGGCGGCGGCCTGCGCCGCGGCCTACGGATCGATGAAGCTGGCCCAGGCGCTGGGAGCCGAGGCGCTGGCGGACAAGGACCCGCTGCCTCCCCATCTACGGGAACGGCTGCTCGCGCGTGATCCGCTGTTCGTGGCGAGCCACTGGATTCTGGCCGCTGCCGCGGTGGTCGGTGTGATCGTCGCGCTGGCCACCGTGCGGCCCTGGGGTGCGGCGGTCCCGCGCCGGCCGCTGCTCACGATCGCCTGGACGCTGGGGATCTTCATGATCGTCCGATCGATCGGCGGGGTCGGGTTCGGATTCGTCGGCGACGGGCTGCTGCTGAGCGGTCTTCGGACGGCACCGGCCGAACACGCCGCGCTGGCCCGCGAACTCGCCCGCTGGGACCTGCTGCTGTGGTCGCCGTTCTTCCTGCTGTGGGGCCTGTGCTGGACGACGGCCGGATGGCGGCTGAGCAGACAGGCCCCGCCTCAGAAAGCAGCCCAAGGACGCCGACGGCGCGGCACCTCCGGTCAGCTCAACGACGGTCAGCCGCTGACGTAGACGAGGGCGGTGCGTCCCGGACCGACCAACAGGAGGCAGGAATCGCCTTCACCGTGCAGGACCTCTTCGAGCGGGAACTTCTTGGCATAGGCGAGCAGGACGCCGGACGTGCCCGCGACCTCGGCGGCGATCGTCGCGTAGAGGTCGCGCGCCAGCCAGGAGACGAGTTCGTCGCCGGGGATCTCCGGTGTGGAGTCGTCGAACTCCCAGAGCACGGTCGCGGCCCGGGCCGCTTCGACGATGTTCCGTTCCGACGCGGCCAGCGTGGCCTTCAGGGCGGTGGCGTCCAGTGCCCAGAGGACGTCGTCGTCCTCGTCGTCGCCCTCCGACCGCGAGCCGCCATCCCGGCACCCACAACCTGAACAGGCATTCCAGAGCTTGGAATGCCCCGACCTGGCGAGTGGCCGTCAACGCCGATCTCCGAAGTTCAGGTGCAGAGGAAACGCCAAGAATAACCACAAAGGGAGGCTTTCCAGCGGGTCATTCGGCAGCTGCGACGTCCTCGATCGCGGTCGGCACGTACGCCGCCGACCGGCCTTCCAGAACAGGGGATCGCGCTCGGTCTCACCGTGCTTCCATCGCGACCAGTCCGCCCAGCAGGCGCCGCAACAGCCCACCCCGCTCCCGCCGCCGCCTTGACGACCTCCGCCCGCTCGACGTCAACGGCCGCCCACCTCGTCGTCCACCTGTTGACGTGCGCGGCCTCCGCCCCGGCGGCCTCTGCCCGGCCGGCCTGGACGCCCCGGACCCGTCCCACCCCGGCCTTCCCTGCCCGGTCCCTCGCGCCGCGTCTCGCCCCGGCGGCCTGTACTCATGGGGCCCCGGCGGCCTCGCTCCGTCGTGGCCTCGCATACCTTGCCCGCCCGGCCTGGGCGACATCGCCCCGTCCCGCCCGCGCGACCACTGCTCATCCGGCACCGGCGGTCTCTGCGCGGTCGGTGTGGGCGGCCGCTGGGGAGGGCGGCCCCATGTACGGGCCGCGTGCAGGAGTTGGGCCAGTTCGTGGGGGGTGGCGGCCTCGACCAGGCGCGCCGTCCCCGTGTGGTCGTAGACGAGCGCCCACAGGCTGCCGGTGAAGCGGCCGTGCCAGATCACTGCTTCGGGGAAACGGGCGCGCAGGCCGGCGAGCGCCTCGTCCGTGATGACCTCCGTCATCGCTCCTCACCGCCCGCACGGCGGTTGAGGTGCCCGATGATGTGGACGGCCGCGTCGATGATGTCGTAGGCGGGCGTGATCGGCTCCTGCCGGCCGGTGTAGAACCACAGCTCGTCGCCGTCCTCGGGACGCGGCCGGCACGTGACCGTGTCCGCCGCCTCCTCGCCGCCCTTGACCTGCGGATTCGAGACGCGCAGTCCGTCCGCCGTCAGCTTCGTCACCAGCCCTTTGGCCGCCATGTACGTGCCGAGCACCGCCAGCCGGTCGTAGGCACCCCTACGATCGATTCCCATGGGGGTTGGCCTCCTTGGAAGGTCGATTCCCTAGGCCCCGGGATGCGTGCTGCTACACCGCCCGGGGCCGCCTGGTCTTCGGGGCGGGACGCGGGCCTCGGAGGACCCGCCCGCGCGCAGATCAACGTCAACCCGCATCCCGCTACTCTCAGTGAAAAGCCCCCACGCTCCGAAATTCCATGGCGACAATGGAGTCACGGACTCTGTATCCCCCTATCCCCATGTGAAGGGCGGACGCGATGATCAATGAGCAACGTCCGGAATGGGCGGCTCGCATCGAAAATGAGCGCAGTCGGCGGGGTTGGGGAAGATTCGCCATGGCCCGCCGCCTACGTCAGGCCGTGGGAATGGACGATCATCCACCCGCCAAGATCAAGAATCTGGCCCGGCAGATCTACGGCTGGGAGCGAGGTGATCACTTCCCCCGCGACTGGGCGGACGCATACGTGCGAGTGTTCGAGATCGATTACGAAGATCTATTTCCGGACGCACCTCAGGATCAGAACGCCGCCCCTACGGGTACCGTGGAGGACGCATCTACGAACGGCACGTACCCGAATGAACGGGACGAGGATGGCGAAGAGATGGAAAGACGCACGCTGTTGCAGGCGCTCGTCGCGCTCGGCGTTCCGGTCGCCGTGGGCCTCGAAGCGCTCCAGCCCATCCGATCCGGTGTCGACCGCGCCGTAGGCCGCAACGAGGACAGCCATCTGGACGAATGGGAACAGACCATCGCCGATTACGGTCACACCTACCGGCACGTCGCCCCGCGCCAGCTGATGCTGGAACTGGCCGCCGATCTGGCCACCGTCCAGCTGATCACTTCGCGGAACAAGAAGGAGAAGAGCGCGGCCTATCCCTCGTGGTGCCGGGTGAGCGCCGGCCTGTCACTGCTGATGGCCAAGACGCTGTCCAATCTCAGCCAGCCGCGCCTGGCCCGCGAATGGTGGTTCACCGCACTCCACGCCGCCAAGACCTCCGGCGACCACGATCTCCACTTGTGGATCAACGCGGAGCGATTGATTCACGGTCTCTACGAAGGACGTCCGACCGCGATCCTCCTTCGGGACGCCGACAAGATCATCGAAGAAGCCCCGGAAACGGCGTGTCGTGGGCTGCTCGGCGTACGGGCGACGAGGGCACAACTGCTCTCGCTCGACGGTGCCGACAGCCAGGCCCGCGCGGAGATACGGGTGTGCAACGAGCTGTTCGAGAAGCTTCCCGCGTCCGTCACCTCGTCCAGAGGGGACCGCTCCGTCATCACAGGATGGCCGGAATCCCGCACGCGCTACACCGAGTCGTGGGTGTACGCCCACATCGGTGACTCTCAGGGACTCGACCAGGCCATCGGCCGCCTCCAAGACGTCCACCCTTTGGACAGCCCTCGGTACAGGGCACAAGTGGCGCTTCTGGAGGTCATCGGACACGTCCGTAAGGGCGACATCACCGAAGGCGTACGGCGTGCCCACGATGTCTACGCCGGACTGTCCACCAACAACCGCTGCGTCATGGTGAACGGCCTGGCTAGGCGAATCCTGGAGGACGTGCCGGAGCGGCGGCATGCCGAGGCCGGGGTCGCCGAGTACCGGGAGCTGCTGGTCGCCGACACCGACCGCAAGGCCATCACCTGAGCAGCGCTCACCGCGACCAGCGACTCGTGCTGAATGCGGCTGGAGAGGCACGTTCCTTGTCGCGGGGCCGGACGCGGTGCCAGGCGCCGCAGTGGGGGTCGCGGCAGATCAGTAGTTGGGCACCGACGTAGTCGCCGAAGTCGATGCCGTATCGGAGGATCCGGGGTCGTCCTTGCCGGTCCACCTCCATGGCGAGGCGGTGGACGGGGTCGACCTCGTTGCGGACGACCACGGTGCCGCGCCGGGCACAGCCGACGTCCCGGCAGACGAGGACGACCAGGTTGCTGCGCTCGATGTCGTAGGTGGCGATCAACGACAGCCCGTCCCTCCCGAGCGCCGGCGCCCGGTGAGGCGATATCTCGCCGTCACCGTAGCGGGGACGGAACCGCGACGGTGACGGCGTCGGCCGCGGCGCAGTCCCGGGTGCGGCAGCACGGCATCCGGGCCTCCCCGTTCCGGGGCCGCGCAGGCGGCTGTTGCGACACAGAAGTCCGCCGTGTCAGGTCGTGGTCGGCAGGGCGTGCGCGAGGAGGATCTCCGCTGCCGCCCGTGCGTGCCGGCCGTAGTCCGCTTCGCCGAGCACCATGGCGCGACTGGCCGCCCCGTCCGCGAGGGTGACCAGTTGTTCGGCGAGTGCGGCGGGTTCGCGGCAGCCCAGCTCCGTCACCAGCGCGGTGACGAGCCGGACCATCCGCAGCTTCTGTTCGCGGGCGTAGGAGTGGACCGCGCTCTCCGGGTCGGGGAACTCCGCGGCGGCATCGATGAACGGGCACCCGCGTACCGGCGCCGCGTCCGGCACGGGCTGGTCGAACAGCCCGAGGATCCGCTCCCGCGGGGGGATGTCCTCGCGGGTCAGCACGCTTTCCAGAGTGGCCCCCGACGAGGCGAGCTCCTTGAGGTGGGCGATCACCAGGTCGTTCTTGGTCCTGAAGTGCGCGTAGAGCGTGCGCTTGGACACCGGTGCTTCCTCCGCGACCTGCTCCATGCCGGTCGCGTTGATCCCCTGGGTCGCGAACAGCCGGGCGCTGGCGGCCAGGATGCGCTCCCGCCCGCCGCGTCCTCGCCCTTGGGATGCCGCAGTCGTCGCAGTCACACATGAAGTATACGCCTGCGTTTACTTCGAGAGGGCAGGCCTGCTAACGTCCCGTCATGTAAACGTCTCCGTTTACATCGATCGCTGTCGAGGAGTGTTTTTCATGAGCCTGCCGACCCCCACCGAGCTGAGTGGCTGTGCGGAGAAGCTGATACGCGGGCGTCACGCAACCCGCGCGTTCCGTCCGGAAGCGGTGCCCGAAGACACGATGCGTGCGATCTTCTCGCTGGCCGGCGCCGCACCGTCCAACTCCAACGCGCAGCCCTGGCGGGTGGAAGTGGTGAGCGGCGCCCCACGGGAACGCCTGGCGGACGCCTTGCAGGCGGCCCACGCCGAGAAGCGCATCTCGGTCGACTTTCCGTATTCAGAGGACATGTACGCACAGGTGCACCAGGCGCGCCGGGCAGCGTTCGGTGCCCGGCTGTACGGAGCGCTGGGCATCGGTCCTGACGATCACGAGGCGCGGGCGGCCTACGACGCGGAGAGCCTGCGCTTCTACGGCGCACCCCACGCTGCGTTCCTGTTCGTCACCGGGGACGGCGGGGCTCGGCTGGCCGCTGACGTCGGTGCCTACATGCAGACCCTGCTCCTGGCGATGACCGCGTATGGCGTGGCGAGCTGTCCGCAGGGGCTGCTGAGCTTCTATGCCGAAACAGTCCGCGCCGAACTCGGAGTCACCGGGGGACACCTGCTCGTGGGCGTCTCCTTCGGCTACGCCGACGAGGCCGCGCCGGTGAACCACGTCACGACCGAACGGGCTGCGCTCGAAACGGTCACGACCTTCCACGGCTAGTGCGGTGTCCATGAACGCTCACCATGTTCGGTCACGCGGCATCGGGGCGGGGGCCGCCCCAGCGTTGCCGGCCTTGGGCGGCCGGCACGTCGGGATGGCGAGCGTTGGCGTTGAAGCAGCGGACGCCATGGGTTCGGCGGTAGGTCGCCGGCAGCCGATCCGGCCGTCCCCGCCCGGCCCAGGAGGTGCCGTGGCGGGGACGGATCGACAGCGGCCCGAACTGGTCGAAGGCGAAACACCTGCGGTCGGCATGGCGGGCCAGGTGGTCGGAGTGTCGCTCGCCCCGGTGAACGTGAGTGGTCAGCGCACTAGCGGGGGCAGTTGCGGAAGAGGAGTTCGTTGTCGCGCTTGCCGGTCGGACGGTCCTTCTGGACGAACAGCATGACCTCGCCCGGGGCGTGGGGGTTCGCGTCCGTCACGTACCAGTCGCCGGGGATCTTGTCCCGTCCGACGTTGACGTAGCCCTGCGGGCCGCCGGTGTCGTAGTTGAAGACGGTCGCCGTCACCTTGCGCTTCTTGATCCGTTCGACGGCCTCGTCCACGGTCAGGCCGCGAATGTCCAGGCAGTGCAGCGCCTCGCCGGGGGTGAACGCGCTGTTGGTGCTGTTGTACGGCTCGCCGGGGCGGGCGGGGCGGCCGATGGCGATCGTGGCCTCGCCCTTGAAGCCGAGGGGGACGCGCAGCCCGCGGACGCAGACGTCGCCGCCGCCTCCGGAGTAGCAGCCCTTCTCCTCGATCAGCTTGATCGTCTCACCGCCGTCCTGCATGACCACCTGACCGGCCACGCTCGGGGACGCCGGGACCATGGTGAGGTTGATCTTCATCCCGTGGGCGGCGAACTCCCGCCGGTAGCGCTGCGGGTCGGCCACCGGGTCCTTGATCCTGACCTCGATGTAGCGTTCGCGGCGGACGAAGCTGAGCGCGGCGACCGGCTTCGGGTCGAACGTCCCGGGCCGGGCGCTCGTGGACGGAACGGCACGCGGGTCCGGCGCGGAAGGCGTCGGCGACAGGATCAACGCGGCGGCGGCGGCGCAGGCGCCCGCCGCGACGAGCGGAACGCCGAGGGTCCAGCGCCACCGGCGGCGGGGCGCCGGCGCCTCGGTGCCGGTGTCGGCGATGATCTGTGCGAACAGCGCCTCGCGCGTCTCGGAACGCACCGGCCGCACGGCCTCGTCGTCGCTCAGCGGTGCGGCCTGGTGGACGAGGACGTCCAGGTCGTTGGTCATGCGGGCTCTCCCTTCGAGCGCGTGACGAATGCGGGGACGGTCGTGTGGTCGGCGCCCCGGCGTTGCAGTTCCTTGGCGAAGCGGCGGCGGGCGCGGTGCAGCCTGATGCGGACCGCGTTGCGGGAGACGCCGAGCACCGTGGCGATCTGCCCGTTGTCCAGTCCCTCCCAGGTGGCCAGGCCGAGCAGTTCACGGTCGCTGTCGGACAGCGCCCGGAACGCCGCGCCGATCTCCGGCCGCGCCGGGTGCGGGGCGGGGGCGGCCGCCAGGTCGGCGGCGAGATCCCCGGCGATCCTGGCGGTCAGGTCCCGGCGCCGCCGTTCCCCGCGCCGCTGGTTGGCCAGCGCGCGCCGGGCGACGCCGTAGAGGTAGAAGCGCGCGGCGTCGCCTCGCGGGACGTCGTCGAGGCGGCGCCAGGCGACGAGGAACGTCTCGGCGATCACATCGGCGGCGTCGTCGGGGTCGTCCGTGCGTCTGCGCACATAGCCCGTGACGTGTCCGAGGTGAGCCGCGTACAGCTCCTCGAAACGGGCCGAACGTTCGTTTCCCAAGCCGTCTCCTTCCGGAGCGCCGCCGTGCCGGGGCGCTGATGACCGACGACGAGGGAGTGTCCGGCGGACGGTCGAGCATTTCACGCGAAATGCTCGGCTCCGCCCGGACATCTCGACGACGGGCAGGAAGTGAAGCGGCGGGCGCACGCCTCGGGGGCCCAGGGGGCCGAGCCGGATCGCTGCGAATAATGAGGGAATGCGACTCACCCTTCTGGGCGCCACCGGGGGCACCGGGCGTGCGCTGCTGGACCAGGCTCTGGAGGCGGGGCACGAGGTCACCGTGGTGGTGCGGAACCCGGACGGGCTGCCGGACGCCGTCCGCGACCGCGTCACCGTCGTGCGGGCCGAACTCGCCGACCATGACGCGCTGGCGGCGGCGGTCAAGGACGCCGACGCGGTGATGTCCGCGCTCGGTTCGCGGGCCGGGCGCGCGCCGACGACGGTGTGCGCCGATGGGGCCCGCGCCATCATCCGGGCGACGGGCGGCACCGGCCGCGTGCTGTTCGTGAGCGCCTCCGGGCTGGAGAGCGACACCGGGGACGGCCTCGCCGCCCGGTACCTGGTGAAACCGCTGATCCAGCGGATTCTCCGGGCCCCCTACGACGACCTGCGGGAGGCCGAGAGGCTGCTGCGCGCCTCCACCCTCGACTGGACGATCGTGCGGCCCGCCCGGCTGGTCGACGGTCCGCGTAGCGCCCGGCCGCGCACGGCCGTCGACCGCAGCGTCCGCGGCGGCATGACCACCAGGCGCGCGGACCTGGCGGCCTGCATGCTCGACCTGGTCAACGACGAGACGTCGGTGCGGCACGTCGTCTCCGTCGCCTCCTGACCTGTCGCACCGCGAGCAGGGCCTGTCGCCGCGACAGCGTGTCAGGGCAGCAGATGCCGGTCGTAGGCGACGGCCACGGCCGCGGCTCGGTCTTTGACGTCCAGCTTCGCGTAGATGTGGGTGAGGTGCGTCTTGACCGTGGCCTCGCTGATGAACAGTTCGGCGGCGATCTCCCGGTTGCTGGTGCCGCGGGCCACCAGGCGCAAAACCTCCAGTTCGCGGGTGGTCAGGGACTCGCTGCGGGGTTCCCGCACGCGGGAGACCAGGCGGGAGGCGATGGCCGGGGACAGCACGGTGCGGCCCTCGGCGGCGGCGCGCACGGCGTTGAAGAGGTCGTCGCGGGGGGCGTCCTTGAGGAGGTAGCCGGTGGCGCCGGCCTCGATCGCCGGGATCGTGTCGGTGTCGGTGTCGTAGGTGGTGAGGACGAGGACCTTGCAGGGCAGGCCGCGGCGGGTGAGCTCGGTGATGGCCTCCACGCCGCCTCCGCCGGGCATCCGCAGGTCCATCAGGACGACGTCGGGGCGGAGTCGTTCGGCGAGGGCCACGGCCTGACGGCCGTCGGCGGCCTCGCCCAGAACGCGGAAGCCGGTGGTCGCGGCGAACATGCCGCGCAGCCCGTCCCGGACCACGGGGTGGTCGTCGACGATCAGCACGGTGATGTCAGCCATGGCGGATCAACGGTACGCGGACGGAGACGGCCGTGCCCCGGCCGGGTTCGGACTCGATCTCCAGGGTGCCGGCGACGCGTTCGGCGCGTTCGCGCATGGCGGTCAGGCCGAAGCCGCGCGAGGGACGGGTGAAGCCCCGGCCGTCGTCGCGGATGTCGAGCGTCACCTCGTCGTCCATGTAGGAGAGGGTCACGCCGATGCGGCTCGCGTGCGCGTGGCGGGTGGCGTTGGCGAGGGCCTCCTGGGCGATGCGCAGGAGGGTGGCCTCCAGCTCGTCGTGCAGGGGTTCCTCCCTTCCGGTGACGGTGAGGTCGGCCCTGCCATCGGTGATCTTTTTCAGGGCGTCGGGGAGCGTGTCGTGCTCCAGCTGGGTGGGCGCGAGGTCCTGGACGGAGCGGCGGGCCTCGCGGAGGCTCTCCCGGGCGAGGTCGGTGGCGCGGCGGACGTGCTCGCTCTCCTCGGCGGCCTGGAGCTGGGTGATGATGCCCGTCAGGCCCTGGGCGATGGTGTCGTGGATCTCGGCGGCCAGGCGGCGGCGTTCGTCCGCGACGCCGGCTTCCCGGGCCTGGACGATGAGCTGGGCCTGGAGGGCGGCGTTCTCGGCGAGGGCCTGTTCCAGACGGGCGTTGGTCCGTTCGAGTTCGGCGATGGTCTCCGCCTGGACGCGGGCCTGCTCGGTCTCTCTGTCGGCGAGGAGGCCGAAGAAGAGGATGAGCCCGGAGTTCAGGACGAGCAGGCCGCCGAAGGCGGCCACATGGTGGAGGCTCTCCGGCGGCAGGCCGCCCGCCTGGGCGCCGGCCATGGTGACCACCGTGACGGCGAATCCGGCCGGAACCCAGCGGCGGGCCAGGTAGTGCACGGTGTCGAAGTACCCGAGCACGGCGTAGATGCAGAAGAAGGGGTTCAGCCAGGTGAGGGCGAAGGCCAGGACGCTGCGGATCCAGTAGTGGATGTGGCCCGGGATCCGCTCGGTGACGTGGAGGATCTGGAGGGCCAGCGCGATGAGGACGAGGGGAACGGCCGTCCGCTGCTCCGCGGGCGACATGACGACCTCGCGGACGAGCAGTGCCATCAGGGTCGCGAGGGACAGCAGGCCGAACGGTCCCCAGCGGTAGAACCGTTCCCACTGCTCCTGGATCGTCGCCATCGCGAGTATTTTCCTATTCCCAGCGGAACCAGCGCACGGCGGCCGCGATCAGGACGGCGGCCCAGGCGGCGGTGACGCCGAGGTGCGTCCAGTCGGGCCAGGCGCCGTCGGCGGCCTGGTGGAGGGCCTGGGACGCGGCGCCGAACGGGAAGTACTCGACGATGTGACGCAGCAGCTCGGGCATGGCCTGGACGGGGACCCAGACGCCCGCGACGAACATCATCGGGAAGACGGCGAGCGAGCCGACCACGGTGGTGGCCTTGGTGGTGGGCGTGACCGCGGTGACCGCGGCGCCCATGGCGAGCGCGCCGAGGGCGCCGAGGAGGAGCGCCAGCAGGTAGCCGGGAAGATGACCGGGCAGCGCCACGTCGAAGGCCAGCCGGCCGACCGCGATCACCAGCAGCGACGAGCCCAGGGCCGCCGCGAAGTGCAGGACGATCTGCGCGGTCAGCAGCGCGGCGGGCCGTACGGGGGTGGTGGACATGCGGCGCAGGATGCCGCGTTCGCGGTAGCCGGACAGGACGGGCGGCAGCGCCTGCACCCCGGCCATGATCATGGCGAGCAGCACGTTGACCGGGACGTACAGGTCGATGACCCGGCCCCCGCCGAGCTCGGGGTCCGGTTCCCGGAACGACGGGATCAGGCCGAGGATCGTCAGCAGGACGCTGGGGAAGACGACGATCCAGAACAGGGTGAACGGCTCGCGGCCGAAGAGCCGCAGCTCCGCCTTGAGGACGGCGGTGGACACGGACACGTCAGTTCTCCCGGTCTTCGGTGAGTTCGAGGAAGGCGTCGTCCAGCGTGGAGTCGGTGACCCGCAGCTGGCGGGCGGTGATCTGGTGGCGGGCGAGCAGGGAGATGACCGCGTTGACGGTCGTGTCGGTGCCGTGGATGGTGAGGTGGCCGTTCCGGCGTTCGATGGTGGCGGCCTCGGGCAGGCCGGCCAGGTCGCCGTCGTCCAGGGGCCGGGACGGCGCGAA
Source organism: Actinomadura sp. NPDC047616 (assembly GCF_040642915.1). Classification (NCBI taxonomy): domain Bacteria; kingdom Bacillati; phylum Actinomycetota; class Actinomycetes; order Streptosporangiales; family Thermomonosporaceae; genus Actinomadura; species Actinomadura sp. NPDC047616. Next base: position 116,903 of record NZ_JBEYTB010000001.1, read on the forward strand.
CGAGATCACGGTGCCGCCGGAGCTGCGGCGGATCAGGCCGGACGGGGTGTCGAGCGCGGCGACCCGGCCCTGCTTGAACACCGCGATCCGGTCGCAGAGCCGCTGGGCCTCCTCCATGAAGTGCGTGACGAGCAGGACGGTGACGCCGGAGTCGCGGACCTCCTCGATCAGCTTCCATGTGTCGCGTCGGGCACGCGGGTCGAGACCGGTGGTCAGCTCGTCCAGTACGACGACCTGGGGGCGGCCGATGAGGGCCAGGGCGATGAACAGGCGCTGCTTCTGGCCGCCGGACAGCCTGCCGAAGCGGGTGGTGAGCTTGCCGGTGAGGCCGAGGCGTTCGGCGAGGCCGCGCCAGTCGGCCGGGTCCGGGTAGAAGGCGCCGTAGAGCTCCAGGGCCTCCCGCACGGTCAGCTTCTCCTGGAGATCGCTCTCCTGGAGCTGCACGCCGAGGGTGCGGGTGAGCTCGTCGCGGTCGGTGCGCGGATCGAGGCCGGCGACGCGGACGGCGCCGGCGTCGGGTTCGCGCAGGCCCTCCACGCATTCGACGGTGGTGGTCTTGCCGGCGCCGTTCGGGCCGAGGATCCCGAAGATCTCCCCCTCCTCGACGGCGAACGTGACGTCGTCCACCACGGGACGGCCGCCGTAGGCCTTGCGCAGGCCGTTGACTTCGATGATGGGCATGGTCCGAGGATCGCCTCGGGCGGTGCCCGCCCACATCGCCCGAGGCGCTCGTCCCGCCATCAGCCGATCGGTTGATGCCGCCGTACGACCACGGCGGCGGCGCGGGGCCGGCCTGCCCGGCCCCGCCTGTTCACCGTCAGCCGGAGACGCTGGGGCGGCCGTTCTCGACGTGGCCCATCAGGCGGCGGCGGAAGGTCTTCTCCCCGCGGATCGTGATCTCGACGTCGTACCAGCCCCGGCGGGTGTGCCAGTTGACGGTGCGGCTCTGACCGGCGGGGACGGTGATCTCACGGCGGCGGTTGCCGTAGGCCAGGGCCGCGAGCCGGAAGGTCAGGGCGGTGCGGCCGGTGTTGCGGAGGGTGATGCGCAGGTCGGCGCCGGGCGTCGACGTCACCTCGGCGGTGTCGCGCACACTTCCGGCGAATTCGCGGCGGAAGCCGTTCGGGCCGATGAGCGTCAGGTCGTAGGCGTCGCCGTTGAGGGGGATGTCGGCGCGTTCGGTGCGCGACACGTCGAAGTGCCGAGGGTGCGGGAACTCGCCCGCGTACGGGTAGAGGGCGAAGTGCACGCTCTCCGATCCGCGGTTGGCGAGGTCGACGCGCAGCGTCCGGCCCGTGACACGCGCCGACGCCTCCGGCTGGTACGGCAGGGGGCGGGCGGGGCGGGTGCCCGGCTCCTGCGACGGCATGCGCTGGTCGGCGGGCGGGGTCGGACGCCAGCGGCCGGTGAACGGCGGAACGTCGCCGGGCCGGGTCAGCTTCGGCGGGTGGCCGGCGGAACGGAAGTCGAACGCCGAGGTCAGGTCGCCCGCCACGGTACGGCGCCAGTCGCTGATGTGCGGCGCGCGCACGCCCAGCCAGCATTCGGTGAACCGCACCAGCGACGAGTGGTCGAACACCTGCGAGTTGACGAACCCGCCCACCGACCACGGCGACACCACGATCATCGGGACGCGGAAGCCCAGCCCGATCGGCTTGCCGCCGGTGAACTCGTCGGCGGCCGAGGACGGCGGGATCGGCGGCGGCACGTGGTCGAACAGGCCGTCGTTCTCGTCGTAGGTGATGAACAGCGCCGTGGACGACCACACGTCCGGATGGGACGCGAGGGCGTCGAGGATGTCGTAGGTGATGCGGGCGCTCTGGATCGGCGACGACGCCCCGGGGTGCTCGGAGTCGACCGACGACGGCACCAGGTACGACACCTTCGGCAGCCGCCCGGCCGCCACGTCGGCGCGGAAGCGGGCGGCCAGGCTGCCGGGCTCGTGGCGGCGCAGCGCCCGTTCGAACAGGCGGCGCTCGGCGGCGGGCAGGGCCGCGACCTTGGCGTCCAGGTCCTTGAGGAGGCGTTCGCGGTCGGCGGCGTCCGCGCCCTGCACGGCGCCGTAGAACGACTCGATGGACTTGTACCGGGACGGGATCACCTTGGCGGCGATGCGCTTGAACGAGGCGAAGAACTCGATGTTGTTGTCGGTGAAGTTGTCCCACTCCTGGTAGACCTGCCAGGACACCCCGGCCTTCTCCAGCAGCTCGGCGTACGTCGTCCACGTGTAGCCGGGGTGCGCGTCGGAGTAGGCGGCGTTGGTGACCGCGCGCGTGCCGTCCGCCTCGAAGCCGGTGTACCCGGAGACGAGGTAGTTGCGGTTCGGGCTGGTGGAGCTGAACACCGAGCAGTGGTAGGCGTCGCAGATGGTGAACGTGTCGGCGAGCTCGTACTGCAACGGGATGTCGGAGCGTTCCAGGTACGTCATGGTCGCCGGGGTCTTGGCCCCGATCCAGCCGTTGTTCCAGCCGTCGGCGTGCGCGGCCTGCCCGTCCGGCCAGCCGTGCGGCAGGTCGCCCATCCACTGCGGGTCCCTGCCCGCCGTCCGGGCCGCCTCGCGCAGGGAGAACGGCAGCACCGTGCCTCCGCCCGCCGAGGGCTGCTCGAACACCGAGCCGCCGCCGGGAAGCCGGAGCGCGTTGCGGTCGGAGAAGCCGCGCACGCCGCGCAGCCGTCCGAAGTAGTGGTCGAACGAGCGGTTCTCCTGCATGAGGAAGACCACGTGCTCGATGGCCTTCAGCCCGCCGGGGCGTACGGGCAGGGCGAGCGCCGCGTGCACGGACGGCGGCAGCAGGGAACTCGCCAGCGCGCCGCCGCCCACGACCGCGCCGCCCCGCAGGAACCGGCGGCGGCCGATGCCGCCGCCACGAGTGTCGGTGTTCATGGGAGCTTTCTCCAGCGCCGCGATGACGGCCGCCGGACGCGTGGGCGGCCCGCCGGTGTCCGGGCCGCGAACGGTGCCCGATGCCGCGCGGGTGGTTCAGCCGCAGGCGGCGGGGAGGGAGAAACGCCGCGACCACTTGCGCAACGAGGACCCGTCGGTGGTGGCGCAGATCCGGTTGATCGCCTGGTCAAGGTCGGTGGACCACACGCGCAGGACGCGGTCGTTCCCGGCGCTGGCCATGGTGCGGCCGTCGGAGCTGTAGGCGGCGCTGTCGAGGGCGCCGGTGTGGCCCCCGGTCAGGGGGTTGCCGGACGGGTAGGCGCGGGACGGGACGGAGACGTTCCACAGCCGCACCGTGCCGTCGTCGCCGGCGCTGGCCAGGGTGCGGCCGTCCGGGCCGAACCCGACCCAGCGCACGGGCAGGCTGTGCCCGGTCAGGGGGTGCCCCGGCGCGACGGGACGTGCGGGGTCGCGCACGTTCCACAACTGGACGGCGTGACCGGCGCCCGCCGTGGCCAGCAGCCCGCCGTCGGAGGAGAAGGCGCCCCACAGGATCCCGCCCTTGTCGCCGGTGACGATGGGCGGCAACGCGCGGGGGCGTGCCGGGTCGTGGACGTCCCACAACCGCACCTTGTCGTCGGAACTGCTGCCGGCGAGGGTGCGTCCGTCGGGGCTGAACGCGGCCCAGTGCAGTTTGCTGATGTGCCCGGTGAGGGGCCGCCCCAGCCTCGTGGGGTGCGCGGGGTCGGACACGTCCCACAGCCTGAGCGTGAAGTCGCGCCCCCCGGTCGCCAGGACGCGTCCGCTGGGGTGGAACGCCAGCGCGTCGGCGGCGGCTGCGTCCCCGATGGGGATCGACGCCAGCGGGCGTGGACGGGCGGGGTCGGACACGTCCCACAACCGCGCCGTACGGTCGCGGCCGGCGGTGGCGAGTATGCGGCTGTCGGGGGTGAAGACCGCGCGTGTGACGTCATCGGTGTGCGCGGTCAGGGGCGGCCCCCAGGGGCGGCGGGAGCGGGGGTCCCAGAGCCGTACGGTGCGGTCGTCGGAGGCCGTGGCGATGGTGCGGCCGTCGCGTGCGTAGGCCACCGCGTTGATGGTGCCGGTGTGGCCCGTCAGGGCGGTCTGCGGCAGGTTCCACAGCCGCACGGTGCGGTCGTTGCCCGCGCTGGCCAGCCAGCGGCCGTCGGGGCTGAACACGGCCCAGACGACGAAACCGGTGTGGCCGACCAGGGGCGGCCCCAGCCGCCCCGGCCGGGCCGGGTCGGACACGTCCCACAGGCGGAGGGTGTGGTCCGCGCCGCCGGTGACGAGGGTCCGGCCGTCGGGGCTGAAGTTCACGGCGAGGATCGTGTCGGTGTGACCGGTCAGCGGCCTGCCGAGGGGCCTGGCGCGGGCGGGGTCGGACACGTCCCACAACCGCACCGTGCGGTCGTCGCCGACGCTGGCGAGGGTGCGGCCGTCGGGGGAGAACGCGACCGCGTACACGTCCTCGCGGTGGCCGGTGAGGGGCGGCCTCCACAGGGTGGGGTGCGCGCGGTCGGTGACGTTCCACAGCCGGATCGTGTGGTCGTGGCCCGCGCTGGCGACCGTGCGGCCGTCACGGCTGAACGCCGCGGACGCGACCGAGTCGGTGTGGCCGGTGAGCGGCTCGCCGAGGGGCTTGGCACGGGCGGGGTCGCGGACGTCCCACAGCCGCACCGTCCGGTCGTACCCGGCGGTGACGAGGGTGCCGCCGTCGCCGCTGAACGACACCGAGAACGCGTAGCCGGTGTGGCCGGTGAGGGGCTGCCCCAGCGCCTTGGGACGGGCGGGGTCCGACACGTCCCACAGCCGTGCCGTACGGTCGCGGCCGGCGCTGGCGAGGGTCCGGCCGTCGGGGCTGAACTGCAGCCAGTTGACCGAGCTGGAGTGCCCGGTCAGCGGCGGACCCAGCGGACGGGGACGCGCCGGGTCGGAGGTGTCCCATAGGCGGATGGTGGTGTCGACCCCGCCCGTGGCCAGGGTGCGGCCGTCCGGGCTGTAGGCGACCGCGTAGACCGCCTGGGTGTGCCCGGTCAGCGGTCTGGACAGGGCGATGTTCTGCGTGTCGAGCAGGTCGGTGCGCGCCAGCCGGGTGGGACGCAGGCGGTAGGCGGCCAGGTCGAGCCGGGCGGCGAGCGACGGGTCGGTGTTCGCGACGTGGTCCGCCGCGGTCATGATCCGCTCGGCGGTGGCGCGGTCGCGTTCGGTCCTGGCCGCCGAGCGCTGCTCGACGGCGACGGCGGCGGTCACCGAGGCGAGCAGCGCCAGCGCGGCCAGCGCGGCGACGGCGGCGCGGCGCACGACGGCGGCGCGCCGTTCGTGCCGGGCCGAGTCTGCGAGGAAGTCGCGCAGGCGGTCGCCGAGCAGGACGTCGTCGCGGTGCCGGTCGGCCCACTCGGTGGCGGCGGCCAGGCGGCTGCCCCGGTACAGCAGGCCCGGGTCGCGGTTCTCGCGGTCCCAGGCGAGGGCGGCCTCCGCCAGCCGCTGATGGGTGAGCAGGTCGGCGCGGTCCTCGTCGCGCCAGCGGCGCAGGCGCGGCCAGGCGTCCAGCAACGCCTCGTGCGTGATCTCGACGGTGTCGGCGTCCAGCGTGACCAGCCGGGCGCGGGCCAGCGCGTCCAGCACCGCGTCGACGTCGGGGCGCCCGGCGCCCAGCTCGTCGCGGTGGACGCGCCGCTTGGTGTCCCCGGTGCCGTCGCCGAGGGCGACCAGGCGCAGGAAGACGCCGCGGGCCAGCCGCCGCTGCTCGGCGGTCAGGCCGGTGTGGACGGCCTCGGCGGTGCGGGACAGGGCGTGCCGGATGCCTCCGGCGGCCTCGTAGCCGGCCAGGGTGAGGGTGTTGCCGCGGCGGCGGCGCCACGTCTCGCGCAGCGCGTGCGACACCAGCGGCAGCGCGTTGGCCTGGCCGCCCGCGTCGGCGATCACCCGGGCCAGCAGGGCGCCCTCGACGACGCATCCGGCCCGGACGGCGGGCTGGGTGATCGCCCGGCGCAGCTCGTCGGTCGTCATCGGCCCCACCGGCACCTGGGCGTCCCGCAGCGCCTCCACCAGGTCCGGATGCTGGGAGCAGCGGGCGTAGAAGTCGGCGCGGACGCCGAGGACCACACGGGTGCGGCTGTTGGGGGCGTTGACGGCGGCGAGCAGGGCGGCGATGGTCCGGGCGCGCTCGGACTCGTCGGCGCACAGCGTGAAGACCTCTTCGAACTGGTCGACCACCAGCAGCAGGTCGACGTCCGCGGGGTGCCCGGCCAGCGCCTCCAGCACCGCCAGGTGCAGCGCGCGCTCGTCCACGGCCAGCTCCTTGCGCAGCGCGGGCGCCGAGCCCCCGCCGAGCCCCGCCAGCGACACGGCGCACTCGTCCAGCGGATGCGGGCCGGGGGTCAGCAGCACGGTGGGCCACGCGGCCCCGGCCGCCGCCGTCTCGGCGCGGATCCGGGCCAGCAGCCCGGCGCGCAGCAGCGAGGACTTCCCCGAGCCGGACGCCCCGAACACGGCCAGAAACCGCCGCGAACGGACGCGGCGGACCAGATCGTCGGTGAGCCGCTCCCGGCCGAAGAACCATTCACAGTCCTCCGGCTGAAAGGCCGCGAGACCCGCATAGGGGACTCTTTCCCGATCGCCGGCGGGCCCGGATGTGATAGACCGTGAATCTGCGGATTCGTCGGGCTCGTCGGAATTGTCGGCCGCCAGTTCCGCGGCCGCCCGCCGCCACCGCTCCTCCCATTCCGCGGTGTCACCCTCGCAAGCCTGGACATATGCGAGCGTGACCGTCAAACTGGGCAATCTACGTCCGGACGCCGCGTCTGCCAGCGTGGACGCCGAGTAATGCGCCCGCCGCGCCAGCTCACGATAGGGCGGGGAACCCGCTTTCGCCCGCAGCAGACGCAGATCCGCGGCGAATCGCGTCACCACCCCGCCGTCATCGTCCAGCGGCCGTTCAGGACGAGGCATCGCCACCCCACATGGTCACGTCGCTGCGCCCATTGTCCGGCGGCTGTTGTCCGGTGTCCACTCACCGACACCGGACAACTTTCAGCCGTTAGAACCGATCCAAGAAAGACCGGTCACAGCACCCGGGAGCATATCCGGTCACCGACAAAAAACCTTCAAAAGGAGAAACAGCCATGAAGCTCTCCACTGCCGCCCGCGTCGTGGCGGGCGCGGCCCTGGGCGCCGGACTGGTGGCCCTCGCCCCGCCGTCCGACGCCCCCGCGGCCACCGTGTCCACCGTGTCCTCCACCACGTCCACCACCGCGTCCACCACCGCCGGCCCCGCCCGCGCGACGACCGCACTCCGGGAGAACTGCTGGAAGGGCAAGCCGGATCCGATCAGGGGCGCCCGGATGGAGTACTACGAGTGCCGGCGGGACATGCCGGGCACGCAGCAGACCTTCATCTACTTGCGGGTCAAGGACACCCGCGCCGACGGCAGGTGCGCCGTGGCGCGCGGCGCGATCGGCTACAGCTGGGACCGGCACTCCGTCCGCACCCGGGTGAAGGTCAGGAGCTGCACCCCCGGCCGCTGGTCGGCCTGGCGTACAAGCGACTGGTGGAACGGCAACCAGGGCTACGAGTACGTCTACCTCCGCCACCGCTGACGGTCGCGGCGGCTGACGACCTCCCCTCCCCCTGACACGCAGGTTCCCCTCCGCCCCCGGCGGAGGGGAACCTGCGGCGCCTCCGCCTTCTCGTCGTAGGGTGGGCGACCGGCGCGTCACGGCGCCCGCGGCGAACGCGCTCGTCGCCGCGGGCGCCGTGGCCGCCGCGTGAAAGCCGGGAGTGAGGGGGGAGCGACATGAACAAGCTGGGCGTGCACGCGCTGGTGTGGACGGGCGGCTGGGACGAGGACGAGGCGCGGCGCGCGATCGCCGAGACGGCGCGCGCCGGGTTCGACCTGATCGAGCTTTCGGTGCCGGTGCCGTCCTCCGTCGACACCGGCATGACACGGCGGCTGCTGGACGAGCACGGCCTTGAGGTGGCGTGCTCGCTCGGCCTGCGTTTCGACGCCGACATCTCCAGCCCCGACCCCGAGGTCGCGCGGCGCGGCGCCGAGCTGCTGGACGACGCGCTGTCGCTCGCCCGCGGCGTCGGCGCCGGATACCTGGGCGGCGTCATCTACTCGGCGCTCGGCAAGTACCCCGGGCCGGCCACCCCGCAGGGGCGCCGCAACTGCGTGGACGGGCTGGCGCGCCTGGCCGAGAAGGCGGCGGCCGACGGCATCACGCTCGGCCTGGAGGTCGTCAACCGGTACGAAAGCAACATCCTCAACACCGCCGAGCAGGCGCTGGAGCTGATCGACGAGGTCGGCGCCGACAACGTGGTGGTGCACCTGGACACCTACCACATGAACATCGAGGAGCCCGACTTCGCCGCCCCGGTCGAGACGTGCGGGGCGCGGCTCGGCTACGTGCACATCGGCGAGAGCCACCGCGGCTACCTCGGCACCGGCACCGTCGACTTCCCGCAGTTCTTCGCCGCGCTGGCCCGCTCCGGCTACGACGGCGTGATCACGTTCGAGAGCTTCTCGTCGGCGGTGGTGTCCCCCGCCCTGTCCAACGACCTGGCCGTCTGGCGGAACCTGTGGCAGGACGGCGCCGACCTGGCCCGGCACGCCCGCGAGTTCATCGCCTCGGGCCTGGCGGCGGCGCGGGGCTGAGGGCACGGGCTGTTCCATGGGCGTTCCCGTCCTGGTCGGCGTCGACCTCGGCACGAGCGGCGTCAAGGTGGTGGCGCTCGGGCTGGACGGCGTGGTCCACGCCGAGGCGGCCCGCGAGTATCCCGTGCGCAGCCCGGCCCCGGGGCAGGCGGAGACGCGCCCCGAGGACTGGTGGGACGCGGTCGTCGCGGCGCTGGGGGAGGTGCTGTCGTCCGGCGCGCTGGAGGTCGCCGGCGTCGGCCTGGACGGGCAGATGCACGGCCTGGTGCTCGCCGACGAGGACGGTTCGCCCGTACGGCCCGCGCTGCTGTGGGCCGATTCCCGCGCCACGTCCGAAGTGTCCGCCTGGGAGCAGCTACCGGATCCGCTCCGGCACAGGCTCGCGAACCCGCTGTCCCCCGGCATGGCGGGGCCGCTGCTGCTGTGGGTGCGGCGGAACGAGCCCGCCGCCTACGAGCGGGCGCGTGCGGCCCTGCTTCCCAAGGACTGGTTGCGTCATCGCCTCACCGGCGGGGCGTTCGCCACGGACCCGTCCGACGCCTCGGCCACGCTGCTGTGGGACGTTCCCGGTGACGGTTGGGCGGAGGACGTCGTCACGGGGGTCGGCCTGGACGCCGCGTTGCTGCCGCCCGTACGTCCCTCCGGCGAACGAGCCGGAGGGCTTTCGGGCGGTGGGCTCTCGGGCGTCGACGCGGGTGTTCCCGTAGCGGTCGGTGCGGCGGACACGGCGGCGGCTCTGCTGGCCACCGGGCTCACCGACCCGGGAGACCTGCAGATTTCCGTGGGGACGGGCGCGCAGATCGTTCGTCCCGTCCACGACCCCGTCGTCACTCCGCACCCGCGTACGCACCTGTACCGCTCAGCGGCGGAGGACAGCCGGTGGTACGCGATGGCGGCCGTGCAGAACGCGGGGCTCGCCCTGGGCTGGGCCCGGCGCGTGCTTGGCCTGAGCTGGGAGGAGTTGTACGCGGCGGCGGACGGCCCCCCGGGCGCGGGCGGGGTGACGTTCGTTCCGTACCTGACCGGTGAACGTTCCCCCGTGCTCAACGCCCAGGCCCGTGGCGCATGGCTCGGCTTGGACCTCGCCAGCGACCGCGCGTCCCTGGCCCAGGCCGCCGTCGAGGGGGTGGCGTTCGCGATCCGGCACGCCCTGGAAGAACTGCCGTCCGTCCCGGGGGCACCGCTCGAACACGCACGTCTCGTCGGAGGCGGAATCGCCACCCCCGGCTTCCGCGCGCTGCTCGCCGACGTGTTGGGAATCCCCCTGCGTCCCGTGGGGGTGCGCAGCGCGTCGGCCGTGGGAGCGGCCATGCTCGCCGCGTCGGCAGCAGGACTTCCCATGCCCCCGCCACCCGTCACCACCGATCCCGTCGTCGTCCCCACCGGCCGCGCCGAGCAGTACCAGGGCCCGTACCGCCGCTACCGCGACCACGCCGAAAGCCTGGCGGGGATACGCTCACCCTGAGCGGCCGCGCCGCCGGGGCTCATAGAAGGAACATGCTCCTGGAGTCCTTGGCGCGAAGCTGCGCCTTTCCGTCGGTGGCCAGGCTGATGACGGCTCCGACGGTCGCCGGCGTCTTCGTCTGCCACCCTACGACGGTCCCGATGGGCTTGGCCGTCACCTGGACGGTGTAGAGCTTCTTATCGCATGTGGCGGGGCCTTTCCCCGCGGCGACCCTCCGTGGCAACTCATCGCCGCTTTGCGCGACGGCGACGCTGAGGGTGTTCCCCTTGGTGCAGGTGTACGTCACCGTCACCGCCACATTCCGCCCGCCCTTCAACACCATGGCCCGGTCGGCCCGGATGACGTCGTGCGCGATGGTGTCGGCGGACGCCACCGGCGCGGTGACCAGCAGCGCGGCCGCGGCCGCACCGAGCGCGTTAACCCGTTGCCTCGCCTTCATGGTGCCCTCCACTTCCGTCGTGCACGTGGCTCGCGCCCGTGGCTTGGTCTGTGCATGGCTCATGTGCGCGGCTCATGCGCGTGGCGTCATGCGCGCGGCTCTGTTTTCCACGCTTGCGGAAGGGCTGCGATTTCCCAACCAAGCCCGCGCCAATATTTCCGATGTGCGGCGCAAGGGCGGTTCGGAGGCGGTTCGGAACGGATCAGGGGATGTGGGCCACGCCGCCGTACATGGAGACCTTGTCGACGGGCGAACGCGCCTCCGGTGCGTCATCGGGACGCCACTCGACAATCGAGGTGATGCCGGGCGGCAGCAGTTCCAGTCCGGTGAAGAAGCGGGTGAACTCCTCCCGGGAACGCAGCCGGAACGGCACTCCGCTGCGTTCGTTGGCCGCGACGGCCTCGGCGTACTGCTCGGGCGTCAGGTGGTCGCCGGTCGCGTGCGTGATCACGACGTGGCTGCCCGGCGGGAGCGGTTCCAGCAGCCGGGCGAGGATGCCGTAAGGGTCCTCGTCGTCGGGCAGGAAGTGCATGATCGCGACGAGCATCAGCGCCACCGGCCGGGACAGGTCCAGGGTGGCGTGCAGCTCCGGATGCGTCATGATCCCGTCGGGGTCGCGCAGGTCCGCCTCCAGGTAGGCGGTCGCGCCCTCGGGCGCGCTGGTGAGCAGCGCGCGGGCGTGAACGAGCACGATGGGGTCGTTGTCGACGTAGACGATCCGCGCGCCGGGGTCGATCGCCTGGGCGACCTCGTGGACGTTGCCCGCCGACGGCAGACCCGTGCCGATGTCCAGGAACTGCCTGATGCCGCGCTCGGCGGCCAGGTACGACACCGCGCGCCTGAGGAACCGCCGGTTCTCCAGGGCGGCCAGGCGTACCGTGGGGAACCCGGAGGCGACCATCTCCGCGGACGCCCGGTCGGCGGCGAAGTTGTCCTTGCCGCCGAGCCAGTAGTTGTACCTGCGGCTGGGATGCGCCTTGGTCGGATCGATCCCCAGGGGTGCCTGCTCGTTGTCCACGCTGACCTCGTTTCGCCCCGTTCGCCTGGAGCGCCGCGTGCGGGCGCCGGGTAGGCGCGTCCCATTCTGCCGGGACGCGCGCCGACCGAAGCGTCGGACTTGTCTCAAACATGAAACTTGTACGCAACCAGGTGGCGTGTCCGTACAAATCAGGACATGATCGGCTTCGTTGCGACGGTGCGGCGAGCCGGAAGGCGTAGGCGATGGACCTCTTCTACAGCCCGTACGACTTCGACGTGCAGGAGGACCCCTACCCGGTCTACGCGCGCCTGCGCGACGAGGCGCCCGTCTACCGCAACGAGCAGGACGACTTCTGGGCGCTGTCCCGGCACGCCGACATCCTCGCGGCGCTGCGCGACTCCGGCCGCTTCTCCAGCCGCAACGGCCTGCGCATCGAGCCCGCGTTCTGGGGGCCGGACGCGGAGCGGTTCTTCTCGTTCGTCGCCATGGACCCGCCCAAGCACACCCGCATGCGCGGCCTGGTCTCCCGCGCCTTCACCCAGCGCCGCGTCCAGGCCCTCGAACCGCGGCTGCGCGAGATCGCCCGCGCGCACCTCGAACCGCTGCTGGACGGCGACGCCTTCGACCTGATGGAGTTCGCCGGCCGCTTCCCCACCGACGTGATCTCCGAGCTGGTCGGCGTGCCCGAGGCCGACCGCGACCGGCTGCGCGACCTCGGCATGGCGATCATGTACCGGGACGAGGAGTCCACCGACCTGCCCCCCGAGGCGCTGCAGGCCATCGGCGCACTCGTCGGCTACTACACGGAGCTGACGGTCGAACGCGCCCGCGAGCGCCGCGACGACCTGCTGTCGGGCCTGCTGGACGCCGCCGAGGGCGACGACCGGCTCACCCCCGAGGAGATCGTCGGAGTGCTGATCCTGCTGGTCGGCGCGGGCATCGAGACCACGATGCTGCTGCTCGGCAACGCCTGGCACGCCGCCTGGAAGCACCCGGACGAACGCGCCCGCGCCTTCGCCGGACGCGTCGAGGACTGGATCGAGGAGACCCTGCGCTGGGACCCGCCCACGCAGGCCCTGGCGCGCACCACCACCGAGGCCGTGGAGCTGCACGGCGTGAAGATCCCGGCGGACGCGCGCATCCTCCTGCTGGTGGGGTCGGCCAACCGCGACCCGCAGGTGTTCGCCGACCCCGACCGCTTCGACCTGGACCGGGACACCGGGCCGTCCCTCGCGTTCGGCAACGGCCGCCACCACTGCCTGGGCGCCAACCTGGGCCGCCTGGAGGCCCGCATCGCCCTGCGCGAGCTGGTCGACGTCATCGCCGACTACGAGATCGACACCGCCGCCGTGAAGCGCGTCCACTCCTCCAACGACCGCGGCTTCGCGTCCCTGCCGACCCGCATCACGACCCGCCGCTAGACCGGGGCTACGGCAACGGCTAGAGCACCTTGCCTTGGACGTAGACCCACGCGTCGTCATGCCGGACGAACCGGCTGACCTCGTGCAGTTCGCCCGCCTGCCCGCCCTGCACGTAGTGGGCGCGGAACTCCACCGTGCCCTTGCGGTCGGACGGCCCGCCGTCGGCGACGCGCAGGATCTCCAGGCGCTGCCAGCGAAGGCCGGGGTCGAGTTCTAGTTGCGGGGGCCGCGTCGCGGGATGCCAGGTCCTGAGGAGATAGTCCGTTTCCCCCAGGGCGAAGGCACTGTAACGGGACCGCATGAGCTGCTCAGCCGTCTCGGCCTGTGCGGTGCCTTCGTGCAGCCGTCCGCAACACTGCGCGTACGGCATCGACGACCCGCACGGACACGCCCGACGTTTCCCCATACACCCATTCTGGGGCCGGATAGCGGGCATCCGAAAACGGTGGTACCGGCAAAACGCGGACCACCTGTGATTTACGCAACAACATTTCGGAATAGGCGGGCGGCGGATTCTGTGTCACGTTGAGCACGTCGGGGGGGCGGCCAGGAGTCGACCGGGAGGAGACCCGATGACGTGGCGCCGGAGAGTGCTGTCCACCGTCTCGACGCTCGTGCTGGGAGTCACCGCGGTCGTGGCCGTGGACGTCCCGGCGGCGTCGGCGGCCCCGCTGGACCTGTCCAACTTCAGGTTGCAGGTCGCGTCCAACGCCGAGTATCTGAAGTCCACCGTCTCCAGGCTCGACGCCGACCTGCCCAACGTGGGCGTCGGCGACATCATGGCGGAGGCCAACCGCACGGGCAGCGTACGGAACGGGGCCGCGTGCGAGCCGGCCGCCGTCACCGACGCCGACAGCGACAAGACGGTCTCGGTGTCCAAGAGCCTGTGCTTCGAGGACGGTGACAACGGCACCACCGACTGGATCCCTCAGGGCGTGACGACCGTGGCCGACGCGCAGGCCGACCAGAAGTGGGGCACCTCCAACCAGCCCGTCCTGGTCAGCTGGTACTTCGCGGGCAGCGCCCCCACGGGCAACTCGCAGAAGGGCGTGCGGGTCACCTTCATCGACCCGAGCACCGGACGCTACCGGCACGTCCTGCTCGCCCACCCGTACGAGAACTCCGCCGGCAACGCCAGCTACACCAGCGTCCGCACCGACCAGACCGCGGGCGAGGGCACCTCCCTGCACGCGGGCGGGATCGTCTGGTACGGCAACTTCCTCTACGTGGCGGACACCGGGCGCGGTTTCCGCGTCTTCGACATGCGCCACATCTACGACCTGACGGCCGCGGGCAGCAAGGGCAACGTGACCGACAAGAGCAAGATCGGCCGCATCGACGGCGTCTTCTACGGCTACGGGTACCGCTACGTCATGCCGGAGGTGACGGTGTGGCAGCACTCGGTGCCCGACAGCGGAACGCCCTGCACGACGAGCGCCGTGGCGCCGAAGTTCTCGTTCGCGAGCCTGGACCGCAGCGGCGTCGACCACCTGCTCGCGGGCGAGTACTGCGACGGCGCCATCGGCCGCGTGTTCACCTGGAAGATCGCCGACGCCACGCTCGACGGGGAACAGCGGCTCAGCGGGTACTGGAACGCCGACGCCGCCTACAACCTGCCGGTGTCCAACGTGCAGGGCGCCACGCGGTTCGGCGGGCGCTGGTACATCAGCCAGAGCCACGGCCAGAACGTGTCCGGCCAGGACGACCTGGGTGAGCTCCACACGACGACACCGGTGACGTCCACAACGGGCACGTTGCGTGTGGACAGGACGCAGCCCGCCGCCATAGGCGTGGAGGACCTGTCCCACTGGCCGTCGGGGACGCAGGACTCGCCGGCCCTCGGCACCATCTGGTCGGTCTCCGAGCACCGCTACGGCCGCATGGTGTACGCGACGCCCCCGCAGTAGTTCCCCGAGGACTTGTGGGCCGTGCCTGCGGGGGGCGCGGCCCACAAGCTGCTAGACCGGCCCGCGTCGCGCCGGGGCAGCAGCACCAGGCTCACCACAGGGACCGCCGCGAGGACGAGCCAGGGCACGGCAGCAGGAAGCCCCGAATCGAGCAGGGAGCCTGTGGCCGCGCTGCCGACGAGCACGACGAGCCCGGAAATCGACGACATCGCGCCCGTGTACAGGCCGAGGCGACCGTCCTCGGCCAGATCGGGCACCCACGCCCGCGCGGCAGGGGCGACCAGCATCTGGCCCAGGGTGAGCAGGACGACGAACCCCGCGGCGGGCACGAGCCCACCCGTACCGGTCCACCCGGCCGGGCGGGCCGCCGCCACCACGGCGAACCCCGCCGAGATGACCAGCAGGCCCACGGCCATGGACCGGCGCAGGTCGAGCCGGTCCGCCGCCCACCGCGTCACCGGAAGTTGCGTCAGGACGACCAGCAGGGACGACAACGCGAACAGCCATGCCAGGGGAGCCTGCGAGCCCGCGGCCCGTTCCACCTCTTCCGGCAGGGCGAGGTACAGCTGGTTGTACGCCAGCAGGTAGGCGCCGTAGGCACCGCACACGGCCAGGAAGCGGCGGTTGCGCAACATCGGGCGCACGCCTCCGCCAAGGCGTGTCCTGGCGCGGCCGGGGATGTGCTGGGGCAGCAGCCAGAAATGCCCGGCGAGCACCACCACGAAAACGCCCGCCCCGGCGAGACAGGCCGTGCGGAAGTCCACGGCCAGCAGCAGCGCGCCCAGCAGCGGCCCGACGAACGCTCCCGCCTGGCTCGCCACGGTGAACAGCGCCAGCACGCTCGTCCGGGAGCCGCCGCCCGCCTCCTCCCAGCACACCGCCTGCCGGGCGATCTCCGACTCCACCGCGGGGGAGAACAGCGCGGCGGCGAACCCGATCAGCAGGACGGCCCCGACCACCGCCCCCACGGCCTGGGCGTATCCGAGCCAGGCGAATCCGGCGATCCGCAGCGCGCAGCCCGTGAGCACGACCGGCCGCACCCCGAACCGGTCGACCAGCGCGCCGCCGACGACGAACAGGCCCTGCTGGCTGAACGTCCGCAGCCCCAGCACCAGCCCGACCAGCCAGCCCGCCAGGCCGACGGTGCCGCCGAGGTGCTCGGCCAGGAACGGCAGGACGGCGAAGAAGCCGACATTGAAGGCGAACTGCGTGAGGATCAGCAGGCGCGGCAGCGCGGGCAGGCTCCGCCACGTCCGCTCTCGCCGGGACTCTCGCCGGGCCGCGGAAAGGGGGCGGATCACGTGACGTCCTCGGGGATTCCGGCGGGCACCCGCCGGGTCGCCGCATGCGCAGTACCGCGCGGCCACGGCCGGGGCCAACGCACCCCACCGGCCGCCGTCACCGCGAGCGCTCCCAGCAGGGCCAGGACGCACGCCGGGGCCAGGACGGCCCAGGGTGCGCGTTCGGCATACGGCTGGTTCTCGGCGAGCAGCAGACCCCATTCCGGGGACGGCGGTTGCGTCCCCAGCCCGAGAAAGCCCAACGCCGCCAGAGCCAGAGCGATCCCCGGCAGCCGCAGCAGGGCGTGCCGGACGACCGGGGGCAGGATCGCGGGCAGCAGTTCGTACCGCAGCAGGTACCACCGCCCTGCCCCAAGCGCGCGCGTCGCGGTCAGGTGCGTGGTGGCGCGTTCCTGGCGGAGCAGCGCGGACGTGTGCGCGGCCAAGGGCGACCAGGCGACCGCCGCCACGGCGAGGGCGGGCGTCCACGGGGTGCTGCCCGCGATCCCGGCGGCCAGCAATCCGGCCAGTACGGGCGGTACGGCGTTGACCGTGTCCACCAAGGGGCTGGACAGCCGGGGCAGCAGTCCCAGCAGCACCCCCACCATCAGGGCGGCGACGCTCACGGCGCAGGCGACGGCGAGCGTGCGAAGCGCCCCGTGCCCCACACGCGCCAGTACGTCACGTCCCAGCGCGTCGGTGCCGAACGGATGGGCGAGCGAAGGCGCCTGGAGCCTGGCGGAGGTGTCCACCGCCAGAGGGTCGTGCAGGAGCCCCAGCCCGATGACGCCGAGCAGCAGCCCCCCGTACACCAACGGCAGGACCCGGGGCGTGGACGGCGTCGGCCGGTGCAACGACTGGAGCGCCCCGTCGCGCAGGGCGCTTCCCAACAGCAGCCGTGCCGCGAGCCGGGTGAGCCCTCCGGCCGTGGCGGCGAGCAGGATAAGGGCCAACGTTCCGGTCTGCAGGACGGGCAGGTCCTGGGCGATGGCCGCGTCCAGGGTGAACCGTCCGAGTCCGGGGATGTCGAAGACCTGCTCCACGGCGACCGAGCCGCCCGTCAGGCCCACGACGAAGACGCCCAGGTTCGGCAGCACACCGGGCACGGTCCGCCGCACCGCCTGCCGCGCGATGCTCCGCCCCGGCACGCCGCGGGCGGCGGCCGCCAGCGCCCACGGTTCGGCGAACGCGCCGGGGAGGAGGTCGTCCAGCATGCGTCCGAGTACCGCGCCCGTGGGCAGGCCGAGGGCGAGCGCGGGCAGCACCATCCACTGGGGCCCGTACCAGCCGAGTGCGGGCAGCCAACCCAGTTGCACGCCGACCACGGTGGCCAGCACGGAGGCGGTCAGGAATTCCGGCAGGGCCGCCAGCACCGCCGCCCCGCCCCCGGCCCGGCGCCCCACGAGCCGATGCCGCGCCCCCAGCCACAGCGTGCGCGCGCACACCGCCGCCACCGTCAGCGCGGCGACGACCAGTGCCCCGGCCATCAGCAACAGGGACGCGCCCAGGCCCTGCACGAAGGCGGGCAGCACTTCGGCGCCGGAAACCCACGACGTGCCCGCGTCCCCGTGCAGCAGCAGCCTTCCGAGCCACCGGCCGAGCAGCCGCAACGGCCCCGCGTCCAGCCCGAGTTCGTCCCGGATCGCCTGCAACACCTCGGGCGTGGGGTCGCGTTCGGCCGAACGCGCCTTGAGGACGGTCAACGCGGGATCGGTGCGCGACAGCCAGGGCAGCAGCCCTATCCCGCACAGCAGCACGGCGACGAGCGCACCCCGCCAGAGCAGAACCAGCCCGTTGCGGATAGCGAGACCCTTGGCAGCGCCCGCCGCAGCACGCATGCTCGCTCCGCCGCGTCCGCTCAGCGCCGTGTTCCGGTGCCGACCAGCAGCCGCTCGTACGGGTCCAGCACCGCCCCGCGCACCGAGGACCCCACCCCGGTGATGATCTTCTGGTGGACGAGCGGGACGACCGCGTCCGTGCCCAGCACCGCCGCCTCCGCCGCCATGACCGCGTCCTGCCGTTCGTCCGTGCCGGCGGTGGACGCAGCGCGCGCCACGGCCTCGTCCACCTTCTCGTCGCACAGCCGCGCCAGGTTGTAGCCGCCGTCGCAGGTGAAGTCGCTGGCCAGGACGGACGCCGGATCGCCGGTGTCGAGCATCATGTTGCGGGCCGCCACGACCGCGTCGAACTTCCCGGCCAGCGCGTCGCTCTCCAGCCGCGAGTAGTCCCGGACGACCAGGTCGACCTTGAAGCCCGCCCGCTGCAGCCGCTGCTGCAGCACCTGGGCGACCTCGGGCTGCTCGGGCCGGTTGTCGTAGGTGGCCAGCGTGATGGTCGCGCCGCCGGGGTCGCCCGCCCGCGCCCGCCCGGACGGCTGCACGCGCTTGCCCGCCGCCCAGGTCAGCGCGGGCCCGAACAGCCCGTGCCCGGGGTCGGCGCGCCCTTCGTACACGTCCTTGGCCAGCGCCGAGGTGTCGATCGCCTCGCGGGCGGCGGCGCGCCGCGCCGGGTCGCCGAACACCTTCGACCGGGTGTTGAGGTACAGCGCCGTGAGGCGGGGCGTCGCCGTCTCCCGGACGGTGCCCCTGTCCAGCGAGGACGCCTGCGCGACGGGGATCGCCTCGGCGAGGTCCGTCTCGCCCGTGCGCACCGCGTTGGCGCGTGCGGTGCCGTCCGGAACGAACCTGACGTCGACGCCGGAGACCTGGGCGCGTCCGCCCCAGTACCTGTCGAAACGTTCCAACGTCGCCCCGCCCGTGACGCCGACCTTCGTCAGCCGGAACGGGCCGGTGGCCGTGCCGACCGGATCGACCCTGCCGTTCGCGTACGCCTTCGCCGAGAACACCGCCAGGCTCGGGTTGGACAGCCGCAGCGGCAGCACCGGGTCGGGTTCGGCGGTGCTGACCCGCACCTGCCGCCCCTCGGCCGCCTCAGCCGTCAGCGTCACGCCCGACAGCGCGGCCGGTACCGGCTTGGCCTGCGCCGCTCGGGTGAGGGAGGCGGCGACGGCGGCCGGGGTGACGTCCGTGCCGTCCTGGAACTCGGCCTCCCGCACCGTGAACAGCCAGCTGCGGCCGTCGCGCTCGCTGCGCCACGACTCGGCCAGCGCGGGCACGGCGGTGCCGTTGGCGTCCAGCCGGGTCAGCCCCTCGGCGACGCCGAGCCGCGCCAGGCTGATGCCGTCCTGGCCGTAGGGCGAGAAGTTCTGCGTGGGCGGGAAGGCGAGCGTGACGCGCAGCCGCCCGCCGTCCCCGGAATCCGGCGAGCCCCCGTCCGACTGGGCGAAGCAGCCGGACAGCAGCGGGACGAGCAGCGCACCGGGCAGCAGCCGGCGAGGCAGCGAAAGCATGATCCCCTTCCAGAGGTCGAGAGCGGTCTACCGGCCGGCCATGGGGATCTCGAAGTGGACGATGCCCTGCCCGCCGTCCGGCTCCTCGGCCCGCTCGTCGCACACCACGGTGCCCAGCGACCGCCACAGGCTCTCCGCGCCCGGCACGGACGGGTCGGTGTGCAGGTAGACCGCGCCGTAGCCGCCCTCGGCCGCCGCGAACTCCAGCAGCTCGCCGACCAGCCGCCGGGCCAGCCCGCGCCGCCGGTGCTCCGGACGCACGTACACCCGCCGCACCTGCGCGGTCTTCCCGGACGGATACCGCGCGGCCACGCGCCACGGGTTCGGCGGGGACTGGGGCCCGCGCGAGTCCAGCGCGGCCGTGGCGACGACGTCGTCCCGCTCGTCGACCGCCACCAGCAGCGTGTGCCGGGGCGACGCCAGGTAGGCGCCCTCCAGGTCGATGATGTCGCGGTGCCAGCGCGGCACGTAGCCCGTGCCGAAGTCGCGGTAGACGGTGTCGAGCATCACCGACCGCGCGCCGTCGAGATCGTCCGCCGTGGCCCTTCTTATGCGATACGAGTGCACCTGCGAATAATATGCAGCAAGCGTCGCCGGGTCAGCGACCGCCCTCCGGCTCGGGCACCGGCGCGCGGCCCGCCGGCTGCGACGCGCCGGGCCGCGGCTCCGCCACGGCCGTCTGGACCAGCCGCGGCGAGGCGCCCCGCTGGATCCAGAACCCCCTGCCGGGCGGCTGCGGAGCCGGATACAGCGGCGGGAACAGCTGCCCCTCGGACCGGTCGCCCGACATCAGCAGCGCCGCCGTGCCCGTCTCACGGACCGCCAGCAGCAACGGCTCGTACAGCCCCCGCGCGGCCCCGGCCACCCGCCGCGACACCACGAAGTGCAGCCCGATGTCGCGCCCGCTCGGCACGAACGGCAGGAACGGTTCGAGCGGCTGCTGCCCGGCCGTCGTGAGCAGGTCGTAGTCGTCGACGAGCACGACCACCCGCGGCCCGCCGCTCCAGCGCCCCTCGGCCGAGTCGGAGTCGGGCATCCGGGACTCCAGCTCCCCGGCGACGCCCGCGGCCAGCCCGGCGGCCAGCCGCGCGGTGCCCGCGTAGCCGCCCAGGTACGGCTCCGGCACCACCTCGCGCAGGCCGCGCCGCGGATCCATCACCGCGAACACGACCTCCTCCGGCGAGTACCGGCTGACCAGCCCCTCGGCGACGAGCCGCAGCAGGTTCGTCTTGCCGCACTCGCCGTCCCCCAGCACGATCAGGTTCTGGTCCTGGTCGAACAGGTCGAGCCCGACCGGTTCGAGCGCCCGCTCGTCCACGCCGACCGGCACCGCGTCCGGCATCCGGCTCGGCCCCGGCAGCGCGGCGGCGGGCAGATGGTGGGGCAGCACCCGCACCGGCGGCGCGGTGGGGCCGGTCCAGGACGCGCGGATGGCCCGCGCCGCCGCCTCCACCACACCGCCGAGGTCGTCGGTGTCGGGCAGGCCGTCGAACCGCGGCAGCGCGACGTGCCCGAACAGCCTGCCGTCGGTGAGGACCCGTCCGGGCAGGTCGGCGGCGATGGTCTCGGCGAGCTTGCGGTCGACGGCCGAGTCGGTCGGGTCGTTCAGCCGCAGCTCGACGCGCTGCCCGAAGTTCGACTGCATGGCGATGCGCACGTCGTTCCAGCGCAGCATCCCGGCGACGACGTGGATGCCGTAGCCGCTGCCGCGCTGCAACAGGTCCGACACCAGCTCGTCGATCTCCTCGAAGTCGTCGCGCAGCGCCCCGAACCCGTCGATGACCAGGACGACGTCGGCGCACGGCAGCTCGGGCACCCTCCCGGCGGCGTGCAGCCGCCGCAGCCCGGCGACCGAGTCGATGCCGTGCTGCCGGAACACCTCCTGGCGGTGGTCGAGCATCCCCAGCACCTCCTCGACCGTGCGGCGCACCCGCTCCCGGTCGGCGCGCCCGGCGACGCCGCCGACGTTCGGCAGCCCCGCCAGCGCCTGCAACCCGCCGCCCACCAGGTCGACCCCGTACACCGCCACCTGGGCGGGGGAGTGGGTCAGCGCCAGCGACAGCACCAGCGTGCGCAGCAGCGTCGTCTTGCCCGTCTGCGGCCCGCC
Organism: Actinomadura sp. NPDC047616; assembly: GCF_040642915.1. NCBI lineage: Bacteria > Bacillati > Actinomycetota > Actinomycetes > Streptosporangiales > Thermomonosporaceae > Actinomadura > Actinomadura sp. NPDC047616. Next base: position 138,414 of record NZ_JBEYTB010000001.1, read on the forward strand.
GATGATCGCGACATGGCCGCCCGCGGCCGTCAGGTCGACGTCCCAGCGTCCCTGCCACTGCCGGCGCGGATCGTCCAGCAGCCCGACCGGCACCCGCAGCGGCGCGACCGGCGCGGACGCCCGCATGCCGTCACCGGTGACCCCCACCGGGCCGACGACGGCGTCCAGCGTGACGGCCGCGGGCAACGGCGGCAACCAGATGGTCTGGACGCGCTCACCCGTCAACTGGCCGACCAGCACGTCCAGCAGCGTGGGCCCGGCCGTCCGCTCCGGCAGCCGCCCCTGCTCGTCGACGGACGGGCCGGGCGCGTCGGCGGCCACGTTGTACACGGGATACGGACGCACCGGCGCCGGCCCCGCGTCCTCGGGCTCCTCCACCACCGGCCCCCGGTACGGCCCCGACACGTACCCGCCCTTGAACCGCTGGTAGAGGCTGGTGTCGACCTTGAGGTAACCGAACCCCGGCAGCGCGGGCAGATGGAAGGCGTCCGGCGTGTCCAGGACGGTGCGGGACTCCTCCTCCGAGAACGTGCGCAGCCCGATCCGGTACGACAGGTACGTGTCCAGGCCGCGCAGCTTGCCGCCCTCGATGCGCTGGCTCGACAGCAGCAGGTGCACGCCGATGCTGCGCCCGATCCGCCCGATCGACAGGAACAGCTCGATGAAGTCGGGCCGCGCCGTCAGCAGCTCCCCGAACTCGTCGATGATCACCAGCAGGTGGGGCAGCGGCGGCAGGTCGGGCCGGTGGTGGACGCGCTGGTAGTTGTAGTCGCCGATGTTGGCGATGTTGCCCGCGTCCCGCAGCACCTGCTGCCTGCGCTGCACCTCCCCCGACAGGCTGGCGTAGGCGCGTTCGATCAGCCCGGCGTCGTCCTCCAGGTTGGTGATGACGCCCGCCACGTGCGGCAGCTTCTCGAACGGCGCGAACGTGGCGCCGCCCTTGTAGTCCACGAGCACCATGGACACCTGGTCGGGCGGATGCGACAGCGCCAGCGACAGCACCAGCGTCCGCAGCAGCTCGCTCTTGCCCGACCCGGTGGCGCCCACGCACAGCCCGTGCGGCCCCATGCCGAGCTGCGCGGCCTCCTTCAGGTCGAGGATGACCGGCTGCCCCGCGTCGTCCACCCCGATCGGCACCCGCAGGAACGCCCGCTCGCTGCGCGGCGCCCACAGCCTCTTGAGGTCCAGCCGCTCGGGCTCCTCGACGCCCAGCAGCCTGGTGACGTCGAGCGTCCCGCCGTGCGACGCGGACTCCTCCACCGACTCCCGCGACAGCCGCAGCGGCGCCAGCATCCGCGCCAGCCCCAGGATGGTCGGCGCGGGCACCTGGTCGAGCGTCCCCTCCAGAACGGCCGGAACGGCGCCGCGCAGATCCTCCACCCGCACCTGCTCACCGTCCACGGTGATGCGCACGCCGACGTCACCGGGCTCCTGCGTGCGGTCCGCCACCAGGTGGATCACCGTCGCCGCCAGGCCCGCCGGGTTGATCGTCTCGTCCGGCCGCACCAGATCCGCGGCCACGTCCCCGTACAGGTCGTGCACCACCACCAGCCGCCGCAGCAGCCGGTACGCCTCCCGCTGCCCCAGGCCGCGCCGCACCTCGGTGGCGAAGTCCGTCCGCTCCTTCAGCTCGTCCGCCAGCAACGCGCTCAGCCCGCCGGGAGTCGGCGCGACCAGACGCAGCGGCGCCCCGCCGTCCCGCCGCGTCGGATCGAGGACGTGCGGCAGCCACTTCACCCAGTCCCAGTCGCCGATCCGGTCCGCCCCGGCGGCGACCCCGAACGCGACGTCCTCCGGCGCGTGGAAGGCGGCGAGCTGCGCCAGCAACGCCCGCATGACCGCCAGCACGTCGTCCCGGGAGCCGATCACGCTGACGTTGCCCGCCATGTCCAGGGGCACCGTCAGCGGCATGTCGGGGGCGGTGCCGAACCGGCGGATCGCCCCCCGCGCCTCCGCCAGCATGAACGGATCGGTCGGCGCCAGCGCCGTGCCGCGCTCCCCCAGCTCCAGCTTCGTCCCCGGCATCGTCCCGGTCCCGACGCGCACCCGCAGGAAGTCCGGATCCCGCCGCCGCCGCTCCCACAACCGCGCCGGATCCCGCACGACGTCGTACAGCGCCTCCGGCGGCGGATCCAGCAGCCGCGCCCGCGTCCGCGCCTCCCGCTCGGCCCGGCCGAGCTCCTCGCGCAGCTCCTCCAGATACTCCAGGTACCGTTCCCGCTGGTTGCGTCGCTGCCGCGTGACCTGCCCCCGCCTGGAGAGCAGCAACGCCGCCCCCACCAGCACGGCCACGACGAGCATCACCGCCCCGAGCGCGATGAACGCCGGATTCCGCAGGACGGTCATCACCGTCAGCGACGCCATCATCCCGACGATCGGCAGGATCGCGAACACCTGCCCGCCCACCCCGCCGGCCTCGGGCAGGGTCGGCGGCGCCTCCACCTCCCGCGTCTCCTGCGCCGCCAACGGCTGCACGGTCCGCGCGGGCCGATGGACGATCCGGACCGTCACGACTCCTCCTCGCCACCCTTGACCCGATCAGACCAAACGTGTCACGGCGAAGCGTATTGCGCACCCCTGACATCACCCCGCCCGTAATCCAACGCAGCCCATGCGCCCTGGAATTGATCACCGACTGACGTCCGAAAACGGGTTCTCATGATCATCCACGCCCATACGGCGATTCGGCCGAGGCCCCACCCCTAGACGAACCACTCCGGGACGAGCCCCCCTGCCGCTGAACACTCGAGGAGCGCCCTGCGAGAACACACCACCCGAAGAAGGACTAGGCAGAGAACCGCCGCCCGAAGAAGACCTATGCGGCGAAGCGGCCCCCGCAGAGACGCTCGGCGGCGGAACCGCACGCGAAGCAACGCTGTCCGGAAAAACGACCCCCGCAGACACACCCGGCGGCGGACCCGTGCCCGAAGCGGCACCCTGCCGGAGGCGGCGCCCGCAGACCCAACGACCCGACGCGCATTTCCCGCGACAAGACGACGATTCGCGCCCGCGTGGCCGACATGCTGCTCCAGACCGGCGACGTGAAGGAAGCCCTCAACGCGGGCAAGGCGGCGCTCCCCGCCTTCTCCGTCGTGACGTCGGGCCTCGCCCTCAACACCGTCCGCCCCCGCCGAGCCGCCGCCGACGACCGACCCGACGCCGAAGAGCTCCGCCACCACTACGACCAGGCACTACGCGCCTCCGCCGCCTGAGCAAGCGATCCCACGCCGGGGCAGGGCGGCCATCGGCCCCCGACGGCCGTGGTGGGACGGTGCCATAGGCCGCCGTCCGCGCTGCCGGCCCCCACACCGCCAAAACAACACGCTGGGCCGGTCAAAGCGCACCGGCATGCCTGCCGACTGCTGAGCCTGGGAGATATGAGGCGCTTCTCCTTGGTCATCATCCCTGCATAGGCTCCGATGCCGTGTCCACCTTCATCGCCCGTGCGTTCACAGGGCAGCACGGCGCCCACGGCAACCAGGTTGTCGTTGTCCTTGCCGACGATGAGCTGCCCGGCCCGCAGGAGCGCCAGAAGATCGCGGCTGGAGCGCCGGCGCCCGCCACGGTATTCGTCGCGCCCGATCGCAGGCAGGTGCGGATTCACAACCGCATGCTGGAGCGGCCATTCGCCGGTCATCCGCTGCTGGGGACGGCGGCCGTGCTGCGGAACATCGGGAAGCCGGTGGACCGGTTGGCCACCCCTGCCGGTGAGGTGTCTTTGTGGCGCGATGACGAGGGTGCCGAGTGGCTTCACGCGCCGTCTCACTGGTCCCCGAACACCTACCACCGTCGGGTGAGCAGTCCGGCTGAGGTGGAGGCGCTGCTCGAACCGCCGCCAGATGAGCCAGTGCAGGTCTGGGCGTGGATCGACGAGGCGGCGGGGCTGGTACGTGCGCGCCGGTTCGCGCCCAGTGAAGGCAAGCCCGAGGATGAGGCGTGCGGGTCCGCATGCATGGTGCTGTCCACACTGCCGGCCCGTCCGCTGACAGTTGTGCACGGGCGGGGATCGGTCATCCGAGTCCGACCTCGTGACACCGGGGTCGACCTCGGCGGCGCCCGCGTCATCGATTGAACCCAGCGTGCGGCTTTCGCCGTGCTCACGGCAAATGCATCAGTGGCCCAGGACACTTATCGCGCCGTGTTGATGACCTTCTGAGCCCGATTGAGACGGCGCTCGAAGGGCCCGACCGACGACGCCGACTTGGGTGTCGCTCTGCAAGAGTTTGTGGGGGAGCCACAGGTCACAGCCGGTGAGGAGGGGTTCGGATGCGGGTCGCGGTGATCGGCTTCGGCGTTGAGGGCCGGGCCGCGGTGGACTACTGGGCGGCGCGCGGAAACCAGGTGGTGGTGCACGAACGCGGTGGTCCGGTCGACGTTCCCGACGGGGTCACCCTGGCCGATGACTACCTCGCCGGGCTGGACACGGTCGACCTGATCGTCCGCAGCCCTGGTGTCCGCCCCGAAACACTGCCGGCCGAGGTGCCGACCACCAGCGTCATCGCCGAGTTCATGGCCCGCTGCCCCGCCCCGGTCATCGGCGTCACCGGCACCAAGGGCAAGGGCACCACCGCCACCGCGATCGCCGCGATCCTGCGGGCCGCCGGGCGGCGGGTGTTCGTCGGCGGCAACATCGGCACCACCCCGCTGGCGCTGCTGCCCCGCATCGATCCAGACGATCTGGTCGTGCTGGAGCTGTCCAGCTTCCAGCTGATGGACCTGCAGCGCTCCCCGCAGATCGCGGTGGTGCTGGCGGTCACCCCCGACCACCTGAACTGGCACCGCGACATGGACGAGTACGAACAGGCCAAGTCCTCCATCGCCCGCTACCAAACACCCGATGACCTGGTCGTCTACGCGGCCGACAACCCGCCCGCCGCCCGGATCGCGGCCACCGGCCCGGCCCGGCGCGTGCCGGTCGGCGACCCCGAGGGCGTTCACCTGCACGACGACGCCATCTACCTGCGCGACACCCGCGTGATCGAGACTGGTGACGTGCCGCTGCCCGGCCCGCACAACCTGACCAACATCGCCGCAGCGATCGCCGCCACCCACGACCTGATCGGCGGCGACCACCAGGCGATCCGTAGTGCGGTGCGCGGCCTCCAGGCGCTGCCGCACCGGTTGCAGGTCGTCGCCACCCGCAACGGCGTCACCTGGGTCGACGACTCGCTGTCCACCACCCCGCAGACCACCATCGCCGCCATGAACGCCTTCGACGGCCCCAAGATCCTCGTCCTCGGCGGCTCCACCAAGGGCGTGTCCTTCGACGACCTGGCGCAGGCCATCGCCGAAGCCGCCGCCCACGCCCGGATACGCGCCGTCCTGCTCACCGGCGCCGAAGCGCCCCGCATCGCCGCCGCCCTGGACGCCGCCGACGTCACCGGATACGAACACGTCCCCGGCCCCATGACCGACCTGGTCGCCCGTGCCGCGCACCACGCCCGCCCAGGTGACGTGGTGCTGCTGTCACCGGCCTGCTCCAGCGTCGGCGACTACCGCAACTACGCCGACCGCGGCGACCAGTTCGCCACCGCCGTCCACGCCCTCCCGAGTTGACCCAGACCCGCCTTGCGGAATGGGCGACCAATTCCGTGCGTCCTCCGGCTGATGACGCGTCAGGCCATCGGCCTAGGCACGGCCATCACCGCATCCCCAAGCCGAAAACCGCCCTCCCCTGACCACCGCACGCAGCGGCGTCGGCTCCATCCCCCCGGCGCACGACTTCACCTGGCGTCCCCTGCACAGGCGCCGCCCGCCGCACCCGCACCATCACCGAGTGCCGCCTGATCCGCGCTGCTGACGCCTCACACCGGCCGAACACGGCGCCGCCCTCTTGACGACAACGCCGCCAAATCGCCCATGGGCCCCGCGTCCGCCGATGGCCGGTCCGTTGCACTGCCATGGGTCCAGGCGGTGAGCCTGTCAGAAGTAGGGGGTCACGGCGGGGCGAACCGTCTTCTCGGCCGATGTATGCGCCGATCCGGCGGCACATGATCGACTCATGGCACTCAAGACCCGAGCGCTCGCGACCGTCACCGGGCTGTTCACCCTCTCGACGGCGCTCGCCTTCACTGTCCCCGCCGCCTCCGCCGAGACCGATCCCGCCCTGCCTGCACCGACCGGCGCGCGGCAGGTCGGTACGACCTCCCTGTATCTGAAAGACACCTCCCGTCCCGATACCTGGGTGCCCTCCGTCAACGCGCGAGAGCTGATGGTCTCCCTCTGGTATCCGGCGAAGGCCCATGACGGGCAGAGGGCCCCGTACATGACGCCGAAGGAATCGCAGGCTCTGCTGAAGGGTTCAGGAATCACCGGCGTACCAGGGGACGTGCTGAGCAAGACGCGCACGCACGCCTTCCGCGACGCCCTCCCGGTCGGCCGGGTACACGGCATGCCGCTCGTCGTGCTGTCACCCGGCCTCGCCTGGCAGCGCAGCTCACTGACGTCCCTGGCCGAAGATCTGGCCAGCCGGGGCTACGTGGTCGCCGGAATCGACCACACATACGAGACCCACGCCACGACCTTTCCGGACGGCCGCGTGACCACCTGCGTCGCCTGCACGGTCCCGGCCGAGGAACGCGCCGCACGGGCCATCAGGGGCCGGGCGGCCGACGTCTCCTTCGTCCTCGACCAGCTCCTCGGCAGGCACTCCAAGTGGAAGGGCAGCGTCCTGATCGACCCGTCGAGAATCGCGATGGTGGGCATGTCGCTGGGCGGCGGAAGCGTTCCCGAGACCATGCTCCGCGACACCCGGGTGCGCGCCGGGCTCAACCTGGACGGCCCGCACCGGGTGGCGATCCCGCAGCGCGGCCTCCAGCGCCCGTACATGATCCTCGGCCAGGCGAGGCAGGACGCCACCTGGGACCGCGACTGGCCGCACGTGACAGGCTGGAAACGGTGGCTCGCGGTGCACGGAGCGATCCACTCGTCCTTCACCGACTACGACACGCTGACCCAGCAGATCGGCGTCGACCAGGGAAGCAGGCTCCCCGGCAACCGCTCCATCGAGATCACCCGGGCGTACGTCCGCGCCTTCATGGATCTCCACCTGCGCCACCGGCCCCAGCCCTTGCTCGACAAGACGTCCGCGCGCTATCCGGAGGTGACGTTCGAAGGCCGAGCCGGTACCTCCCCCGGCTACGGCAACACCCTCATGCTCCAAGACGTCCAGGCCGAACCCGCCTGAGCCGATCGGCTGGCCGTCGTGACTACAGCGAGGTCAATCCCGGCTTGGCGGTCGGCTCGGGATTGGTGCGCCGCCGACGCCAAAGGTGAGCACAGCCGGCGGCCACACACCGCCTGGGGGCGTCTCGGTCTTCCTCAGGGATGTCCGGCCTCTCCGTTCAGCGAACTGATCGCCTTGCCGAGGGCGTTCTGCTCGTCTTCCGGCAGCGATCGGGCGGCGTGCAGCATGTGCAGGGCGGTCTGGAGCCGCATGCGGTCGGCTTCGGTGCCGAGGTCCGCGAGGTAGGGGGTCACGACCAGGCCGAGGGCCTTGAGGTCGGCGCGTGCGCAGAAGCGGGCCAGAAGATCCTTCAGGAGATCGTCGGCGGCGCGTGGCGCGGCTCCTACCGAACGCAGTCCTTCGGCGATCGCGAACCGGTTCCAGTCGGCGTACTGCCCGTCCGGTACGTCATCGATGTGCGCGGCCGCCAGTTCGAAATGCCGGCGCGCCTGGTCGGGGTCGGCGAGGCCCCTGTAGGCCTTGGCCATGTTGAGGTGCAGAGAGGCGTAGAAGCCCTTGACCCGGTCGTCGCCCACCCGGTCCGCGCGGTCCAGGCTCTCCTGGTTCCATCGGAGGGTTTCCTGCGCGGTCGGCTGGTGCCGGGCGAGGTAGTGGGCGGCGACGCACGCCTCGTAGTCATCGCTCGCGATCTCCCACGCCCGCTCGAACGCCGCGCGCGCGTCGGCGTCACGTCCCTCCGCCTCGGCCTGCATGCCCTGGGAGCACAGCTGGACGACGGGGTTGTCCGGGTTCATGTCTTCCTCTTTCTTCGCCGTCTCATACCGTGGCGGCCGGTGGGATGCGGTCACCGGCGCCGGTGCCCCGGACCGGCATGACGAGGGTGGTGAAGCTGCCCTGGTCGGCGGAGCGGACGACGACGGGCTGGATATCGGACGTGACCTCCAGGAGCACATCCGGGCCGACGCCGACGTCGAGTGCCGCGAGCAGCACGGCCGGGTCGAAGGCAATGCGCAGCGGGGGTCCGGTGCAGATGGCGGGCAGTTCGGCCGCCGCGGGTTCGCAGCCTTCCAGCACGAGCCGGTGGTCGTCGGCGTGCAGGGTGACCGGCCCGTCTCCCGCACCGTCGGCGAGCCGGTCGCGCAGTGCCTGCCTGCCGGTGATCAGGCGGTTCCGGACGGCCGGCAGGTGATCCAGGATCATCCGGTAGTCGGGGTACGTCCCCTCGATCGCCGGAAACGTCACAGATTGCCCGTCGCCGTGGATCCGCGCCGTCTGGCCATCGACCTCCAGGCCGACCTCCGCCAGGCGTACCGCCCAGGGGATGACGTCCTTCATCGCCGAGGCGTCGACCACGACCTGGCCCTGTGCGCCCTCAAAGGAATGCGGTCGCAAGGTCCGGACCGCCAGGCGGTACCGGTCCGTGGCGACCAGGCGGACCTCCTCGCCGTCCAGTTCGATCAGCACACCGCCGAGGATGGGGAACTCCTCGGCCACGGCCGGAGAAGCCGCCGCGGGCACCACCTGGCGGACGGCGCTGGACAGTTCAGCTCCACCGACCCGAGCCACGGTGCGGGACGCTCCGGCCGACAGGTCACGCAAGATCTCCTCGATCGCCGACTGCGCCGCGGCCGCCGTCTCCCGTGACTTCCTCGCGTGCCCTTCGAGGACGGCACGGGCTTCCTCGGGGGTGCCGTCGAGCACCACCGAGGCCTCCGTCAACGGCATGCCCGCCGTCCGCAACCGCCTCACGAGGACGGCCCGAGCCTCCTGGTCCGGGTGGTAGTAGCGGTAGCCGGTCGCGTCGTCGACGAAGGCGGGACGCAGAACGCCACAGTCGTCGTAGAACCGCAAAGCGCTCGGAGCCAGCCCCACCCGGCGCGCGAAGGCACCGATGCTCAACAGCGCGTCGACATCATCCATGAGCTGGATTGTCCGGCTTCAACCTGCTTGAAAGTCAAAGCAGCGCGGCCGTCCCAGGGGGGAGCGCCAAGCCGCAACGTGCGGGGCACCCCGCGTCCGGCACAACACCATCCACCATCGCGTCAGCAGCCCCCGCGACGGCGAACCGACTTCATTGGTGCCCACGTCCTAGCGACGGCAGCAACCGAGGACTTGCGATCGGCGCCAGTGAGCCGCCCCGGAAAACCACCACCGGGGGCCTCAAAGGAACGAGCCTGCGATCTTGCCGCCGAGCCCCCCAGTACGATCCGCACCGCCCTGGCGCGAGTCGACCCCACCAGTGATCACAACGGGGCTCCACACCGACGCGAAGAACCACACGCATGCCCCGGGGCGCGCCGCACCCAGCGCGCGCACCGAACCGCGCCACTGAGCCGCCCCGAAAGACGCCCCCCGGGGATGCTTTTCGACGGAGTCACCCAGTCCCCCCAGCTGGCCCCGACCCGCCTCCGGGGGGAGAACCGGGCGATGGAGTGGCTCTGCTGCCCGGGCACAGCTGCAAATAAGCCACCAGCACACGTCGGCTCCGGCCTCACCCACACCTCGAGCAGGGGTGCGCAGCTTGGCGCGCGACGGAGAGCGCCGCGCCTCCTGACGGACCCGTGGCCCAGGCCGCCCCATCGACGCAGAGGACCACGGCCTCGTCCCAGGAGTCCAGGGGGCCCGAGGTCGACCACAGCCGGAGAGGGCCGTCGAAGGGATTGGGTCACCGTGGTGCCGGCCGCTGATTGCAAGGGGAATACCATCGGCAACGACGGGGCGGGCATACGAACACCGGGGCCGCCAGCCCCTGACCTGTGGCGTCGTCTTACCAGAGAGCTCAACAGTGCGTGGCGTTTAGCGCCGCGTCCCGAAGGTCCATGCCGAGTGCCGACCACAGGTGATCCTCCGGCCGACTGCACCCGCCCGTGACGCACACCGACACGTCGCCGCCTTGCCGACCTCAAACCGCCCGCCCCTTTGGACGTGCTCCCGCTCGCCTACGAATCGGCAGCGCCAACGTTGGGTCAGACGCCGGCAGCGAACCGCCGATGGTCGATCACGACCGTTCCGGCCATCTTGTCGTGCAGGCACTGCCGCAGCGGCTTGTCCCAGAGCATCCACAGCAGGTTGAGCGGCCCCACCAATGGAATGGCGGCACCCAGGAACGAAAAGAACATGGGATAACAGAATGCTCTCCCCATCGCCCGCACTGCGGACAACCGCGAACCGGGCGCCCCGGCGACGGACACCCGCAAGCCCATGACCCGCTTGCCGATCGTCCGCCCCCACACCGCAAGCTGGACGGCCTCGTAAGCCCAGATCCCACCGAAGATGCTCAGCACGAGCGCGGCCACCGCCGCGTCCGGCATGGTCGAATCCCCGTCGGCATCACCCTGCGAGAACACGGCCGTGGCGACCGCACTGAGCAGCGCCCCCAGCAACACGAGTATGGCGATGTCGATGAGCCGAGCGACCAACCGCCGCCCAGGATGCGCAGCCCCGGGCATCACCCCCGGCCCACGGTACGGGGGCTGTCCTCCCGGAGGCAGATGCGGGAATCCCGGAGGCGAAGGGCCATAAACCTGCTGCGGAGGAACCGGCGGCGTGAACGGAGGCTGGTTCCCCATCGGACCACCGGGAGGCTGATAACCACCGCCAGGCTGCGGAAACCCATTGCTCATACCCCGCATTCTTTCATGCCGGACTCCGCCCCCACCACGGGAATAACCGACCACTCCTCATCAGCGACCTGAGCGGCCATCGCCGAGGCCATCAATAATTCGGCTGAGCGCGGACCATAAGCAGCATTCCGCTCCACGTGACGTCCAAGACTTTCCGAATAGCGCGAGACGCACACGCACTCACCGTCAACCTGCTACCCACCCGAACCCCAGCGAGCATTTCGCGGCGTCAAACGGCGGCGATGACCGTTCACACCCGTTGCCACGAAGCCCACCTGGACGCGCGTCGCTTCTTGAAGAGTCCACCGCGTTCGAACGGCCCGAGCGGCCTGATACTCCAGCCCTAGATCGGGCTCGCGAGGTCGGAGTGGGGATCGAGGTTCTCAGTTCTGGATAAGTCGCTCGGCGTGTTCGGCTTCGCTGGTGCGGACGGCGCTGGGCTGGGTGTCCAGCAGTCGCCAGTGTGTGGTCACCCCGTCTGGGCCGGTGAGGCTGGACTCGGCCAAGGCCTGTTCGATGCGGGTGCGGACGCTGGCTTCGGCTGCGGATTCGCTGGCGAACAGCACCCGTAGTCGCACCCGGGTGCCGGAACGCCGTGCGTCGGTGTGGTGTGGGGCCAGCGGGCAGGGCGACTGGTGCTCCCAGTGTCCGCACAACGCGACCGTGATCGCCGCACCTGGTGCCCGAATGTCCTCGCCCGGGTCCATTGCGACGACCGCCTCGTGGGCGAATGCTTGGCGCACGGTTCCAGTATCCGGCGCAGTGATGCCACCGGTCGAGCCAGAGAATCGTGGGCTGCTCTTCTGACCCCGGTTAGTGATCAATGAGACGCCGCTGACGTCGGTAATGGCAGCGGCGGGCTCGGGATTGGCGGCGTCGCCAATGTGACCAACGGATTTCGGGGCCGATGGGGTGCCGAAGCTGGTTGGCGGAGGCGGCGAACCTCGTTGACGACGATGCTGCTGGTACTGTCGCGCATTCCGGTGTTCATCACCATGGGGTTCACCACCGGGATCGTCGTCGCCGTGACCGTGGCGAGCGCGGTGACGCTGCTGCCGGCCGTACTGGGCTTTGGGGCCGGCGGGTGCTGCGCAGGCGCGACCGCGCCACCCGGGGGGGGAAGATCTCCGTGGAGTCGCCGCGCATGCCGCGGTGGGGCCGACGGGGTGGCGCGCCGTCCCTGGGTGTGTGTGAGCGGAAAAAATTCGCCGGTTCGTCGCCGTTCATGACGTTCACCGGTGTTCGTGCTGACCAGTTGGCATGGGGCCAGGTCGCTGTGCCCCTCGCCTTGGCCGCAGCCCAGATCGCCTGGTAGGCCTCCGGCGAGGAAGGCCAGGTGAGCGGAGGCAACCATGGCCAGTCGAAGTACCAGTACCAGACCGGACGCTTGCGGACCCGGTAGTGAACCAGGCCGGTCCCGTTCTTGGTCGCCTGAAAGCACTCCATCTGGATCCCGCAACGCGGCACCAGCACGAGCAAGCCGAGGGGCGGCTGGCGTGGCAGCGGTAGACGCCAACCTCGGAGGGTTTGCTATGAAGCGGCGGGCCAGCATCCACTCGCGCTCGTTCAGCTGAACCATTGTCCAGCCGTAGAACCGGCGACCTTTGGCGCCGCCGCAGGAATACCGTTACCACGCCGTGCCATCCAGGGCGGCGAAGATTTCACCCCACGAGCCAGCGCGGCTCCTCGAACAGCAATGGCCGAACCGCGACACACGCCGGTATCCGGCTGCCCATGCTCATGCAGTTCGAAGGTGGCCTGGTCACCTTCGGGACGGCTCACTCCACAGCGACACCGCAGTCGGTTTCGCGCTCGCGGAGCCCACGGATGGCGCGGCCCCGTTCTCACCCAGATGGCGCAGGCGACTTCAAGACGACCGCGGTGCCCTGGGGGGCGACACAGAGGTCGATCCGCCAGGGTTGAACTCGCCCGTGCCGGTGGCCAGCAGCCCGGTCCCTTCGCCGAGCGGAACGCCCCGCAGCCCGATGTCGGGTTCCACCGGGCCGACGACGAGGTATCAGGACCCGAAAACAAGGACAAATTAGGGCGTTTCTTCCCCCAGTCCAGGTCACCGTTCGCGCACAGGACCAAGGCACGAAGACTACGGGCGCGTTACTCTTCTCTCATTACAGGCTTTTAGCAATGCGACAATCAGAGTTCCCGCTGTACGCCTGTCGGATGGCCAAGGTCTGCGAGAACTGGCAGACGGCAGTCCAGGATCAGGCGTACCACCACCAGTGACCGGGCGATGTACCAGCTGGAATCATCTCCTCTGGCAGGGCATCACTCTGCGAGAGAGCATCCCGAAGTTCTTCATCGATGTCGTCGATCTCTTCCATGTCCAGAAGTGACATGGTGGCGCTGCCCAGATAATCCTCGGACAGCGTAGCGAGCATCGAACGGTAGAGGCATGCACCAAACCTTGAATCTGCGCGGACGGCAAGCGCGCGCGACTCCGTCGCGGAGACGAAGGCAGCGAGCCGATGGCGACGTCCAGCCGCCAGTTCGATCAGACGTTCCCGCTCTTCCTGGCCGCCATATGGACCGGAGTTCGTCAGTGAGGCGGCCAGAAGCATCAGCAGGGCCCGGTCGATGGGGGCGTCATTCGCCAGATCCGCGAGGCCCTGTTCGTAATAGGCGGCAGGCGAGCCGGCAAAAGCAAGCGTTCGCACGTTCTGCACTGTCCGCGGCCAACCAAACGAATCAAGCCACATTTCACCGGCCCCAGTGATCCTGAGTACGGCCTCCAGCGTGATGGTGGTCCCCGCCGCCTCGGACGCCGGCCGATGAAAGACCAGCTGTGTCGCCGTCGCGCGCTGGAGGTCGCCTTCGGCGACGGTTCGCGAGGCGGCCAGATGGTAGGCGGTGATGGCCGAGCCGGAACGTTCCGCGACAGGGAGTTCATCGATCCGGCGGAGGGACATCGTCGCGGCTTCCGTCGGCGACTCGAAGCAGAGTATCCCGGCAGAGGCCCGAGCGACCGATACGTGACTCTCCGGCGCCCTCGGATCCACGCCGACAGGCGACCGCCCGAGGTTGCGGATCTCTGCGATGTCCTCGTCCAGCTTGACCTGGACCAGGCGAGGATCGGCGGCCAGCCGATCGGCGGCCAGCCGATCGGCGTCTCGTTCCGGCGGCATACCTGTCATCACCCATAGGTTTCGAACATGTAGAGGTCTCTTCCGCTCAACCTTAGCCGCCGCTCCTCATCGCTCATATCAGTCCGCTTCGGAGCGCTCCACCACCAGTGTGTGGGCGGCAGGTTCGGAGGCACGTACTTGGCGTCGACGGGCGGTGCGTCCTCAGCCGTGTCCTGCAGGTCCTCATCTATCCCGGCCAGATCTGCACGCCGCTCTTCGTCAATCAGGTTCCACTCTGCGAAATCCTCGAGCAGGATTTGCAGTGCGGAACGCGCCAGCGCCGCATGCGCGAATCCGTCATAGCGACCTTCGGCCGCAAAGGACGCCGCGTCCTCGATATAGTTGTCCAGGTTTCTTGGATTGTTTCCGTTCTGCAATCCCTCAGCCACTCGCCTTTTGAAGGCGTGAAGCCTGGCGCGCTGAAGTCCATAGTCGGAACCACACAAGGATCTGAGAACGAGAAGTTCACCCAACGCCTCGGCGAGTTGGTCTTCCGTGCCTGCGGCTGATTCCTCGATGGAATCGACTACCTGCTTGCACAGCCGGTCCGCCGACGGCGTACGTTCGGTGAAATCGATCATCTACCGCACCGCCTTGGGTTCACCGTAGGTAGCGAGCACAGTCTCCCCGTTGGGCTTGACGTAGACGACGGCCTCCACGGTGCGTGGATTGCCGTCGGCTCCGATTACTTCGCGGTGGAACACCATCTGGCGGCTACCGGAAGAGGATAGTTCGTCCTTCACTAGAGCACCCTGGCCAATGGTGCGTTCGGCGCTCTTGAGATAGTCGTCCACCACATGACCGGACTGCGCGCTGACACCAACCTCATGGTAGTGCTTACGCGCATGGTACGCGGCGGAGGTGTCACTGCCCATGCCGATGTCGTCTGCATGCGCTCGCACGCTCTGTTCGAGGCTTCGGCCGGTCAGTTCTGGGTCGAGGGTGGCGTGCGTGTGCGGTCGGGCCCGCCGCGCGGCCGCGACATCGTTGTTCAGGTGACTGTTGAGGTCCTCGTTCAGCACCCACTCAGCTGCGGCCAATGCTCTGCTCTGGCCCTTGTGCGTTTCGCCTCGCGGGTCGTGCTCCTTCAGGTAACGGCGGTACTCGTCGTAGCGGGCTTTGAAGTACTCGTAACGGTGGGCGAACTCCCGGGGGTCAGCGGCACCGTCCATTGCGAACCTGACCGCTGCCGGATGCAGCGTGTCCTTGACCTTGCTGCTGAAGCCTTGCGCGATGGCGGAGGCGAGACGCTGCCAGTCAGCGCCCTCCCGAGGCTCCGGGCCACGAAGGCGAGCGATGTCATCGTCGGATAGTCCACCGTCTCGCAGGGCCGCTTCGAGGCGATCAGCCCGATCGAGCTTCGCAGCGACTTCTGGGTCTGGAGAGTCGCCGTCCGAAGAATTGTTCTCGCCATGTCCAGCGCCGTCTCGCCCAGGCTGATGTGGCCCCTGCCCGCCCGCACCGGCGTCACCCTCGTCATGTTTGGAGGGTGTTTGGTCGTCAGTGTCGTGTTGATTGCGGCGATCAGCCTGTGCGTCGTCCTTCCCGGGGCCTGATTTCTCCCGCGGATCGGCGGGCCGCTCGTTCGGCGCCGATTCCGGCTCACGGCCTCCCTGCGGCTCCCGGCTCCCTGAATCCCGCCTCGTTCCCGCAACGTCGTCCTGGCTTCCACCGTTCTTAGACTGCGTTCCCTGATCGGGTTCGTCTGCACTGCCCCGGCTACGAGGCCGTCGGGCGTCGGGTACTTCTCTGATGTCTTTGGGACCTTCGGCTCCATGATGAAGGTCGTCCAAGCGACGTTTCAGATCCCCGACTGTGGGCGCAGGCTTATGCGGGTTTAGCCTGGTTGCTCCCCCGTCCTCCGGTGAGTGAGGACGCTCATCGGCGGCGGGCCGGCGAGCAGCAGGGGAATCTTCGGGAAGATGAAAGCGGATTGAGGCGGGATCGATTACTTGGGGGGCCTTGGTGCCGCGGAGGGAATCCAGTTTTGTCTGGATGCCGGTGATGATGTTGCGGCCGACGTTGGCCAGGCCGGTGAATCCGGGGATGTGACCGGCGGCTCGGGCGGCGGCGCCGCCCTTGCCGAGCTCGCCGGCCTTGAGGAGCTTGGTGATCGGACCGAGGGTGGCGACGTTGACGGCGGTGGCGCCAAAAGCGCCGGCGTGGTTGCCCTTGGCGTGTTCGTCCCAGCCGACGAAGTCCTTGCCGAGGGCCTTCCACGCCTCCAGACCTTCCTTGGCCCTACCGTCGCCTCTGATGGCGGACGCGGCCAGAATGACGGGGCTGGAGCCGTAACCGAGTTTGAGCAGGCCGTCCCAAGAGGCGAGGAACGTTTCCGTGTTGGTGAAGTCGACCAGGGAGAAGGTGCCGGTGACCAGGCCCCAGGCCGCCTTGCCCGCGCCTTTGGCGAAGCGTTCCCACCAGGGGTCCGGCTCCTTGACGGTCGACCCCCAAGGGACACGGGCGCCGTCAGGAAGGCGGGCCCAGCCGTACCGCTGGTAGCCCGGCGGGAGTTTGCCGTGGTCGTCACCGAACTCGCCGGGGACGTAATGCGGGCCGCCGGTGAGGGCGTTGATTTTGTTGGCGCAGTCGCGTTCGGCGCGCTGGAACGCGGTGACGCCCCAGGCGTTCATCCGGTTGATCAGGCTGTTGTAGCGATCCCGGGTGGCGTCGTCCTCCATGGCGTCCGGGTCGCCCATGACGTCGCCGTTGAAATCGGCGATGTCGGCCTTGAGAATGGTCAGCTGCTGCTGGATCTTGGCGACCTCGGCGGCGAAGGCCTCCAGTGCCGACACGACGGTGGCCGTCTGGCTGCCGACCGTGTCGCCCTCCGCCTGCACGGGGCCCATGGCGGCCAGGACCTTCTCGGCTTCGGGGGCCGTGTAGAACTGCCTGAGGCCGCCTTTCGTCCAGACGCTGTTGACGCGCCGCCCGGTCTCCTGAATTCCGGCTCCGGCCTTCTTGAGGCCCGCCGCCGCCTGCTGCACTTTTTCGGCGACCCCGGAGAAGTCCGGCAGGCCGCTCATGTCGATGCTGGTCACTTGTGCTTGTACAGGCCGTTCGGACCCGGCGCCTCGATCGCGGCGCGTTGCGCGGCGGCCGCCCTGCGCGCGTAACGGCGGGCGCGTTCGCCCATCTCGTGGTCAGCGGCCACGTAGTACGAGGTGGCCTCGGAGGTCTTCGTCACGGCACGGTTGATGCGGCTCTCCATGCCGTTCACCCGGGTCCTCGCCTGCGTGCCGAACCGCAGCAGCGCCGCGCTGACGATCTCGCTGCGGCAGGCGGTCCCGGCTTCCTTGAGGTGGGTGAAGAACGCCTTGTCGTGTTTCCACAGCGGCTGCGACGCGGCCGCCGCCCTTCTGAGCTCCCCAAGTACGCCACCGTCATCGATGCCGTAGCTGGTCATGCGACCACGCCTCCCCGTCGGCGTCGGATAGATCAGGACACAATGGCCAATTGGAAGTTATCTATCCTGACGGACACTTTGCCCGCGGTGATTGTCACGATCAAGTAACGGCCGAATCTAGGGGCGTCTTTATGGTCGTCCAAAATTCGGCCGTGGTCGTGTGACGTCGTACGCTGCGTCGCGACCCGGCGGGCTTTGCGAGGAGGTTCTGTGGAGAGCGGCCACCAGAGGTGGTGCGGGTGACATACGACGTCATCGCGTTGACACAGCAGATGCCCGACGTGCGGACCCTGCTGGACGGGCTGAGCGCCGCGGGGGAGGACCTGCGGGTCGACGTTCCTGAGCACGGAGGCGTCATCCAGCTGTTCGACGACGAGGGCGGGCCGCTGCTGTCGGTCGAGGCGCCCGTGCTCGTCCAGGTGGCAGGCGAGGCGGAGCGGCTGCTCGGCCCGTCAGCCGCAGGACTGCGGCCGCCGCTGTGGTGGGTGGAGGCTCGCGCGGCGGAACGGCAGGGCGCGCCCGAGCTGGCCCGCGTCTTCGCCGACGCCCTGGTCAACAAGCTCGGGGGCGTGGTCTGGGTCGCGGAGGACCAGCCGTGAGCCGTCCGCATCCGGCCATCGACCTGGTCACCGACGCGGCCGCGATCGTCATGCAGAAGCGTCCGGTGGTGCCGCTGTCGACATGGCTCGTCGACGCCATTTCGGTCGTCAGCGAGGCGCAAATGCCGTTGCAGCTCGTCACGCCGCACACGGCCCGGCTGACGATGCCCCTGTACGAGACGTTGCAGCCGCCGTACTTCCGATGGGTCGTTGGGCACCCGTCCGGCTTCTACGACGGCGGCACCGGGGAGCGGCTGCGGTTCGACGGCTCCGCGTTCGTCCCCGAGGATCCGCCCGGCGTCGCCGACCCCTACGCGGTCGTTCCAGTGGGCGTGGACGGGGCCCAGTTGATGCTGGACTTCCGCGTACGGCATCCAGCGGTGGACAACGCTCGGCTGGGGGGCGCCACGGAACTTTGCTACGAGATGCTCATCGGACACAGACCGTCTGGGTGGGGCACGAGCGAGCCCCTCGCACAGGCGTGGAACCCCGAGCACATCACCGATCTGTGTCGCGGCCGGGCCCCACAGAGCACGCGGTTCTTCCATACAGGGCCGAGTGGGGTCCCGGCCATCGGAGTCACGCGCGTGAGTCGTAATACAGAAGGCATCGACGAAGCGGTCACGCTCCACCTGGGATACGGGCCGGTGCAGGCCCTACCTTTGGCCGTCCTAGCGGACGTCGTTGAACGGCTCGTCACCGACCACGGCCTTGTGGACTTCCAGGCTCACGCCCGTCCGGGACGTCCTGACCTAACGGCGGTCCCCAACGACACGGGCACCGCAGCCCCGATCGGCATGGCGTTGGGCTCGGACGCCGTACGCGAGATCGGCAGTGAACGCGCCTTCGCTCCCCCTGGGATCACCGCGCGACAGCTGGGCCACGCCCGCTTCCCCGGCGCCTGGTACCAGATCGGCGACGGAGACGACACGAACGCCTGGACGACCTGGCGCCGGCTCTTCGAACACCTGGCCCCAGGCCTCAACAACCAGGACGCGCCCAGACCTGGTGACCGACGGCAGCAGGGGACGTCCGAGGAACAGAGTGTCTCGGACGCACCAACACTCGAAGAAGGCGTCTGGAGAAGACGACCACCTCGAAGCGGGTAAGGCTTCCGTGAGCCGATGTGTCGTTCACCAGCAGACGCTGCCCACGGACAAGGACACGCGCACCTCGGGTCATACTTCCCTCCACCGCGACCCACGGACCCGCGCCAGTAGCACGCCGCGACTGTGCTCCTGCTGCTCCAACGGGTCGGCCCTGATGGCGCCACCCCCAATGCTCTGGTGTCCTCTCCCACGCCCCATGCCTGAAATGCAGGGCCAGTGCTCTCCGCAGTGCCGAGGAAGGCGGCCGTGCGCCTACACGTGACCGTGCGCACGCACGGCGTGGATCACTCCAGGACGTGGGCGGGCGCTCCTCGGCGATCGAGACGCCGCCGCCTGATTCCCGCGGCGACGGGCACGTCACATCACATGGATCGCCTTCGGATGGAGGCGCATTCCTCCTCTACCGCCCTTCTGAGGTTGGCGGAGAGTCCGGAGGAACCTGCGATCCTGTCAAGATATGGCACTGACCTTTCCCTGCCCACGGCCCCCATCACTTCGATGAGGTGGCCACCGAAATTACCCACCTGAGGGGCGTACACGGCCGCGAGCTCGAAGAACTTGAGAAGCAGCGGGTGATCGGGCTGCTCACCAAATATCTCGTCAAGCCAGTCGATGACGGTGATGGCAGCCATCTCGACTCTGCCGTTGCACCACATCCAGGCGACTGCGTGGATGAACTCTTTCGGCGGTTCCCGCCAGGAGCGGTCGATCCAGGAAGGGTCGAATCCATGAGCCCAGGACTGGAAATTCTGCCACGTCATGGCACTTAGCAGAGGCATTGCGGCGACAAGTTCGTGACTCCAGCCTATCCAGTAGGCGTTGACCAGTTCAGGCATTTCGTCTTCAGCTTTTGCGACCTCCCCCGCATGATTCGCCTTGAACCGAAGCAAAGCGGAAAGTGACCGCAGAGCGGCCTCAACATCCTCCTGGCGGGCGGAAAGTTCCCGGACATGCCCACCATCGAGATCGACGATGTTCCAGGGCGCGGCGACCTCTGCCAGTTCAGCGGCTACCAGCTCATCGGCGCCGCCCTGCTCAGTCTTCGACATACCTCAGCGCCTCTTCGATGGTCCGCATTGTGGTTACTCAAGCATCGCTGACGGGGCGGTTCTCGCGGTTTCGAATTCCCGCGCGGGATGACCCCAGCAGGTCACGGCACTCGTTCCTCCACTCGGCCTTGTCCGCGACCAGCCGCCCGGAGTTCATCGGGTGCCGTGACGGGAGGTCTGCGACGGCAACAGGTGGCCGCTCATCTGTACCGGGATCCGGCTGGCGTCTCGTTCGTACGCCGCGTCGCCACGCGGCAGGCGGGCAGACGAGTTCTTGCCGGGAGCCGCCGCGGGCGGGCACTGGGCCGCCGCTGCATCCGAGCGCATCCTCGCCCGTATGGCTTGTTGCGCAAGGCGGACCACCGTCTCAGGAACCGAGCATGTGAGTTTCGACCGTGCTACTGACGCGCCCGTTCCTTCAGTGCCTCCAGGCTGGGTGCCTGCTGCTCCCGAGCGTCGGCCTTGATGGTGCCGCCGCGCGGATCCTCCGGCGCGCCCTTCCACTTGCGCAGCGCCTGAAGCGGGGTCAGCCCCTCGTTGGCCGCCTCCCGCAGCCGGGGGACCCAAACACCACCGGCGTTGATGCCGTCGTCACCCGCAGACGCGCGCTCCACGTAGTAGGCGGCGTCGTCGGTGACGGATGCCCACAGATACCCCAGAACGACATCCCCCCGCGTCACCGGCAGATACCTGACCGCCGCCTCGGTCAATGCCGGGTAGTCGGTCTCAGGCAGCTGCATCGGCGCCAGCGGGCCCCAGCCCTTCGACCGGTCCATCGGTGTACCGTCCGGCCAGGCTTGCACCTGCGTCTCAACGAGGAAGTCCTGGAGCGGATCCACCCAGCCGGGATTGGCCAGTTCCTTCAGTTCGGAGAGAGTCTCGGCCTCCCGTTCCGGAGCATCCGCGGTGATCCCGCCGCCCTCCGGATCCTCCGGGGCACCCTTCCATTTCCGCAGCGCCCCCAGAGGAGTGGCCCCCTCCGTGGCTGCCGCCCGCAAACGCTTTGACCACACGAGAGGAGCCCGGAAGGCGGCCTCGGGACCATCAACCCGGCGGACGAAACTCGCCGCGTGCCCGTCCACCGCGGCCCACAGGTAACCGATCACCTCACCATGGAGGGTGACCGGGACATAGCGAACCGCCCCTCGGGTGCTGCTCTCATATCTCGCGCGCCCTGCCATCACCGACCTTCTTCGTCAATTCAACCTGCACCTGGCCATTCGAGTTGAAGCTCGTACGCGTACGCTTCCTGGCCACGTCTGGCGCGAGACGACAGGAGCACTCAATGCGGAAGCAGCTGCCCTCCCCGGTCGACCTCACAAACTACCTGTTCCAGGCCGCGCGTACCCAGAACTGCGATCGTCGGACGGTACTCTGCCGGGAGGACTGGAGCCCTCCCGGAGGTCAGAGCATTGCCAACCGGTATCAGTCGCCCCAGACCCGAATCGCCTTCGACTCCTGAGGTGCTCAGACTGAGCGTTTTTCGTGCTCCAGCCGAATTCTTAGGATGTGAATCTCCTGCGCAGCGAGGCGATTTCATCCTCAGCAACCTCTCTGAGATTGCCGGAGGTCACCGGCGCGTTGACCACTCGATCAAGGTAGGGAATTGCCTTATCCTTGCCTGCTCGCCCCATCATTCCGACGAGGCGAGCACCGAACTTCCCCGCCCTCGGGGTGTAAACGGCGGCCAGGTCAAGAAATTCAGGAAGTAGCGGATCGCCGGGATGGGCGCGAAAGAACTGGATCAGCCAGTTGATAGCCGCGACAGCGGCAGACTCCACCTTGCTGCTGCACCATATCCAGGCCACCGCCTGGATAAATTCCGGAGGCGGTTCCTGCCAGGATCGATCGATCCAGGAAGGGTCAAAATCAGCTGCCCAGGAGTCGAATGCATGCCATGTCATGTCACTCAGTAGAGGCATCGCGGTGACGAGTTCGTCCTGCCAGCCTATCCAATAGGCGTTGGCCAGGTCAGGCATCCCTTCCTTGGCCTTGGCAATGTCCTCGCCATGATTCGCCATGAATTGAAGCAACGCGGAGACTGACCGCAGGGTGGCCTTGACACTTTCCGGATCTTCGAAGAGGGGTCTGGCGCCTCTGGCTGCCGGATCGACAATGTTCCAAGGCTGGGACACCCCCGCCAACTCAGATGCGATGAGCCCGTCAGTCGATTTCCGCTCAGTCTCCGACATATCTCAGTGCCTCTTCAAGGGTCCGCATCTCTGGTTGACCAAAGAATTCACTAGTGCGGCGACCGGGGTTCTCCCGCTTCCATGCGAAATATCGTCGTGCCACTTTCTGGTGGAACTTCGCCAACTCCCCCGGCGAGAAGGTGCGCTCGCCAATTGTCAAGGAGACGCCGGCATCGACCAGTCGTTGCTCGTTGCGGTGCCGGCCCCTCCACCACCGGACTGGTTCCGGCATCGGAGGGAGTGCCTTCACCATCACGAGGCGCCGGAATGCTCTCCTCTCCGTCCTTTTCGGCGGTTCCCCATGGCGGGGTGGTGGGCCGTGGAGTGGCGGTGCAGCGTGGGGCGGGCGGACGCCCCCCGTAGGTGGCGTAGATGGCACTGGCGCACTGCTGCTCCGCCGCCGACAACACCGCTACCTGGGCCTGGACATCACCCAGGATCCGGTTGTTCTCCTTGGTCAGGTCCTCGTTCTTGGTCCAGTCGTCACCCTCGGCCTTGACCTTGGCCTCCAGCGCGGTGGCCTCGCCGTGCAGGGCCCGCAACTTGGCCTTGATGGGGCTCACGGCATCGGCGTACTGCTCCAGCGCGAACGCCACCTTGCGCAACCGGCCGGCGAAGTCGGCAGTGCCGGTCAGCACGGGGAGAGCCGCCTGGCGCAGCTGCTCGGCCTCCGGGGCGGTGTACACCCGCGGGTTCAAGCCGTTCATCCAGGCAAGGTGCACGTTGGAGCCGGTGGTGCTGATGGAGAACGCGGCGTTACGCAACCGGGCCGCCTCGCCGTACACCTGGGCGGTGTTCAGCTTGGCGATCAACGCCGCGATACCGGCGGCATTGATCACCTGCGCCGCCCCTTCCGCAACAGATCCTCCGGACGCGGCGCCCTCAACGCCGTCCGATGCGCCCGCTCGGCCATCTCCCGATCACCGGCCAGATACGCGTTCGTCGCCAGCGTGACCCCACGGATGCAGTTCGACGTACGCCGCGCCAGCAACAGCAACGTGTACAAGTGATGCTGACCGAACCCCAGCAACGCCGCAGTGATCACCTCGCTGCCCGACGCCTTACCTGCGGCCTCCATCGCATCGGCGTAGGCCTTGGCCTGCTTCTCCAAGGGCTCGACCGCCGCGATGGTCTTCGCGATCGTGCTGCGCACCCCGCCGAGATTGATGTCCCATCCCCGTAGAGTCACCCGAACCCCCGCACGGCCGACAACATCGTTGATCAAGAGTAAAGACGACATGCAAGGAAGAGAAGTTCATAGTCTCGTGTGTTGCCGTCAGCGCATGGGGCTTGCTTATGATGCCGTGGGGGGATTTGCCCGGAATCTTGCCGGACGAAAGCCGGCCGGTGGAGGCGCTGGACGATTCCGCGCGCGGGACGACTCCTTTGCGATGATTCCGGTCAGCATGTCCAAACACTCGTTCATCTGCTCGGTCTCGTCGGCGAGCATCTGTGCGAGTTCGTCGGGCGTCCTGATCACGAGTTCTTCGGGCTCCGTGGACTCGATGTCGTCTTCGGCGGGCCGCGGCTCGTCCACTTGGCCGGATCCGGTCTCGTCGTCGTGGGGCAACTCGAACTTCACGTCCCACCTCCAGGGTGTGTCGCACTATCGGCAGATCGTTCAGGGCCTTGGATATCAGCGCGAAAGTGTCAGTGGTCGTCGTTAGGCTCGCCTCGATGATTCACGACGAACCGGCATCTGTTCACCCACGCGGGCGGATCACCGGCCCCACCTGGTGCGACTCAGAAAGGGACGAGACGCGGTGAGCAAGGACATGGTCGCGCTGCTGAAGACGGCACCGGACGAGGAGTCCGTCGAGGCCGCGCTGGCGGCGGCCGGGCCGGAAGTCTGGGTGTCCGACGTCGGGGATGGTGGTGCTCTGAAGATCTCGGACCGCGAGGGCGGCCAGGTGGTGGCGCTCGTCGAGGCGCCGATCCTGGTCCAGGTGCCCGGTGAGCTGGAGCGGCTGCTGGGGCCGGAGGTGGCGCACCTGGAGCCGCCGATCTGGTGGGTCGAGGTGCACGCCTCCGAGGAGGTGGAGAACGCCGAGGTGCCCGCCCTGCGGTTCGCCGCCGAACTGTCGCTCCGGCTGGACGGCGAGGTCTGGCTCGACGATCCCGCCTACGCCGACAGGGCCGGGTTGAGGAGCCGGTGATGGAACATCCAGCGGTCGACCTGTGCACCGACCTGACCGGGCTGCTGATCGTTAACCGGCCGGTCGTATCGCTGTCGGTGCGGATGGCGGAGGCGTTGCGCTTCTGCGCCGAAACAGAACGCCAGCTGGTGATCGCCGGTCACGCCGGAGGCCGGCTGACCTTGCCGCTCAGGCTGATGTTGGGCCCGGCGGCCCGGTGGGCGGTCAAGGACTCCGACGGCGTCTACTACGACGGGTTGAACGGCGCCGTCCTGCGATGGGACGGTGCCGCCTTCGTCCCGCAGATCGAGGGGACCGAGGCGGTCGTCCACCCGCGGTTCCCCTCCGGCCCGCCGCCGGAAGGACTCCAGCTGCTGGTGACAGCCACCGTACGGCACCCCGCGACGGAGGGGTTGGTGCTCGGGGAAGTGACCGAAATCCTGCATCGCGAGCTGACCGGAAGTGGTCCGCAGGGATGGGGCACCTGCGAGCCCGCCGCCATTCCGTGGCACAAGGACGCGCTGACCGCGCTGTGCCGTGAGCGTTCGCCGGAGCCGACCCGGCTCGTCTGCGTAGGCGACAGCCGGGCCGACCGCCGGGCGATCGGCACGCTGGAGGTCGACCGGGCCGAGTCGGGAGTCGAGGAGACCACCACCGTTGCGGTGGGCCTCCGACCGGACGATTCCCTCCCCGACCTGGCCGAGTTGGCCGACCGGATCGGTTCGCACTTCGGTCTGGCCTCGATGACGGCACAGGCCGTGCCCGGTCGGCGTGACCTGACGACGGAGCCTCGGTTCAACGGTCTGCCCGCACCTGTGGGAGTGGCGGTGACGGCCGAGGCGATGAGACAGACCCCTGCGAACGGCACGTTGGACGTCACGGGTATGCGAGTGCGTCATTTCGACACGGGCGGCGCCTGGTACGGGGTGGGCGAGGGGCGCAACCCCGAGGACTGGGCGAAGTTCCAGGCCGTAATGGCGCATTTCGGTCCCGCAGAGCAGTCGTGATCATGATGCGATGCCCGGGAAGGGAGATCGAACCGGGGTCATCCCACATTGGCACGGCGCCTTCAGGGAGCGATGTGCGAGCTCCCAGGGAGCATCGGCATGCGGAGTCAATGGGTCTTTTGTCTCCGACGTCCACTATGGAACCATGACCATGATGATCGAATCTCATTGGTAGTGACGGAATGGCGGACTGACTGACAAGAGGGGTGTCACGTGGGGCGATGGGATTACGGCCAGGAGACCCTGGTCACCCTGGCAAAGAACACCGGCGGCTCCACCCAGGAGCTCGCGACGCTGGTCAAGCAGCTGATCGCCGCGGCCGAACCGCTCGCGGGGCGGTTCGACGGCGCGGGAAAGGCGGCCTTCGACTCGTTCAAGGCCCGGTCCGACCAGATCATCGCCGACCTGACCACCGGGCTGGGCTCGGTGAACCAGGGACAGATCGGCATGGAGAAGGCCTTCGTCACCGGGGACGAGACGATGGCCTCCGACGCCCAGCGGAACATGGCCGCCGCCAACTTCGACGCCGCCAAGTTCCGCACCGGATCCTGACGGAGGGGAGCACGTCATGGGTGCACGCCGAGCGTACGACACGGGGGCCTCGCAGGAGGCGCAGGGCAACATCCACGCGGTCATCGCCCGCCTGGAGGCGCTGATCGGACAGCACGACGGCGACGTCAAGACCGCGCTGTCGGACTTCGAGGCCACCGGGGTGTCGGCCGAGTACGCCGCCAAGGAGGCCAAGTGGCAGCAGGCGGCCAACGAGACCCGCGAGATCATCCGCCTGGTGAAGGCGACCCTGGCCTCCAACGACCAGACCGCCCAGACCGCGCTCAGCAAGGCCAGCGCAGCCGTAGCCGCCATCTGACCTCGGGGACACCAGTCACGCCGGGCGCAGCGGGCCTGCCGACGTCGAACGGTCCGCATCGCCGTACTCCCGGTCTTCGCGCGGACGAGCCATCCCGGATGGTCAGAACGTCGCACTGGGTGCGGCCGAACCGTCGTGGTCAACAGTTCCGCATCGCCGTACCCCCGGCCGTGGCGCGGACGAGCCGTCCGGCATGGGCAGGACGTCGCACCGGGCGCGGCGGGGCCGTCGTGGTCAACAGTTTTGCCGTCGCTGCGTCGCCGACCTTTCCGCGGACGAGTCGTCCGGCATGGGCAGAACGTCGCACCGGGCGCGGCCGAGCCGTCGTGGTCAACGGTTTCGCGTCGCTGCGTTGCCGGTCTTGGCTTGGGGGAGTGATCCGGCGTGGTCGGGCTGTTGCGCTGGGGGCGGCGGGGCCGTTTCGACGTCGCCGGTTTCGGGGCGTCGGGGTCGGTGGGTGTTGGTGCGGGGAATCGGGGGCGTGGTCGAGGAGTCGTGCGGGCGGCGGCGGGTCTTCCGCGTTGGGCCGTTTGGGCGGGCCGGGTGGGCAGCGCGTCGCGCCGATGGGGCGGTCGGGCGGGGCTCGAGGCGGCCAGGTCTTCCGTGTCGTTCAGTGGTCGGTGTCTGGCTCGGGTGTGGGGTGTTTGGCGCTACCTCGGGCAGTCGGTGCGAGCGGGTCGTTCGGGCGGGGCGGGCCGTCAGCGAAGCGGCGGGTCGGTGGTTCGGTGGACGTTCGGAGCGGGCGCGTCGGCCGGTGGTCGAGGTGTGGCGGGCCTACCTGCCGTGGGTGTTTGGCTCGGTCGGTGGCCTCGGGGGCGTTGGTCTTGGCACCAGTTCGTCGGTCGCCGGTGGATTGACGGTGGGTGTTGATAGGAATCAGGTGTCGGGTTGCCGGGGGCGTCGTTGGAGGGCGTCTGTGGGGCGTCTTGTGGGGGCGTGTCCCTGGTAGTCAGACGGCGGCCGTCGTTCGGGCGGCGGTCGTTCGATAGGAGTGGGAGGAGGTGTCGGTGGCTCGCGATTACGACACGCAACTGCTGGAGTCGGTCGCCGTGCGCCGCCGGCGCCTGCGGGACGCGGTGCTGTTCGGGCCGCAGCGGGCGCGGCGGACGTTCGACGAGAGCCTGATGAAGGTCGTCGTCGGGTTGTGCGTCGCGGCCGTCGTGTGCGCCGGGATGGTCGGGTGGTCGTTCCTGCAGTCCAAGCTCGCCACCCAGAAGAAGCAGGAGGAGCAGGCCCAGCAGGCGCAGGCTCCTCCGCCGGACGGCGGCGTGGCGCCGGTGCCGGCGAGCTGGGTGGGGGCGAAGGTCACGTTCCCCATGCTCCGGCAGGCGCTGACGCAGGCGAACGTGCACCCCGGTCTGTACGTCCTGCCCGGACAACCCAAACCGCCTCCGGCCAAGACGTCCAGCTACTACGTGGTGGCCCCCAGCGCGAACGGCACGAACGGTTTCTCCGGGGGCGTCGTGGAGTACGACCAGGGCCGCATAGGCGCGCAGTTCGCCTCCGAGGACGAGGCGTGCCGATGGCTGTACGGGGAGCTCGTCCTGCGCGAGACGCCGCCCCGGCGGTTGACTCCCGCAGAGGAGTCCCAGGCGGCGGGGCAGGCCGCCAGGCTGGCGACGGACGCCCAAGCCAAGATCACCACGGCGGGCGGCGCCTCGGCCACCATCCTGCTGACGCAGGGGCAGATCGTCGACGCGTTCGGGCAGGAGAGCGGATCGGTGCTGTTCCCGTACGGGACCCCGTTCGGTCAACGCGGGCTGCCCCCGTCCGCACGGGCCACCGTGGACCCGCAGACGCCCAGCGGCTACCACCGCTACCGCGTGGTCAAACCGTTCCAGCTCACCGCGACCGTCTCAGGGCCGACCGCGACCAGCCAGGGCGGTGGCGTCAGGTTCACCGTCAACGCCGGGCTGTTCCCGCGGCCGCCCGCACTCCCCACCGTCCGGTGGCTGCTGCGCAATGGCTACCTCGAACGCGTCGCCGTGTCGCAAATACCAAAATGAGCACACGGCCGTAGCCGAAGCCGAGACACCGGACGAATCCGCAACCGACCGAGGAAAGGGCACAACACCGTGTGGAGCCGGGTCACCCTGGTCGCCGAGCAACGCAGGGTCGATGCGGTCCTTCCGGCGACCGAGCCGATCGGGGCGCTCATGCCGGACGTGCTGCGCCTGCTCGACGACCATGTCCAGCGTCCCGCGCGTCTGCGGCACCTGATCACGTCCACCGGTGAGGTGCTCGACGGGCAGGCGACGCTCGCCGAACGCGGTGTCCTCGACGGCAGCGTGCTCCGGCTGGTACGGGCGGACGAGCCGCTGCCCGCCCCGGTCGTCCACGACGTGCCCGAGGCGGTCGACGACGCCGTCTCCGACCACCTGTGGCGGTGGAGCCCGCGCGCGGCCCAGTGGACCGCGTCCGCCACCACCGCGGTCCTGGCCGCCGCCGCGGGGCTCGTCCTCAGCGCCAACCCCGGCGGCGACGCGGGGTTCGCGACCGCCGCGACGATGGCCGTCGTCCTGGTCCTCACGGGCCTGGCGGTCGGCGCGCTGGGACGTACCCCGCTCGGCACGGCGGTGACGCTCGGCGGCGGCGCGCTGGCGGGCGTCGCGGTCTGGTCCGCCGCCGGTCTGTACGGCTGGGAGCCCTGGATCCGTTGGGGCGCCCTGGCCCTGCTCCTCGGCCTGCTGCTGGCCGCGCTCGGCGCCACCACTCCCCTGGGACGCGGCGGACTGGTCGGCGGCGGCCTGGTCGTGCTGCTCGCCGCCGTGTGGGGCGCCTGCGCCGGCCTTGACCTGGACGCCGCCCGCACCGGCGCCGTGCTCGCCGTCACCTGCGTGGTGCTGCTCAACGTCATGCTGCGGATCGCGCTGACGCTGTCCGGGCTGACCTCGCTGGACGACCGGCGCAGCGCGGGTTCGGCGGTGCCGCGCGGCGACGTGCTGACGGCCCTGGTCCACACCCACCGCAGTCTGGTCATCGCAACCGTCGCCGTGGCGGTGGCCGCGGTGCTGGCGGGCTGGGCGCCCGCGACGCGGCTCGACGGCTGGACGGCCGCCCTCGCCGTGCTGCTCGCCATCGTCGTCGCCAGCCGCGCCAGGATGTTCCCGCTCGTACCGCAGAAGGCCGCGTTGCTGGCCGCCGCCCTGGCGGTCTGGGTCAACCTGGCCTACCGGTGGGCGGACGATACGCCGTGGGCGGCCGCTCCCGCGCTCGGCATGCTGGCCGCCGCGCTGGCCATCCCGCTGGTCGTCCTGAGCACCGAACAGCCCGAGCACGTCCGGGCCCGCCTGCGCCGGATGACGGCCCGCGCCGAAGCCGTCGCCGCCGTCGCCCTCATCCCGGTGGCCATCGGGACCTTCGGCGTCTACGAACGTCTGCTCGACACCTTCTGACGAGGAGCAGGGTGCCTGACCGCGCACACGACCTGCCGCACGGCGAACCTCTGCTCCGCCGGCTGGGGCGCGAGGCGGCCCGGGCGTTCCGGCCCGCGCACGACCTGGCGAACCTGGCCGAATCCGCGGCGGACGTCCAACGCCCGATCACCACGGGACGCCGGATCGCCGTGGTCGGGATGCGCGGCGGGTCCGGCAAGAGCACACTGTCGGCCCTGCTGGCCCTGGTGTTCGCCAACCACCGTCACGACCGTGTGCTCGCCGTGGACGTCGACCCGGACTGGGGCTCGCTCCCGTTGCGCCTGGGCGTCCGCCACCGGCACGCCCTCGCCGACGTGCAGGCCGCCCTGGCCGGCGCCGGGTCGTTCGAGGACGTCGAACCGTATCTGACGTCCGCGGGCGACCGGCTCTGGGTGCTGCCGGCCAACCGTGGGCACATGGGCGACAGTCCCCTGACCGCGGAGATATACGAGCACAACGCCGTCCCGCTGACCCGCTTCTTCGGCGTGACGATCATCGACTGCGGTTCAGGCATGCGCGGCGAACTGCAGCAGGCCGTACTGGCCGGGGCGCACGCCGTCGTCCTGGCCACCCCCGCCACCCCGGACGGCGCCCGCACGGCGGGCCGAGCCCTCGACCTTGTCGCCGCGTCCGGCCTCGGCCACCTCATCGCCCGCACGGTCGTGGTGTTCACCGTCAAGAGCCCGCACACCCGCAAGACCCTCGACCTGGACGGCGCCGCCGCCATCCTCGCCGACGTCGGCACGGGCGCCGTCCGCCTGGACTACGACCGTCACCTGGCCAGCACGTCCACGCTCGACCCCCGCCGCCTGGCCCACTCCACCCGCACCACCGCCATCCGCATAGCGGCCGAAACCCTGCAGCGCGCCCTCCACCCCACGTCGTTGTGAACGGACGACGCGGTTGCCCCGGCTCCATTCGCCGCGTTGTACGGCAAGGGGCGGCTTGCAAGTGCCGGGCCCCTGTGGTCGGCGTTGGCGCCCAAGCACCCCAGGAGGTTTCCATCAGTGGGCTCGTGAAGGAAACCACCTGCTGCTGGTCGCGGTTTGCTGAAGCCCGTCACACCTCAGGGGAGGAGCAGCCCCCAGTACAAGGCCCATGGGACGAAGCCCGCCGAACCCCTTGAAACTCACGTCGGTGGAGCTCAGACCGGGCGGCGCCGGAACCGCTCCGGCGGTGGACGCCCTGGTCGGCGTCACTGTGAACGCCCTGGCGGGCGCCATGCCCAGCACTCCGAACAGGAGCGCCAGCACAACGGTGATCGCTGTCTTCATGCCGAGGACCGTAGACTACAGAGAGTGCTTTGCAAAGATTTCTCTGTAAACAGTCCTGCGGCAGTAGAGTTCTCCTCATGAAGGACGATGCGGAGCCCGTCACCCTGGACGACCCGGGGAAGCTCAAGGCGCTGAGCCATCCCCTGCGCCGCAGGATCCTGCACCGGCTCCGTCAGCACGGCCCCGCGACGTCGACGACCATCGGCGAGGCGCTCGGCGTCAACACCGGCACCGCGAGCTACCACCTACGGCAACTGGAGAAGTACGGCTTCATCGAAGAGATCGCCGAACGCTCCACCGGCCGCGAGCGCTGGTGGCGCCGCGCCGAGTCCCCACGCGACCTCCGCATGCCGACCCCGGACATGCTCGCCCCCGAGGACCGTCCCGTCCTCGCCGAACTACTGCGCCAAGGCCACGCCGAGGACATGGGGATGTTCGGCAAACTGCCCGAGGCCTACGAACGCAGCCCAGAATGGGCACGCCTCTCACGCGGCTACGGCCACATGACCGAGGAAGACCTGGCCGCCTTCTTCGAGGACTACATCCGCCTCCTGCACCAGTACTGCCGCCGCGGCGAAGACGCACCCCCAGACGCCCGTCCGGTCCACATCCGCCTCTTCACACTCCCCGCCGACGAAGACTGACCCGCCAATACAGCTTCCCGACACCAACGCCCCCGAACGCGCCGACGCACGTCCTCACCGAAACCCGGGTGGCCACCGCGCCCAGTCCGGCAACCGCCATCCACCCCTGCTGACCAAACTCACTGCCCAGCGACGCCACGTCACCCCCGGCGTCCCCTAGCCGGCACCACCGGTCGACCAGCCCGCTACGTGAACAAGTGCGCACCACAACACGCCAGCAAGCCGCGCCACCTTCAAGCCGCGCCGGCTCCACTGGACTCGCCCCACCCCTGGACCGCCTTTCGTCCACGACCGGCGCCACAGGGCCACTCGCCCCCGGGCGCTGGTCGAGGTGCTGTTGCCGGTCCGCCACATGACCCACGAACACAACGTCGCCGGCATCGCTTCTGCCCTGCGGGCCGGGACGCTGACCGCTGATGCGGCCGCGCTGGAGGCCCGCAAAGCGGCTGAGGCCGATCACTCCCGGCCGCGCCCGAAGACGACTCCGAGTCTTCGGCACCGGCGGGCAGGACTCCACCAGCAAGGAAGAGATGCGATGACGACCAACCGCCACCGCGGCTGACCGGACAAGCCGCCGACACGGCGGTGGACACCGCCTGCCGGATGCTGCGCCTGCCGACCATCCGAGCCAAAGAGGCGGCACCTTCGGCGCGGGGAATTACGTGAGCATCGCAGTCGTTGCAGCGCGGGTCAGCAGCAGCCGTGTGAAGGGCTCTTTGTGCGCACTATTCAGATCGATCGGTTCGGCACACCCGACGTTCTCAACCTCGTCGAGGCGCCCCAGCCTGAACCGGGTCCTGGGGATGTACTGATCCGGACCGTTGCGACCAGCATCAATCCCGTCGACGACAAGACGCGGGAAGGAGCCATCGGCGAGGGAACGCCACCGCTGCCGATGACGCTCGGCTGGGACCTGGCCGGCATCGTGGTCGACGGCGGCGGCAGCGGCCTGCGCGCCGGGGAACGCGTCATCGCGATGTCGCATCAACTCAGCACCGCCCGGGGCACCTGGGCCGATCTGGTCGCGCTTCCGGCCCAGGCAGTAGCCGCCGCGCCGCAGGCGGTCAGCCTGATCGAGGCCGCCACCTTGCCACTTCCCGGACTGACGGCCTGGCAGACACTGGACTGGCTTGAGGTATCCGCCGGAGAACACCTGCTGATCGCCGGCGCCGCGGGCGCGGTCGGAGGGTTGGCACTGCAGATCGCCCGAGCACGAGGCGTCAAAGTCGACGCTCTGGTCTCCCGGGACGCGCAGGTCGCCTTCGCCTACGACCACGGCGCCGACCTCGTCACCACTGACCGCCACACTCTTCAAGACCGCAGCTATGACGCGGTCTTCGACACCTTCGGGGCCTTCGTGACCGAGGCGGTGGCCGACGGTGGCCGGTATGCGTCGATCGCCACCCAGGCCGGTCCGGTCCCCGACCTGTCCTCACGCGGTGTCCGTACCACCGTCAACCAAGTGCGTGAGGACGGCGCGGGACTGAACGAGCTCACCAAACTCGTTGACCGCGGCTCACTGCGGCTGCGTGTGGATTCCACCTTCGGCCTTCACGAAATACAAGCCGCACACGAACGCTTCCTCCAAGGCGGCTTGACCGGAAAGATCACCGTGGCCTTCTGAGGCATACCCCTGATCCTCTGGCGCCGGCACTGGGCCGGAGGATCAGGGCTCATTCCGGGATGAGGCGGCTTCCGTCGGAGACCGTCGACCTACAGACCATGGTCGGCACCCAGGCGGGCACGGACGGCCACAAGCGCCCGGTAGATCCCCGCGGCTCCGCCCTGCCTTCAGCGTCGCCCCAACAGGGACGCAAAGACTCGTCCTCCCAGGCGGCCCACGACAACCCGGCGGCGTTCTCCGACCCCAGAGCCAAAGTACCTATGTCTAGGTCACTCTTCGTCCTCGCATAAATGGCTGGCCCGGAGTCGGTTCCGCGATGGGTGGCCGCCAAGAACGCCGCCCTGGACGACTCCGAGTTCGTCCGGCTCTACCTGACCTGCGACCAGGCGCTGGACTGGGCTCCGGACGACCCGCGGCTCCCCGGCCTCGCCGACGCGATCGTCTCCTGGAACGCCCGCCATCCCCGCGACGACCAACCGTCCGAGGGGACGGCCGCGCTGATGAGTTCCAACGCCGTCGCGTCCTCCCCTGCCTGGGCGCGCCTGCTGACTCTGGTGACCACCCGGTCCACCCGTTGACGCACGTGGCGTGAGCGGCGCGGATGCTGGCGCGCCGGAACCGCTTGGGGTTCAGCGTCGACGTGGGCCGTAAACCGCGTCGAGCAGGCCGCGGAGGAACCGCTCAAGGTCGCGCGACCCCATGCGAAGAGGGCGTCCAAGATCGTCTTGTGGAGAACAGCCTGGACACCCTCGTGATCGCACTGTAAGTCAAGATCGACGACGATGCGGGCGGCAACACCCGGTCGCCCGGACGA
This sequence comes from Actinomadura sp. NPDC047616, assembly GCF_040642915.1. Classification (NCBI taxonomy): domain Bacteria; kingdom Bacillati; phylum Actinomycetota; class Actinomycetes; order Streptosporangiales; family Thermomonosporaceae; genus Actinomadura; species Actinomadura sp. NPDC047616. The sequence continues at coordinate 172,500 of NZ_JBEYTB010000001.1, forward strand.
CCGCCCAAACTCAGCCACGCCGCGCTCAACGTCCATCCAGGGGCGCGATGCAGATCCTTCGGCACTGCCAGATCAGCATGACCATGGAGATCTACACGGAGGTTCCGTGAGAGACCACGAGGGCGGCGCTCCAGCGGCCGGAGACCACCTCCGGCGGCCTGCCGATTGGGCGACAGACGGTCCCGGTTCGGCAGCGTAGCCGTACTTCGCTGCTGTACCCGATAGCACAGAGCCCCCTGGCGGTGATCGCTAGGGGGCTCTGACCTGGAGCGCAGCCGGAGGGATTCGAACCCCCAACCTTCTGATCCGTAGTCAGATGCTCTATCCATTGAGCTACGGCTGCCTGGCCGGAGACAACTGTACCGGTTGAGGGGACCAGTCCGCGAATCGGTTACCGAAGTCGCGTGTGGGCGAGGTCGTGGAACCGTTCGGGACGGCGGCGCGCCAAAGGGGGAGTCGAGACACATGAGGCTCACGAGGTCTACGGGCCCGTGGGTCAACCCCCTCTGAAGGAGTACCTCCCATGCGCATGTCAGCCGCCAAGTTCGCCGGCGTCCTGGTCGTCGGTGGCGCGCTGCTCTCCACCACCGCGTGCGGCCTGGTGGGCGGGGAAAAGAAGGCCGCCTGCGACAACATCGAGAGCGAGCTGAAGTCGCTGACGTCCGGCGGAGCGCCGGCCACCTCGGGTTCGGCGGCCGCGAGCAGTGCCCAGAAGTGGAGCGACGCCGCGGCCAAGATCCGGGCCGAGGGGCAGAAGGCGGGCGGCGACGTGGAGTCGGCGGCGACCCGCTTCGCCGGTGACCTGGACAGCACCGCGACCATGCTGCGCAACCTCAGCTCGGGCAACCTGTCGGGCGCCCGGCCGAACACCAGCTCGATGATGCAGAACGCGCAGGACCTCGGTAAGGCGTGCGGGTTCGCCAACACCGGCTTCCGGTTCGGCTGACCACAGGCGCGCCCGTCTCCCGGCGAGGCCGCGGGAGACGGGCGCCGTCCCATGGCCGGATCCGGCTATGCTGTGGAGGGGCTCAGGGCTCTTTGCCGGTTGGTGCGCCAGCCGGTAACCTGTGCTCCGGCTTGGAGGATTCGCCTAGTCCGGTCTATGGCGCCGCACTGCTAATGCGGTTTGGGCTTACCGCCCATCCGGGGTTCAAATCCCCGATCCTCCGCCTCTGACCTGCGGGGTTGCGTCAAGCTACGCGACCCCGCAGGTCCGTTTCTGGGCCCGTCAGCGGCCGTGTTGGCACATTGTTGGCACAAGCGGCAGCAGCCGCGTCAGGCCTGCTTCCGGCGCGGCACGAACGCCGCGATCGTGGCCGCCGCGTCCTCCGCTAGATTCTCAGCGACGACCGCGTACACGTCGCCGGTGAACGCCATGGTGGCGTGTCCGAGGATCTCGCTAACGACCTTGAGGTCCACACCGGCCGCCAGCAGCATCGTGGCGGCCCCGTGCCTGAGGTCGTGGAAGCGGATCGGCGGCAGCGGCGGTCCTTCCAGCGCGATCCGCACCGCGTCGATCGGGGTACGGTGGCGCCGCGCGATCCGTTCGGCGGACCAGCCCTCATCGAAGCGGCTCCGGAAGGTGTTGTAGCGCTCGATGAGCAGGTCGAACCTCTGGGAGACGTAGGCGGGTCGCAGCGCCCGGCCGTCCTCATAGGTGAAGAAGCGGCCCGAGTCGGTGTACGCCTCTCCCCACGCCAGGCGCTCCTTGCGCTGCTGTTGCTGCCATGCCGTGAGGACTCTCGCGGTGTCCTCGTCGAACACGATGATGCGATTGGACTCTTCGGACTTCACGTCGTCCAGTTCGTCATCACGTTGCGCCTGGCGGACGTGGCAGCGCCGCCGGTTGAGGCTGATGTCCTTCTTGTCGAGCCCAACGAGTTCCCCGCGACGCAGCCCCCAGTAGGCGCCGAAGTGCCACAAGGCGTACAGCCGATCGTGTTCGGCGAAGTCGAGGAAGGCGCCGCACTGTGTGCTGGTCCAGACCATGACCTTGCCGGGGACCTCGCCCGTCTTCAGCCAGTGCTCGACGCGTTCTTCCGTCCAGAGCAGAGGCTTGAGGCGTCCCTTTCGCCTGCTGGCGCCCTTGCCGCGAAAGACTCCTTCGGCGGGGTTGCTTGGGATGATCTTTGAGACCTTCACGGCGTCGTTGAGGGCGCCGGTGAGTACTGCGTGCACGCGCCTGATCCGTGCTTCGGACAAGGGACGAGTCGAGTAGCGGCGCCCGTCACGCTTGGCTCGTGCGGCCAGCAGTCGGCGCAGCATCTCGGTGTGTTCGCTGTCGGCGACATCGCGGTTGATCAACCGCATGGCCGCGTAGAGGTCTCTGATCTGGTCCTGGCCGAGCTGATCGGCCATCTTCAGATGGCCGAGGCCCGGCTTGAGGTACAGGTCGATGGCTTCGCGGTCGGCTTCCAGCGTTGAGGGCTTAAGGTCACCCGTCTCGGCCGCGGCGGTGCGCCAGGCGTGCCGCTTCTCCAGGTACTCACCAAGGGTGATCTTCCGGTCGTACTCCTTGCCGGTCTTCCCGGCCTCGCCGAGGACCTTGACGAGTGCCTGCTTGCACTCGGTCTCGGTGTCGAACGGGCCGATGCGAGGCTGACGGCGCTTGCCGTCCGGCGTGCGCGGCGCTTCGTACCGCGCATACCACTTGCCATGTCCTCGCTTCCTCAGGTTGGGGCACTTCTTGCCAAGGAACTTGCCGGTCTGAGGGTCCCGGCAGGTGCACGCCTTGAACGGCTTCACTTGGATTCTCCGAGGTCATCGGGATAGACGACAGGGTTAGTGATCGTTTCGAGCGGGTGTGACGTTCTCGTCTGGCAGCAGGTGGGCGTCGAGGTGCCTCAGTCCGGCCGGAAGCGGCGGCGGCATGAGGTCAAGGCGCCGCATCTCCTGACGGGTCTCGGCGATGATTTCCTCGGCGATGCGCGCGGCGCGGCCGGCGGTCTCGGCGGTCTCGTCTCGCCAGGCGCGTTCCTCGGGTGTGGCCGCCTCGTCGCGCATGGACCTGGCTCCGCGTGCCTTGCGGGTGGCGAATGCCCATTCGTCGATGTAGCGGTCATGGCGGCGGAACAGCGTGAGGACGTCGGTGGCCGGGGGGCGGTCGATCGTTTGCTGTGGAGCCGCGGGGAACGGCGCCGCGCCGCCGAACCACTTGGCGGCGTCCCAGGCTGGCGCCTCGGTGCCGGGCGCCGGTTCGACCGTGTCGAGACGACCGACGGGGAAGACGAGCAAGACCGGCGGGACGTTCAGCGCGCGTGCCAGGATGAGCAGCTCGGCCACGGCGATAGTGGGGCGGCGTCCGCTCTCAAGGTTCGCCAGCGCCGAGCGGGTGAGGGGGTAGCCGAGGACGGTGCAGGCGTCGGCGAGTTGCTGGGCGCTCCAGCCTCGGCGGTTGCGGAAGTAGCGGACCTGGGACGCCACCGTGGAGCTCAGATTCCTAGCCCAGGACGATTGTGTCATGTGCGCACAGTAGATCTTGAGATTGACAGATTTCAACACAGCTCGAACAATGCGGTCCGTCTGGGCGGCAGGTGCCGTCGTCCCGCAGGCATCTCACATGGAGTAGGCGTCCTATGAGCGAGGCGAAGGGCAGCACGACGGTCTGGACGCGCGAGCGCATCGAGGCGCTCGGACCGCTGACCGACGTTCCCACTGCGGCATCGGTGCTGAACGTCGGTTCCTGGACCGTCTACGAACTCATCCGGCGGAACCGGTGGGACAGTACCCGCGTGTTGCGGCTGGGCCGCAAGATCCAGATACCGACCAGCGACCTAATCTCACTGCTGTATGGGACGTCCCCGGGTGGGAATTAATGGCTGGCCAAGGTGGCGCGGGCTGGCGGAGGCGTGGGGCAGACACCAGGTCGGTGAAAGTGGCGACCTGAGGGGCGTTCAGCGTCGCGGAGTGGTGCCGGGCGCTCAAGATGGTGAGGAGCGAGTAACCCATCGTGGTGATGTGGGAGCGTTAGGAAGGCCCCGTCGAGCGGTGCCGGCGGGCCTTGGCGTGCAGGTTGCGGCGTGCTGGTCATGGTGTCGGCTCAGGGTGCGGCTGCGCAGGTGCTGGGCATACGGAGGGCATCTGCCAGTGACTGAGGGAGGTGGGGGCCGATGGTCGTGGCGCCGGAGGAGTCGCCTGATTCGAAGTTGAGTGTGGGGTTTGGAGCTGCTGGGCCTTGGTTGACGGCCGAGGTGTGCGGGGAGCTGGACTTGGGGACCGCTCCGGTGCTGCTTAACCGGGTCGGCTTGCTGATCGGGCTGCATGCGGCGCCGCATGTTGCGTTGGATGTGTCGCGGGTAGCCTTCTGCGACTCCTCGGGGATCAATGCGTTCGTGCGGCTGGTCAGACGGGCTCGTGCCGCTGGCGGACAGCTGGTGCTGCTCCGTCCGCCGCCCCGGCTGGCTGAGCTGCTGGCCAGGACCGGTGTGGATCGTCATGTGCGCATTGTGGACACGCTCCCCGGTTAGGGTGCCCTCTCCGCAGAGACCGCGGCAGGGGCCTCCGGGGAAGGCGCCTCGGTGCCCCTCGGCTTCCGCCAGAACGGCAGTTCGTGCACTACATCACCTGCGGTGATGGGCATGGCGAGGCGCTTTCTGGTCTTGGCGTACTTGAGCGGGCGTGGCGAGGGGGGTTGCTGACGAGCGACAGCCGGTTCGTTGAGGCGGTGCAGCGTCCATGTCTCGGAGCCCTGGCAGATGTAGTAGGTCTTGCGGTCGCCCCGACCATGTGCGTACACGCGTTGTACCTGGTTACGGCCTTCGCGTGACCAGATCACCAGATCCTCGGTTGCCATCTGCCCGACGAGGGTTTCTGTGTCGGTCACCACCTTCACCCAGTCGCCGGGACCGAATGCCTTGGGTTCGTACAGCGCAGGGGCGTTCGATGGTTTCCACGGCTTGGTCATCGCTCGTTGGAAGCGCTCGCCGTGGGCGAGTTGCTGTTCCCGCCAGTCAGGGCCTTGGGGTTTCACCCGGTCGGCGTAGTTTCCGTCGCGCTCGAGCAGGTCGGCGGGCCATCCTGGATAGTCCTCATCCGGCATGAGGATCAGCGTCCACCGGGAAGGACCTGACGCGATCTTAAGGTGGGGACCGTCTGTGGTGAGCGTGACGGTTTCTCCTGGCAGGTTCCGCGCGATCCGCGCAAGGAGCCGTCCGTCGGGCAGTGCTCGCCCGGGTTCTGCCGTACTGGTTCGCACGTTGGCGTATGCGGCGTGCTCGGGATTGGCCGCCCAAATGTGGAGTTCGCCCCGCTCGACGATGAGCAGCATGCCTGCCAGGGCAGGGCACGAGGGGCGCTTGTCGAGCACCTGGGCGGCTCGGGTGATGGCGTCCATGAACTGCTCACTGTCCGCTGTGACCTTCATGGCACCCGCTGTTCTTGAGCTGGTGCCGCAATCCGGGCAGTGCCGCACCTGAGGCATAGGTGGGGTTGGCGGGGTATCTGGTCTTGCATGCTCGGAAACCTTCGGCTTGCTGTGCTGACATAGATATATATAGACAATCCGGCAGGGATTGTCAATCCATCAGACAATGTTGCGCCAACTTCGTCCCGATAGTTGACAAACTCTATGCCTGTCCATATAGTTGGTTCTGTCAGCACAACAAGCCGATAGGAACGACTCCGGTGATCGAAACCGAGCAGACCTCAACCTGCATCCGGTGCTTCCGGAAGCTCCGCATCCGCACCACCCGCGGCCGCCGTAGCTGCCTGCCCTGCGCACTCAAGGCGGTGTTCCTCAACCCCCGCCCGTGCTACTCCAAGGCGCAGCTCGAAGCCGCCATGGAACTCATCGAGGACGGCGGGATCGTCCAGGTCGGGCGGCGTGAGTTCCGCACCGTCTCCACCGACGGAACCAAGATCTACGCGACCACCTGCACCTCATGCACCTGCACCGCCGGGACGAAGGGCCGCCGCTGCTACCACACCGCAGCGGCACGGATGGTCGCCTAACCCGCCTCCTTCTCGCCGGGGCGGCACCACCGCCCCGGTTCCCCCCTGAGCACGAAGGGCAGTCATGACTCCGCCTGACACCACATACCACGACCACACCTGCCCGCTGCCGGGCTACACCGACCCCGACGAGCCGGTCCACGCCAACCTGGCCAAGGGCGACCTCGTTCTGGGCTGCTTCCCAGGGTGGCCATGGCACGACGGCCGGATCTACCGGATCCACAACTGCACCGACACGCCCGAAGGTCGCCGCTACGACCTGGTCGACCCGGACAACGGCGCGACGCTCATTCACAAGGCCGGGGCGAAGAACATCACGGCGGTCACACTCTCATGGAGGCCGTTCGCCGAGGTCCCGCCATGGCCAGCCGACTACGAGATCGCGGAACTACGCGGCCTGCGAGCCCATGTCGGCCTCAACCGGGACGGGAAGACGTGGCACTACGTGGTCGCCCCCATGACGGCCGTGCATCCCGTCGTCCACGGCGCGTTCCCTGACGCAGAGACCGCCAAAGAACACGCGGCCCGCGAATTGTTCGCCGAGGAGAAGGCCAACGCCCGGCGCGCCGTCGCCGCCCTGATCTGACCTTCCCGGAGGGGTGCCCCTACAGACCAGGGGCGCCCCTTCCAGCCAGGCTGATGACCGCCGTGACTTCACCCTGCCAGGCCATGTCCGGTACACCGTCAGCCCTGGCCTCATACAGGAACCACTACCACGACGAAGCCAAGGGCTCCCGATGAGCAACACCGCCACATTCAGAAGCCACAAGATCATCATTTCCTTCGACTCCCCCGAAGAGGCGCTGGAGTGGTTCGACACCGCTCGCGCGCTCGGGGCCGTCCCGGACAACACCGACCTGTATCGCGCCGACGCCCTAGATCTGGGCGGTCGCACGGACCCGCGGACCTATCTCATCCGCCGCTTCGGCGACCGGCCCTCCTGGTACAGGCTGCGCAAGGCCACTGCCGACACCGCCGCCGATCCTGCCGTGACGTTGAGGGAGGGCGATCGTGTCTTCGTCAGGCACCCTCAGGACCTGGAAGGCGCTCACGCCAATGTCGTCGAGCCCAACCACCTGCGAGACGGCCGTGACGGGCCTGTCCGGTTCGTGATCGTGCGATTCGGCCCTGGAGGCGTCACCTACGACGCGGATCCGTCGATCGTGTGGCCGGACCCGAGCGGCGTATGCCCTCGTGAGTACTCCTGCTGGATGTGCCGCCGCCGTCCCAACGCGGGTCGCGTGACGGAACAGGGACAGTCTGGCCGCTGAGCGACGCGCCGGGCGCGGCCGGCCGTCACGCCCAGGCAGGGCCCGGCGGCTCGGCCGCGATCCGGCCGGATCAGCGGGCTCGGCCATGCGTGCAGGCCAGGGCCCGCTCCCCCTGCTCCTAGCGGGGAGCGGGCCCTGAGTCGATGGACATACAGCGCCAGCGCATCCAGCGAAGAAGCACCCTGGCCGAACTCGCGCAGGTGCCTACCTGCTCAGGTTCAGCTCGTCTCGCTTGGCACGGGCGACAAGCTCGGCGAAGCTCTCAACCGAGAGTGCGAGGTGCCCGCGCTCTGGGGCTTTGCTGTCTCGCACACCAACCTCGGGACCAAGGTTGGCCAGCTCAACACAGTCGGTCGTGCCGCTGGTCTGGCTGTAGCTGCTCTTACGCCAGACGATCATGTGTCCTCACCCATCCTTGCCAGGAGGTCGCGCGACTGGTCCTCACTCAAAGACCGTGCCGCAAGTCGTTGGAAGCGTAGCGCCACGGTAGCGGCCTCCTTCTGGTCGTCGATCACCCTCCCGGAACCGAGCGAGTTGCCCGAGTAGGCCGCCCGCCGGTTACCCGGCAGGGTGAAGACGTGGAATGAGCCGTCGAGGCCGATGTGGGGTGTGGTCGACTGCGGAAGTACACGGACGGAGACGTTCGGGTGCTCGCCCATCTCTAGCAGATGGTCTCGTTGCTCGGCCATGAGACGCGGCGAACCCATGGGCCGGAGGGCCACCTCGTCGATGATCACCCAGACCTCCGGACGGCCGTCCAGGATGACGTCTTGAAGCTCCATCCTTTTCGCCAGGGCGGCGTCCACGTCGTCGAGGAAGCCGGCGGCGTGGCCAGCCTGCAGTAGGCTCCGCGCGTACTGCTCTGTCTGGAGCGGCACAGGAATCACGTTCTCGGCGAAGACGTAGTGTTCCGTGGCCGTGCGTTGGTACTTGGCCAGGCGGTGCGGCCAGCTCGTGTCGGTGCCGAGCTTGGCGAAGAACAGCATGATCGAGAACAGTCGTCCGGTATCCCACGCTCCGTCCAGACGCTCGCAGTCTTCCCCATCGAGCAGCTTCTCTCCAGTCTCGTACTTGGAAATTTGGCTGTCGGAGCAGTTCAGGATCTCGGCGACCTGAAGCTGCGTCAGCTTGCGCTTCTTCCGAAGGAAGCGCAGGTAATAGGCCATGAAGTGATAGATCGAGAGAGTGGGATCGGGAGACTGCCTGACCATGTGTTGCGACCCTTCGACAGGTAGTGAACTTTCCGAACTTGCCGTCAAGAGTGACACAGTACGTCTCGGAGGCCAGTCTGTGTCATAGAACACAAACATCCGCCCCGAGGGATGTGGTCGCCATGCAGACGCTCGATCATCAGGAAGGCATAAGAGTCAGCGACAGAATGCTTGAGCTGACCACCCTCCCTGCCCCCGACGTTCCCGCGACCGTGCGGGCGATGCTGGACCAACGCCTTCACCTGTGGGGCCTCGCCGCTCTGCGGCACGGCGACCTCGCACACGACCTGAGGCTTTGCGCCGACGAACTGACGGCCAACGCGATGGAAGCAGCTCCACGAGAGATGATCACCTTTAGGGCGAGCTATGCGCCAAACCACCGCATGATCACTCTCTCCACCTGGGACGCCAGCAACGACCAACCCACGGTGAAACAGATCGTGGAGCTGGAACCCGAGGACATCATCCCGGATGCTTACGCGCTCGACCCCGGTCGCAACAACCACCAGATCGGCGGTTGGGGCCTCCCCCTGGTCGTGGAGCTCTCCTCGGCACAAGGCGTGGAGCACACCCCGCCACGAGGAAAGTGGGTCTGGGCCAGTTTCCAGCTCTGACCGTCGTGCGGCTACGTCCAGCTGGTTTGTCCTGTCCAGCGGCAACGTTCTCGATGAGTTCCGTCGACGACTCTTCCCACGGACATGCCGTGGCGATGGGATCGGGCAACACGGACGGCTACGCGACTGAAGCCGTGCTGCTGCTCCGCCTGGCGTTTTACGGCAGATGGATCAAAGGGCGGGAATGATCAGGATCAGGTCGTTGCGGCAGGAACGGCCCAGCTCGGTGAGCGTGTCCTTTTCGGCCGGGTCGGCCGACAGTCGCCAGCGGTGTTTGACCGCGACCCATTCGCCCAAATAGCGGCACCGCGCGGGGGGGTAGGGGGGAAGCCAGTCGGCCGGGTCCTGGTCGGCCTTGGACCGGTTGGCGCGCGCGGTCACCGCGGCCAGCGCCCTCGGGTCGCCCAGATCGTTGGCGTAGCGCTGGCGGCGGCCCGCGTCCCAGGTGTAGGCGCCGGAGTCCCAGGCTTCGGCGAGCGGGACCATGTGGTCGATGTCGAGCCGGGCGGCCTCGTCGACGTCGACATCGTCGTAGTAGGAGGACCAGCGTCCGCCCGACAGGCGGCAGCCCGGCCCGATCTCCGGCGTCCAGGTGGCCTCGTCCAGCAAGACCTCGTTTCGGGTGTTGCAGCCGTCGCGGTCTTCGTCGACCCAGTGCCGGAACTTGTCCCGGGTGTAGCCGTCGCGGCGCTCAGCGGCCACCGGCAACTGCGCGATCGCCTCCCGCAGCCCCATCTCCTGGCGAGCGTTGCGCGCCGTAGGACCGACAGCGGAAGCGGCGACAGCCGCAGCATGCTGAGTCCCGGTCACGCCGACCAGGCTGGCGGCCACGACCACCCCACGGCCCCGCTAACTGCCCAGCCCATCCATTCACGCACACCAGGCACGGCTCACACTCCTTGATCAGCGACACCACCAACGTCAAGCAATGATTACCGTCCGCAACTTCTTGTGTGAGCTATCGCCTGAGAGAAGCTTGGAACGCTCGGAAGACGCAGCCTCCTCACCTGGCGTGCCGCGCTGCAAGGGCCGAGGCCGGCCCTGCCTCCTTGGTGTGGCCGCCCGCATCTCGGCCTCAACCGCTTAGGCTGGGTCATGAGTACGGCTGACACTCGAAGGAAGTCGCCTCATGGCCCCGACGATCCTGGTCCTGGAGCAAGAAGGCATCGGACCGCGTGTCGCTGAAGCACGCAGGCGCCGAGGGCTGACCCAGGAGGGCTTGGCGCACCGCATCCCCTGCTCCAAGAGCCTGATCTCTCAGGTCGAGCGCGGGGCCAAACCGGCCACGCCGTGGTTCCTGGCAGCGGTGGCCAGGACACTGCGCATCGACGTGACGGAACTGACCGGGCAGCCTTACCGGGGCGACACCGAGCCGACTGACCGGATCCACGCAGCGATTCCGCAGATCCGGATCGCGATGAACTACTGGGACGTCCCGCCGGATCTAGATGCCGCTCCGCGACCACTCACGGCCCTGCAAGACGACATCCGCATCGTCGGCCGACTGCTCGACAAGGTCGACTACCTGGAACTCGGCAAGCGCCTACCAGGGTTGATCGAGGAACTGTCAGCGATCCTCCACGAGGCGACAGGGACCGCGCGGCGTGAGGCTGCTGAACTGCTGATGTACGCCTACGTCGCTGCCAAGTCGGTCGCTTATCGGCTGGGCTATATCGACCTGGTGTCCGTGGCGGTGGAGCGCGCCACGTGGGCGGCGCAGATCACCGACAACCCGGAACTGAACGCCTTCGCCGCCGAGGAGCGCTGCCAGGTCTTCTTCGCCTCCTCTGCCTACAGCGTCGGGCTCAAGTTCATCGGACGGGCTCATCGCGAGTTCGACGAACTGCTGGCCGAGACAGAGTCAGGCTTGGCGATCGCGGGATCCATGCATCTGCGGTCGGCCATCATGGCGGCACGCGACCACAAACGGAAGAACGAAGCCTGGGACTACCTGGCCCAGGCGCAGGAGTATGCCGAACGCACCGGCGACACCAACCACTACGGCCTCATCTTCGGGCCGTCCAACGTCCGGATCCACGAGGTCGCCACAGCCATCGAGCTCGATGACCCCGATGAGGCCCTGCGGCGCAGCGAAGGGTTCGAGCCGGCCCCGGACCTACCGCCCGAACGCGGGTCCCACCATTACATCGACCTGGCCCGTGCTCAACTGAATGCGCGTCAGCACCGGCAGGCGTTCGAGTCCTTGGAAGAAGCCGAGAGGCTTTCCGCACAACACACCCTCAACCACCCGATGGCGCGGGAGACCGCCGCGGCACTGTACCGCGCACACACGCGCCCTCCGGAGAAGCTCCGTGCCATGGCCCGACGTATGAAGCTTCACACAATCCTCTCGTAACCCTGATCGTTCCCGGCCGCACCTGTCCACCGAAAAGCCGCACACCAAGTCGCACAACTTGTGCGACTCCGAGCGCCCGATCCGGCCGTAGCCTGACTGACGCCTGACGACACATCTAGTCAGTCGTCAGCCACTTGCAACGACGCAGGCAACGGTTGGAACTCATGGATTTCGGTGCAGTAGGACGTGGAGCCAGTCCATTCGGCCCACGGCGTTTCCACCTGGCAGAGCTCGACGAGACGCTCAGGTCCGAGTACGAGCTGATGGGCGAGATCGTGGTCAGGGACGGCTTGCTCATCCTCAAGGTCACCAGCGAGGCCAACCCGACCACCAGCGTGGAGATCGACTCCGTCTCCGAAGACGACCGCTGGTGGTACACGCGCCTGGACACCGGTGAGCGTCTGGGGCGGGTCGGCGGCCTCGAACAGCTGCGTGAGGTCGCCAGACGCATCGCTGCTCTGCTCTCGCTTCAGGAGAGCACGCTGGGGAGCGGGGCCGCGTGATGGCCGGCTTGGACAACTCCCGCGGCCTCGCATCAGGAGCCGAGACCGCGCAGGACCTGGTGAAGCGGTTCTCTGCCTGGTCGATCGCCCCGACATTGGAAGGACAGTGGCGGGCCACACGCAGCATGCCGCACATCGGCGGAGTCACCGCCGTGGAAGCGCCGGACGCCGAGCACCTTCGCGCACGACTCGGCGAGCTGGAGGAGCTGAACACCCGAGTCGCGCTTCAGACAGTGGCCTCCGCCCTACGCCAGCGTGGCGTCCCCGCTACCGCTTACGAACACATGGTGGTGCTCACGCGCCCCGGCGGCATGGACCGGATCGTCGACTGCGCGCACGCGGCGATCCGCATGAGCGGTGTCGAGGTCGGCAGCGTCCACGATCCCGAGAGCGCGGCCGAGCGGATCGCGCAGCGCCTGAACGGCGGGTCATCATGACCGCCGAGCAGGCGCCAGCCGGCATCAACCCATCCGAGCCCAGTATCGCCCGGATCTACGACTTCTGGCTCGGAGGCAAAGACAACTACGAGGCTGACCGCGATGAAGCAACCCGGCTCGAAAGGCTGATGCCGGAGCTACCGCTTATCGCCCGTCAGAACCGCTCGTTTTTGATCCGAGCAGTGCGGCTCCTTTCCACGGAAGGCGTCGACCAGTTCTTGGACTTGGGCGCTGGCCTGCCCACCGCTGAGAACACCCACGAGGTCGCCCAGGGCATCAACCCGTCGTCTCGGTGCGTGTACGTCGACAACGACCCAATGGCCATCGTCCACGGGCGGGCTCTTCTCGCCAACGACGGCGAGACCGCCATGGTGGCCGCCGACCTCCGCAATCCTCAGGCGATCCTCGACCGCCCAGACGTGACCGCGTTGATCGACTTCGACCGGCCGGTCGCCGTTCTGATCGTGTCGGTACTGCACTTCATCCCGGGGGACACCGCGTACAAGATCGTGCGACAGGTAGTCGATCGCCTGGCGCCTGGCAGCTACCTGGTGCTCTCCCACGCGCTGAAAACCTCGCGCACCGAAGCGGCAGCCAACGAATACCGCGCCGCCAAAGCAGAGGTACGCACACGCCGGGAGATCGAAGCATTCTTCGAGGGGCTGGAGCTGGTGGAGCCAGGTCTGGTGTCGCTGACCGAGTGGCGTCCCGGCCCCTCAGAGAAAGCCCCCTCTGAGCAGCCCCCCTCGGAGACGCTGCCGTTCCTGTGCGGAGTGGGGCGCACGTGACCACAAACGTCGTACAGCCTGCCCGTCCACTGGTGAACCGCGGCACGCACGGCTGGGGGCTGCACGACCCGGCCCGGGGGTGTCCACGACCCCGGGTCTGCTACCGCCGCACAGTCCCGCACCCATTCCGGGCGCCCGTGTGGCCACCCCGCTGGGTGCGGTGGCGCCGCCCGCAGGGGCTGCGCCACCGCACCCAGACCTCGTGCACACGCTCGTTTCTTTCGCTGCTCAGGGACTCCTCTTGGCCAACGGTTGATCGGCTGGCACACGGTGACGGCCTGCCCCGCCTGAGGCCGAGACCCGCACGGCAAATCCCCGCGTTCATGACCGCACCCCAATCTAGAAAGACCCATCGATGCCCCAACGCCACCCGGACACCGCGGTGCACACTCCTCCGAGCACCGGCCCAACCACGCCTTCACAGCTACGCCAGGACATCAAACCGTGGTCCCTGCGGCACGCCGTGGCTCTGCCTGTCGCCCTGGTGAGCTCGATGGTGGCCGTCGCCGTCCTGGGGACAGGGGCACTGGCGTTGGCGGGCGCCGCTCCCCGCACCGATGACCATGTCGCCTCGGTGCTGGTGAACTCTTCATGCGCCGCTGTCGCCGGGCTGCTCACCGCCTGGGTCCTGTGCTGGTGGAAGAACCGGCGAGTGCGGCCGCGCGCAGCCGACTTCGCTCTGGTCCCGTCCTTGAGGTCACCGGTCGCCGTGTTCGGCTGGACGGCTGGGCCGTTCATGGCGCTGATGATGATCGACACGGCTTACTCGGCGCTGGTGCACCCGGCCCCTCAGGACACGATGAGGGCGTTGAGCGATGCCCAGGGGCCGCAACTGATCACGCTCGCCGTTCTCGCGATCTGTATCGCCCCCGTCGCCGAGGAATTGGTGTGCCGTGGAGTGCTCTACCAGGCATTGCGTGCCCGCTGGCGTCCAGCCGTCGCGGCCCCGGTCAGCGCTGTGGTCTTCGCGCTCCCTCACCAGGACGACCTGAAGACGATGCCCATGCTCATCACGGCTGGCGTGGTGCTGTGCGTCGTAGTGGAGCGCACCGGCTCCCTCGTTCCTGCGATCGCACTGCACAGCGTCCTGAACGCCCCGGCCATCATGGCGCAGGACGGCCTCCTCGGAGGGGCCTTGCTCGCGGTGATGCTGGCCGCCTGCGCCTTTCTCCTCACCAAGTCGCGCCGCGCGGTCCCCGAACACGCCAGTGGTGAACAGCCGGCGTAGCCGGCGCCCTGAGCACCAGGGCTTTCCCAACACGACATGAGGGTCTGACGGCATGGTTCACGACCCCGTTCGACGGCCTAGCTGAGTTAACGAGCAGGAAGGGACCAATGGCAAGGTGGTTGCCCTACGACGTTTGGCTCTCCGGAACGGAGCAAAGGGCCGATCAGACGCCAGGCGATCCATCCTCCTCTGCGACGCACCCAACGCCGTCTAAGGCTCCCTCCGGCCCCGCTGGCGCACGGCCAGTTCGGGTTTCCTCATCGCCGTCGATGCGGGGCCGGAGGGTTCCAACCTCGAAGGACAAGACTTCGCCCGGATCTCGGAGCAACTGGTACACCGAAGGCCGCATTATTCACATCAATAATGCTGCTCACATGCTGCGCGTTCGGTCCGACACTGTCCGGGACTGGGCGCATGCCGGCGCGATTCGGTACGAGGTCGTCGACAGGCGCTTCGTCTTCAATGTTGATGACGTCAAGCGATTGGTGGACGCACTGAAGGATTTCGAGAAACCGTCTCTGCGAGTGATCCGTGATCTCGGCCTTCTGCTCTACCGAGAGGAACATTGACCATGGCCGAGAGGTACGAGTTCTTCGCCGCCTCTTACGGTGGGCCGATCACGCACGTCGGTCTGGACGTGGGCGGCACTCTGACTTCCCGCACGGCTCCCATATCCAGTGACCTGGCCCAGCGAGCACTGACCGACGAGGCCGTCGAGGTCATCAAGCAGCTCGATGAAGAGCTGGACTTGACCTTGATGATCCTCTCCAACACCGTGGGACCCAGCCAGGACCGCAATCGGGCGCTAGCCGCCGCAGGGGTAGCACATCGGTTCATCGCGGAAGGCGTCCTCCAGAGCCACGAGCTCAATGTGAGCAAGCCGGATCCAGCGTTCTTCGAACGTGCCCTAAAAGTCGCTCGATGCGATTCCCCCGCCAGCTATCTGGTTGTGGGAAACAATCTACGCAATGACGTGCTCCCGGCGGTCTCTCTGGGCATGCGCGCTGTCCTGGTGGGACCACAGCCCCGCAGGGGAATTCCTTCCGGGGCAACCTACATCAACAGCATCATCGAACTCCCCTACCTCATGGGAATGCCTCGAAGGAGGGACGCATGAAACCTCTCCAGAAAGAACCGCTGACACTCATCACCTACAACCTCAAAGGCTCCCCCAAGGAACGGGAACGCGAACTTGCCGACCTGGCGCACTTGGGCAAATATCAGCCGGATGTGGTCGGCATCCAGGAAGCAAAGTACTGGGAGCGGGACCACGACGGACATGTGACCTATGAGCAGCTGCACGCCGCGGAACACGCGCTCGGCATGCGCGGGTTTCTGGTGGAATCCCAGTACTACGGCTGTCACCTTGCAACGTTCATTCGAGAGCCGCGCATCGAAGTCATCGAGCGGCATGACGTGCACAATCTTCGATTCCACGTAGAGGCCGGGCTACGTTGCATCATCGATGGCCACACCATCGACCTGGTGAACGTACACTTCGCACCCTCGTCTCCCAAACAGCGTGTCATCGAGGCCGAGCTGTTGAAGCTGAGACTCGGCAGGCGTCGCTACGTCATTGTGTTTGGGGACTTCAACGCCATGGGAGACAACGACCCCAAGCCAGATCCCGAAGGCATAGATCCGGGCCATTATCGACAGAAGACCGACACCAGCCCGGCAGCCACGCTCCGGAGAAACGGACTGATCGACGTCGGCGGACGTCTGGGGGATAGCACACCTACCGTCGGCCACGACAGGGCCGATCGTCTCAAGGTCCGCATCGATCGTTTCCACACCGATCTACCGGAACAGTGCTTCGACCACCACGAAGTGCTGCAGATCGGCGGATCCGACCACAAGCCCGTGCTGGTGAGGATCGCACTCGACCAAGCCCCGCGCCGCTGGGGTGAGAAGGAGTAGCGCCGTGGGAGTCTCGCCCGAGTGGGGTCCTGAACAGGCCCGCCGCGCGGTGATGAACCTCGCGATTCAGGTCGTACATGGAGCATACGAAGAGGCCATGCGCAAACGCGGCGTGATGCCTGGCGTGCGCAAGCTGGTGCACGCCGACGCCGAAAAGAACCTGGAAGCGCTGGAACAAACAGAGACCTCTCCGGAGGCATCGGACCCGGAGTCTTGAACGTGACCACCGAGCGTCAAAGTCACCCGCACGCTGCCTCCGTATTCCCGGCCCATGGCCGACACCGCGCTGCGGGAACCAAGGTCAGAGAGGTGTCTGGTGGCCCCAAAGACCTGGCCTGCGCTCGGTGGTCACCTAAGCCGGGTTGCCTGACGTTGCCCTCTGGACCAACACGTCTGAACACCCGGCCAATTCACCGTCGACTCGTCTAGTAGAGCGGATCACATCGTGCTCGGCGTGATTGGTATCAGCCTGCTCGCATGGGGCCTAGCGACCGCCACCATGGTGATC
Organism: Actinomadura sp. NPDC047616; assembly: GCF_040642915.1. Taxonomy (NCBI): domain Bacteria; kingdom Bacillati; phylum Actinomycetota; class Actinomycetes; order Streptosporangiales; family Thermomonosporaceae; genus Actinomadura; species Actinomadura sp. NPDC047616. Next base: position 189,285 of record NZ_JBEYTB010000001.1, read on the forward strand.
GTCACGTCCAGAACCACGTCAAGGTCATCCGCTGCATTCAACGCGGCCTTGCCGACCATTTCGGATCTGCTTGCCAAGGCCGTCTGCTCAGTCCCAAGGAATTCTGACGTTTCCATCGCCCAAGCGATGAATGAACTCGACGACCAGACGTGCAGCCTCTCCCGGCTGCACGCTGGGAAGGGAGACCATTCCGTGACTGCGGCTCTCAATGCTTCCTACGAGGCCCTGCCCGCCGACCAAGCTCGCGCCTACCGCCTGCTCGGCATCCACCCCGGCCTCAGCTTCGACGTCGAGGCCGCCGCCGCGCTGCTGGATGACGAGCAGGACCACGCCGAAGAACTGCTCGACTCCCTGGTCGACGCCCACCTGCTGGAACAAGAGCTACCCGGACGGTATCGCTTCCACGATCTGGCGCGACTCCACGCCAGAGCCAAGTCCGAGGAGGAGCACACAGCGGCCGAGCGAACCTCGGTGTTCCTGCGCATGGCCGAGTGGTATCTGCGCACCGCTGCGGCGGCCGACCTGCGGCTCCTGCCAGGCCGCTGGCGCCTCGGCGCCGCCTACGCCGAACCCCGCAGCTGGGAGTTCCCCGTCCGGGAAACGGCCCTGACCTGGCTGGAGCGCGAACAACCCACCCTCATGGCCATCGCCCAGCAGGCACACCGCCTGGAAAGGCACAACCTGACCTGGCAGATCATCGAGGCGATGTGGGCCCTGTTCCTGCACCGCAAGCACTACCAGCAGTGGATCGCGGCCCACGAACTCGGTCTTGCCGCAGCCAAGCGCGAGGCCAACCTGGCGGCACAGGCCCGCATGCTGGAGGGCCTGGGGATGGCCTACTTGAATGTCCAGGACTTCTCCGCTGCCCGGCAGCGCTTCGGGATCGCGATGCTCCTGGAGGATCAGGCCAACCATCCGATCGGGGAGGCAACCTGCCTCGAAGGGCTAGGGCTGGTCGAGCACGCCACCGGCAACCTCCCTCGCGCCCTAGACCTGTTTACGCGAGCCCGAGACCTGAACGTCAGGCTAGATCACCAGCGCGGCGCCGCGCTGATGCGCCGCCACATCGGCGAAGTCATGGCGGACCTGGGCCGCTACGACGAAGCGATCGACAACCTCACCCAGGCGTTGGACTACTTCACACACGTGGACGAGCCCTACCACCAGGCTCGCTCCCTCGCCTGTCTGGGACGCGCCATGCTGCTGGCGGGCCGTGGCGCCGACGCGGCCACGGCGCTTCACGATGCCCTCAGCACCGCCCGGCAGGCCGGCGCCCGGCACGAGGAAGCCAACATTCTGCGTGCCCTGGCCGCCGTGGCGGCGCACGCCCACGATCCCGCAGCCGAGCGCGCCTACTTGGAGGACGCGCATACGATCTACACCGCTCTCTCAGCACCTCAAGCGGATGAGGTCAAGGCGCGACTCGACGAGCTTGTCTCCGCCCCCGCTGCGCCGAAGCGTCCTACTGATCCACCAGAATGACGAGGCCCGGCGCCAATGCAGTTTCAGCTGGACTCATCCTCGCCTACGCGAGGCCCGCGGAATCGCGCACGGGGCCGTCCGGGTCTGCGATCCCACGTCTCGGCCCAGGCCCTGACCTCGTTGAGGTTCCAGATCCTTCCCGCTGAGAGGTAGGCGAGGGGGCGGGGAAAGTCCGGTCGCTCGATGAGTTGAGCTGTGCGCGCCTTCCCGACGTTGAGCATCTCGCTGATCTCGCGGGTTCCGGCGAGGCTGAGCGCTGTGTCGTCGATCTCAGTGGTGAAGTCCTCGTCGGGCATGGTGTCCATGCGCACCAGCTCGGCTGGTTGTCCTACCTCGGCGAGCGCGGTCGTTACCGCTGACGTTGCGGCGGCCTGGGCGTCGGTGATGGTGGGAGCGCTGAGGGTGAGCTGGATAGAGGTCCGGTCAGGGGCGGGTTTGCCCGCGACATAGGCTGCGGCGATCACAGCCTCGTAGTCGGCGAGACGGGCTCGTAGGTCGAGATCGATTCGCTCGGTGTATTCCAGCGAGACATCTATCCGAATGTTCCAAGTGGTGTTCATGTTGGCCAACGTCGGGTTGCTCAGCTGAGTGCTAAACGCTGCTTTCTATCGGGCTTTGAACCCTGCCCGTTTCAGTGTGGCGATTCCGGTGAGGAACCCTCGTCCCTCACCGAGAGTGGCAGGCAGGGTAGTCAAGAGCTTTCCATCTGGGGTGTAGATCTTCCAGTGTCCTCGACCTCCGAGCTTGACGCCGAAGCCCTGACTCTCGAGGTCTTTGATGAGCTGCTTGACGTCCTTCTTGCCAGCCACCTTAACGCCCAATCCTAGACTATTGGCAAGTGTTTGTCCCTACTATAGAAAAATGGTGTACGCCTGGTCACCTTTACTGACCCTTTGGTCGATGATTCGATAAACCATAGACCTTCGTATAGGGTTGCGTTCATGGAGTGGCCGCGACGAGGGCAGGCGATACTCGGCAAGCCATGGGCGTCGAGAAGACCCCTGGAGCGACGCCATCAGCCCTCGACGCAGGTCTCGTCCGCGAACAGCGCGCTCCCGCCGCGGCCTCCTCATCAAGAGTTGCGCGAGTTACGGCCACGAACCCCCTACAAGGAGGGAGTCAGCGCCTTGAGCACGCGGCACGATGGAGAGTTGCACCATCGCGACACCTGGAGGAGCCCCATGCCGACGACCTATCTCGGTACCGATGAAGTCGCCAGTTGGTTCAACGTGCCCAAGGCCACGGTCTCCCAGTGGCGGAGGCGTTACTCGGGCACTGACAACCCCTGCCCCGAACCGGATGCGTTGATCGGGAGAACCGCAGGGTGGCTGCCCGAACGCTCAGCCGACTGGAAGGCGTGGGACGAACGTCGCGGCAGGGATGAGGCACGCCCGGAAGAAGAGAGGATCTCCACCACGGAGTACAAGGGGACCGATGACGTGGGCGCGTGGTTCGGCGTTCCAGGGGCCACGGTGGCCCGGTGGCGTTCCCGCTATGCCGGAACCGACAACCCTTGCCCCGAGCCCGACGCTCTGATCGGAAGGGTCGCCGGATGGCTGCCCCAGCGCGAAGCCGACTGGAGGGCCTGGGACAAGCGCCGAGCAGGCCAGGGTGCGGGTGGCGGGCGGAAGAAGTCGCCCGAGGGGGCAACCAGCTGCACAGTCGCACCGACCTCACGAAGCGGAAGCCGGACCAGGGACTGACCAACGCCACATGGCACGGCCGCTGTTGAGTGTCAGCACAACAAACCGAGAGCCCCTGGTCCGGCGTCACCATGGTAGCTCAGGAGAGGCGCCGGCCCCGATGAACCGCAGAGCCCCCGAGTATCCTGGCCGGTGCCCCGCCTAGACCTCATCGGCGGCCAGCCTGACGACTGCGCCTCCCAAAGTGGCGCCACATCAAGCAAGAGCGACGTGGCTCTGCGCCTGCGGGCCCATGCACCTGGCGAGCCCCGTCTCCCGGGGGGTCATGCGCAGCCCTCCCTTACTTCGAGGCCAGTAGGCATTAAACAGGCGGAGACCTAAAATCGTCAGCGTGATTGATTCCTTGGTAGTGGATCGCGTCGAGCTGGTGACCAGGCGGGAGCTAGGTGACGGCATGTCGGATGCGGTACGAATCGCCAATCTTGGCGATTTGACCGATGGCGACTTTGCGTTGCTTTACTGCACCGTGGACGGAAGGCGCCTTGCCGGCCTGTGTCTGGATATTGAGTACGCGAAGCTCATCAGGGACGTGCATGCCGCGGGTCTTCTAGAGACGCCACTTGAAATAGAGTCGGGAAAGTTCATCGCATGGCGCAAGGGTTGGGCCTCTGACTGGGCAGATGGTACCGACCCCGGACCATGGGTACCTACCGTCACGATCCTTGGCTAGCGACTAGCGTCTCCCTGGACGAAAGAAGATCTCCGACGAATCGAACACCGCGAGCAACGATCCAGAGGGCCCATCAAGGGCGACCGGTCAAGAGCGTGGCGAGCCGCCAGCGTAGACGGCGAGTTGGCGCCGCAGAGCGTTGAGCTGATCCGGCGCCAGCCCCATCGGGTTGCCGTTCTGATCAGTTGTGGCGAAGACGACCGTGCCCCAATACGGCCGCCAGCTGTAACCGTAGCGGTGAGCGAGATGAACGGCGGCGTGGTTGATGGGTGCGCGATCACGCCCGTCGAGGTCCACCCACATGTCCCACCGGGTGGTCAGTCGGACAACGTCCAGCTGTTGACAGCCGATCGCGTCAGCGAGGACCTTGCTGGTGACATCAGCATCCTCCAACCGGAGATCGAGTTCGGCGATTGCGCCTGTGGCACTCAAGATGAGCGCGGCCCTCTCCATACACTTCCCTCTCGGCTTGTTGTGCTGACATAGCTATTTATATGCAGCCCACCCAGAGACTGTCAACCATGAAGACAAAGACACATCCCTAGTAGTCCTTGTCCGACTAGTTGACACAGCATGGGTGGTTGTCTAGACTTAGCCATGTCAGCACAACAAGCCGATATCGGCACAGGCGCACTTCTGTGGGCTTCACTGCCGGACGGCACCGCCGGAAGGAAGACACAACACATGGCACCCAAAGACCTGAAGGAACACATCGGCGACAGGTCGCATGGAACCGAACACCCCAGCGCCGGTAACGGCAACTGGGAGGCGATCCGCGAGAACTCGCATCGGGTTCAGGTGCTTTCGTCCGGACACAGCTCGCCCGAAGGCGCCGCCGAATGGCTCGGAGGCCACTTCGACACGCAGGCCGAGAACACCGACTGGCCCCCTACCCGGGCGCAGTGGAAGCGTGCCGCTGCGCAGATCAGAAGGCGTCACCAGACCCGCGCATTCGGTTCCAACTACCGGATCCGCCGCACCCGGACCGACGGCGAGGCCGAGTGATGGCGCCCACCGAAAGCTGGATGGACGTCTTCCGTAACACCGAGAACCTCCTCGCCCGCGCCGAGGAGTTCAGGGACTTGACGCGAGCCCTCGGAGATCCCGAAAGTCCACAGGCGAGCATAATGCCGGAACTCGCCGCCGAACGCGCTGCTCATCTGGTCTACAAGGAGATCAAACGGCACTACGCCGCGATCCGCACGATCATGGCATCCATGCCGATCCCCCAGTGAGCTGCGGAGCCCACACCATCACTCCCCCTTGCTGATGGGCTCCGCTTGGCCGGGCCGAGAGATGGCGAGTGACGCTCCCTCGGCCCGGCCATTTCGCGCGAACTCGACCTCGACAGCAACGGCCGAGGCTACGGCCTGCCTCTCCCCTGATAGGCGTTCAGCTACGTGGGGAGTGCTCGACCAGTGCCCGCCGCTCAACACCCTCGTTCAAAGAAGGCGACTCTTTATGGCTACGAATGGCCGCGATAGTGGCACGGAACCGAACCGCGTCCCTCTCGATAACGGGCAAGACGAGTCCGCCATCAGGGCGTTCTACATCCTGCCTCCCGTGGGTCCACCACGGGCAGTCGTCGGCGCCGAACTCTACCTCCTGGCCCAGTCCGCCATCTTGTATGGGCTTGGGCTGGACCGACAGGCGCAAGCAACCTTGATCGCCTGGGTCATCTTCACCGTGCTCGTAATCACGATCGTCCTGTGGAACATCCGTCAGAACCGGGTAATGCGTGCCAGATATGACGCCCTGGGGATGATCGAGCGGCGAGACGAGGACGAGACCTGATGCCACGGCGATGGAGGCCCGAGAGCGACCAGGCTTACTGGGCGCGTCGCGCCCGGGAGGACATGGCCGCCTGCGCCAGCGGCCACCACAAGTTCGGAGGTCGGAGGACCAACAGGCACGAAAGCGGTTACTGGGATTGCCTGCGAGGCTGCGGCTATCGCCACCGTTCCGGTCCATCACCCCTTGAAGCAATCACCGCAGAAAGGGGCGCCGCATCACACCCGGAGAGACGGTGGCAACCGCAACGATGATGTCCGAGACCGAGGCTGCGTGGGTGCGCGAGCAGGTCTGGACCAGCGCCATGCGCAGGGCGCACGCTGAGGTGCCCGGATATCTGGGGGAGTGCCCGTGCGAATACCAGGCACGGTGCCCGCACGGCGAGCAGTGCACCCGCAGGGAACCCTTAGCCCGGCCAATCGGGGTCATCCTGCGGCCTGGTGGCGAGCAAGCCGCGTGCTTCCCTGAGCCATTCGCTCACCCCACGCCCACGGCTGTCGGCCCGCAGCGCACGGCCGAGGCGCAGATCTGGTACGCCGACCACACCTGCCGGTGGGTGTGCACGTGCGAGTGCCATTCCGAGCCTGACCCCGAGCAGGTCCTGGCGTTCGTCGTCCGGCTCGGCCTCGTCCCGCCGGAAACCACGATGGACGAGCTGCCACCGCCGGCCTTTCGCGCCTACCGCGTCGAGATTGTGCACCAGGCGCGTCTGCGTGACCTTCGCGCCCGCAGGGAGCGCCAGTTCGCTGCCGAGCAGCAGCGCGCCGCCGAGCGTGATCGGGCCTACCGGGCCGCGCGTGCTCGGAGCGATCGGATTAGGGACTGGGCCCGCGAGCGGGGATGGCCCATCCGTCATGGCCGGGTCCCGCGTGCCGCGATCGAGGCGTACCAGGTCGCCGTCGAGGGTCAGGCGGGCCAGGGCTCACTGTTCTGATTCCCCTGGCTCCAGTAACCCCACGGCCAGACCCGACACGACATTCCTTGTCCATGACATTGACAAACCATGGACTGCCTCATATAGTAATCAATGTCAGCACAACAACCAGAGAAAGGGGGTCCTGTGCCCAGCAAGCGCATGTCGGCGCGTGCAGCCAAGGACACCATTGACTTCCTGCGCCTGGGGTTCTCCGGCCATGTCGACACCCTGAACTTCCTGGTCAAGGTGCGGCAGTTCGACACCTTCAAGGAGGCTCTGACCATTCCGGAGATCCACAGGCCCGGCCTCGTGGAGGAGTTTCAGCAGCTGTGGGATGACATCGGCGCAGTCGAACTGGGCCGCGAGTCGTCCTTCGTGATGTACGTGCACATCCCCGGCACTCAGCAGCACCGCAACGGCGGCGACAACGCCAAGGCCATCAAGATCCCCAACGAGGAGCGCAGCGAACTGACCCAGCGCGTCCTCGACGCGGGCAAGCGCGCGGGGGCCGACGAGCGGACAGTACAGCAGAGCTGTGTCGGCCACCTCGGAGAGTCCTGGATGGTCGACCATCCAGGCTGCCATCCCACTCGGGTGCGGCTGTGGTGGGACTGACCATGTCTCACCGACTCACAACAAGGGAGGTCGTTCACTGATGCAGGCGTACACCCCCCTGATGATCTGCGTGCGGTGCCGGACACCGCTGAAGACCTTTGAGGAGTACGACAGCGTCGCCTCTCTCCGGCGCAGCGCCACCCCGCGCGGCGACCTCCTTGAGGTGCGCTACCTTCATCCACCCCGCCCAGAGCCGTGGGATCACGAGCCCGAGCCCGGCGTAGCGAACGTGGACAGCGAAATCGCGATGATTTGCGACTTCTGTTCATCTCCGGGCCCGCGGTTCTTGTGGCTCACCGGCGGCAAGGCGCGGCTCCTCCGGGCCATGGACGGGGGCGGGCAGGTGCACGACTTCGGGTCCAGTCCCTGGGCTGCTTGTAACACCTGCTCGGCGATCGTCCGTGCGGGCAATCTCCACATGTTGTTGGACCGGTGGAGGAAGTGCAGCTTCTCACTCCGGGGGGCCAACAGGCATCAACGCAGGGAGGAAGAGGCCCTGATCCGCAGGATGTTCTCCGCCTTCCTCAACACTCGACCGCAGGGCCCGTTCCCTATCCCGCCGTCCGGCATGGCAGGTTCGTGAGCCGCCAGGTGCGCTCGCCCGGAAGGTGGAGGAGGGGCTGAACAGGAAAGGCCGCCCCGTCTCCCGGCCAGCAGGCCAAGGGGACGGGGCGGCGTCATGTAGACATCAGTCTCTCGGCTCGGGCTTGGTGAGGCGCTGTGCCGTGACGGCGGGTACGTACACCGGTGCCTTTCCGGTGAGCCCGGCCGCCAGCAGCCAGCGGCCGACGGCGGGCCAGTGGGTCTCGGCCCACCGCGCCACCGCGTAGTAGGCGAAGGTGAGCACTACTGTGACGATCTCCGTCACGGCACCCGCAGGCAGTTCCAGGCCGACGCGTGCGGCCTGACCCAGCAGCGCGCCGACGATGAGCGGCACGAGGGTACGGATGAGGGACATAGGCATGCAGGGGGATCCTTTTCGTCTCTGCGGTGAAGTGACCGGCCTCAGCCACGGGCGGGCACGCGCGGCCTGTAGGCCGGGGGCTCAGGTGTTGATTGGGCTGCTGTCAGGGCGCGGTGGTGATCGTCCAGCTGGGGTTGTCGCACGCCAGTGCCCCGGCTGCGGCCTGCTGGAGGATCTTCTCTCCGCTGTTGGGTGCCAGTGGCGCGTGGACTTGCACGTCGGTGACGCCGGCTTCGCAGTAGATCGCTGGCGTCCCTGTGGGGGTGTAGGTGGTCTGCTTGACACCGCCCGACCACTGGCATCCGATGAAGGCGATTTCCTTGGCGGCCGCCTTGATGTATACGTGGCCTCTTTCGCCAGCACGCCCTGTGGCGGCTGGGTTCGTCGCCGTGTTGAAGAACCACAGGTTGCGGAAGACGTGGCCTTGGCCGGAGTGAATGTAGATCGCCGAGCCCTGACAGGCGGTGTTCGCGTCCCTACCGGTGCAGTCGAGCAGGGTCCCGTCGAAGCTGAGTCCGCCCAACCCGCCTTCGATGCGGAAGCCGGTCGCGTATTGGGGGGTGAGATACAGAGGCCCGACGCGAGTGCGGGACATGGACGTGAAGTACACGTAGGCGGGCGCCGTTGGCGGCAAGCTGCCCGATAGGTAGCTTCCGCCGTCCAGCCAATAGCTGTTGTCGGATCCGCCCAACTTGAACTGCACGTCCGTGCCGTTGTTCGCGTACATCCTCTGAATCGAGACCCGTAGATGACGGGTGTGCATGATGGAGGAGAACCCGACCCAACCCACGTCGTAGAAGACCGCGTCGCTCATGATGGGGCCGTTGGCGAAGTCTGTTTCCCTCACCATCCAATCCACCGACCCGGAGGCGCGGTACTGGATGTTCTGCATCGAGATGCTGCGGACACTGGTCGGCATTGCGAACAGCGGTGCTTTGGAGACCGTGACCACGCACTGGGGCCCGCGGGTGGCGAACTCCCGTTCGGGGGCACCGAGAGGACCCGTGAGCCTGAGCCCGTCGAAGAGGGTGTAAGGACCGCGGGACAGTTCGATGCCCCCGTTGGGGAGCGCGATGACTGGCCGATAAGTCTGCGCTGCCGCGTAGGACAGGGCGGCGGAGAACTTGTCGTCCCAGGTCGCTCCGGAGAAGGATTCCAAGGCCACGACACCGGGGACGCCGGTGCCGCCGCCGGGCGGCGGCAACCGGGCGATGGCGTCGTCGGTGTAGGCACGTGCGGCGGCCAGAGTTCCGTGGGGGTCATCCGCGCCCAGGTGGGCGTCCAGAGCGTCACCGAAGTTGGTCGCGGGCATCCAGAACCGCTCGCCGGCTCCGGCGTCGGCCCACATTCCGGTCACGTCCGGTGGGCCTTGGAAGCGGGGAATGGTGCCCTTGGGCGCGGTAAGCCCGTCTCCGGAGATGACGGAGGTGATCGGTTGGCCGCTGTCGTCCAGCAGATCCGTGTGCTGAACGCCACCGACCTGGTCAGTCCAGAACGTGACGATCACCCCGCCGGTAAGCAGTGGCGTATCCGAGCCGGGCGCAACGCTGAAGGTCCAGTCAGCCGGAGTGCCGCCGAACCAATACCGCACGCATACCTCCTTTCACCGGCTGGTGGGCAGAGGTCAGGTGACCGGAGCGGTCCAGGCCGCACGCCAGGTCGCGGGCCCGACGATGCCGTCGCGAACCAGTCGCTTTTCCGACTGGAAGGCGCGGCAGACTTCGGCCGAGCGCGGCCCGTAGATGCCGTCGACGTCGATAGACCAGCCGCGGGTGCGCATGCGCTGTTGCCAGGTCTTCACGTCGTTGCCGCGCATCATCGGCTTGCCGGGCGTGTACTTCAGGTACCGGCCGGGCCAGGCAGGCACGGAGGTACCGGGCTTACTCGGCGAAGGCTTGCCAGCCGAAGGCTTTCCGCTTCCGCTGCTGTAGGCGGGGTAGCCGTAGCCGGCGATCCCGGAGCGGCGCACGCGGCGGCGGACGGCGTTGGCGGTGTTGCCTTCGATGGTGACGATCGATCCGTCGCTACGGACGGCTTCGACGATGCCGACGTGGTCGATGGCCGGGATGTTGCGGGAACCGGCCCAGTCGAAGAACACGATGGCGCCCTTGCGTGGCTTGGAGCCCCATCGGTCGTGGTTGCGGAACCAGGTGGCGTGGCTGGGCGTGTAGGCGAAGTCACCGACGATGGCGAGGGCATCGATCTGGTCGGCGCACCAGCCGACGAACATGTCGCACCAGGCGGCACGGGCGTAGCCGCGGACCTTCTTGCGGGTTTCGTAGGCCGCGCCGTACTTGGTCCAGCCGTCGGAGCGCTCGGCGGTGCCGAGCTGGGATCGTGCTACCCGCAGCAGGTCGTCAGCGGTCGGCATCGGCGGCCTCCTCGCTCTCCGCGTCGGTGGCCTCCTCGCTCTCCGCGTCGGTGGCCTGGTCCTCGACGACCGAGCTGGGGTCCTGCGGAACGTCCTGGGGGCCGTCATCGGGGTGCACGTCGGCACGGGCGAACGGTGCGGGCGGGATCGGTTCGGCGGGATTGCCGGTCATGGATCTCCTTCGTTGAGGCAGGGGGTGTCGCCCCGTGCCCAGCACGGGGTGGCGGTGGGCGTGGACTACTTGAGGCCGAGGGCGGCGGTGATCACGGCGCCGAGGAGGGACACGACCAGGGAGAGGGCGGCGGCGATGGCGGCGCCCGTGAGGACCCGCCGGTCTGCGGCACGGCGCTCGTCGTCGGCTCGGCGCTGTTGGTGCAGCTCGCCGATCTGATTGGACAGGTCGTCCAGGCGCGCTCCGGTGGCGGCGCGGTGGGCTTCGTAGACCTCGATCGAGATGTAGCGGTCGAGTCGGCCCGCGATGTCGTCCAGGCGCCGGCCGAGCTCGGCCTCGATGCGGCTGAGGGTGCGGGCGACCTCTGCAAGGGTTGGTTCAGGCAGTGTCACGGCGCTTCTCTCAGTGGGTGATGAGACCGCTTGGCAGGGCCAGCGGCAGCGTCCTCGCACGGCGTCACTGTCAGTCGACAATCCAGGTCGCGCTGCCGGATACCGTGCGACCTGCTGGAAGATCGGATGTCAGCGGGTACAGGCGCACCGCGCCTCCGGCTTCGACTCGCACCGCGACTGGGGAGCGGGAGTGATAGCCGAACCCGAAGTGATCCCATCCGGGTCGGAATCCCACAGGCACAACCAGAGGCGCGGAGCCGTCCTCGTCGCTGGTGGACACCCCGCTGCGCGTCCAACGGCGCACCGAGAACCGCATGTGCACGACTCCGTTACGTCTGCGGATTCGGTTGATCGTGTTCGCCGTCCACGCGGCCCTGTCCGGCCCGTTGATCGGCAGGTCGATCCAGCCGGTGTCATCGGCCACCACTCGCCAGGTGGTTCCGTTCCAGTGGGTGACCCTGCCGGTGTCGGTTTCGATACCGAGTGTGGGGCGGTTGGGTGTGGGCCGTGCCTGCGAGTTGTAGACGGCGGGCGCGGTTCCGAGGAAGACCCGCTCGTCGAGCAAGCCGGTCAGGGCACCAGAGGATTGGCTGATCCAGCGTGCGATAGGCAGGTCGTACATGCCGCGGCTGCCGGTGGCCTGCTGAATCGCCGGGGGAAGCGGGTTTGCCGCGGGTGTCCCGGTGACCACCACGAACTTGACGAAGTCCTCGGGCTTGGTGGAGTCACGATCCAGCCTGAGCACCAACCGGTCCACGCGGTTTTGCGTTGCCGGGGCGGGGATCGTCACCGAGGTCACGGCCGTGACCGGCTTGTAGATTCCCCGGATCATGGCGCCACCAACTTGGACGGTGGCCGTGCGGGCTTGGGAGTTCAGCCCGGGGTCGAGGCCGGCCACGACACCAGTGGCCGTGACGGCAGTGAAGTAGGACTCCCATTCGGCCAGCGTGCTCATAGTCGTCTGGCCGGGCATGGGATAGGCGTTGTCGGGCACCAGCGACTCCGTGATGACGACGCGGAGTGGGCAAAGGAAGCGAGGGAGCGCAGTGGGGCCGGGGTTCAGGGGCCGGTGGCACGTAGTTGCTTTTCGACAGCTCGTAGCCGGGCGGTGAGTTGCGCGGTGAGTGTCTGGTCCTCGGCAGGATCGGTGCCGATGCTGGGTGTGACTGATTCGGCGTAGTGCTCACCGGTCGTGTCCGCAGTGAGTTGCACCTTGGTGACGATGTCGGTGAAGGTCACACCGTCACGCAGGTCCACGGCGACGATGTCGCCGAGTAGGTACCCGGTGACTCCGGGGCTGTCGGCGCCGAATCTCAACCGTGGAAGGTCGACGGCGTTGACGGCGAGTTGCACCTTCCCGGCGCCTTGCGCCAGGGCCTCGGTGGCGGCTTGAGCAGCATCGGTGTCGGTGTGCGTCTGGTCGAGGAACTGCTCGACCCGCCGCCAGGGGTCGCCGCTACCGGTCGCGGTCTTCTCTAAGAAGCTGGACGCGGCTTGGGTGAGCACCGTGGTGACAGTGGGATCCGCGACGGTCAAGTTCGCTTCGGCCAGGTTGCCCAGGCCAGCTGCGAACACCGCGCGGCTGGACAAGTCGCGGGGAAGGAAGGTGTCGAAGCGTAGCCGGGTCCCCTCCAGGGTGAGACGCACCCCGATCTGTGACTGGATGGCGACAGAGCGGACCATGTCCATCAGTGACGCCGCGATGGTCGGTGCGTCCCCGACCGGTGTGGTGGTGGCGGGCCGGACGGATGCGACCTTGTACGTGACCGTGCCCCCGCGTCCGAGGTCTGGAGCGATGTCCAGGAACGGGATTCTGCGTGCGGGGTCGGCGGCCTGGACGAGGTTCTGTGTGATGATCTGTTTGATGACGGTCTCGGCGGGGCCGCTGTAGGTGCGGGTGGCCGTGGGTTGCGACGCCCACGGCTTGGCCGGGTCGGGGTAGGCGATCCGGTTCGCCAACAGGGACAGCAGGTCCGAGCCGGACAGTGTGATGACCTCGGTGATCTGCCCGGTCTGTTGGTCGATGGTTCTCTGGTAGCCCCATTGCTCGGCCAGCAGCGTGAATTCCGCGACGCCGTTCCAATCCACCGTCAGCCCGACCGGGCTGAGGTTGCCGTCCGTGTCCAGGCGGATCAGCTGCCAGGACCGTGGCGTAGCAGGCAGCTCGGCGGTGAACGATCCGGCGGCGTTGAACGCAACGTTGATCTCTAGCTTCCGGAACGGGACCGGGGCGCGGCGCGTGAGCGTCCCGAGGTCCAGTTCCTCGATCATCACCGTCATCAGGCACGCAGCCAGCGGGGCAGGAACGACAGTTCGATCTTTGAGGAGGCTCCGGCTCCGTCCATGCGAACCGTCACCTCCGTGTCTCCGGCCGGGAGGGACCACAGGTCACGTGGAGTGGTCTTCACCAGATCGCTCCATCTGTCGCGGCCCTGGGAGTCGATGACTTGTTGTTGTCCTGGGCGAGTGTCGATGGTGACCCTTTCTCCTTCCACTAGAGGGGTTGCCAGGCTCAGCGTTCTCCCCGTGGTCTGGTTGGTGAGGACGGGGCGGCCGGGGCCGTCGATCACCCAGACCGGGTAGGCGTCTCCGCTGCCTGGATTGGTGATGGTCTGGGTCTCGAAGCCGCGCAGGGCTCGCAGCCTGACCGGGGGCAGCGGAGGGACACCGCTGTTGTCGACGTTGGTTTGGAACAGCAGGCGTGTGGGGGTCTGGTCGGTGAACATCGGGTCGGTGGTCGACACGAACGTCAGCGCGTACACCGTCGATGTGGTGTAGGCGTTCCGAGCGGCGTCGGTGTCGGTCTGTTCCGGGCCCGAGGTGCACAACACGCTCAGGGTTCGTGCGGTGCCGTCCGGGCGGGCCACGGTGATCTTTCCTGGTGCGGGTTGCCCGTACCGTTCGGTCCACAAGGCGCGATGCAGCTGGTCCAGCAGCTCCAGGAACCGGTCCTGTGGTTCGAGTGCGACGTCCAGGCCGATGACGAGTTGTCGTTGGGCTGGCATGTAGTCACTGGGCAGCGCTCCGCCGCCGGGCAGGGAGGTGGAGGTGACCGTGGCCGGTGGTGATCCGAGGCCGCTGACGTGGGTGATCACGCAGCCCGTCGTGGGATCGGACCAGTCCCACACGTTTCCGTCGGGATCGGTGTAAGTGATCTTCAGCGGCTGGGGGCCAGGGTCGGGGGCGGGGACAGACCCCGGTGGCTGGGGCTCCCACGCCCCCGACAGCAGCGGCACGACCTCACCTCACTTCCGGCGGCCAGGACGCTCCCGCTGCGCGGCCACAACCATCTCCGCCTGGAGCGCGGCGCGTACCCGCGTTTCGTAGGCGGCGGCGGTCAGCCCGTCGAAGTGCGCGTGATAGTGGACGCCTCCCCCGTCAACGGGTTCTCGTGTGGCGGCCGCCAGCAGCACGTCCCATTGGCTGCGGGTCAGTACCGGTTCGGGCTTGCCGGTCGCGTTAGCAACCAACGTCAGCCCCGGTTCCAGCCAGCCGCCGGCGTCGTACCAGCCGGTGCGCTGAGAGTGCGCCCAAGCTCGGGCGGGTGTGCCGTATCGACCGGCGATGTAGCCCAGGCCCCAGCGGATCTGGGTTGCGGGATTGGTTCGCCAGTCGGCTCCGGCGGAGGCCATCTTGGATGCCGGAAGTGCCTGGGGGATTCCATACGCGCCGCTTGACGGGTTCCTGGCGCGGTGGTTCCATCCGGATTCGCGCTTCCAGAGCTTGTCCAGTGAGCTCCAGTAGGCGTTCCATCCGGCGGCGGCGTTCATCCGCCGCCCGAGGGCCCGGTTCTTCGACGGTGTTCCGCCCCCAGTCCAGACGCCTCCACCGAGCGGCCCTCCGATACCGCCGAGTCCGTTGCCGGGTCCGGGGACGAGCGCGAAGTTCGGCCGCAGCACACCGTCGGCGTCGCTGCGCACCGACGCCTTCACCCGCGGGCCTTCATTGCCCCCGATGGTGGACAGGCGACCGCCGCCGAGATTGGCCACCACCAGGTTGATGTGCTGGTTACCGCCGTAGACCGCGAGGTCTCCGGGGCGGGCTTGGCGGACGGGCAGGACTCGTCCGGCGGCGGCCTTCCACTGCGCGACTGCTGGCCAGCGGCGCTGCGGGGTGCCGGTGGGCGAGTTCCAGTACGCGCGGTTTGCGTGCGCCTTGTCGACTACCCAGCTGATGAAGTCGGCGCACCACGCCTCGCCGTTGTAGAGGTTGTACCGGTTTCGGTTGTTGTCGCCTCCGCCCACGTCGCCGGTGCCGATCAGGGACTTGGCGACGGCGATGACCCGGCCAGCGGATCCGGCGCCGCCCCCGAACGCGGACGCGAACGTCGCGATGATCTTTTCGGCGGCGAGCCAAGCCTTGTCCAGGATGTTGGTCGGCAATGCGGCGGCAGCGTGCCCGAACGGTGAGGTCGCCACCGTGCGGGCCTGCGCGTACAGCGGGTCGGTGAGCCGTGCCCAGACCTTCTTTGGGTTGGTCAACAGGGCAAGGGCGTCCTTGCCGAGGTCGAACACCTTGCTGGCGGCTCGTTTCACCCCGTCGAGAACACCGTTGAATGCGCCGCCCAGGATGCCGCCCTTGGCCAGCATCTGAAGGTCGCTGCCCGCGCTAGCCCACAGGGCTTGCGCGCGGGCCCGGTAGGCCGGATCCGTAGGAATGACGTATTCCGGGTACCTCTTGCGGCCTTCACCGACGATGGCCATCGGCCCGCGGGTGACCATGGGCCGGGCCTGGGCGGGGTCGTCGAGCGTGCCGCCGGACGCGAGCGCCGGCAGCGTGCCCAGCCGGAGCGATTTGGGCAGGTGAAGCCAGCCCATGACCTTGTTCCAGGTCCCGACGACGCCCTTGTTGTAGACGGTCTGGATGACAAAGTTGATCGGGTCGCGGGTGTAGCCCTTGATCTTGTTCCAGGCCGTTCGGATCGCCTTGGCTCCCGCATCGAACGCGCGCCCCACCTGCCCGATCGCGTCCTTGACCGCCTGGAACGCCGGGCGAATCACCTTGCTCCAGGTCGTGGAGATGGTGCTGCCGACTGCGCGCCACAGCGGCCGGATGATGGTGTCGGCGATCCACCGGAACACCGGCGCGGTAACGGTCCGGAAGTGGAGGGTCAGCGCGTTCAGTACGGGCCGGATCACCGAGTTGAACACGCCGCGGAACACATCGCCCACACGGCGCCACTGGCCGGACATACCGTCCAGCAGCGGCCTGACCTTGCCGTAGGCCCACTGCGTGACCGCCGCCAGTCCGAGGAACACGGGCCGGACGACGTTGTTGAAGACCCACTGCAACACCGCTGCCAGCACGCGGACGGCAGTGGCCAGCACAACGCCGAGGATCACGCTCAGCTGGGTCATCAGGACCAGCGCGAACCGGATGATGGGCAGCAACGCGGTCAGCACCAGCGCCACGAACTGCGCCACGAGGGGGATGAGCGGGGTGAACGCCAGGACCAGCTGAACGATCACCGGCACCAGGGGCATCATCGTCGGCAGCAGCGACGCCACCGCGAGCACCACCTGCTGAAGAGACGGCAGGCTCTGCCGAAGAGCGTTCAGCAGGGCCCCGGCGATCTGCCCTGCGGCCTGGGCGATCAGCTGCACGATCGGCGTGAGGATCGGCAGCAGCCCGGAGACCAGCGCCGCGATGAACTGGCCGAGGACCGCCAGGATCGGCGCCAGTGCGCCCAGGATGCTCGCTATCGCTCCGGCCAGCACCCCCGCGACGGGCACGAGCGCCGAGATCGCCGGTTGCAACCCGCTGATCAACGCCGACACCACGGGCGCCAGCGCAGCCAGGAGCTGCCCCAGGATCGGGGCTAGCCCCGCCAGGATCGGAGCGAGCCCGTTGACCAGCTGCACCAGGACTGGAGCCAGCGCGACACCCAGGCGGGCGAGCGCGGGGCCCAACGCGCTGATCACCTGGCCGAGGGCTGGGCCCAGAGCACCAAAGACCTGCTGGAGGGATGGACCGATCTGCCGCACCAGCTGGGCCAGCGTGGCAGCCAGGGTATGGATCAGCCCCAGCGCCGGGGCAACTGCGGGGGCCAGCGCCGCGAAGACGTTGGCGACCAGAGACCCGACAGCGCTGAAGGCGTCCACCATCAGCGGGGCCAAGCCCGTCATCTGGGCAACGAACGCCTGGAACCCCGGCGCGTTCACCAGGCTCGTCGCGAACGCAGCCCACTTGGCGGCCAGCTGGTTGAGCACGCCCAGCAGGACCATGCCGAGCGGCGCGAACGCCTGGACCAGCCCAGCGACACCGGTCGCGACCCGGCCCAGAAACGTTCCCAAGGCGGTGATCGCAGGCCCAGCCATCTGGCCGATGAACGCCGCGAACTGCCTCCAGAAAGGGGACTGAGACGCCGCGGCGGCCTGGTCCACGAGACCGGCGATCGCCTGCCCGGCGCTACGGACCAGTGGTGTAGCCAGCGGTAGCGAGGACCGAAGCAGGTCGATCCCCTTGACCACCGCCGGGAGCACCGCTGGCTGTAGCGACTTACCCCACGAGGTGAACGCCGACGTGAAGCCCTGCCACGCGGTGAGGACCTGCCGCTCGAGCGGTGTCAAACTGGCAAGCGCGGCAGCGGCCCTGTCGGTTGACGCGGCTACCTGGAGCTGGGCTTGGGCCAGTGACCGGCGGGCGGCGGCGACCTGTTCGGCCGAGTCGCGGTCGACCCGGGCGACGTCGGCGCGGGCCTGCGCCAGCGAACGCTCGGCCTCGGTGAAGCGGCGATTGGAATCCGCAAGCCGTTCCCGCGCGGCGCGAACGGCGTCGCTGCCTTCGACCCCGGCATTACGGGCGGCCTTCTCATCGGCGATCGCGCGCTGGGCCGCAAGCCGCCGTTCCTTGAGCTCCTGCCGCGCCTGGTCCCGGCGCAGCTCAGCCCGAGCGATGTCGGCCTTGGTCGCGGACGGATCCGCGAGGACCTTGTTGTAGGCGGCCTCAGCGTCGGCCAAGTCCAGGACAGCGGCGCGCTCGGCCAGCCGGGCGGACGCGGCGTTGTTCGCCAGGTCCTGGAGCTGACGGGCGGCGTCCTGCCGGGCCGCAAGAAGGGCGCGCTGCGCCTCGGTCGAAGACCGCTGCGCAGCGGCGAGGGACTGCTCAGCCTGCCGAACCTGTTCGAGCGCCTGTGCATGCGCGGCCGCCGCAGCCCGCATCGTGGATGCGAGCTGCTGTTGCGCCGATGCCAGCGCGAAGGCCCGCGCCTGCGCCTGAACCGCGGCCTGTCCCGCGTTCTCGGCCGCCTGCTTCTGAGCGGCCAGCGCCTCGCGGACACGGGTGATCGCAGGGACCGCGACCGCGGCCAGGACACCGAACCCGGCAGCGGCCGCCGTGAGCGGACCGGCGAGTCCAGCGATTCCGGCGCCGATGCCGACCAGCGCGGGGGCGCTCGCCGCTCCCAGCGTGACCAGCGCGGTCTTGACGCTGGCGATCGAGGACAGCGCGGATCGCGTGTCAGCGGTGATCCGCACCGTCGCGCGCCGTCCCGCGACCTGCGAGACCTCGCGGCTGAGCTGCTGGACTTGGGTGGCGGCCCGCGCCGTATCGGCGTGCACCCGGATGGTGATCGGGCTCGGGACGCGAGCGATCTCCGCCGAGATTTGGGAGTGGAATCCCGTGAAATCTGGGCGGATGAGGATGTGCGCAGTCCCGGCGAGCTGCGACACCCCCACCACCCCGCTTTCTGGGCTGTGGTCGGGGCGCCGCGCTCAACATCCGGTTCAGCGGCGCAGGACTCGCGCGACCAGCGCTTTGTGCTGCTCGTAACGGGCGCGGAACGCGGCTTGCCGCGCCGCCCGCTGCGCTGCGGTGTCAGGTCGCGGATACGGCGGAATGTCGGGAGGCTTGCGCTTGGAATGCTGCGCGATCTGGATACGGATCAGCGTGCCGATCCGGTCCACCAGGTCGGCTAGCACCCGAACCTCAGGGGTCCATTCGGTCAGCCGCGGACCCCGCGTGTCCTTGCCCTCAGGGGGCGGCGGCACGTCGGGGTCGTCCGCGACAGCCGCGATGAAGTGGGAAGTGGATGGGAGGTGGTCGATGAGGTTAAGGACCTTGCGGACGCTGAGGGTGCCGCGCCACAGATCGAGCAGGTCCACGCCGTAGTGCGCGTGCAGATCGGCTTCGATCGCCTCGCCGTAGCGTTCGAGCAGGTAGGCGAGGCGTTCTACCCCCCCAGGCCGAAGTGCACCTGCATGTCACGCAGCACGGCGACCAGCACGGAGGCGTCATCGTCGGCCAGCGCGTCGACGAGCGCCTGATAGGAGTCGCCGGCCAGCAGCCGCAGCACTTCGCGGGTGGACTTGGAAGGGTCGAGCTGGAGCACCGACCCACCGGACGGCGGGTTGACGGTGATGCACGTGCCGTCATCCAGTTCCAGCGTGAAGGGCTCGCGCTTGGCTTCGCGGCGGTACTGAGCGAGGCGGTAGGTCTTGCTCACGTGCAACGGTCTTTCTAAACGAGCGGTCAGGATGTGGTCTTGCGGCGACGCCGCGCGGTGGTCGATTCCATGGAATCGGCGTTCTCGGACGTGGTATCGGAGAGGGCTGGCGCAACAGGTGTGGAAGAGGCGGGCGCACGGTCGGCGGGCAGGGCGTCGATGGCCGGGGCGGTGTGGCGTGTCCACCCGGCATGTTCGAGCCTCACGCGATCCCCAGGCGTGAGGGCGATGCGTTCCAGGTTGCCCTTGCGGTAGATCACGCGTTCCATCAGAAACCCATGTCAGCGGTCAGGGCCGCCCAACCAGGGCCACCGAACAGGTCGTCTTGGGAATAGCCGAGGGCCGCGTCGTTGAAGGCGGTGAAGGTCATCCCGTAGGTGATGGGGTCGTCGTCGCTGGACTGGAACGCCTGCTCCTCGAAGTCGGTGACTCGCATGCGCGGGAAGAACCTCGCGACGTAGATCTCGCCTGCCTCCGTCTCGTCGACGGCCAGGGCCAGCACGCGGTAGTGCAGCGTGCTGGGCCGCGCCGGCTTCCGGATCGACACCTCGCCGCTGGCGGAGTCTGGGGAGACGTTGCGCATGTCCTTGCCCAGGTACAGGCCGATAGTCAGACGCTTGGTCTCCAGCGCGGTGACCTGCAAGGTGGTCACGTCAGAATTGATGTCCGACCGGACAGGCTCCGAGGAGCCCCATGCGTTGACGTTCGAGGTGTCGACGTCGCGGCCGAACTGGCTGCCGCCGTCTCCGGCCCAGCCCAGGTCCTCATACTCCTCGGGGAGTTGCGCCAAGAGCTTGTCCGTGGGGTCGGTCAGCTTCGTGATCGGCGGCGCGGTGATGGGGGCGATGAACACGCTGCCGTTCAGGGCCTTGCGGATGAGCTGGTTTTTCTTCTCGGCGAGCGCTTCGTAGGTGAGGCCCACGAAGGCTCCTCCCTTCGTGGTCAGGCGAGGGACTTGCGGGATGAGCGGCGCGTGGTGGCCCGGTAGGTCGCCGTGACTACCCGCGTTCCGGGGTCGGGGTGGGTGAGGCTGTGCGGGGCGACCTCGGTGACGATTCGGTCGATCACTCCGCCATGCGCGGTGTGCGGCCCATCGAGGAGAAACTGTCGGACCTGCTCGGCCAAGGTGTGTGCCTCGGTGCGACTGGACGCGTGGACGTCCACGTCCACGCGCGAGGTGTCGGTGATCCCGTCGTCGGCCCCGCCGATGCGTCGGACGCGGATGATCGGCATGCGGTCTTGGAGATCAGGTGGTGTGACGGAGACCGTGGTCGCGAGGGGGCTAAGGAGGTGGACAAGCAGCGATTCGACATCGGGGAAGGCGTCCATCGGCCTCCGTCCCGGTCCAAGCTCCCGGTGTATGCCGTTCGGCATGGGCGTCCGCGACGTAGGGACCCCGCCATGCTCGTTACGTGCCGCGTTCGAGGTAATCGACGGTCTTGCCGAGGACGCGGTCGCCGTTGTGCCACTCCACGTACTCGGCGTAGGGGGCGGTGTTCTCCAAGACGCCTTCCATGCCGCCGGGGCCGGGGCGAGCTGTGGCTTGGAAGGAAGCGGCGTAGCGGCCGGACTGGCGAGGTGCGATGCCGGCGGCGAAACGAGCGCCCTGGGCGGCGATCTCGGTGAGCGCGTTGGCCATGTCGGAGGTGGAGGCGAGGTTGCGGAGGGCCTGAGGGTCTGGGGTGTAGCGGGCCATGCGGGCGGGTGATGTCTATCCAGTGGTGCGGGTGATGAGGAATTCGAGGTGGTGTGGTGTTCCGGCGGGGTCGCTCCAGCTGCCTGGGGAGCCCTCGACGTGCCAGGTTTGCTGGTTCCACTCCACGCGGCTGGTCGCGGTCACCGGTGCCCAGCTGGGAGCGAAGACCCTCATGCGGGTGGTGACGGTGTCGCGTCCGTCGAGGACTTCGTTGGATCCGGCGGGCTGCACGTTGCATCCCGGCACGATGGTTCGATCGTCCTGCCCGGTGGGGTCACCGTGCGGGTCGCTGGGGCCGGGGTTCACGATGATGAGCGTTTCGCGGCCCAGGATGTACGCGAGCACGCCCATCACCGCCGCCCCTGCGTTTCCCAGGCGAGCCACCATGCAGGCCGGGCGGGAACGTGCGGGTGGATGGGGATGAGGCCGCCCGCGCGCAGCACGAGTAGAGCTTGCGGTGCCCAGCGCGGCGCGGCCTCGGCGCGGGAGACGGAGACCCCGCCAATGGAGCGCGTCCCTGCCTGGGTCGTCGCGCCGGTGTCGTCTCCGAGCGCGGCCAGGTAGGCGGCTTGCGCGCAGGTCGCTTCTCGCAGCCGATTCGCAACTTCCGGATCGGTGGGAGCGCCATCGTCAGTGGTCTCGTAGATAGCGCCGATTAGCATGTCGTCGACGATCTGCGAGGCGACCCGTAGCAGCCGGGCGGCACCATGCGGCGCAGGCGCGTCGAGCCATGCGGCGAGATCATCTGGTGTCGCGTACACCGCCACGTCGACCTCACTCCTCGTCGTCGAGCGCGCCTTGCCGTGCCGTCCCCTTGTCGGGCTGGTCAACGGCGGGCGGGGAGGTGGGACGGGCCTGTCCGTAGGTATCGATGAGGTCGTGCTTGGTGACGGCAGCGGCCTCTTCGGGGTCGGCGCCGCAGGCCACCGCCCATTCCACCCAGGCGCGCTTGCCCGCCTTCGCCGAAGGCGGCGCCGTCATCGGCGGCACAGTGGAGGGCCCGGTGTAGGGGGTGCCATCGGGGTTGACGCGGACGAGCTGTCCGGCGGCGTGTGCGGCGGCCAGATCTGGGGCGAGCGGCAGCGCCATGCGCCAGATCGCGCCGCCCGTGCCGCGGAACCAGCCCTCCCCCGGCTCGTTGATTTCGTTCGTCGTCACGGTGTCGCTCACGTGGCTGCCGGGACGCGCAGCGCGGTGATGGTGCCGGTGTGCGCCGTGTCGGGGATCTCGACGATGAGGCTGCCGTCGTTCTGTAGGAACCGGCCGGACTCCAGCGGCCCCACGAAGACCTCGCCGCTCGCAGGGACCGAGACGGTCAGGTCGGACTGTCCGGCGGCGATGGCGGGCGGGTAGGCGCCTGCCTTCACCGTGACCGGATGTGCGGCGGTGTGGGTGTTGGTGACCCGCAGGATGGTGTGCTCGGGGAGGGCGCGGGTGATGACGTGCCCGTTGCCGGCGCCGGGATTGACCGGGCTTCCGGCCGGGGCCGTGATGCCCTGATTGGCCAGGAGCGGAGTGTAGGTCAGGGTGTTACGCGGCATGGCGGTGTTCCGTGTCGGTCGTCGCCGGTCAGGGTCGGGTCGCGGTGAGCACCGCGAGTGCGTCGGGGCGGATTACCTTGGCGCCGAAGACGTAGAGGCCACGGACGCGGTCGGCGAACCGCAGTTCGCTGCGGGTGGCCTCAGTGCGGTTGATCTGCTCGGCGAAGGTGATCGCGGCCCTGGTACCGGCCATCACGACGTAGTCCTTACCTGCGGGGTTGGGCGCGTTGTTGCTCTTGTAGATGTCGAACCCGGCCGCGCGGCCGATGAAACCGTTGCGCAGGGCGGCGCCGCCGTCGGCGGCCTTCTCGGCGTTGATGAAGTTGGGGTTCTTCAGCAGCTGGCCGTGGTACCACTCGGGGATCACGACCCAGCGTCCCGCGTTGGGGACGTTGGCCTCGCCGAGCTTGACGCCCAAGTCGACCAGGGCCTCATAGGCAGCGTCGCCGGTGGTGATGTCGCGGGCGGGGATGACGTTGGCGGCCTGCGCCTGGGTGTAGAGGCTGGCGATGTAGGTGTCGGCGACGTCGGCCAGTCCGTAGGCGGCCTCGTTCATCGCTTCGGGGATGACGTTCCCGCGGGCCTGCGCGGCGTCCACGTCGTCGATCGAGAAGGCCCAGTAGCGCTCCTGGTCGACCACGAGGGTGCGCTGGGCGTCCGTCAGTTCCTCGTAGTTGATGTCCGCGTTCCGGCCGTAGGTGCGGATGGTGGGCCGGGAGATCGAGGTGATGCGGACGGTGTCACCCGCCTGACGGATCTCGCCTTCGTAGTCGGTGTTGCACAGCGAGGCGTAGACGTGGGCCTTCTTGAGACTGGTGGCTAGCAGCGCCGACCAGATCTGTGGCCGGAAGCGAGTGATCGCCACAGGCGACAGTTCCTTTCACGCAGAACAACAGGGGATGCGCGAGGGGACGACCGCCGAGTGACGAGACAGCAGGCGGTGGTTAGAGGAGGTGGTTGAGACGACCCGCCTGGAACGCCTCGGCGATCTGGTCAGGGGTCATCTGGGCTAGGGCGGCTTCGGAGATGGCCGCTGCGGGCGCGGGTGCGCCAGGGAATTCGCCGCCTGCCGCCCGCGGCGCCGGCGCGGGTGCCGGGGGCGGAGTCGGAGGCGTCGCACGCAGCCTCGGGTTGGTCTCCAGGGCTGCGGCGATGTGCTCGGTGAGCCGGGCGGAGAACGCCTCGTCCTCCGGGTCGAGGTCCGCGACGGCCTCGGCGAAGGATCGCGAATCCAAGATCGCGTCCGGATCCGCGCCCAGGCGTCCGGCAGCCTGATACACCGCCAGTTCGACCCTGTGGCGGCGGGCATCGTTTTGCGCCTGGACGAGCTGTTCGGTCAGCTGCGCAGGATCCGGGGCGTCGTCCTCGTCGGTGATGAGCCCGAGGGCCTTGCCGATCTGCGTGGTCAGCTCGGCGCGAGCCTGCTCGGCCGCTGCCTGCTTCGCGGTGGTGCGGGCCTTGGCGGCCTCGCTGCGGGCATCGCTGACGAGCTTGCGTGCCCACTCCGGTAGCGATGCGATGTCTCCCGGTTCGGGCTGCTTGGCGGCCTTTCCGGTGGGCGCGGGCGGGGTGGGGACGGGTTCGGCCGGTGCCGGAGGCGCGGGAGTCGGCGCCGGGGTCGGCGGAGCCGCTGGGGTGGGCGCCTGGGAAGGAACGGGTTCAGGGGCGGGAGCCTGCGGCGCGGCGGGGGCCGGGTCTACCGGCTGGGCCGGGCTCGGCGTGGGCTCGTTGTCCATCGAGCTAGCCCTCCTGGGGCTGTGGGTCGGGTTCCGCGCCTGGCGGAACAGGGGTGGGCGATTGCTGGTCGATTAGGGCGGCTTCGGCCGCGATCGCGGCGTCGTCCCAGTCCGGGTGCAAGGTCGCGACGAGCGTCCGAGTGGACGCGGCCCGCGCGGAGCGCAGCAGGTTGAGGGACTGGGCGACGGTGAGCGCGTCGGGGTCGGCCACCGGCGGAAACTCCACCCGCGGCCTTTGGGGGGTGACTCTCGCGCCGAAGACGTGCTGGTCGATGGCCAGCAGGGATTCGGCGATGGCGGCGAGTCCAGGCGCCCAGTAGGTGAGCTTCTTGCGGCGTGTCAACGCGGACCGCGAGTCGCGGGCGAGGACTTCGGTAGCGGTCAGCTCCGAGCCATCCGACCCGCCGAAGGATTGCGCCGAGTAACCGGCGCTCCTGACGATCTGGGCCAAGAGCGCTTCGGTGGTCGCGGACAGCTCGGCGACGCGGATCTGCGGCTGGATGAGTTGGAGCGCGCCGGCGTCGGGCGCGGGCCCCATGTTCATCGCGGTCAGCAGCTCGGCGTCGGCGTCAAAGCGTGCGCCCTTTCCGGGCCCTGCCGACTCAAGGAAGCTGTGCGGGACCAGCAGCCGCGCCTTGGCGAGCCGGACTTCCCTCATCCAGTCCGACCAGCGCTCATCCAGCGCGTCGAGGAACGGCTCTAGGCCATCGATGTCGGGACGGCCGAGCATCGCGGCGGCGGGGTTGTGTCGCCAGATCCGGCTGGGCCGGATGTTGGGGATGTAGGCGGCGGTGATCTGCTTGATCCCCGTGGCGATGCTGTCGCCGTCGGTCAGGTGCTGGACGAGCGGGGCGGTCGCTTGATGTTCCTCCAGCGGCACCCTCACGCCGAGGGTTTGAGCGTCACCGACGTACAAGCCATGAGAGATACGGCCAGGTGCGTGTTCCTCCAGGTGCCGAATCAGGGTCGTGCCGTCAGTAGACACCGTGCGGAAGAACGTGACGCTCATCAGGTGGCCATGCCGCCATTCCCCCACGGCGGCGTCTGGGTGAACCGTCGATATCCACGGCCGGTCGGCAAGCGCGGTGTCCCAGATGACGCGCAGCCACACGCCTCCCAAGGCAGCGCAAACCTCGGCGGCCTCACGCAGGGTGGCGTGCGCGGCCTCGTCGAGATGTTCGGCGAGCCGGTCGGTCGTAGCGTTATCGGACGCCAGCAACCGCGGCGGTTGGGACAGCAGCAGGTCAGCCGACAGGGCCGCGATGTCGGCGGCCGCCGGAACGTGGAGCTTCGTGATCGGCTGGCCGGGGGTGGGACGGGTGCCCCAGAACCAGCGAGCCAGCCGCTGGACCCACCCTGTAGACGGCGGCGGCGCGCCGGTGTAGGTGGCGGCGAGCGCGTCGGTGTCGCCGGAGTACCACGCCGACCACTCGTCGAACTTGGCGAATACGTTCTTCAACGGCTCAGGGGGCCATGGCACGTTCCCGCCGTCGGGCAGCATCGACCCCCCTCACAGCGTCGGAAATCCGTGGCGCCGGTCAGGCGGCAAGCGCTCCGCGCCAGAGCCCTTCGGTGGTGGCCAGCGCGTACCGGCCGGCGTCGAGCGAGTGATCGGCTGCTTTCACCGGGGCGTCGATGCCGCGTTCAGCAGCCGCCGGATCCCAGGAGTAGGACCCGATCTCGTCGATCCATCCCTGGCACGAGGCGTGGACGCGCAGCGTGTCGGTGGCGAGCAGGGACGACACCAGGCGGATGCCGTCAGCGACCGCGTTGTTGGCCGGGTAAGGATTGAGTCCGTCGCGGTGTGCCTGGGCGATGAAGGATGCCGCCGACGGGTCGACGGCGAGGTATCGGTGGCGTCCGGGGCCGTCCTCGCTGTCCATCCAGGCCGTCAGCCGTCCGGAGTACTCGACGTCGGTTAGCTGCCGCCGTGCGTGCTTGCTGTCGTAGCGCCATTCGTGCGTGAGGTAGAGCCGCCCATCGCGGCCCAGTCCCAACGCCAGCGCGGCGAACGGGTTGGTGGTGCCGTAGTCACAGCCGATCGCGAGACGGTCGACCAGTTCAGGCAGTTCCGTGACGACGTGGGTGTCCGGATCCCACATGTCATAGACGGCGCCTTCGGCCAGACACCATTCGCCCAGCACGAACCGGCGATAGAAGAGACCGACGTACTCCTTCTTGAGCGAGGCGATGTAGTCGGCGGTGAGCCAAGGATTGTCGTCAAGGACGAAGTGCCACGACCTCAAGTTGAGGTCACGGCGAGAGAGAAAGTTCCGCCGCAGCCAATGCCCAGGCCCATCCGGGTTCGTCGTGGCCAGTAGCCGAGCTCCGGGCACACGGAGGCGACTCAGGCACATCGTGAAGAAGGCTTCGGGCACCAGGGTCGCCTCGTCGACGTAGATGAGCGAGGCGGTCGCACCGCGAATCCGGCCCTCGGCACGAACATCGTTGGCGCCGACAAGGTGGACGGTCCGGCCGAAGATCGTGCAGATCGAGGAGCCGCGGGTGTGCGCCACATAGACCGACAGCGGGCCGAACGGTCCCGCTGGCTGCATCAGGACATCGATCAGGTTCCGCTCGATGGTCTGTAGCGTCCGGCCGACGATGAAGATCAGGCCGTTGTCGGGGGCCCGTGCGACGGCGATGAGGAAGGCGAGCAAGGACGCGATGGTCTTGCCGCTGGATACTGCGCCCGACCATAGGGAGATTCGGGCACCTTCGGACTCGATCACCGAGCGGAGTTGCTTGGGCGACAAGATCCGAGTGACCCGATCGAGGTCGATCACACCGTGTCCTCCGGCGGATCAGTCTCAGATTCCTCGCCTGGTGTTTCGGTGGCCACGCCGGTGGTCGGGTTCTCGCCTGTGAGCGCGGTGTAGGCCAGACCGAGCGCGGCGCGCAGTTCACCGACCATCGTCCTGCCGGCCTCGGCGCCGTTGTCGGCGTCGACGCTTTCCAGCTTGAGTGCCTTGTCCAGGCAGATCGCCAGCGCCGTGTATCCGGCCTGCTGGTCTCGCAGCGGCGGGAGCTTGGTCGTCACCAGTTCAGGACCGTCCGGGCCGCTGATGACTTGGGTGTAGGGCTCCCAGGATCGGGCGCGGAATCGCTGCGCGTCGGCGTACAGATCCGCGATCAGCGAGGCCCGCAATGCCTTGGCGTCCATCTGGGCGGCCTCTGTGGCCTTGGCCGTGTTGGTCCGGTCGAACGCCTTGGGGTTCCCGGCTTGGCGGGCCAGCTTAGTCACCACCGAGGGGGCGACACCGTGCTTGCGGGCGATGGCGTTGCGGGACAGTTGCCCGCTGTCGATGTCCGCGATGATCGCGGCGCGAACGTCGTCCGACAGGCGAGGCGGCACTCGGGCACCACCCCCAGCAAGCGTCGACGATCAGGTTTCGCGCAGGTGACGTAGCTTGCGCGGAGCCGTCTCGGAGGGGGGCTGGGAGTCGGGCGTCAGCCCGAACAGCCGCGCCCATCGAGCGATCATCCCGTCGGCCTGGTTGCGAATGGCCAGCGCCGGGTTAGGGACGAGGGCCTGGCCCTCGGCGATCAGCATCCCCGCTTCCTGAACGAGTTGGTCGGACTCGGCGTAGGTGGCGACCGATGTACAGAGCAGGGCGAATGAGTGCGCGGTTGCTGCGGTGAGGGTGCCCGGCGCGGTAACGGGTGCGAGCTGGGCCCACACGTTGCGGGCGTCGGGGGCGAGCCAGGCGGGCGGCTCGACGGCGGCGGGGCCCTTGCCGCCGTCGAGCGGTTCCGTTTCGTCAGCCATCAGGACCCGGAGGTACGGCCCCCGCTACGGGACGCGGCCGTCCGCTCCCGGTTGGCGCTGGCGCCGCGGCCACGGCGGCGAAGACCACCGAACATGGCGGCGACCCTGTTACGCATGTCGTCACTCCTTCATCTGTAGGTTCAGGATCTCTGCGGCGCGGTGGCCGTCGAGGTACTTGTCGCCCAGCACGTCCAAGCCCGTGTCCGCCAGGAACTGTTCCTTGTGGTCACGGGACGGGAAGTGCACGACGACCCAGTGAGGGGAGTCCAGGATGTAGGGCGGATCGGGGTCCGGCGGGGCGATCAGTGCGGTGAACAGAGCGTCCAGTTCGGCGGCCGCGTCCGTCACCAGGTCACCGGTGGGCGTCAGCCCTGCGAGTGGGTCGGGGCGAGAGGCCGTGTTCATCCGGTCGGCGGCTGCGTCGTTGATCGCCCGCGAGTTCAGCAGGGCCTTGGCACGGTCGCGAGCGGAGCGGGCCGGGCGCGGGCCGAGCTTGGCCGCCAGCGCGGGACCGTCGACGTACCGGCGTTCGTCGGCCGGCACGCCGGTTGCCTCGCAGAACGCGGCGGGGTGTTCGGGCTTGCGGAAGCAGAACGCCAGCCAGAACTCCGAGTCGGTTGCCAGCTCGAACCTTTCGGCTTCCCGTCGCGCCCGTTCGCGGAACCCTTGGCGGCGTTCGGCCTCCTCAGCGTCCAGGTCCGGTTCGGGGTCCGGTTCCGGTTCTGGCGTCGGCTCGGGCTCGCCCTTGGCACGAGCGGAGCGTGCGGCGAGTAGGGCCTTGGCGGCGTCAGATAGTGGCACGGGTGAAGTCCAGGTCTGCGAGGGGGAACCACTGAAGAACGCGTTCGTAGTCGTCCGGCGCGTAGGTGCGCAGCTGCGCGACGAACCGGCGGTCCAGTCCGTCGAAGCTGCGCCCGAACCAGAGGTAGTCGGGAGGTAGGCGCACGCCCGCGCGTTCGATCGCGTTCATCACATCGGCCTTACGCCAGTCCCAGACCACCTTCTGGGTCCGGGCCCGTTCGTTGACCGGGCCGTAGGTCTTGATGGCCATACGGCGGTTGGGTGAGTCGGTGGCCCTCACTCCGTCGCACACCCAGGTGTCCGGCGGCAGTCCGAGCTCGTCGCGGACGATGGCGTTCAGTTCGTCGTAGGTGATCATCGGCAGGTTGGCCGCTTCGATCACGCCGCATCGCTCGGGAGGCTGGAACACCAGGTTGTTCAGCCATCGGTAGAGCGTGGGGTGCGGCAGGTCGAGGATCGGGCGGTCGCATTGGAAGTACTCGGCGAAGTACTCCAGCGATTCCGTGACGAACCGCAGGCCGGGGATGAGGTGCAGGTGGTAGGGGATGACGTTGGCGCCTGCGTCTCGGAGGGCCAACCATGCCGCGATGCTGTCCTTTCCGCGGCTGAACGACAGGAGCACCGTGGTGCCTGCCAGGTTGGCGCGCAACTCGGCGGACGGGGTGACGCCGGAGATGATGACTGGCATGTATTCACTCCCTAATGACTAGGGATACTGAGTCTAGAACCGGCTGCCTGACCCCTTAGACACCCCTGTGCCCTTGCCCCTTCTGCCTGCCCAAGCACAGTAGGCGGGTAGCCCATCAGACCTTGCCAGATCTACCGGGGCCGTTGCCGATGGGAGCGGATTGGCCCCTCTTACCGGACGGTCAACCTGTGCATGAGCTGGCCGGATGCCCAGTTCATGAATTCATACCCCATGAGACTTGACATGATTTTTCCGGATGGCTTAATCTAGCCCTGTCAGCACAACAGACCGGGACACCGGAGGTATGCATGGCCGGTCGGAACTACAAGAAGATGATCAAGGCCCTGCTCGACAAGGCCGAGCACCCCAACACCAACCCGGAGGAGGCCGCAGCCTGCGCTGCCAAGGCGGCAGAGCTGATGATGCGGTTCGGCATCGACGCGGCCCAGCTCCGGAAGGAGTCCGGGCGCAAGCCCGAGGACATCGAGATGTTCACGCTCGAACTGCCGGGTGACCACGGGACTGTCCTGATCGAGGCGCTGTACCCAATTGCCCAGGCGATGGGTGCCAAGTGCGTGGTGATCGATGGCGACCTGGTGATGGTCGGAACCGTCTCCATGCTGGAGAACCTGGAGATACTTCTCGCCAGCCTCCAGCTCCAGATGATCGGGTCTTCCAACGCGGCCGGTGACGCTCACGAGGCCAAGCTCCGCAAGCAGCACCCGGACTGGGACGACGAGCTGATCGCGGACATGACCGACCGCTGGGTGTGGGACTACATCCGTGGCTTTGGCCGGGGTGTGGCCGAGAAGATCGCGAAGAAGCGACAGATCATCATCGACGAGTCCCCGGGCAACGAACTGGTGCTCCAGACCGAACAGGACCGAATCCGGGCCCAGTTCCACAAGATGTTCCCCCACCTGAGGCCGATGCGTCAGCAGGGCTACTCCAGCGCGGCGGCGCAGCGAGAAGGATTCGCAGCCGGGAAGATGGCCGATGTAGGGGACGGCTACGTGGGTGGCCAGGCCACCCGGGCTCTGACCCGGTGATCCGGTGACCGAAGCGACCCCCGGCGGGATACCTGCCGGGGGTCGTCCCTGTGAGCAGGGTCCG
>NZ_JBEYTB010000001.1:220240-942685 GCF_040642915.1 Actinomadura sp. NPDC047616
GGGTCCGGCCAGCAGGGTCCGGCCAGCAGGGTCCGGCCAGCAGGGTCCGGCCAGCAGGGTCCGGCCAGCAGGGTCCGGCCAGCAGGGTCCGGCCAGCAGGGTCCGGCCAGGGTAACGACAGAGCGAGGAGGTCAGGATGAACACTCTCTCCCCGGCCAGAAGTGCCCCAGTCGATGTCGCGGGCAGAACTGCGGACGAGCACAACCGGGACTTGATGTCCGCAGGAGCGCTCTATTCTGTCCCCATGGAGCTTGACCGGGTCGCGCTGCTCACCGACCCTGATGCTTTGCCCCGTGACCGGGAGGAGATTCCGGATGACACGCTGATCAACCTCAGTGTGTGGGCGGCACTCCAGGGCGTTAAGAAGGCGACCGTTGACTCCAACCGGGTCCGGTCAGAGGCGAGGCGTCGCGCGGGCGAGCCCAAGCCTGGGGACATGCCGCCATGTGATCGCACGATCAACAAGTCACCGATGTGGCGGATGTCTACCTATCGCGCGTGGGCAGCGTCGAGGCCGGGGAAGGGCGCTGGTGCAGGTCGCCCGAAGGGCACGCGCAAGCGGATCGGGCCTAGAAAGGTGGCCCTTCCTGTGGAGTGTCCTCACTGCGGGCACAAGATCACGAGCGCGGATCTGAGAGAAGGCAACTGACCGGAGGGGTCCCCGGCTCCCCTCGCGCATGG
Source organism: Actinomadura sp. NPDC047616 (assembly GCF_040642915.1). NCBI lineage: Bacteria > Bacillati > Actinomycetota > Actinomycetes > Streptosporangiales > Thermomonosporaceae > Actinomadura > Actinomadura sp. NPDC047616. The sequence goes on from NZ_JBEYTB010000001.1 coordinate 220,922, forward strand.
ACCGGGAACCCCTCGGCCAGATGCTCCAGCAGCCGTGTGGGCTGCTGGCGGCCCCGAGACGTGCGGCCGCTGTCCGTCAGACGCCGTTCTCCGCTCGGGGCTGGTCAGTGACAAGCTCGGCGCGGGCCTGCCATGTGGGCGGTACGGGTCGGCCGAGCCTGATTTCCCGCTCGATGAGCGCCAGGTCCCGCAAGTCGTAGTACACCGTTCGGCCGACGACTCCCCAGCGGCGCGCCCCGTAACGGCTGGCCCATGAGCGGATGGTGGCTGGGGCGCGTTTGAAGTGGCGCGCGGCTTGAGCGACGGTCGTGACGTGTCCAGGGTGCGGGGGCAGGTCAACTCCTTCGAGGGTGTCCGTGGGCACAGCTCTCCCACTGCCCCTTATGTTGCACAGGCGCAACAAGTAGTGCAAGGCGAAGATGATCGGAGGGCTACCGCAGCACCGCGAGGCCGACTGCCGGGTCGCCCAGCCAAACCCACTGAGAGGTCGGAGTGACCGTCACTCCGAGCTGATCAGCGCGGGGGCGACCAAGGTCTTCCCAACGCCCCCAAGCGCTCATGACCTCGCGCCAGAGTCGTCGTGGTCCGCCTTGCCGAACCTTCGGAGCGATCCCAGCCGGGCGCGTCACCGAGGCCCATGAACCGTCGGGAGAGGTGAGCCAGACCGCATGCGTGTGCGGATCGCCATCGTGGAGGACGAAGCGGCGAACTCCTGGCAGCAGGAGGCCCACGGTGAAGGCGGCATCGTCGCTGGGCCCCAAAGCGCACGGGCAGCCCGGCTCGGCCGGCAACGTGCCGAATGGCAGCGAGGCGAACAGGCCCGACGCCGTGCCATCCGGCTTCACCGCGAGCGTCACGCGGACCGCCGGGTGGTAGCCAGTCCAGATCGGCACCTCGACACGACCGCCAGCCTGAGTTCGCTCGACCCATGAGTAATCCACGACTGGCACCGGACGGTGGATGACGGTCCGGTCGAACAGTGAGCGAGGCTTGCCAAATGGCATGGCCGCATCGTCGCACATCACCACCCACTCGTGCGTGCGGCAAGGGCTAGGGAGCCTTGCAGCGAGAGCGAAGCTCGTGTAGGCGCTGCGTCCAGCAGGCCCATAGGCGCGCCGCGAACACCATTCGACAGTTTCCCCGCGCGGCCGTCTCTACAGCGGCCGCCAGCCTAAGTCCACCCGGTTACGCGGAGGAAGCACCTGCCATGCGCCGAGCTGACCGCGCAGGGGTCTTCCATGCCGTTGCGACGAGTGTCACGCTAAGAGTGGCCCTTGAAACGACGCATCCGAAGCCATAGGCGGGTGTGGATGACGAAGAAGTACTTTCAGGAAGCCCTCACCACTCTTGTCGCAGCGATCATCATCGCGGGACCGCTCTCCTACTTCAGCTACCGCCTGTGGGTCTGGCTCTGGACAGACGCCGCGCCTAGTGGGAGCACCGTTGTGTTCCTGGATCCCTACGGGCCGTTCAGCGGATGGCTCGACGTCTGGTTCTGGTCTTCTCTGCTCGTCTATGTGGGTCTGCTCCCACGCGCGCTACTCGACGTGCGCAGAAGACGCGGTCGGCCCGCGCCCGGCGGGGTCATCTCCTTTCGCGGCCGGGACGGTGATCTGAAGCTTCTGCGCACCGCAGAGACGTGGCTTCGCCAGAATGCCGAAGCGCTGACGGCAGCCAGGCGGCAGGCGGAGGAGGAGGAGAAAGACGCCGCTCGTGGGACTGAACCGCGCCGTACCGTCGATGAGCTACGCCAGGCGCTGCATCCGCCGTGCCCTCGCTGCGGAACGCCCGTTGAGGACTACAAGTTCAAGCCGAATGGGTGGGTGCTACTGAAGTTCAGTCCGTGCCACTGTCGCATGATCTTGAACAGCCGACGCAAGAGGTAGCCGCTGAGGATGCCGGCCGTTGACTCGCTCTTCCCTAGCTCGCGGGAAGGGCCGCCAGCTTCGGTTGGGGGCCGCGGTGGCCCGGCCGCGTCGGGACGGTTGGGCCACCGGGTGCTGTCATCACGAGTTCCCAGGCGCCGCTACGCGCCGCTTAGGCCGCTCCGCGGCGGGAGCGCCTGATCATGTCGCGTCGCTCGCGAGCGGTGTATCCGCCCCAGATCCCCGACCTCTCGTCGTTGGCGAGAGCCTGGTTGAGGCACGCCTGCCGGTGATCACAGCTGGCGCAGAGGCTCTTTGCTTCGCGGATCATCTTCTCCACCTTGTCGGGGTCGTAGATGCGTGCGTCGCCATAGGTCCCGTCGTCGGAAAAGAACAGGTCGGGGTCGTCGGTGCACGGTAGAGCCAGGGGTTCGTCGTTGCTCATGGTGAAGCCTCTCCGAGGGAGGGGCGTGGCCCACGGCGTTGTCCGCGTAGGGCCACGCCCACGCGTTTGCTACTGGCAGGTGTGGTCGCCGTGTCGGCTCGGCTCGGCGGGCAGATCTTCGAGGCAGGCCAGGCAGTACCAGGTGAGTGCGACAGGGTCGTACAGGCTCTGGCAGCGGCCGGTGATCTGCTCTCGCTGACGCAGGGTGAGGGGGATGTGGGGGCCTGGTGTAGAGGCGATGGGCGCCAGGTTGACGAGGGGGATCCCCGCGAAGCGGGGGCAGCTGGGCATGGCAAGACGCACAGTTCTGCTCATTGGTTCTCCGTGGCAGTCGAGCTTGATGAGGCGGTCACGCGCAGGCGTGCGGGGGCGCCTGCGCGTGGTTGACGGTCAGAGGACCTGGATGTTGAGCGCCAGATCGACGGCGATCGGACTCATGGCCTGCGCGTAGCGGATGTAGGGCTCGCGCTCGTCGGGCGTCAGGTACGCCGTGAGGGCGGTGCGGACGTCCTCGTCTCCGACCATGACATCGGTGGCGCCGTCCGGGGTGGTGAGGACGTACTCCTTGGTGCCAGCCCAGTAGGCCAGGCTCAGGGTCTTGATCTCCATTGCAAACCTATCGGCTTGTTGTGCTGACATAAATAACACTATGAGACCTGCCCATGCTTGCCAATAGCCAAGACAAAGAATCCGGGTCACCGCCAACTTTGTCCCACTAGTTGACAAGACCTAGGCAGTCACTTAATCTTGACTATGTCAGCACAACAACCCGAAGGTATAAGGTGTGTCCGCATCCGCATCCCGTGACGCGCTACTGGCTGCGGCCAACGCCTTTCGGGCAGGGGACATCTCCGCCCGAGATGCGCTGGCCACCGCGGTCAGCCTCAGCCCTCTCCGCGGCTCGATGGCCCTCGAATGGTTTGCCGAGCTGGTTCACAGCCTGGACCTGGCCGACGCCGCTGCGGTGGATCCGACGCAGTCGGACAGGGTGACCGACGCTCTCCTACACCTGGTCCCCGCGTAGCGGGTTTCCCGACTCCGCTGCTCGCCCCATCCCCGCCCGGGGCGAGCAGCGGGCCTCGCCCAGAAAGGACCCCAACACCATGGCGATCACGACCGTCGTCGAGGCTCACGCGGTCAGCGCGCTGGAACGCTTCCTACTGCCCCGCGACAAGCCTGCGAGCAGCGAAGACGCGCGGGATGCGCTGGGCATCCTTGCCGAAGCCGCCTATAAAAAGCTCCAGGCCGGGCCACGCAACAAGGACATCGCGGACCGCTGGGCGCGCCACGTAGTGCTCTCACAGGTAGCCCGAGCCCTATACGGAGACGACTACAACGCGCTGCTGGCGGACCTGTCCGAAGCACTCGGAATCGCGACGGCCCACCTGGACCGCGCATGGTTCGAGCAGTACCGCGACGCCCCTCTCACCGATGACCAGTGGGACGACATCCGGCCGCATCTTCGCCGTTACGCCGAGGAGATCGCCGACACCTGGGTGAACGAGCGTTTCGCCGACGAAGTGCTGGAACAAGCCCACATTCCTCCTTCGAGCGACAGCGAGGACACGGCGGCCGACGATGAGGAAGCCACCGAGGAGCCAGCACCAGACGGGGCGGAAGAGGAATTCGACGGAGCCGACCAGCACGAGCCGGAGCCGGAGCCGGATAGCGCTGACGAGGATCAAGAGAACCAGGAGAACGAAGAGGAAACGAGCGAGGAAGAGGCCGACGAACCGAACCCCACGCCCGCCGAGGAAGAGGACAACGTTGACCTCCCCCCGGATGGGGAGGAGGTGGACGAACCTCCGACCGACGAGGAACCGGACATTCCTCCGGAGGAGTAACCGACCGCAACCCGTGGGCGGCGGTTGACTGGTCAGCTCCCCTCTACCTGTCACCGCCGTCCACCCCCGCAATCCGCGCCGCGATGCGCCGCGGCGAGATCGCCGCGATCCTGTCGCCCGCGGCCGGCAACCGCCTACCTGAAGACTGCCTCTTCGCCGCCGACAACTCGGTGTACGGCGGCTCCTACCCTGGCGACGAGCCGTACCTGCGGTGGCTGGAGCGGTTGGCCCCGCACGCCGACCGAGCCCTATGGGTCACGGCCCCGGATGTCGTCGGGGACCACCTGGCGACGTTCGCCCGTTCCCGGCGGATGCTGGCAGACATCCGGGCCATGGGCTTCCCGGCCGCGTTCTGCGCACAGAATGGCATGGAATGGGACCACTCGGCGGACCTGTGGGATTCCTTCGACGTGTTGTTCTTGGCGGGCACCACGGCTTGGAAGATGAGCCCGGCCGCCGCCGAGCTGGTACGCATCGCCCTGGACCACGGCAAGTCTGTCCACGTCGGCCGCGTCAACTCCCTCAGTCGGATGAGGTACGCCGAGTACTTGGGCGCGAGCACTGCTGACGGCACCTACCTGACCTACGGGCCGGACCAGCTCCTGCCCACCGTCCTCGACTGGGTGCGCGAACTGCGCCAACAACCGGCGCTGTTCCACTACGCGCAGCCCACCCAAGGGTAGGCCGCAGCCATCGTCGCTCGGGCCGAGCAGGTCACTGCCGGGTAGACCGAGACGTCACGGCCCAGGTGGTCCCGCGCGCGCGTTTTGGCCGTGAGACCGGTCTCAGGGCCGTGTTTCCCTCACCGTCGGACCCCGAGCCCGTGTGAGCATCCCGCCCTGTGAGACGGGCGTTGGTGCCGTCTCGGACACTCACTGACAGGACAGTGCCCAGCGCTGGAGGGGGCGGCCCTCACGGTGCCGAGCTCGCCGAACGCATCACTCAGCAGAGACACCTCTGGGCCGAGGGCCACGACGCCCAGCCGACCATCACCCTGTAAACCCGCGGACACTCCGGACGAGCAGATGATTGATGGGCTGATCAACGACAAGCGCGACAGCCGCATGGTCTTCACATGGTGATTGTGGTGTCAGTGGGCACGGCACGCTAGGCCGCATAAAGACGGGCGAACTCTGTGTGATATGCCGACGCTCACTCACAGTTCCCCTCGTTTCCACGCCTCGAATTCTGCCTCGATGGCAGCGGCATCTGGGCGCCGGATGGGGTTGGAGTCGATCCATGCACGGATGAGGTCGGCGCCCTGTCGGACGGTGTCGGTGTCGACTTTGCCGTGGACGTGGAAGTAGGTGATGAGCGCGCCGGCGGTCGGGTCGTCGAAGTCACAGTTCGGGCAGAGCAGGACCTCGGTGGTGCCGTGGACCCAGTGGCCGTCGCTGCGTTGGATCGGGTACGGCATTCGAGCAGTGAGTAGCACCTGGTCTCCGCACCGCGGGCAGGGGGGCATGTCGCTGGTCAGGTTGACCTCGACAGGCCGGTTCTCCAGGTGCGGAGAGTTGCCGTTCTCCTCCGACTCCGGGATCACTGGGTCACAGATCCGGCGCCGAACAGCGACTTGAGGTCGCCGAAGAGTGCCGAGGAGGGTTGGACCTGGAAGTACTCCAAGTTGATCAGCAGGCCCTTGCGGCCTCCGTAACGCCGCAGCTGGAGGTGGACAGGCGCGTCGCCGGGGTGCGCTTTGAGAATGCGCTTGAGCTCCTCGGTTGTCTGGGGGTTGATCCTGTCTTCTACGACCGTGATGACCACGGGCGGCTCGCTGCCGGTTGCTGCCGCGATGTCGAGGAGTTCTGCCTCCTTGGCGTGCAGGGAGATGCTTCCCTCGCGGTTTTCGATGCGCCCGAGCACGGACATGACGACGTCTTGTGCGAGCATCGGCGCGTAAAGCTGGTAGACCTGGGGGAAGAACAGCACTTCGACGCTGGCGTCGAGGTCTTCGAGTTTGACGATCGCCCAGGTCTTTCCTTGCTTGGTGACCTTTCGGTCGAGTCCGGAGACGATGCCGGAGATCCTGGCCATACCTTCGCGGCCGCCTTGCAGGATGTCTCCGATGGTGCAGTCGCGGTTGCGTTCCAGGATGCGTTCGGCGCCGTCGAGGGGGTGGGAGCTGACGTAGAGGCCGAGCATTTCCCGTTCGAACTGCAGGAGGGTGGCCTTGTCCCATTCGTCGTCGGGGATGGAGACGGCGATCGATCCGCCTGTCGGGTCGTCGTCGTCCAGGCCGCCGAACAGGGAGTCTTGGCCGTGGGCGGCGTTGCGCTTCTCGTCGATGACCGCGTCGACGGCCTGCTCGTGGACCAGCAGCAGGCTTTTACGCTTGTGGCCGAGGCTGTCGAATGCTCCCGCCTTGATCAGCGATTCGATGGCGCGCTTGTTGCACACCGGCATCGGGACCTTGGAGAGGAAGTCGTTGAAGTCGGTATAGGCGCCCTTCTCCTTGCGGGCTTGGATGATCCCGGCGACGACGTTCTCTCCGACGTTGCGGATCGCCTCCAGGCCGAACCGCACGTCGTCGCCGACCGCGGCGAACTGTTCGACTGATGCGTTGACGTCGGGAGGGAGGACCTTGATGCCCATCCGGCGGGCCTCGCCCAGGTATACCGCCATGCGGTCTTTGTTGTCGCCGACGGAGGTGAGCAGTGCCGCCATGTACTCGGCCGGGTAGTTGGCCTTCATGTAGGCGGTCCAGTACGACACCATTCCGTACCCGGCGGTGTGTGACTTGTTGAAGCCGTACTGGGAGAAGGGCACGAGGACGTCCCAGACCGCCTGGGCGGCTTCCAGGGAGTAGCCGTTCTTCTGCATGCCTTCGGAGAAGATGGCCCACTGGCGGTCCATCTCCTCCTTCTTCTTCTTGCCCATCGCCCGCCGCAGCAGGTCCGCGCCGCCCAGGGTGTACCCGGCGAGTTGCTGCGCGATCGCCATGACCTGCTCCTGGTAGACCACCAGGTGGTAGGTGTTGCCCAGGATCGGCTCCAGCGCGTCCTTCAGGTCGGGGTGGATCGGGGTGATCTCCTGTTGCCCGGCCTTGCGGAGCGCGTAGTTGACGTGGGCGTTGGCGCCCATCGGCCCGGGGCGTCCCAGCGCCAGGACGGCGGAGACGTCCTCGAACCGGGTGGGGGCCATCAGCTTGGTCAGGTCCCGCATCATGGACGAGTCGAGCTGGAAGACGCCGAGGGTGTGCCCTTCCCGCAGCAGCTGGTAGGTCTTGTCGTCATCCATAGGGATCTCGGTCAACTGAATGTCGATCCCGCGGTTGGCCTTCACGTTGTGGATCGAGTCGCCCAGGATCGTCAGGTTCCGCAGCCCGAGGAAGTCCATCTTCAACGCGCCCAGCTCCTCACAGGAGGGGCCGTCGAACCCGGTGATGATCGCGCCATCGTCGGGCCGCTGGTGAATGGGCATCACGTCGATGAGCGGCTCGGATGACAGGATGACGCCCGCGGCGTGCACACCGGTGCCGCGGGTCAGGCCCTCGATGCCTAGAGCCGTGTCCATGACCCGCTTGACGTCGGCGTCATCGCTGTAGAGCTGCCGCAGCTCGGTAGCCTCGGGATAGCGGGGGTGCTTGTCGTCGAAGACCGCCGACAGCGGGATCTCCTTGCCGGCGGCCGCGGGCGGGAACGCCTTGGTGATCCGGTCACCAAGCGCGAACGGCAGCCCGTGGATGCGGCAGGCGTCCTTCACCGCAGCCTTGGACTTGATCGACATGTAGGTGATGATCAGGCTGACGTTCTCACGGCCGTACTTGTCGGTGACGTACCGGATCATCTGGTCGCGCTGGCGGTCGTCGAAGTCCAGGTCGACATCGGGCATGGACACGCGCTCGGGGTTGAGGAACCGCTCGAAGATCAGCCCGTGCTCGATGGGGTCCAGGTCGGTGATGTCGGTGACGTAGGCGACCATCGATCCGGTCGCCGATCCTCGACCGGGGCCGAGCCAGATTCCGTTGGCCTTGGCGTAGCGGCAGATGTCGGAGACGACCAGGAAGTAGCCGGGGAACCCCATGTCGTCGATGACTTTGAGTTCGTAGTCGATCCGCTCGATCACCTCGGCGGGCACGGGGTCTCCGAACCGCCGGACCGCCCCGGCGTAGGCTTCCTTACGCAGCCAGGACGACTCGGTCTCGCCTTCAGGGATGGGGTACTTGGCGGCCAGGTCGCGGCGGGAGAAGACTTCGTCGTAGGGCTCGACCATCTCGGCGACCAGCAGCGTGTTGCGGCACCCGTCCTGCCAGACGTCCGAGCCGTCGATCGCGCGCATCTCCTCGGCCGTCTTCAGGTAGTAGCCCGAGCCGCCGAACCGGAACCGGTCGGGGTCGGTCAGCAACGCCTGGGTCCCGACGCACAGCAGCGCGTCGTGGGCTTCGGCCTGGTCCTCGGTGACGTAGTGGGAGTCGTTGGTGACCAGCGGCGGGATGCCCAGTCGCTTGCTGATCTCCAGCAGGTCGTCACGGACGCGCTTCTCCAGCGGGAGCCCGTGGTCCATCAGCTCAAGGAAGTAGTGGTCCTTGCCGAAGATGTCCTGGTACTTGGCGGCGGTCTTGAGTGCTTCGTCGAACTGGCCGAGCCGTAGCCGGGTCTGCACCGCGCCGGACGGGCAGCCGGTGGTGGCGATGATGCCCTCGCCGTGCTCGGCCATCAGCTCGTCGTCCATGCGCGGCCACTTGCGGTAGTGGCCTTCCAGGCTGGCCAGTGAAGCGATCTTGAACAGGTTCCGCAGTCCCTGGGCGTTGCGGGCCCACATCGTCTTGTGCAGGTAGGACCCGTTCGCCGAGACGTCGCCGCCTTCACCGGTCGCCTCGTTGGTCTTCTTCTGGTGCGGCTCGCCCCACAGGATGGGCTTCTTGACGAAGCGGGACTCGGGGGCGACGTAGGCTTCGATGCCGATGATCGGCTTGATGTCAGTCTTCTTCGCGGCCTTGTAGAACTCGTACGACCCGAACACGTTGCCGTGGTCGCTCATCGCGACGGCCGGCATCTTCAAGCTGGCGGCGCGTTCGATCAGCGGGGAGATCTTGGCGGCGCCGTCCAGCATGGAGTACTCGGTGTGAACATGCAGGTGAACGTACGAGTCTGCCACGCTGCCCCTCCCCTTGAACCACTGGCGACTCACAAACGATAGTGCGTCGCAGGAGGCTGATACGGCGTCTCCACGGGCCCGGCACCGACGATCACGCACGGTACTGCCTGCATGGCAAGGCTTGGAGCGTTCTCGAGTTCGTGGCAGTGATAGCACGTTGACCGGGGAACATGGCGAGGCGCCCCGCCGCTCGTCCCTGGGCCGCCCGGAGCGGCGGGGACGTGCGGCGGGGCGCCTCAAGTACGCCGCGACACGTGCGTCATGTCACGCAGGGGCGCGGCAGGGGTGGGTGTCAGGCGCTGGTGCTGAGGGTGGCCGTGGCCTCGTGCCGGAGCGCGTAGTTGTCCTGCATGCCCTTGTCGCAGGGCGTCTCGGGGACGATCAGTCCCTGCTCGGTGGCGGCCATGAACGCCTCCACCTCGTTGTCGTCCAGGCCGAAGCCCAGACCGGGGGCCTCCAGCCTCAGGCTGGTGGCCGCTTTCTCACTGGGTTGCGTCACGGGTTTCTCCTTCCCTTTCGTGGGGGTGTGGCCCGGTGGGGATCACCGGACGGATTGGGCGACCGCGATCACCGCGAACTGGCCGCGTTCCAGCGGCACGACCGACGAGGTGAGCCAGCCCGGTGCGGCCAGGTGCGCGCCGGGGACGGGGCGGACCATGACCTGCCGTCCCCAGGGCAGGCCCGGCATCGCGGTCATGGCGCTGCCTGCGCGCGGGTCGGCCAGCGACAACGCGCCGGACTCCGAATGGGCCGGGGCCGGGCTGGTGGCCAAAAAGCACCAGCCGATGAAGTCGCTGCCGTGGCCGGCTGCGGGTTCGTCGTAGCCGTGCCGCCACACCTGCACCTCGACGTGGGCGCCGGTGATCGCGGGCGGGTCGTTGGGGTCCTGCGCGGCGGCAAGCGCGGTGAACGAGGCCAGGAACTCGTCCGCGAGCCGATCCGGGTCGTCCAGGACCTGCCGGAGGTCCAGCGTTTCGCGCGCGGGCCCGGCGGCGCCGATGCCCGAGAGGCCGGGGCCGATGATGTCGTCGATCGGCAGCTTGTCGATCGTGATGGGAGTTCCCCAGTAGCGGGTGACAGTTCCCGCTCCGAGCTCGGGTTCGGCGAGGGTCATGACATCCCCGTCCAAATCTCGTGGTAGGCGACGTTCCAGGCGATGGCGATGCGCAGGTTGCTGTCGGAGGCGGTCGCCCGTACCGAGTGCGGCTGCCATCCGGGGAAGGCGATCATCCGTCCGGGGACGGGCTTGAACCTCTCCACTCCGGGCGACGCCTGGCGGCCGACGGCTGCGGGCCTGGGGTCGAGCATCTGGAGGTATCCGGCTTCGTCGGCGTCGTCGCCGGTGTCGGCGGCGACGTACAGGACGCCGGACCAGACGGAGTCGTGGTGGGTGTGGGGGCGCAGGCTCCCTCCCGACCGGTACACCACCGCCCACGCCTCGGCCTTGACGCCGTGGCTGTTGATCTCCGCGGCCGCCTCACCCAGGGTGTCGTTGGTCAGCGCCGTGGCGGCGGCCATGATTTGGGTCTTCAGCCAGCCGATCGAGGGGTGGTCCCAGGTCAGCATCGTCTGGGACGACTTGATGGCGTCGATGCCGCCGAAGTTCGCCGCCTGGGTGTCGGTCTTCTCCGCCTCCAGGATCAGCTCGCGCAGGAGGGGAAGGTGCTCGTCTGCGCCCGGGCAGTCGGCCTGGTAGATCGGGGTCCGCCACATCTGAAGCACGCGCCGTTGCGGCGGAGGCGAAAGCGTGGTCGCCTCGTTGACGGTTTGCGTCACGGTGGCTCCTCCTCGGGGTGTTCAGGTGAGGTGTTCGGCGATTCGTTCGGCTATGCGTGCACCGGCTGGGGTGAGGTGCTGGGCGCGGTCGAGGCAGCCGGCCCCGTAGGCGGTCAGGTGCGCGACGCGTTCGGCCGTGCGTCCGGCCGGGATGTCGCCGCAAGCTCGGTAGAGGCGGATCAGGACTGCGGCGACGTGGGCGGCGCCCAGGGCCTCGGCCGGGCTGCGGTTGGTGGTGCCGGATGGCAGCGTGACCGGCGGTGCGTCGGTGTCGTCCAGCCGCCACAGTTCTTGCATCAGGTAGAGCCATTGGTGCGCGGTTTCGTGGAGGATCTGCTCGCGTAGTTCGGCGTCGCTGGTGAACGCGGCGTCGGCGAGAAGGACATGCTGGGGCCAGTCCCGCGAGGAGGCGGAGATTGCGCCACGGGAGGGCGTGAGCCGGGCGTATCGGATGGGGAGCTTCAGCAGCGGCTCCCATGTCGGGATCAACGCGCTGGCCGCGGCCAGCTGTCGCTTGACCTCGGCCTGGCGTGAGGGAGTCAGCGGTGCCGCAGGCATAGGCGCGGAGCTACGCAGCAGATGAACTGCCGACGGCCACAGCCACGCCTCCGCACGCCGCCCGGCGTGATGACCCGCATGGACGGCCTCGGCGTGGCGGACGGCGGCGACCCCGGCCAGCAGCCGCCGATGATGGAATCCGTCGTCCAGGAACGGCACGCCGTTCATCAGCGCCACCGGATCGGCCAGGTGCTCGGCGGTCAAAGACCCCGTCTCGGGGATCGGCACGCTGACCGGAGTCTGCGCGGTCGTCGATTCAGTCATCAGGGGGTCACCGTCCTTTGCGGCACAGCGCGGGCGAGTAGCCGAGGATGGGAGCGCAGCGGCGCCGTATTGAGGCCGCTGGTCACCACCGCGAAGCCGGCGCGGCGGCCCACCTGCAGGCACGGCAGCGGCCAGCGGGCGCCCGGGTCGGGGGTGAAGTACTCCTGCGGCGGGTCGGGAAGGGTGGCGAGCACATCGACGCCGCAGGTCACCCCGTTGTAGGCGTCAAAGGCGAACCGCGGGTGCCCGACGTCGAAGTCGTGGATGATCGCTACCGCTGCACCGGACCTGATCTTTGTCAGCTCCCGGGGCAGGGGCCAAGGGTCGCCCCAGTGGGCGTCGAGAAAGAACAGCGGCCGCTGGTGACGTGCCATGACGTCAGCGACCAGCTCGGGAGAGTCGCAGCAGCAGACGCGGGCGTTGGGTTGGTCGCCGAGCCGACGCCGAACCACGGTCACGTGCCGCTGGTCGATGTCGCAGCTGTAGACGGGCAGGTGCGGGTACCGGCGTGCCAGGTAGGCGGTGGTGTCGCCCAGGAAGGAGCCCGTCTCGCAGATCGCGTCGCATCCGTACATTTCCACCAGCTCGTGCACCAACAGCGCCAGGTGGATGTCGAAACCGAACGGGCCCCCGCCGTCGGACAACCTGACCTGGCCGGCGCGGGGAATCCGATAGAAGATCTCGTAGGTCCGTTGCAGATCCACGTCGATCGAGGACATGATCACCACCGTGTCGCCAACTGGTTGCTGACCAATAGCCAACGCATCGCGCGCTGGTCTGGCTAGACGCCGAGGTGTTTCTCGCTGTCTCTTGGGTGTTTCTGGTTGTCTCTCCCCGGCGCATAGTGGGAGGGGAGGTGGCGACGATGCCAAAGCCTCGAACCCGCCCGATCGTCAACGAATCCCTCGCGACCAGAATTCACCAAACGGGCCAGTCTTATTCCACGATCGCAGCCTTGATCAATGTAGTCGCAGAAGAGAACGGATTCGTGACCCGCTACAACCGGGGATCGATCAGCAACTGGATCGCGGGAACCCAGCCGATCACTGAAGCCATCCCCGCCGCTGTGGAAGCATTCCGCCGCCTGCTGGGAACACCTCACCTGAGCGCGGAAGACCTCGGCTGGGAGGATCCCGCCACCGATCATCCGGACGACCCCTGGGCAGGTGATCCGATCACCTGGCTCGATTATCTCGGGAGGCACGACATGACCGACATGGACAGGCGCGCGATCATGGGCGTGGGCCTGTTCTCCCTGGCCGCCGCCATCGCACCTCCCGTCCCCCTCCCCGAGATCGCGGAGAAGGTGGGCGGGGCCGCCAGGAAGTATCCGCGTGCAGGCGGTGCCGACGCGGCCCGGATCCGTGAGATGGCTGAACTGTTCGCCAGCATGGACGACCGTTTCGGTGGTGGCCACGCCCGCACCGCAGTCGCCACCTACCTAAGGAGCCATGTCGTTCCACTGTTGCGCGGCGCTGCGGGACCGTCTCGCTCCGACGTGCTCAGCGCCGGTGGTGAACTGGCCTACCTCGCCGGCTACATGGCCAGCGACGGCGGGCGTCCCGGATTCGCTCAGCGGTACTACGTGCAAGCTGTGAGAATTGCCGATGAGGCCGGCAACGCGACGCTTCGAGCAACGGCGTTGCGGGCCATGGCCGTCCAGGCTGTCGAACTCGGCCATCCCGATCGTGCGATCGATCTGGCTGACGCGGCCGCCCAGTCGCTTCCACGCGCCTGTCCCCTGCGGCTACGGGCGTGGATGACGGCCATGCGTGCCGAGGCCGCCGCCAACACTGGCCGCGCCCGCCAGGCGCGCGAGTTGTTGCGAGCCGCCGAGCGCGATCTGGATCGCGCGGAATCCCCGCCAAAGTCCGCATGGACCGGCGGCTACCCCCGAGCGGCACTCCACCACCAGACCGGCCTGGCGTTGATCGCGAATGGGGACCTGGGGACCGCTGAGACACACCTTGCGACCTCTGTGCGGGCACGGCAACCGAACGAACGCCGGTCACGAGCTCTTGTCGGCTCTCGGCTCGCGGTACTGCAAGCACGTCAGCGGCGGTTCGGCGCAGCCGCGCAGACCGTGCAGCAGGTCGAGGATGACCTGAGAATGGTGACCTCCGCGCGCGTGGAAGGCGAGCTTGCTGCACTCCGAGAGCTGTGGCGACCCGCTTGCATAGACCCCGAGGTCGCCGACACGGACCGGTCAGTGGCGGAGATCCTGCGTGGAGGACGCCGCCGAACCACGCCCGCGTAGCGAAGGCAACCCGCCCGGCCCGCAGAGTTACCTGACCCCCGGCAAGCCTGGCTACATTGAGGCCTAGTGCCCCTACCGGACGTGAAGGGAGGTGAACTCGTATGGCCGAGTGCACCATCGCCGGTCAGCAATACAGCACCTCCGTCGTCCTTGAATGGGTCGCGTCTGGGATTTCCATGCCCTGGCCCGTCCAGCTCGAAGGCAAGTCCACCCAGGTCAACGTCGACAGGATCTTCTCCGGAAACGTCCGCCGGGGGCTGAGCCCGGTTGAAGGCTATCTGGGCGTAGCTCTGGCGTCCGCGACGCAGTGGAGAGCCGACCTCAACTGCCAGCTGAACGATGGGTCCAATTTTTCCGGTCCGACTGCCCAGTACACGTTCTGGAATTACCGCGTCGACCTCCTATTTCAGATGGGTCGGATTCATCGGAGGAACAGGACTCTCATCCATGTGTCGACCCGGGACGGTATTCAACGGCGAGTTGCACGTTGGGAACTGCCAGTCGAAGCAGCTTCGTGTCGACCTTCCCGATGGGGGGCGAGGGGTCGGAAATCGACAGAAGCCGTCAACGGGTTCATCCCCAGGGCAGCGAACGGAATCGACCTACTCCGCGAGGGACCTTCCTCCGCATTGCCCTCAATTTCTGCGGGCTTTCTCACTGTACCTGTATGGCTAGTGCGCGAGGTCGCGCACGCTTGGTGCGCAATCCTCGACGGCTTCATAGCCGCACTGCGCACCATGCTCGGGATAGTCAAGGTCGCACTGGCCGCTGTCGTCGACTTGACGACGTTCCATCTGGTCATCATCGCCGCGTTCCGAAGATATGGACATCGCAGCGAACCTTCTGGCCACATCACCTCACTCGCGTACCGAGTTAATCCACTGGTGAGGGACGTTCCGCCACCGGCTTCTTAGGACACGCCCCTCGCCAAGAGAGTGAGGGGAATCCCGTGATTGAAGCACTCCTGCGTGTCGCTGCCGAGTGGGGCCCGGTAGGCGTATTTGCCGCATTCTTTGCGGTGATAATCATCATGTTCGTAGTGTTTACGGGGGTGGCCATGGTCGCCACTCTTCGCGCTAAGGACTCGCAGCAGGCCAGAATCCGCTACCGAGTGTTCCAGGACCTCCTGGCGCTGTTCCCGAGGCGGCTCAGATGAGCGCGTCGGCTCCATCGTCCCTTCGACGGCCAGGGCGCCCGCCGGTGTGCTCGTCGGACACCCGGGATCGAGCCATCGAACTGCGCGAGGCCGGCCTCAGCTACGCCGAGATCAGCAAACGTCTCCAAGCCGAGGGGCTGCCCACACCTGGCGGTGGGGCATGGACGAAGGCGCACGTCTACAACCTGCTGCATACGAGGCATGTCGAGGAGCGCAGATCTCAGCTCACGAGGGCTGGGGGACGAACAGAAGGTTGAGCGCGGGCCCGGCGGGTGCGTGAGCGCGGCGCCGCGTGGTTATGTCCATACGGCGCCGCGTTCGCTTGCCTGGGTGTTTCTTCGGCGGCTGTCGCTCGATCGCATGGACCGTGCTGCCGGACGTAGTGGACGTGCCGCCTCCCGCGCGTTTAGCGCTGCGACCGGGCGCAGGCGGCAGGCTCGACGGCCTTGCGCTCCGGGTGACCGACGCCGACGTCTGGTTGTCGGGCTCTGATGTAGAGCACGATCCGTCCCCACCGTTGTCCTGCTTGGGCTGCCTCTGGGTCGGGCGGTCCCAGGCGCGGGTCGGGTCCGATCAGGTGGGCGGCGTCGTCGTCGGGAAGGATCTGGGCATCGACCAGTGCGCCGTCTGCTGCGGCTTTGAAGGCGGGTGCCCAGTTGGCGGGGTCGCGGCGGCGTGTGCGTGGTCCGGGCCGGTATTCGGCGATGACGTGCGCGGCGGGCAAGGACGGGATGTTGGCGTTGCGGGCGGCGATCGCCGCGGCCGTGCGAAGGGCCCGGGTGCGTGTGTGCCGGACCTGCCAGCCGCCTCGGTCGTTGGCGGTGAACAGGGGGAGGCCGAACGGCAGCTCGACCATCCACAGGTCGGGGGGTAGGGAGGTGAGAGGGGCGTTGTGGGGGGTGGCGCGGGCGTAGTGGTCGGCGTCTGGGTCCCAGCGGAGTACGCCGTTGTGGTCGGCGGCGTACTCGTAGCATCGGGCGAACAGGTGGTCGGTGCGGTAGATCTCCCAGCGGTAGGCGACCGTGGGGCGAAGTCCTTGCGCGCGGGCCCAGGCGTTGAGCTGGTCTCGGTCGTTGAGTCGCGGGTCGTGGGAGTCGTAGACCGCGATGGGTTCGACGATCGGGCGGCGACGTCGGATCTTCACGTGGTGGCTCCGTGGAGAGCTTGTGCGGCCAGGGCGGCGTACTCGGCGGGTGAGTAGTAGGTGCCGCAGCTGGTGCAGGTGGCGGCGTCGTCGAGACCGGCGGGCCCGTCTGCGCGTTCCAGCAGCATCAGGCCGCAGGTGCCACAGGGCGCGGCCATGCGCTGTGGGGCACGGGTCAGCCCGAGCGCGGCACGGCAGCGTCGGGCGAGGTCGAGCAGTTCGAGTCCGGCATCGACGCCGTCGAGGTCGATCAGAGACCAGCCGTCTTCTTCGCTGGGCTTGGGCCGGGCCATCGGCTCGGCGGGCAGCGCGAGAAGGGCGTCTAGGTGTGAGGCGAGGGTGGCGGCGGCGCGGGTGACAGCGACGGTGGGGCGTACTCCTCGGGTGGGTGCGTCGGGCAGGCGTGCGACGGCGCGGACGCGCTCTTCCCAGCCAAGGAGCGTTTCGTGGAGCTGGTGGGCGAGGTCGGCCAGGTCCAGGCGGATGGGGGCGGCCGGGGTGGGAGCACCGGAGACGTGTTCGGCTGGGCCGGTGTGGCGTTCGCCGAGAGCCTTCCCCAGCGCGCCGTGGTAGCGCGGCATGGCGTCGAGCGCGGCCGCGATGCGTGCTCGGTCCGCTTCGCAGAAGGGCCGGGGGGTGCGGGCGGGGCCGTCACCGGTGCGGGCGGCGCAATGGGCACCGGCTGCGCACTCCCGCATGTCGTCGTGTTCGGGGTGAGTCATGAGTTGGTGTTCTCCAGGGCGGCGCTGATGCGGCTGAGTGTGAGCTCGGCGGTCAGAGCGCGGTTCTTCCAGGTCTGGCACTCGGTGCGCAGCTGGTCGAGTTCGGCCAGTTCTTCGAGTCGCTGGCCGAGCTCGGCGAGGGTCAGACGCGCGAAGGGATCGGTCGGCGCCGGTGCCGTGGCCGGCTCGGCGCTGGAAGCGGACGCCTTGCTCGCGGTGGCCGGCGTCGCGGAGGGCTTCCTGGCCCGCCGGGAGGTGCGCGGGGCGGTGGTGGTCTTGTCCGTGGTGCGGTGGCTGCGGAGGTGGTAGCGGATCTTGCCCATGTGCGGGGAGGTCTCAGTGCAGTCGCGGCAGCCGTACCAGGTGGTTCCGTCGGCGAGCTGGAGTTCGCGGATGCGATGGAACACCACGGGCTTGTCGGGTGTGGAGATCGGGGAGGGGGTCGGCTTGTCGGAGACGACGGCGATTCCGTTGACGTGGGTGGCGGTCATGCTGCCTCCTTTGCGGGGATCGAAGCGAAGTGGTTCGTCGCGTGGGTGAGCAGGTATGCGGCCCGTGCGGCGGGCTGCGCAGATGGCGGTGATCTGGCGGAGGGCCGTGGCGGCGGGTGGTCATGCCGCGCGGTCTTCTGCGACGCGTAGCCGGTTGAGGGTGCGTAGCTCGTCGTCGCAGCGCTTGCACCGGTAGGACCGTCCGGTCGGTGTCCTTCGGTCTCGGTAGAAGTGGTCGTGTGGCTTCCGCTGCTCGCAGCGGGTGCACATCGCTGTGTCGTCGTCGGAGGGTTCGAGCAGGCCGAGGGCTTCGGCCAGTTCGGCGCGGTTGTGTGCTGCGCGTTCAGGGCTGATGGGGGTGGTGAGCGGGTGCGTCCGGTTGAGCAGGTCGGCGGCCTCGTGGAGCGCGGGCAGTTGCGCGTCGGCGGGGACCATCTGGACCAGGACCAGCGCGAGCGCCTGTAGTTCAGCCCGGTTCAGCGTCGCAACGGTGTCGGTGACATCGACCAGATCGTCATCACGGTATGAGCAGATAAGGGTGGCGAGGGTCGGGAGCGTGACCGTCGCCAAGTGGTGCGGTACCGGCGCGTCGGTGGGCATGTCTCGGGCTTTCTGTCGAGCTAGTCGAACAGGGGGATGTCGGCGGGTTCGGGCGGCTTCCGGTAGTCGCCGGGTCTGGGGGCGCACAGCTGGCACCAGCCGGTGATGTCCAGGACGACTGGTTCGCGGGTGCGCGGGTGGGGCTGCCCGTCCCATGCGGTGCAGTGGCCGCGGTGCCAGCAGCCGACGCCGGTGCAGATGCAACGGCCTTCTTCCGCGTGGCGGGTCACTGCGGCACCCCTTTGCGGTTCTCGGGAGCAGGGTGTGCTGAGGTGCGTGTTGTCATCGTTTCCCCATTTTCAAATACCTTGGGTTGTCCATTTGATCTAGATAACCAGTACACAACCATGGAGGGTTTGTCAACTGACGCGACAAATGGCAAGGCGGGCCTGTGACGGGGGATTACGCGGTCCGGACTTCCTTGGGATGGCAGTCCGGGCACCGTGCGAGGCGTCCATCTCCCAGCTCGACCATCCGGGTGGTCTCGGCGTCGCACTGTCCACACCACGGTGGCCGGGCCGGTCGGGGCCGCGTCTGCCGCAGCGCTTCTCCCCACCACGGGCCGTCGTGCGTCAGCCGACTGGGAAGCCGTGTGTCCGGGTCGGCGGCGATCGTCGTGAACGCCGCGCGCACCAGGTCCCAAGGCCGTGAGCGCACGTCGGGATGTTCCAGGGTCCGGAAGATCGAGGAGACCGACCAGTCCGGGCGTAGCGCCTGGATCTCCGCGACGAGGCCCATGTCGATCACTTGTGCGCCGTTGCGGTCTTCGTTCTGCCCTTCTGTGTTCCGCCCTCCATCCGCCGTCCCGGGCTCGGTCTTGGCGCCTGTGGAGGCTGCCGTTGTGACGTGCGGGGGGCTTTGGGGGGAGGAGGGTTCGGGTTCGGGCATGGGATCGGGGGTGGGGGCCCGGCGCGCACGCGCGCGCGAGCCATCGTTTGTCATCCCGCTTGTGGCACTGTCGTGGCTCGTTGATGGCTCGTTGCCATGAGCCTCCTGGCTCGACGTTGACTCACCGCCATCACCGTCATTGCTGGTGCGTGTCTGTTTGCCACGCCATCGCGCTTCGGCGCCCTTACGACCGGCCGCGGCCCGCGCCTGTCGGGTCTCCTCGCTCGGCAGGTACTTGATGAAGTCGTGGATCACCCAGCCCCTGTCGGCCGCGTCCCACAGGCCCACCTCCACCAGGAGTTCGGCTGCGGCGCGCCCGGCGGCGCCGAGGTAGCGGCGCGGTAGGGCCGGAGGGATGTGGCCGGGAGCCTTCCCGGGCTTGCGTGTGTTGCGGTGCGCCCAGGTCAGGCACATCACCCACAGGGTGATCGCTGCCCACCCTTCCTCTTCGTGATCGAGGAGTTCGACGACCTTTGGATGATCGTCGAATCCGTCGTCGATCCTCGCCCAGCCCATCAGGACCGGCCTCCTTCAAGGTCGTGCTCGTGTCGTCCGTCGCGCCGCGCGGCTTCGTGGGGCGGCGCGTCCTTCGGGGGTTGGTGTTGGGAGTTCTGTTTCGTGTGCCGGGCGGTGGCCCGCTGGCGTCTACGGCGTTCGGCACGGCGTTCCTCGGCCGTCATGCCGCCCCAGATGCCGTCGAGACGCCAGTCGAGGAGAGCGAAGTCGAGGCAGTCCGCCTCAACGGGACAGGCGTGGCAGACGGCCTTGGCACGGTCCGCTTGTTCAGCACCCGTCCATCCGCTGTCCTCGGGGAAGAAGATGTCGGTGTCCATCCCCTTGCATGCGGCGAAGTCCTCCCACACGGCGGGCGCGCGGCCGGGCGTGGTCGTGGTGTGACGGACCTTCACCGGCCACCCTCCCGGCTGGGAGCAGGCGCGGCCTGCTGCCGCTGCGGCGCAGGGACGGCACCGGTCGGCTCATCGCCCTGGTGCGCTGGCCGGGCGGCGGTGGCCGGTGATTCGGTGAGGACCTGGTCGAGCCACCGCGCGGCCTGGCGCCACCGCTTCACCAGTTCGCGAAGGAGCTCGAATGCCAGGTAGGCCAGCAGCGCGATGCCAGCGAGCAGGAACACTGCGCGGATCAACTGCGAGCTGGTCACTGTGCACCTCGCCAGATCCGGGCGGCGCTGGAGCGCGCGGTGGGCCTTCGGGAGTGGCCGTATCCGGTGGGGATGATGAGTCCTTCGCGGCTCAACGCGGCGAACAGGGCACCCCATTGCTTGGCCGGGTTGCTCGGCTCGGGCAGGCCGCAGCGCGTCACCAGGTCATATGCCTGGAAAGGGGCGCCGGTCGCGGCGAGCTTCCGCACCGCCGCGACGGCCTGGTCCCACCAGTCGGGGTCGGCGGCTTCCACCGCCTCCGCAAGTCCCGGATTGCTCGGTCTGATCTGCTGGGCCGCACGCTGTCGTGCTTTGGACGGGTCGTCGACCTCGAACAGAGGGAGGGTGGGGGGAATGGTTCGTGTCATCGGTCTCCGTTCGTTGCGTCGGAGGCGGCCACGCTGGTGTTGCTGAACACCACGTTCGTGGCGACGTGGGACGCGCTGTTCACGGCTCCGCCGTTCGCAAGTTCGGCGGAGCGCCGACTAACGGCATCGACGGCTGCGCCGCCGAAGCTGTCGCTGGAGATGTCGAGGGAAGGGCGCGGCCGGCGCCGGTACCGGATGTTGACGACGGCCTGATAGGACCGGCCGAGCTGCGCCGCGATCTCCGCGATCGGGCGATTCGACAGCGCCATGGCCACCTGCTCGGACGTCCACGGCAGTCCCGACGTGGCTGTGGCGCCACCACCACGGACTTCGCGATAGGCGTCCTTGCACTGCTGGCAACGGCAGTCCCAGTTGATGTAGGCCGACTTGGTGCCGTGCGGGATCAGTGAAGGGTCGGCCGCCGCCCGCGCTAGTCGACGCTCCTTCTGCTCACGCATGCGGCTGGCGTGGGCGTCTGTGCACTGATCGCACCGGCAGCCGCGGCGGTAGGCGGTCGCTGTACCGCACCGCGCGCCCATCAGGCGCCCTCCTCACCGACAGGGGTGACCGCGCCGTCGTGTCCCAGCAGCACCAGGCCGTGCACGGCGTGCTCCACAGGGACGTGGGCCGGATCGTGGTGGGCCGCCACGGTGAACCCGTGGCTCCGTGCCCAGCCGGGCTCGTTGCTGAGCCACTGACGGCATCCCGTCACAGCGGTGCCGCAGACCAGCAGCAGTCCGGCAAGGTCGAACCGGGGCGACGAAGTGTGGACGCTGCTACGCGGGTAGATGGCCAGCACACCGGACGCGCATCCGCAGACTGCGCAGCGCCCGCGATCACGCTCGTTGAGCCGCGCGGTCACCTGGGCCTCGGTGATCGGCTCAGGGCGGCCGTTCATGAAGTACATGAGGTTCCTCAGCAAGGCAGGCAGGGAGGGCCCTGGGGGCGGGCGAACGGACGCCCGCCCCCAGGACGACTTCGCGGGAACGGAGTGGGGGTTAAGGCTCTTCGTCGACGCCGAGGGCGCCTGGTGGCGCGGGCAGCTCAAGCAGCTCAGGAAGGCTCAGCTGTCCGTCGATCCATGCCGCCGCGATCGCGGCTTGGCCGTCCTTGACGAAGGAGTTCCTCAGGTAAGGCGTGCCGTGCCGCAGCTGCACGCCGGGGATCTCCTCCCCGTTCTTGGCCGCCTGGGCCAGCAGGGCTTTCCTGTAGGACGGGCGAACGACCTCGATCACCTCATCGGGCCGGGTGGCCTTGACATGAGTCAGGAAGGCGTCCTCGTCCACCACCTTGGCAACAGCAGCGCCTCCAACCAGGGCCACCGACGCGACCTTGGTTCCGTCCGGCAGGACCGCGGCGGCCCTGTCGGCTCCCACGCCTACGAGGGAAGTCATCAACGCCTTGCGGGTGTCTTCGTCGGCTTCTGCGATCTTGTTGGCCAGCGCGGCAAGGACGGCGACGCGCAGGGAGAGTTCCTGAATCGGTGTCATCGGCGCGCTCCCTCCTTGGCCAGGTGTTCACGCAGACGGGAGGCGACTTGCTCGGCATCGGGGACGGTCAGTTCGTCCTCGGTGACCGGACGGCCGAGCACTTCCGCCAGGTAGGTGGCGCGGCTGTCGGGGTCCTCGAAGCCGCCGACCTTGGTGAACAGGTCGGCGAGCATGTCCCGTTGCGCGGGAGTGGCCCGTGGGGGTGTTCCGGGGCCGGAGTTGCCCTTTCTGGCCTTCCTGTCGTTGCCACCGCTGGTGTTGCTGGCTTGCTTACGTTGGGTGGCGACGCTCCTGATCAGATCTCCCAGTGCGCCTTCGTTGCCCCACCCGTCGGTGACGAGCACGTTTTCGAACCCGAGGATCTGGGTCAGCTCGTGGAGTTCACGAAGCCGCTCCACTGTGGTGGTGGGGTTGAGCACTTCGGCGCGGATCTGTTCGGGGGTGGGCTCGGACTTGCGGTCCACCAGGGCACGAGATTGCGCGGAGGCGGGGTCGCAGCCCAGCGCGTCGAACACCACCCATTCCAAGATCCGGTCCTCGGGTGGGGCCAGCAGCGCGTCGCGGCCGGACTGCACGCCGGTACGGACGGACCTCCACCCGACGACGGCCGGGGGCTCGTCCCGGGACAGGCGGATCCATACTGAGGCGTCGAACGGCACCGTCCGCTGGGCTTCTACCCGGTACTCCTTGGCGCCCGGGATGAGACGTCCGTTCTCGTCGACCGCGGCAGCGAACTTCCCGCGCGCCAGCATCACGCAGATGCCTGGGAAGGTCAGCAGCAGCCGCATCAGGCGGCGGTGTCTGGCGTTGGCGTCGTCCCAGATGTTGTTGGGGATCGTGATCTCGGCGTTGGGATCACGCGCCAGAAGCCTGCGGTTGCGGTGGCTGTTCTTGGTTCGGTCGGCAGCCCAGTCCCGGAGCAGTTCCCACTCGGCCGTCATCCCATCGAGGATGAGCACTACGGGTGGTTCGCCGGGCGGGACCTCTGCGGCGATCGCGTGGATATCAGCGACGGCGGCGTAGATGGAGGCGAACGTGCCGTCGTGGAGCACGATCTCATAGTCGGCGCCGGGCAGCGCGCCGTACTCGTCAGCGAATCCCCCGACGATGTCGAGCCAGAAGGCGCGGCCGACCTTGGAGGAGGCGGTGAGCTGGGCGCATGCCCAGCGCTTGCCGGACTTCTCCCCGCCTTCCAGCAGGATGAGGGGCCATGGGCTGGCTCCCGTGGGCTTACGGGTCTGTACCATGCGTTTGTTTTCCTTTGCGAGGGGAAACGTGCGGGTCCGCTCCGGCCAGGGAGCGGACCCGCGGCTCAGCAGGACTGGTTCGGGTGAAGGTGACCCGCCAGGACCTCCGTGGCGGTCTGGATGCGACTCGTGATCCACTCCACGGACTCGGGCATGATGTTGGCCAGCCTGAGGAGAGCGGCGAGCTCACGGATCCAGTAGGCGCGCACCGTCACGCTCATGGACGGGGAATAGCGGCGCAGGCAGTCGGAAGCGTCCACCAGATCGCGCTCGCCTTCGGCGTACTCGCGCACGATCCTCTGGACTTCTTCCACTTGAAGTTCCGCCAGCGTGGTCTCGGCGTGCCGGTCGCGGGTCCATGGTTCGACGTGGCGGTAGACCGCTTCCGCGTTGATTCCATCGGCCGCGAGTTCGAAGACTCGTCGCGCCGCGGCCTCAGCATCCTCGGCAGGCTCCTGCTCCGGCTCCTCACCGGAGGCCCGGCCATGGCGGTAGATCAGAACGCAGTGTTCTGTCGGCATGGGGGTGTTCCTCCCAGCGGCTATTGCTATAGCTAAGACAATATCATTATCGCGATAGTTGTCAACACAGGGGTGATAGTTGCCATCACAGGAGTGATACCGATCGCCTACACTGGCCGCATGTCGTGGTGGGCCTATGTGGAGCGAATCGCCAACGGCGACAACCAGACCAAGATCGCTGAGCGCACCGGGCTATCCCAGGCCGGCGTCAACGCCTGGAAGACGCGAACTCCCAAGCCCGAAACCGTCGCCACGTTCGCGCGCACCTACAACCGTCCCGTGCTCGAAGCGTTCGTCGCGGCCGGATTCCTGACCGAGGAGGAAGCCGGCACCACCGCGCTCCCGCAGCCCCTGAGCGAAGTGCCCTCTGGCGAGTTGCTGGCCGAGTTGGGCCGCCGCCTCGGTGTGCGCTGAGCCTCACGCTGACCCCGTTCCGATGTCACGCGGCCTCCTGTCGCCGCGGCCGCACCTCGAACAGGTCCTCGAACGCGCATCCGAACGTGCGAAGCGCTCCAGCAATGAAGAAGCGGTTCAGGTGACGCTCTCCCGACAGGAGGCGATTGAGGTAGCTGGCTGAGACTCCGATCGCGCGAGCCTGATCCGCCTCGGTTTCCAGCCCCGCACGCTTGCAGCAGAGTTCGTACCGATCGCGCCGTAGGACGGCATCCCAACCGGGCTCGGAGATCATGCGAGCAACATAGCCCGACTTGATGCGCCGACGCAACAAATCCCGCGTTGCGCAACTAGGTATTCGCGCGATTGCGAAATGTGATGATGCCTGTGGCCGCCCCCAAGCGCATGTCAGCTCCTCGCCAGCTCCCGGGCGCTTCAGACCACCGGGGACGCCACGCGAACGTGGCCGCTATCGGACCATGAGCCGCCTAGCTTGCCAAGTGGCAAGGTAAGGTTTCGCGCGTGGACGCAACACCAGGACATCAAGACTTTGCGCACTGGCTCCGTGAGCAGATGGTCGCGCGGGGCTACAGGATGGACGGGCTCCGCGCCGGAGGTCCTTCCCTTCTGGCGCGGCAGATCGGTGTCCACCGCGCCACCATCAGCAGGATCTTTGCCGCAGGTGCGATCCCCAAGCCCGAGACGCTGAGACTCATCGCCGACCAGCTGGGCATACCGAGGCGAGAGGTCTTCCTTGCCGCAGGGGTCGTCACGGAGTGCGAGCTCGACGTTCCGGAAGAACCGCCGACCGACGCGCCGGACCCGAGTCCAGATCAGGTACTTCCGGGCGGCCTACGGGACGCCAACGAAGCAACGATCTGGGCCATGAACCTCCCATGGCAGGCCCGCAAAGCGGTGATCGAAACCCTGCGACGCGAGGCCCGACGCATGCTCAGCCGCGAGGACACCACCGCATCGCGCAGCCGCCGGTCTGCATAGCTCTCACCTCGGTCATCGATCAGCACACCGGCTGCACTTCGTTCTGCTCAGCCGACAGCACTGGATCTTGCTCGGGTGTAGGCGTGGGCTCGGCCGTCGGTGTGGTCGTCGGTTCAGTGACAGGCACTGCTGTTGCTGGGGGGCTCTCAACCGGCGTGCTTCCCGGTTCCGGCGACGGTGTACTACTCGGGTTCGGCGGAGTACAGGGGCGCGGGGACGGAACACTGGCCGGGGGAATCACCGGATCAGCGGGGGCGGTGCTGTTGTCAGGGCTGGCCGACCGCGTGACCGGGATCTGCGGGTCGAAGGGCCGGCGTGATGGCATGGCGCCATGCGAACTGGCTGGATCAACTCGCGGCATCACCGGACGCAACTCCACCGCCGCAGAGTCGTGCAAGGGTGGAGGGTCCCCAAAGATCACCTTGAACATCTCTCCCGCGCCAGACGACCAGGCCGTGACGACCACGACCACCACCGCCACAGCGACCGTCGCTACGCCCCTGCTCAAGCGGGATATCCGCTTGCGGGCCAAGCGGCGCTGACGCAGCAGAGCGACAGCCTCGCGATGCGCCTCGTCCGGCGCCAGGTCCTCGGATATCGCCAAGTGGACGCGACCATCCGAGCCCGTGAACGCTACCGACGCAACCCCATCCAGCGAGGCCATAGTGCGTGCCGGGAGAGGCGTGGGGTCATTCACTGGGCTGCTCGATACGGTCGATGGCGTTCACCAGCGACTCCAGCACCTTCGCCGGGCTGACGTCCTTGCCCGGGATGACGCGGGCGGTCGCGGTGTAGCCACATGCCCGTACATCCACCGGCACGGGCGGCAACCCTGCCGGAAGAGCGAGGGCCGCCCCGATCGCATCGCGCGAGACGCCCTGGTCATGTGCTTCCTCGGCGCCCCGCCGAAACGCCACGGCGGCCACCATCCGCACAAGGTCAACCATCTGGGTTTCAGCCTCGATGACGACGCACTCGCGGGCGTTGAGGTCCCGTGTCTTCTCCTCGACCGCGCGCTCACGCGCCCTCAGCGCCTCCTCGCGTCTCTCAAGGGACGCCTCCCATTCCCGCAGCGCCCATTCGGGCAGCACCCTGCGGTCCTTCCCGCACGTTCTCGGCATCAGCTTGCAGTCTCGCTGCACCTCCGGATGCGTCACGTCACCACACTGCAAGACCTGAAGATCGTTCATAACAAGTCCCATCTGGCACCGCCCTGCCGGACGGACGAAGCAAGCAGGTGACCCCAGGCGTCAACCATAGATGATGCCCGTGTCATGAAGATCCGCAAGAGGTGATCCACCTTACTCGCCCTCAGTCCGGTAGCGCTGCACCCCAAGCCTCCATCTGCGCTAGGAGCACGCCACAACCACAGAGGGCGACCAATCTTGGAACTAGGACCCGCAGTGGTGACAGTCAGTTACTATGAGTCGATCTATGGTGATCGCTTGGCCGCCCGGGAGCTTCGTCATCTGTAGATGACGCGATAGTCTCAGTACATGCGTGGCGCTTCCCAGCCGAGTCCGACCAGCCTGCCACCGCCCCGGAAAGGCTCCGCGCGTGAACACACTTGCCGAACGACTTGACTACCTCTTCAAGACCGTCCACCCCGCCGGCAGGGGCCCCTACTCTTACGAAGAGGCCGCTCAGGCGATCACGCAACAGACAGGCGTCTCCATCACCCGCACGGCGCTGTGGAAGCTTCGCACCGGGCAGACCGCCGACCCCCAGTTCAGCACCCTGAAGGCCATCGCAGAGTTCTTCGGAGTACCCGTCACGTACTTCTCCGACGACAGCAAAGCCCAGGCCGTTATGGAAGAACTGGAGCTGGTCAAGCTGATCCGCGACACCGGCCTCGGCAGCGGGCACCTCCGCACCCTCGCAGCCATGACCCCCGAGGGACAGCAGCACATCGCCGAGATGATCCTCTCAACCGCTCGGATGGAGCAGCAGCGCCGCGCTACCTGACTCTTCTCCTCTCCTGCACTGACAGAGCCCGTTTGGTATAGAACGGGCTTCACGTACATACTTCTCCCTCGGGATGATCACCAGCGATCGGCGTCCTCCCGGAGAGAAACCTGAATGCAGCACGCTCAACAGCTCCTCAGGATGCGCGTGGCCCAGTTCCTTGACGAGCTCGGCATCCCCACCCCCTGGGACCTCACAGAGTTCTGCCGCCGCTGGGACCGCCAACGAGGCCGAACTACACGGCTCATCCCCACCCCCGCCCTAGACGAGAAGATCTCTGGGCTGACGCTGTCCTCCGGAAACACCGATTACATCTGGTACGTCCAGACCACCGGTCTCCACCGCGACCACATCGTCATGCACGAGATCGGCCACCATGTCCTAGGCCATAGCCCGCGATACCAAGCGGACCCGGCCCTGCTCGCCCGGCTCCTAGGCTCAACCTTGACGCACGTGTCCCCAAAGACAACCAAGCTCATGCTCTGCGCCCGAACAGTGTTCGACTCCATCGACGAGACGGAAGCGGAACTGTTCGCCACCGTGGTGTTGGCCCAGACCAAGGCCGTACCTCCCCCAGCACCGAACGATGCGCTTCATCACCTGCGCGCTACCTGGGGGCAAGGGTGAGCGTCGCCTACTACCTGGCCGCAGCGCTCATCACGGCCGCAGGTATCTACACCGCCCGGCGCTGCAGAGCCACACCCTCTCCGGCATTGCGCGCGTTCACCGCAACACTCTTCCTCATAGCAGCCGCGTTCCTGCTGCTCGCAAACGGCACCCGACCACTGATCGACAAGGCCATCGGGATACCCTGCATCGCCCGATGGGCAGGCCACACCCTCACCCTCGCCGCCGCGGCCGGACTGAACATCATGCTGGCGTGCTTCGCCCGGCGGCCCGACGACGAGCCTCCCCGCAAAGCACCCCACGTCTCCGTCATCGCGGTGTCCTCCGCTGTCATGGCGACTTTGATCCTCGGGACGCCCGACCATGACGACTTCGTCGACGTCTACGCCACCCGAGGTGACGTCACCGCGTACCTGATGATCTATCTGGTCAGCCTCGGGGTGACCATGTCCGTAACGATGGTCAGCGGCATCCGGTACACCACCCGTACCACCGGATGGCTACGCGCCGGCATGAAGCTGGTCGTCACCGGCGCGGCCTTCGGTGTCGCCTACAGCCTTTACAAGACAGCCGTGGTCGCCGCGCATCACAACGGCCACACCCTCGGCACCGAAAGCATCATCGGCCCAACGCTGGGTCTCGCCTGCGCCTTGCTGCTGACGATCGGCACCACCCTGGGGTCCTGGGCGCCATCGCTCTCAGCCGCGGTCCGGCGCGCCGTCCTCTACCAGCGGATCGCACCGCTCCACAAGGCTCTCTCCAACGCATTCCCTGAAGTACAGCTCAACGTAGACGTCAGCGACCGCCGTGAACGCCTCGACCGGCGAGTCGTGGAGATCCACGACGGGCTCCTGCGTCTCCGTCCCTGGAGCGATCCACTCCACCGCGCCGCCACTCACGCAGGAATGATCCACGAGCATGACTGCGCGGCCGTGGAAGCACTCGTCATCTACCAAGCGCTCCAAGCTCGCGCCAACGGGGAGCCCCCCGCCGCTCTCCACACTGACCGCCCCACATGGGCAAGCACCACGGACCTGGAGGCCGAAGCAGCCCGACTCGCACGCATCGCTCGCGCCTTCGTCAATCCCCCCGCTCACATCGCCTTCTCCGAATCGACACTCCACACGAGATGACCACAGCCCCCACCGCTCAGACCACGACGCCCCGCCCGTCCACCACAGCCAGTTACCGTCTCGCACGAGTGGCTACCGAGGTCGGCGCACCCTGGGTCCTTATCATCGCGCTGTTCCTCGCCGTCGGCGCTCACGCCGCCGGCTGGGCCGGAATCGCATGGGGCCTCACGGGCTCGGTATGCGCCTCGCTGGGACCCATGGCACTGATCACCCGAGGAACACGATCAGGCAACTACAGCGACCACCACCTCACCGAGCGATCCCACCGCATCCGCCCCCTGCTCGCCGCCGCAGCCCTGGTCATCCTCGGCCTCACCGTCTTCCGCCTGGCCAACGCACCCACCCAGGTCTTCGCAGTGATGGCCGCGATGCTCGCGGGCCTGGCCGTCGCCGTACCGATCACCCTGAAGTGGAAGATCAGCTTCCACGCCGGAGTCGCCACAGCCACGGTCGGCATCCTTACGTTGACCTACGGCCCCCTCCTTCATCTGGGCTGGGCGCTTGTCGCACTCATCGCCTGGTCCCGCGTCCACTTGAACGACCACACGCCCGCACAGGTCATCGCCGGAGCACCGATCGGTGGCGGAGCAGCGATCCTGGTCTTCTCTCTCCTTGCCTAACCAATCCGAGCGCGTGAGGACCTCGGCGACGAAGACGAGTAGTCCGGCGCCGGGGATGCCTCTTCCCAGGATGGGCGTAGGCGTCGCGCCTCGTTCGTGGTAGATGCCCTGGAACGGGATGCCGACGAGCCAGGCAAGAGTGCCGCTTCCAGTCGCTGCATCAGCAGCAAGCCGATCAAGGCCACCACGGGAAAGACCAATGCCACGACCAGCATGAGCGACCTCCTGCTGTCGGCGCCCCCTTACGGGTCCGCAGGCGCGGCCCGCCCACCACCAGGGCCCATACCGCCAAGAAACCAACCCAAACTGGATCTTTAGGACATGCCAGCCAGGCACAGCGCAGCGTCCGAAACTGTGGTCTATCCATCCACTCGCGGGGGCGAGCAGCCAGACGTCACCGAACCGAGGCGTCGGTTCAGCCGCTGCGTTGCCGGCTACGGCGCTGTTTCCAGTTACCGCTCGGCCGTTCCTTGACCCACTCGATGATGACCTCCGGCTTCCACGCGGGAGACCGGCCGAAGTAGCGAGTTGGTTCAGGCATGTCGCCACGGGACTTGTACCGATGCACGCTCACCGGCTTGACGCCCAAGTAGTCGGCGACCTCATCGACGCCCCACAGCGGGCTCTCGCGCGACTCCTCTGGTTCACGGTGCTGCCGGAACCACTGCTTGGCCCAGTCGCGAATGACCTGCGGATCCCACGTCATCGGGCGAGCGGACGGGTCGCGCGGCTGTGGCAGATCACCTTGCGAGCGCCACCGATAGACGGTCACCACCGAGACGTCACAGTGGTCGGCGATGTCTTCAACAGTCCACCACCGAGCGACCGCATCATCCGGGGGCTGCTGCTGGACGCCCACCACGCTCCTTCTCGATACATCCGGGTCGCGACAACATCACGATAGCAGCGCAGTCATCACCCGACTGCTCGCCGGACGACACGGCGGTGGGCCGCATCACCGGCACGTAAGGAGCTCGCTACTGCGGAGACTCACGGTCGTCCCTCGGAAACAAGCCAGCCGCCCACATCAGAGAAAGGATCACAGGGATGGAGGCGCCGAGCGCCGCGCCTCCGACCTTGATGGCCTCATACGTAGAACCGTCGTCGGCTTTGGTAAGAATCCCAGCGACGAGTCCGATGATCAGTGCGAATTGTACAGCGTTGGCCACGAGAGAGATCCGGACCTTGCGCTCCACGTTTTTTGCCCTTTCTCCCGGTCGAGAAAGGGCAGGGGAACCTCAGCTCGACCAGGACGTTGCCTGATGAGCCGAGTCCGCCGCCTGGAGTGGATCTCAGCGATCGTTTTAAGTTAGCTCGTGGGTGGGAGTATCGGTGTGGTAGACCGGTGGAGGCGCCCCACCGAGGCTGAGGCGGCTCGCTCGCCACGCCACCAAACCGCGCCGGACACTTGAGCACGGGTCGGGGTACCTCTGTGGCGAGCGGTCTCACTCTAGCCCAGCCCCAGACGCCTCAGGACGAACTTCGGAGAGTTGAAAAAGAAGGCCGCACCTCCACCAACCAGCCACTCGCGGAGTCGCATGAGGAGGGGCGAAGCTAGGTCCCTGCCTCCTGAAGCGCACGCATCAGCTCGCTTACGTCGCGGTACTCCAGCTCAACCGTGCTGTAGGGGCATGGCTCGTCGTGGTCGCACGGATAGAGAGCACCCGGGCCCACCACAGTGACGCGATCATCCGCACGCGAGACCTCGAAGGGGCGTCCCTGCCCGTTCAGGCCGGCCTCCCGGTAGGCACGGTGGCTGACCACCTGCTCCAGAGCGGCGAACACAGCCGACACGTCGTCCTGCGGGACGCTCCATCGTTCGGTCTCCACCACCATCCGGCCGCTCGGCCCACCCAGGTAGAAGGACTCGCGCCGGACCTCGACCCCGTAGGGCCCCATCGCTGGCGTAGGCTCAAGCACTCCGCCCATTGACCTCACCGTCCCCGTCCGAGCAACAGACGCGACGCGATTCGCCACGCTCATTGCTCCAGGCTCAGCCCAGCCTCGTAAGGCTATATGCTAACCGCATTGTCGCCTGCGGTTCTCGGGATAATATCCGGATTCACCCATCAGAGCCGTGGTGCCGGTTGGCACATTGTTGGCACAATCGGCGCCTCACCAGCTCTCATCGGGCCACACCAGCCCTCACAGTCAGCGCCATAAAGGCTGCTCTGACCTGCCAAAACATCAGACAGCCCCACGTGCCCTCATAAGACTTATCGGTCTGCTAATGCGGTTTGGGCTTACCGCCCATCCGGGGTTCAAATCCCCGATCCTCCGCCACTGTCCAGCGCCTCCGCCGAGGGTGAGCACCCCCGGCGGAGGCGTTTCGGTGTTTGGTGTGGCCATCGTGCGACCATCACGTCGCAGCGGCACCACGGCGGCCATCGCCTCAGCCGCGGCCGGACCGAGGCGTAGGTGTCCGCCGTGAACGATGACCGAGAGTGGCCGAACGTCGCGCTGATCACCTTCGACCTTGCCGAGGAGTCTCAGCGTCGCCGCGCCGTGGCGCAGGTCGTGGAACCTGGTCGGCGGGAGCGGTCCGCCGTCGATGGCTGCTTGGGCCGTCCGCAGGCTGACGCGATAGCGCCGTACTACTCGATCGAGCGGCCACTCTTCTTCGAGGTGACCGCCGCCGGATCGCGCGTTGAGGCCCGAGTGGATCTCACAGCGCTTCGACGTCCTGATCGAGCGCTACAACGGAACGGTCTTCACGGGTCAAGACTCTTCCGGAGTCCACCCACGCTTCAGGACTGACTGCGAGGTTCTCTTCCTTCTGGTGAGTACGCCATGAGCGAAGGACGGCGAGGGTACGAGGGTGACGGTTCGCTCGCCTGCTTCGGACTTGGTGGTTGCCACGTCCGGGTGACCGCAGGCGGGCCGTATCAGTGTTCGGGGCTCGCCGGTGTCGGTGGGACGGCCGTAGAGAGCGCGCGTAGATCGTCGAAGGCTCGGCAGAGATGCGCGTCCAGACCCGGCGCGGGGTCGTCGGCCCAGGCGTCGACCGCGTGCTGGAAGGCGGCCCAGCCGGTCCGGGCAGCCAGGTCGGCCAGCCCGTCACTGACACCGCGCTGCCGCAGCGCCTCGGCCACGGCGTCGGTGAGCATCGCGTGCTTGGCCAACTCGCGTTCGCGGAGTGCCGGGGTGACCGCGATGACTTTCCACCGTGGTTCGGAGAACGAGCGGTTGTCCTCAAGAGCCCGCGCGGATTCTCTGAAGGCGCGCAGCAGTACCTCGAACGGCTCCAGCCCCTCGGGCGCTTCGGCGACCGCCTGCATCAGCGCCGTGCGCAGGTCGGCTTCGCCGTCGAAGAGCACCTCACGCTTGTCCGGGAAGTGCCGGAAGAAGGTGCGCTCGTTGACCCCGGCCCGGGCGGCGATCTCCGCCGCCGTGGTCTGGTCGAACCCGCGTTCCTGATACAGCTCCACAGCCGCCTGCCGAAGGCGGCGACGCGCTTCTGCTCCGCTGCGTGGCACCCATGAAGGCTATCGCAACGTGTCAGTGACTGGCGGCATGTAACGCCATTGACTGACACTACGGTGTAGAGTCAGCGACTGGCGCTACTTAGCGCCAGTCGCTGGCGTTACCGGGGAGGGTTCCATGCATGTCTTCGTCACCGGCGGTACCGGCCAGACCGGCCCCGCCGTCGTCGCCGAGCTCGTCGCAGCCGGCCATACCGTCACCGGCCTGGCCCGCTCGGACGCCGCCGCCGCTCGGCTGGAGTCGCTGTCCGCCACACCGCACCGAGGCTCCCTGGACGACCTGGACAGCCTGCGCCGCGGTGCCGAATCGGCCGACGGCGTCCTGCACATGGCCTACGGCGGTGATTTCGCCGATCCGGACGCCCTCATCCGCCGCGACTGCGCCGCGATCGAGGCGCTCGGCCAGGCACTGGCCGGGTCCGGCAAGCCGCTCGTCAGCACGTCCGGCACGCTGGTGATGAGGCCCGGGCGGGTCGCCGCCGAACAGGACGCGCCGGATCCCGCTTCGGCCGCCGCCTTCCGCATCCCGGGCGAGCAGAGCTGTCTGGGCTTCGCCGATCAGGGAGTCCGAGCCAGCGTGGTGCGGCTCGCGCCGACCGTGCACGGCCCCGGCGACCACGGGTTCATCCCGGCTCTCATCGCGGCCGCGCGCAGGACGGGCGTCTCGGCCTACATCGGTGACGGCGCCAACCGCTGGCCGGCCGTCCACCGTTTCGACGCCGCGAGCCTCTTCCGGCTGGCGCTGGAGAAGGCCCCCGCCGGCACGGTGCTGCACGGCGTCGGCGAAAGCGCCGTCACGATCAAGAGCATCGCCGAACAGGTCGCGCAGATGCTCGACATCCCCACCGCCTCGCTGACCCCGGCGCAGGCCGCCGAGCATCTCGGGAACCCGTTCCTGGCCAGATTCTTCTCTCTCGACGTGCCCGTCTCCAGCGTGCACACCCAGAAGCTCCTGGGCTGGACACCCATACACGCAACCTTGCTCGAAGACCTCAAGACCGGCGACTACTTCACACCCCAGGCCAGCGCCCGCGCCGAAAAGATCTGGTTCAAGCACCACGACACCTGAGCCTCGCATGGCGCGCGCAATCCAATCGTCTACGTGACATCCTCATCTGCCGTTGAGCGATGCCACCGCAACGACAAGATTGGGATGACCCTTCTTCGCCATCACATCGGCTCGTATAGGTGTGGGTCCAACGGGGCCGACGCGGAACAATCTGCACGGAGAGTGATCGCGTATCTGAGCCCTCCGGGTAAGTTCGAAACCGTCCAGCAGGCTCTCTGGTGCCCGATCCTCCGCCACCTGACAGGTGCTTCGTCCAAGATCAGATTTTGGACGAAGCCCCCTGTCGCGTTCCGGGATATCCGGTTGGTGCGGGACTCGGCAGGGGGTGTGAGTCCGGCCGGTAGGTGGCAGAGGGGCGGACGGGGGGCCGCCCCTCGCTGGTCTTCATGCCGTGTCGAGGACCGCGAAGACGACCTTTCCCACGTCGCCGGCGATTGGGCGGACGCCCCAGCAGCGGCAGAACTGGTCCACGATGAACAGGCCCCGGCCCGCCTCGCTGATCGTGTCGGTCTCCTGCATGTGCGGGAGGTCGCATGTCGCGTCCTGGACCTCCATCCACAGCGCGCCGTCGTCCGTGCGTGCGATCCGAAACGTCACGTCGCCGTCCGACGCGGACGCGTAGAGCAGGGCGTTGGTGACCAGCTCGCTCGCCACCAGGCAGGGCACGAAGTCGTCCGTGTCCCACTGACCGGTGAACAGCTGCACGAACCGCCGCACCTCCGCGACGACCTTGAGGTCCTGCTTCACCACCATCTCGTTTTCGTGGCATGCCACCTCGCCCATGACCTCTCCTCACTGTGTGTTTCCTTCAACACACAGTGCGCTACTTTGGGGTTACGATGTGTCTACCGCTCCAAGGTGGCAGATGACGGTAGACACGAAGCCCCGCCCGACATATACCTCCCGAGAAATAGGAGCCATGCCCCCACGACGCCAACGCCCCCGAGAGTCCCCCGCCCTCGTTGCTTTCGGCCGTCAGATGCGACGGCTACGCGAGGCCAAGGACGTCAAGCAGGAGGCCATCGCTCATCTGACGAAGGTGAGCGGTCCCCAGGTCAGCCGAATCGAGAACGGGAAGAAGCGCGCCACACGAGCGTTCGTCGTAGCCGTGGACGAGTACCTGGAAGCAGACGGCTCTCTCATCAGTTTATGGGAGGACCTCAATAAGGACGGGCACCCAGTACCGATCTGGTTCGACTGGCCCCAGGTCGAGGCAGACGCAGCCATGCTCGTGTGCTACGAGCACTCGGTGATTCCCGGTCTGGCGCAGACCCCGACCTACGCCCTGGCGATCCTCCACGGGAACCAGGAGGCTGCTGACGCACGGCTCCAGCGGCAGGCCATCCTCGCTCCGGAGGGCACAACGGTCGCACCAACCATCGTCCTGCTTATCGACGAACAGGCGCTTCATCGCGCCGTCGGCACCCCCGAAATCATGAAGGAACAACTGGAGCATCTGATTGCTATCAGCAGGTTGCCCAATGTCACGCTTCAAGTAGTCTTGGGAAGCGGCGAACATGACGGCAACATGGGGGCTTTCGTGGTCGCGACGATGGAGGATCGCAGCGAGGTAGCGTACGTCGAGACGGCGATCCGCGGCATCACGACGGACAACCCCGCCGAACTATCCACTCTGGCGCACCCTGGTCGACCTCCGTTCACGGGCACTCACGCAACCGATGTCGCGTGACCTGATCGAAAGGGTCATCAAAGAAAAATGGACCTGAGAGACGTCGCTTGGCGCAAGAGCAGCTACAGCGGCTCCAACGGTGGGAACTGCATCGAGCTGGCGGACGCTGCCGGGGCAGTAGCCGACGCGGTGGCGGTGCGGGACAGCAAGGACCCGGACGGTCCCGTCCTCCTACTGACCCGCGCGGCACTGCGCACCGCCGTGAACTCCGCCCCCACGATCCGCTGACCAACTCACGCCGCCCCCTCACGCAACAGCTGTCGCGTGGACTGATCAGGAAGGTGGCCGAGGAAAAATGGACCTGACGAACGTCACCTGGCGCAAGGCGAGCCGCAGCGGCGAAAACGGCGGCAACTGCGTCGAACTTGCGGGGCTCTCCTGGCGCAAGAGCAGCTACAGCGGCGAAAACGGCGGGGACTGCGTCGAGCTGGCGGGGCTCGCGTGGCGCAAAAGTAGCCGCAGCGGCTCCAACGGCGGGGACTGTGTCGAGTTGGCGGACGCGGGTGGGGCGGTGGCCGACGCGGTGGCGGTGCGGGACAGCAAGGATCCGGACGGTCCCGTTCTCCTGCTGACCCGCGCGGCACTGCGCACCGCCGTGAACTCGGCCCTCACAACCCGCTGACCGGCTCACGGTCGTCCCCCGCTCACGTAACGCTGAGTCGCGGCGGGTCCGTCCACCCCATCCCGGACGGCCCGCCGCGCACCGCCGCGTCCCCGGAAGCATGGCCCCCGGCCCGTTCACGAGGAACGTCCGGGCCTCCCGGTCCGTGCGCACGGCCGCCGGGCCGACGCCCGATCGTCCGTCCGCCGGTCTGCTCGCCTGCCGGGTCAGTGGCGGAGCCTGCGGTTGACCTCCGCGAGGGAGAATTCCTTCGGGTCGAAGTCGTCGCCCGAGTCCAGGCCGAGCCATTCGAGCATGTCCTCGTGGTCCTCGGCGTCCGGGTCAGCCAGTGTGGCCTTCAGCTCCTCGTATCCCCAGACGCCACCGCAGTCTTCGGGCGGGCACGCCCCTTTGCCGGCGGTGCAGCACGGATCGGCGACCTCGGTGCCGGGCGGCAGGACCTCCTCCAGGACGATGTCGTGCTCCCAGCCGTCGCCGAAGTCGTAGGTGTAGCCGATCCTGTCGCCCGCGAGGGTGAGCAGCTGCGACAGCGCCACCTTTCGCTCGTCGCGATGCCCGAGTTCGCGGTCGGGGAGCCCGTACTCGCCCGAGCCGTGGGAGAACACGTGCATGTGGTAGTTCTCCCAGCCCATCGCGGCCTGGATCACCTCATGGAGCCGGTCCAGCCTGATGTCGGCGGGGACCTGGAGACGCCGCCACACCGGCGGCTTGGTCACCCCTCGCAGCTGGACCTTTATTTGGTACGCGGCACCAGAACCCCCTTCGCGGGGCGCCGGTACCGGCAACGGGATCGGAGCCGGGACCGGGCCGGAGCCCGGGTCGCCGCCCAGCAGTCCGGCCAGCCGCGGTGCGTCCGGATGCCCGCACCCCTCCAGCAGCGGCAGGACCTCGGCGAGCTCGGCACCGGCGCCGGCCCGCAGGATGGCGGGCAGCAGGTTCGCGGGCACGTCGGCGGGCAACGAGTCCAGCAGGACGGTCAACGTGTCCACGGCGACCCATGCCTCGTCGGCCTCGGCCGGCTCGGTACCGTCCTGCTCGGCCAGCCAGACCCGGGCGTGGGCGCCGAACCCGTCCCGGGCCGCCCACTCGCGCCACGCCGGCGCCGCCTCAGGGCCGCGCCCGCGCGCCAGGGCGAGGGCGGTCAGGCGCTCCTGGCCCGACGCCGCCGCACCGGCGGCGAGCAACTCGCGGACGGCCGCCGCGGGAGTGCGGGCCGACAGCCACGATCGGCCCATCAGCTCGGTCACCATGTCGGGAAGCCCTGAGAGCGCGGCGACCAGCTCCGCGGCGTCGGCGTCCGCCGCCGGGGCGTTCACGCGGAAGAGCAGATCGGTGAACCAGTGGCCGAGCGGGGTCAGTTCGGCGCCCTCGTCCCGCGCTTGCGCGATGCCGAACTCGCCCAGCGCCCACACCGCGTCCTCCTCGGCCCCCGCCTCGTCCGGGTCGAGGTCGGACAGCCCCGCCACCGCGCCGGGTGCCTCGCCCCGCGCCGTGCAGTCTGGGCACTCGCAGAAGGGCGGGCCGCCCGCCAGTTCGTCGATGGCCGCGCTCAACTCCGCCGACGAGGCCGCGCCGCCGCGCTCATAGAGAGTGGCGAGTACGACCAGGTATTCCAGATCCTCCGGTTCCGCCTCACCCGCAAGCCCCAGCGACTGGGCCGCGCAAGAGGCCCAGACGGCCAGGACGTTCTCCGGTGTTCCCTCCAGCCACTGCCCGAGGCCCGGGCCGGCCGCCACCCGGCCGCCGGTCACCTCGATGAACCCGGCCGCGGCCGCCGCCGACCACACCATCATCAGCTCATGGACGTCCAGAGCACTGCGCAGCCTGCGGGACGGCACCTCGATGCCCAGCAGATCACACGCCTCGACGGCGGCGGCGGGCCGCAGCACCCCGCGCGCGGTGACCTCCCTCCCCGTGCCAACCCATTCGGCCAGCGTCCGCGCGGTGGCGAGCGCCGGACAGGCACGTGCCTGTGCGACCAACCGTTCAGGTGAAAGACCCTCTACATCCGCGACGGCACGATTCGACATGCGCAGCAGCCTAGGAGGCAGCGCCCCCGGGCGACGCCGGTTTCGGCGTGGGGCACGCGGCCGCCTGTGGTGCGGTCGCAGCGCGTCCAGCGTCGCAGCCGCCCAATGCGGCTTGGGCTTACCGCCCATGCGGGGGTTCGCATCCCCGATCCTCCGCTGTGACCAGCGCCCTCGCCGAAGGCGACCGCTTCGGCGAGGGCGTTCTGGTTCTCTGATGTGGTCACGGCTCTGAAGCGGCACCACGGCGGTCACCGCGCCGGACCGAGGTACGTGCCGACGATCGGGGCTGCCCCAGCTGGTCACCTTCATGGCCGCCTTGCCGAGCGCCTGGAGCATCGGCGGTGGATCAGGAAACGCGAGCGCGACGGCTGGCGCTTCGGCCCCTGCACGACGATGAACGCAAGCTCCAACCCGACATTGCCGACTGGCAGCACCTGAGCGAGCACGCCAGGGACAAGGGCCGCGACGCCGTGCAGGCACTGCCGCAGATACTGGCTGATGCCGGCTACCAGATGGTCCCCTCGAAGAACGCTTAGACCACAGGCCCCTGGCCGTCAGCGGGTAAAGCCAGACCCAAGCCCCACGACGCCGCCACCGCACCTCTCCACCACAACGCGACTACCCACGCCCCGCACACGTTCCCTCAACCTTCAGCCTCAACACGCACCGGCCTCTTCACACGTCAACGAAGCCGAGCACCTCACCATCACCCATCCCGCGCCCTCCCCAACACCCGCCAACACCACACACGCCCCGCACACTCCCCTGGATCCCAACGTCAACACCGCCGTTTTCTGCACAGGCCAAGCAAGCCGAACACCTCACCACGCCCGCCCTCCCGCAGGCCCCCCACGCACGCCCCACACACTCGCGGCCCCGAGCCTCAGCACGCGCCGATCTCCACAGGCCAACACGGCCACCCAGCACAACACGCCCTCATCAAGACGCGCCACCCACGACAGCGCGACCACCCAGCACGACGCGACCAGCTACCACGACACGCCTGCCCACCACGACGGGCCTGCCCACCACCACGCGGCTACCCGCGGCAACACGGGCACCCACGGCAGGGCGCCGCTGCCATGGCGCGGGTACCCGCCGCGATACGGCTGCCCACGCGGGGGCGGTTGCGCAGGGTGGGGTGGCTCTGGGGGGGCGGGTTTTTCGCAGGGCTTTTTTCGCGGGGGGAATCATCCTTTTGGGGGACGGGGGGCTCTTCCGGGCGGGGGAGAATTGGGCCGTGTGGTGGAGATCGATGATGTCGGGGAGGGGGCTTTTATCTAGTTGATCGAGGGCGCATGCGTTCGTGCGGATGATCTTCTGAAAACACGGGACGGGCGTCCCGTGCGTGGTCGCACGGGACGCCCGTCAGGGTCGTCACACGTCGGCGGGACTAGAAGCCGAAGCCGCCGAAGCCACCGCCGAAGCCACCGAAGCCCAGGCCGCCGAAGCCGAGGCCGCCGAAGCCCGTGCCACGGCCCTTGATGCCGACGCCGCGCTCGTGGATGTCACCCAGGGGGCCGAAGTAGTGGCGCTTGAACACCACGACACCCACGCTGCGCTTGTGGTGCTTGTACCGCTTGCAGCGCTTGCGGCCGCAGGCCAGCGCGGTGGCGGTGGAGCCGGCCTGGCCCGTCGCGGTGGTGTGGCCGACGGTGGACGCCTGGGCGGCGGGAGTGAGCACGGCGGCACCGCTCAGCGCGAGGCCGGAGATGCCGAGGACAACTCCCGTGCGAATGTTCTTCCGCATGTCTCCCCCTATCTGGGTTTTCGACCGAGACGAGATATTGCGGAATTCGCTCCATCTCGCCGAGAAGAGGGATTCCCGCACCATCTCGGACAAATACCTCCAGATCAGCAAAAAGAAGCAAGATTACGTCAAAGCGATCACTAGCCTTAAATCGGATGTTTAGCGGCAAATCGCTGCGGAGAGTATGCAAGCAGACACACTCTGTAGTGGGCGGCGCCTGTGCCTCGCGATGCTCGCGCCTGGGAGCGGCAACCGGGCGGGCAGCCGGGGGGCGCGGTCAGGCGCGTTGGCGGGCGGTTTCGTAGAGGGCGACGGTGGCGGCCGACGCGGCGTTGAGGGAGCTGGCCGAGCCGGTGATCGGGATGCGGACCGTCACGTCGCAGGACTCGCGCCAGCCGGTGCTCAGGCCGCTGGTCTCGTTGCCGACGACCAGCAGGGTCGGGCCGGTGAGGTCCTGGTCGGCGATCTCCACCGCGCCCTGCTCGTCGGTGCCGACGACGGTGACCGGCAGGCCGTCCGCGCGCAGGTCGTCCACCCAGCGCAGCACCTCGCGGTGGGAACGCGCCCGGACGGTGGGCACCGCGAACAGCGAGCCGGTGGACGCACGGACCGCCTTGGGGTCGTAGGGGTCGGCGGCGTGCCCGGTGATGATCACGCCGGTGCCGCCGAACGCGTCGGCCGAGCGGACGAGCGTGCCGATGTTGCCCGGGCTGGTCGGCCGGTCGAACACGAGCGCGAGGAAGGACGGGCCCGGCGGGATGCGGGTCAGGTCGTCCGGCGGCAGGGCGACCACGGCCAGCAGCTCGGGGACGTCCTCGGTCTTGCCGCCGAGCTCGGCGAGCAGGTCGGGGGCCATGGCGACGCGCTGTGCCTCGGGAACGCGGTCGAGGATGCCGGCCGCCCACGTCGAGAGCTTGCGCGCGTCGTCGTGGATCAGGGCGCGGATCGTCCACCCGTGCTCGACGGCGAGGGTGATGGGGCGGACGCCCTGCACGAGGAACTCGCCCGCCCGTTGCCGCTTGGTGCGGTTCGACAGCAGGGCCTGCCACTGCTGGAATCGTGCGTTGCGCCGTGTGACGCGCAGTTCCCTGTCCAACCCGGTCGGTCCTTCGGCGGAGATCCTCAAGTGGCCAAGTCTTTCATACCGTGTCACGAGGTGCCGTGTGATGTGCGCCAGGGACGAACGGAGGCTGGTCGGCGGGGTTAGCAGAATCACAGGCCGAGACATTGCCGAGAACGGCCGGCGACGCTACGGCAGGACACGCACGAGGTGAATTCTCCCGGGCTCGCGGTGGGGATTTCGCCGATAGTCCGGCGGCCCGGTGGAGCGTCGAGGCCGGGCATTCGGCGACGTGCGACGGCGCGGATCCCCTGCTCGTCCGGGTGACGACACCGAGAACCGTCGTGACGACGTGCCGGACGTTCCCCGATTCCGGGCGCCGTCATGCCGGCCGTTCACCGGAAAGGCGTAATCGAATTCGGTGCATGGTGGGCGCGCGGGCCGAATGGCAGCGGCCCGTCCCGGCTCCGGACTTGCGGCAATGCGGGGCACGTAAGATCAACCCGGCATCGAAAGGCGAGACGGGGGCATGGCCGAATACCGCATCGACGAGCTGGCGCGGGCCGCGGGGAGCACCGTGCGCAACATCCGGGCGTACCAGGACCGCGGGCTGCTGCGGCCGCCGCGGCTGCGGGGCCGGATCGGCATCTACGACGACGCGCATCTGGCCCGGCTGCGGCTGATCGGCCGGCTGCTCCGCCGCGGCTACACGCTGGCGATCATCAAGGAGCTCCTCACGGCCTGGGAGACCGGCCGGGACGTCGGCGACGTGCTGGGGGTCGAGCAGGTGTTCACCGAGCCGTGGTCGGACGGCGTCCCCGGCACGGTCACCCTGGAGGAGCTGGTCCGCACGCTCCTGCCGGGACGCGGCGGCGAGGCGCCGGAGGTGGCGCGCGTCGTGCGGCGGTCCGTCGAGCTCGGCCTGATCGAGCCGGACGGCGACCGGTTCCGGGTGCCGAGCCCGCGGCTGCTGCACGCGGGCGCCGAGCTGGTCGCCGCGGGGATACCGCTGGACGCCGTGCTCGACGCCGCCGGGCGGATCCGCGACGACTGCGACGTCATCGCCGGGCGGTTCGTCGACCTGGTGCAGGAGCAGGTGGTCCGGCGGCACGCGGACGTCTGCGCGGGCGCCACGGGCGACGCGGCGGATCTGGCGCGGCGCGTGCGTCCGCTGGTGAAGATGGTGGTCGACCCGTTCGTCGCCCGCGCCGTGCAGACCCGCGTCCAAGCGCTCCTCGACGAACAGCGGCGGACCGGAGGCGACGCCCCCGAGCACTGATCCCGGCCGGCGCTCAGACGAAGTAGAAGCCCCAGACGACGTCCAGGCGGCGGCTGGTGCCCTCGTCCACCGAGAAGGTCACGGTGCCCTCGCCCGGCGGGTTCAGGAACGTGGTGCGCAGGGTGACCGTCAGGTCGACCGAGTCGCCCTTCTCGAGGCTGCCCTCGGCGGGGGAGACGCTGATCCGGTCGCTGGACGACACCGAGTTCCAGACCATGGGGCCGTTCTCGGCGGTCAGCCGGACCTGGGCGGTCTTGGTCCCGTACAGCTCGATCTTGGCGGGCACGACGGTCGGCACGCCGGGCGGGGACGGGGTCACCGGCGGCGTGACCGGCGGGGTCGGGGACGGCGACACGGGCGGCGACGGCGACGGCGTCGGCCGGCGGTCGCCGCCGCTCGGCTGGGGCGACGGCCCGGCCGGGACGGCCGGCGCGGCGGGGACCTGGGCGAGCGGCGGGCGGGCGCCGGAGTGGCCGCCCGCGTCCGGCCGTCCGCTGGTCTGGCGGTCGGGCGTCACGGCGGGCTGCGGATGCGTCCGGAACGGCGGCCAGGTGATCGTGGACGGCGGCAGTCCCGGCCCGATCAGCAGCGCCGCCACCAGGGCGGTGACCAGGGCACCGGCCATACCGCCGCCTGCGAACAGCCAGCGGCGGGTGTACGGCGACGGGACGTCGGGCTGGCTGGGCATGCCGTCGGGGGTCAGGGAACCGCCCCGCGCGGCGATGTCGGTCCGGTAGCCGGCCAGTTCGGGGTCGGTGGCGGTGTGCATGACGCGGTGCCGCAGCGCGGCGGGCAGCACCGGGGACGGAGCGTGGACGAGCAGCGCCCCGACCTCCACCCGGCGACGGCGCCGGCACGCCGGGCAGTCCTCGTGATGGGCCCCGCCCTCGCCGTCGCCCCCGTGCGCGCGGGACGCCACGGCCGTGGACGGGCGGGACGAGCGGCGCACGGTGAGGACTCCGGCGGCCCGCCGTGACCGTCCGCCGTGCCGTCTTGCCGCGGCCGCGGGCCGCTCGGCGGCGACAGTGGCGGCGGCGGCTGTGCCGCCGATCGTCGCGGCGTCCCCGGCGCGGCCCGCGGCACAGCGACGGGCGCACGCGACCTGCTCGGCCTCGTACGCGGTGCGCAGGCGCGACCTGGCCTTGCTCGTCCGCGCGGCGGCGCGCCGGGCCGACAGCCCCAGCGCGGCGCCGATCTCGGCGGGGCGCAGGCCGTGGCGTACCGAGAGCAGCAGGAGTTCCTGGTCGGAGGCGTCCAGCCGGGCCAGCGAACGTTCCAGAAGCGCCGACAGTTCGGCGGCGGGCGGCGGCTCCTGCCGGGTCGCGGCGTCCGCGGCGCCGTCGGGCGGGAGGACGTCGGCGAAGTCGGCGTCGGTCTCCCAGTGCAGCTGCCGGTCCCCGCCGCGCTGCAGGCAACGGCGCCGCGCCGCCGCGTACAGCCAGGACCCCAGCCGCATCTGATCGCGCATGCGCGGCGCGCGGCGCCAGGCGTCGATGAAGGTGTCATGCACGATGTCGACGGCCGTTTTGTATTCGCCCGTCATTGACACGCAGTAATCGTAAAGGCGCTCGGCGTACGCGTCGTAGAGCGCGGCCAGGGAGGTCCTGTCACCACCGTTCAGACCGTGCACCAACCTGCGGTCGGCGGCGCCGTCGAACGAGGACCATCTGGGCATGAGCGCTCCCCGCATCCGCATGGGAGTCCGGCCCCAACGGAGCCTTCCGGACAATCGGCCCACTCTGAATACACCCCACCACACCATCCGCACCACATGATCTCGCGAAAACGGCAGAAGGATGACCCGAAGGTGAGGACGATGGAACCGGTGGTATTGAAAAACCTTCGGTTTGTCCACGCCACCGAGGCCCCATATCGGTCAGAGACCGTCAAGAGTCCAGTCGGGCGCCGGGGCTGGCCGTACTGATCACGGATCCGGGCCCGTCCCCGCACCGTGGGCGGCCGCACCCGACACTGCTCGCCGCCACCACGGCCGCCCGGCCGTGTCAGTCGCCCAGGCGCACCATCGCCTGACCGAGCTGCTCGGCTTCCACCGTCCACGGCGCCTGCCGGCCGACCACCACCCGGTAGACGTCCCGCTCGGGCACGGCCCGCCCGTCGATCAGGAACACGCACCGCTCCGCCGTGGTGCCCAGCGTGTTCCTGCGGAATCCCTCGGGCGCGCCGCCTCGGAGCTGCGAGACGCCGAGCACCTTCCCGTCCTCGTCGCGTACCTCCACCACCGCGCCCTGGGCGACGTCGCCGTACCTGCCTGCGCCCGTGCAGCTGTCCTTGTCCCAGATGAAATACGCGGTCGTCGGGTCGGTGTCGGTGATGATGACCTGCCCAGTGAAGATCACCTGCCGCTCGGAG
Source organism: Actinomadura sp. NPDC047616 (assembly GCF_040642915.1). NCBI lineage: Bacteria > Bacillati > Actinomycetota > Actinomycetes > Streptosporangiales > Thermomonosporaceae > Actinomadura > Actinomadura sp. NPDC047616. The sequence goes on from NZ_JBEYTB010000001.1 coordinate 265,903, forward strand.
GTGCCACGGGTGGCGAGGAAGATGATGGCACCCGCGACGGCGACGGCGGTGACGGCCGCCGTGACGGCCACGACGACGACCACGTTCGGGCCACCCCGGCGGCCGCGATGTGCGGCGCGGGTCGGCTGGTGGTGTAACTCGGCCACAGGCACCCCCTGGGGGAACGAGTGGGACGCCCCGTTGGACGCGGCCGTCCGGCGAAAGGTTGGCCGGCCGCGCGTCAGCGCAGGTGAAGGACGTCGAGTTCGCCGTCGGCGAACCGCCTGCGCAGCACCTTCTTGTCGAACTTGCCGACCGAGGTCTTGGGGATCTCGGGGATGAACGTCCACCGCTCGGGCAGCTGCCATCGGGGGACGCGGCCCGCCAGGAACTCCCGGAGCTGCTCGGCGCCGACCGTCGCGCCGTCGCGGACCACGACCGAGGCCAGCGGACGCTCCTGCCAGCGGTCGTCCGGCACGCCCACCACGGCGGCCTCCACGACGTCGGGATGGGCCATGAGCTGGTTCTCCAGCTCCACCGAGGAGATCCACTCCCCGCCCGACTTGATCACGTCCTTGGCCCGGTCGGTCAGCACCAGATAACCGTCGGGGGACAGCGTGCCGACGTCGCCGGTGCGCAGCCAGCCGTCGTGGAACCGGGCCGGGTCCTCGTCGCGGTGGTACGCGCCGGTCACCCACGGCCCGCGGATCTCCACCTCGCCGACCGACGTGCCGTCGTTGGGCAGCACCACGTCGCCGTCACCGACGATGCGGACGTCCAGCCCGGCCAGCACGCGGCCCTGCGTGACGCGGTACCGCCACGACTCCTCGCCGTCGGCCGTGACGGGCGGATGCGCGACCGTCGCCAGCGGGGACGTCTCGGTCATGCCCCACGCCTGGACGATCCGCACGCCGATCTCGTCGTAGCCGCGCATCAGCGACTCGGGCACCGCCGAACCGCCGCACGGCACCAGGCGCAGCGAGCCGAGGTCGCTGCCGTTGTCCCGCGCGTACCGCAGCACGTCGTTCCAGATCGTCGGGACCGCCCCGGCGACGGTGGGACGTTCCGTCTCGATGATCCGGACGAGCGGCTCGGCCTGCAGGAAGCGGTCCGGCATGATCAGCGACGCGCCCGCCATGAGCGCCGCGTACGGCAGCCCCCAGGCGTTGGCGTGGAACATCGGCACGACGGGCAGCACCCGGTCCTGGGCGCCGAGGCCCATCGCGTTGGCCGTGCAGGCCGTCATCGAGTGCAGGTACGCCGAACGGTGCGAGTAGACGACGCCCTTGGGGTTGCCGGTGGTGCCGCTGGTGTAGCACATGGCCGCCGCCGAGCGTTCGTCGATCTCCGGCCAGTCGAACGTGGGCTGGGACGCGGCCAGCAGTTCCTCGTACGAGTGCAGCTCCTTGCCCGCGTCCGCCAGGGGCGCGGTGTCGGCCGCCCCCACCACGACCACGTCCCGCACGGTCTTCATCCGCGGCAGCACCGGCGCCAGCAACGGCACGAGCGACCCGTCGACGATGACGACCCGGTCCTCGGCGTGGTCGGCGATGTAGGCGAGCTGGTCGGGGAAGAGCCGGATGTTGAGCGTGTGCAGCACCGCCCCCATGGACGGCACGGCGAGGTAGGCCTCCAGGTGCTCGGCGTTGTTCCACATGAACGTCGCCACGCGCTGGTCACCGTCGACGCCGAGCGCCCGCAGCGCCCCCGCCAGCCGCGCGACCCGTTCGCCGAGCTCGCCGTAGGTGATGCGCCGCGTCCCGTCCCCCGTCCAGGTCGCCACCTGGGTGTCCCCGAAGACGCCCGTGCCGTGACGCATGATCGAGGCGATGGTCAGGGGAAAGTCCTGCATGGTGCTCCACACGGCACACCTCCAGCTCGACGGCCCTCAGAACCGGATTCTCGACCGCGCCGATGTGATTGTCATCACCAGACAGGCCCCTATTTCCCCAGAAGCCCCCCGCAACGCCCCTCTCGGCCGTTCGCTCGGACGACCCCGCCGGAAGCCGGGCGCCCCTACGATGACCCCGATGCGCCAGGCCGTCCCGACGCCCTACTGGAACACCAACGTCGCCCGCCACGCGGGCATCCTCCGCGCCGTCCCCGAGGGGTGCGGCGACGCGCTGGACGTCGGCTGCGGGGACGGGCTGCTCGCGCTGAAGCTGACCGGACGGGCTGACCGCGTCACCGGCATCGACAGGTCTCCGGAGATGATCGCCCGCGCCCGCGAGCTCGGCGCCGGCCACCCGGCGCTCACGTTCGTCCACGGCGACTTCCTGACCGCTCGCCTGCCCGCCGACGGCTACGACTTCATCTGCTCGGTGTCCACGGTCCACCACATGGACTTCGAGGCGGCCCTGGTTCGCATGCGCGAGCTGCTGCGTCCCGGCGGCGCGCTGGTGGTAGTGGGCTTGGCCCGCGACGCGACACCGGCGGACTGGGCGGCGACGATCGCGGCCGCGCCGTTCGTCCGCATCACCAAGGTGCTGCGCCGCGCGGGCGGCCCGGGAGGCATGCCGGTCGCCGACCCGCAGATGAGCTACGGACAGGTGCGGGCCACGGCACGCCGCCTACTCCCCGGCGTGCACTACCGCCGCCACGTCCTGCGCCGCTACTCCCTAACCTGGAGCAAACCCGCCCCCTAGCAGCGGAAATGCCGTTGCGGGGCGGGGCCGCACCGTCCACCCCACCGGCCGACGCACCGCCACGAGCGGCCAAGCAGCCAGCAGCACGCCCAGCCGACACAGACGCGCAGGCGCAGCCGCAACCCGCACAGCCTCCTAGAGCCCATGCCTGCCCCCGATGCAGAAGCATTTGTGTGCTTGGTGTGACTTGTGTGAATTGGCGTTCTGCGACGGCGAGTTGTGGGCGGTGGCGGGTTTTCTGGGGTGGAGATGGTGGAGTAAATATCGATTAATACGGGTCGGGAGGGAGGTCGGGGAACTGGGAGCCGAGAGCGGCGTCGTCGCGGAGTTTTGCCATGGCGCGGGAGACGGTGCTCTTGACGGTGCCGACGCTGACGCCGAGGACTTCGGCGATCTCGGTTTCGGGCATGTCCTCGTAGTAGCGGAGCATGACCGCGAGGCGCTGGCGTTGGGGAAGGCGGTCGAGGGCGCGGCCGAGGGCGTCGTGCAGCTCGCTGCGGCGGGTGTGGTCGTCGACGGGCTGGTCGGGCAGCTCGTCGGTGGGGTAGATCTCCAGCTTGCGGCGCCGCCACCAGGAGATCTGCGTGTTGACCATGGCGCGGCGGACGTAGCCGTCGATGGCGGCCGGGTCGTTGATGCGGTCCCAGGCCAGGTACGTCTTGGCCAGCGCGGCCTGGAGCAGGTCCTCGGCCTCGGCGCGGTCTCCGGTCAGCTGCATGGCCATGCGCAGCAGGACGGAGCCGCGGGACGCGACGTACTCGCGGAACTCCTCGTGCCGCGTTGCGTTCACATCACCACCGAACCAGGGGTTGGAGGGCGTCAGCCGAGCCGTACCATTGAGGGATCTTGAACGGGCAAGCTCCCGGCGCTCTCGACGATCGCACGAAGATCGTAATTCCGGTCCAACAAAAAACACATATTCGGGTCAACCTGGAGTGCGATTCTCCTCTCCAGGGTGATAAATCTCAACCCCTCGGCTGACTTGTCGCGACAAATCCGTCGACAGTCGGATCACGGTGCGTGAACCTTGAGTCGCTGTTCCGTACAGCCAGGCCCCGCAACCGAGATCGATGTCGGAGAGTCGCATGCCGCCCCACCCCCGTGCAGCCAGGCGTCGTCGTCACCGGGAGGCCGTGCTCGGGGCGTCCCGTGTCGGGGCGGTTCCCGGCGGCCTCCCGGTGCGCGCCGTGGCCGGGACGATCCTCGACGCCAGCCCGCACCTGCTCGTCCTGGGCGGTGACAGGGGCGAGGTGCGGGTGCCGATGACGCAGGCGACCGCGGTGTGGCACGGCGGACGCGAGGGCCCGGACGCGCTGCGGCCGGGGCGCCGCGCGATCGTCCGCACCGCCGACGGTCTCGGCGCCGACCGGGTCTGGGTCGACATCGTCCGGGTGACGGGCACGGTCGTGAGGTGCGGGCGGGACGCCGTGGAGGTGGACATGGGCCCCCATCGGGGATGGGCCCATGTGGTGGTCCCGCCGAACGTTCTCGGCCGGGTGCTGGTGCGCCATCCCCGGCTGGAACCCGGTTACCTGATCGACGTCATCTGCGTCGCGTCCCCGGACGGCCCCCGGGCGGCGCGGCCGGGCACCGCGCAGCCCGGCTACCGGGCCGACCAGCCCCCGGCAGCCGATCCTTCGGCGCCCGTGCCGGACGAGGTGCGCGGAACGGCGACCTGGTTCGGCTCCGGGGACGTCGGCCTCGCCTACCCCGCCGTGGATCCGGAGGGCAACGCGGGCGGTTGCCACGGTGCGCCGAGCGCCTGCCTGCCGCTGCCGTACGTGTCCCTGGGCAGCGAGCTGTCCGTCCGCAACGACTGCACCGGCCGTGTCGCGTGCGTCCCGGTGACCGAGTGCGGGTGCGTCGCGGCCCGCTTCTGCGACCGGTGCGTGGAGTGCGGCACGTCGCCGCGGGGACGCGTCGTCGAGCTGGCGCCCGTCGCGTTCGCCGGCCTGGGCGGGGATCTGGCCGCCGGCTGCTTCAACGTGACCGTCGGCGGTGTCGTGCCCGGTCTGGAGGGTTGAGCCGTGCTGCCCGTCGTCCAGAGCACGCAGGTGCTGGTGCTCGCGTTCGTCCTGCTGGCGGCGAGCCTGGCGAAGCTGACCGTGCCGCAGGTCGTGCCCGCGGCGCCCCATAGCGTGCGCGGCGTCCCCGCAGCCGATGACGTGCGCGGCGTTCCGGCGGCCGACGAGGTGTACGGGGTTGCGGCGCCCGGCCGGCGGACGCCGTGGCTCAGCCGCCAGGTCACCCTCGGACTCGGGGTCTTCGAGGGCGTCCTGGGGCTGGCCATGATGATGTCGGCGCACTCCTCGGTCCGGCTGGCGACGACGGTGATGTTCGCCGCCGCCACCTGGGTGGTCGGTGAGCTGCGCAGGCAGGGCGTCGGCACGGGCTGCGGCTGTTTCGGCGAGCTGAGCCGCGAGCCTGTGGGGCGGCGCGGCGTCGTGCGGACGGGCCTGTGCACGCTGGCCGCGGTCGTCGCCCTGGGCGCCCCGCACTCGGGAACGGACGTGCTGCGGCAGGGGCCCGCGCTGGTCGGCCTGGTGTTCGTGGCCGAGCTGACGCTGTTCGCCGCCCTGTCGCCGGAGCTGCCGGCGCTGCTGGAGCGGCTGGGGCTGCGCCCGCGTGCGGCCGCGCCGTGCGATCGCCGCCGCAGCCCGCTCGCCGAGACCTACCAGGCGCTGCATGCGAGCGACGCCTGGCTGAGCCGGGAGAACGCGATCGCCAGCGCGGCGCCGCTGGACGTCTGGCGGGAGGGCTGCTGGCGGTTCCTGGTGTTCCCGGCGCGGGTGGACGGCCGGGACATGGAGATCGTGTTCGCCGTCTCCACGGCCGCGCGGCACCGGACCGTCCGGTCCGCCCTCGTGGAGGCCGAGCCGTCCGGGGCGCCGGACGTCGCCGCCGCGCGTTCCGCCTGACGGTCTCGCGTTCTCTAGCCGCCTCTAGATCTACCGCTAGAGACGGCTAGAGAAGTGCAGAGGTCAGGACGGGATGCGGACCGCGGCCAACTGGGTCGCCTGGGCGACGAGACGGTCCTTGCTGTCCCAGACGTGGACGGTCTCGTCGATGCGGTCGCCGCCGACGTCGGTCGCCCGCATCCGCACCCGGACGGGACCGGGGGCGGGCAGGCGCCGGATGTAGGCGGTGAGCTGGATGGTCGGCGCCCACCCCGGCAGCGCCAGGTCGTAGGAGGCGGGCGGCACCATGTCCAGCGCCACCAGCAGGCTGAACGGATCCCAGTCGGTGCCGTCGGCCAGCCGCTGCCACCCCTGGATCAGCCCGCGCCGGGACGGTTCCCCCAGCGCGAATCCCAGGACGCCAGGATCGACGTGCTCCTCGACGACCTCCATCAGCGGCACCGGGAAGCCGGCCCCCGGCGGCTCCTTCGGCGCGAGGAAGCAGTCCTGCCGGTCGGGCAGTTCGACGGGCGGCGCGGCAGACCACCACGGGTCGGCGTCCTCCAGCCGCTCCTGGCAGATCAGCGCCTCGACCATCGGACGGTCGTCCTGCGACATCCGCACGCGCAGTTGCGAGACGGTGCGTCCCTCGCGCAGCGTGTCGACGGCGATCACCACCGGCCCCGGGTCGGGTGCCCGCAGGAACGTCGCGCTCACGGCGGCCGGATGCGGGTGCTCGGGGGAGGCCGCGCGGGCGGCGGCCCGGGCCATGACCGCCAGGACGTATCCGCCGTGCAGCTTGTCGCCGACGCTCCACTGCGCGTCCAGGTCGGCGTCGAACTCCACGCGCCGTTCCCCTGCGTCGGCGGCGTCCCCCTCGTCCTCGTTCCGCGGCCTGACCGCCGTGGCCCGGCTGAACTCCTTCACTCGGCGCTCCGTTCGCTCGCTCGGTACGGCGTGCGGCCGTCGGCCGGCCGCCCCCGCGGTCCCCCGATGACCTGCCACGATCCCGTTTAGAAGAGGAATCTAGCGAGGCCTCTCTAAAAGGTTCAACGCGGGGGCCTTCCGAGCGTTCTCTAGAGGCTTCTAGGCGAGGACATAGAGACGCCTACACATTTATATGGCCTGGCACGGCGGCTTCGCCCGCACCTGCGGAGTTCGATCGGATTCTCTAGGGCTTTCTGGGGCGGACGCTAGAAAGGCCTAGAGAAGCGTAGGCGAAGGCACGGGTGCTGCCGGGGCAGGTCGAGCGGAGGCGGTCAGGCGGGCTGCGCGCGCAGGAACTGGCCGAAGTGCGGGACGGTGAAGGCGACCAGGCCGCGTTCGGCGCTGTAGATGAGCCCCTTCTTGATCAGGCCGTCGCGGGCCGGGGACAGGCTGGAGGGCTTGCGGCCCAGCTCCTCGGCGACCGCCGAGGTCGCGACCGGGCTGTCGCCCTCGTCGCCGAGCATGGCCATGGCGCGCATGTAGTCGCGTTCGGCCGGGGTCGCCCGCTCGTACCGGCTGCCGAAGAAGCCGACCGCCAGCTCGCTCTCGGCCTCCGGTGCGGCGACCCGCACGTCCTCGGCGGTGATGGGGCTGTCGGGTGCCACGTCCCAGGCCACCTTGGCGTACGCCTGGACGAAGTAGGGATAGCCGTCGGCCGCCAGGTAGAGGGCGTCCAGGGCCTCGGGGGTGAAGGTGACGTCCTCGCGTTCGGCCGGGGCGAGCAGCGCGATGTCGGCGGACTCGCGGTCGAGCCGGTCGATGCGCGAGTAACGGAACAGCCGTTCGGAGTAGGACTTGCTGGCCGACAGCACCGCGGGCAGATGCGGCAGCCCCGCGCCGACGACGATCAGCGGCCCGCCGATCTGGGACAGCTCGTGGCAGGCGGCGCACAGCGCGGACACGTCGTCGCCGGGGACGTCCTGCATCTCGTCCACGAACAGCGCGATGCCGACGCCGACGTCGGTGGCGACCGAGGCCGCGTCGACGAACAGTTCGGTCAGGTCGATCTCCAGGTCGCCGGAGTCGGCGCGGCCGCGCACGGCGGGCACGTCGATGCCCGGCTGCCAGCGGTGCGCCCGCGCCCGGGCCCGGCCGGACGGCTCCTCGCCCGCCTGCGCGAACGCCTTGAGCACGCCGAGGAACCGCTCGATGCGGTCGGGGGCGCGGTGCCGGGGGGCCAGCTCGCGCACGGCCATGTGCAGGGCCGAGGCGACGGGACGGCGGATCGACTGGTCCGGACGGGCCTCGATCTTGCCGGTGCCCCACAGCCGCTGGATCGCCATCGAGCGGAACGCGTTGAGCAGCACGGTCTTGCCGACCCCGCGCAGCCCAGTGATGATCATGCTGCGCTCGGGACGGCCGCGGGCGACCCGTTCCAGCACCACCTCGAACTGCTGCAGCTCGCGGTCGCGTCCGGCCAGCTCGGGCGGACGCTGCCCGGCGCCCGGGGCATAGGGATTGCGCACGGGATCCACGCTCTCGGACTCTATGAGCCGATATAGCTGCGGCCGTAGATTTGCATAGAAACCGCTGCGGCGTGTCGCGTGCGTCCCGCGACGCGCCGTCCGGCGGCGCGTCGCGGGATCCGCGGTCACCGTCGCCACCATGCCGCCTCCCAGGCGAGGGCGTTCGAACGAGGCCGTCGAACTTCTGTTCGACTGTTCGAACACACTAGCGCACGCCCTCGCCACCCGTCAGCCGCTCCCGGCAAACGGCGGGCGCCGCGCCGTGCGGCGCGGCGCCCGGTCGTCAGGTCAGGGACGTGTCGTCCGCGGCCGAACGGTGCGGGACCTTCTCGGCGGGGACCGTCCCCATCCGGCCCGCCTGGAAGTCCTCGAACGCCTGGACGAGCTCCTCGCGGGTGTTCATCACGAACGGCCCGTACCGGGCGACGGGCTCGCGGATCGGCAGCCCGCCCAGCACGAGGATCTCCCAGCCGTTCCCCGCCGCCGTCGGCTGCCGGTCGGCCGCCCGCACGACCAGGCCGTCCCGCTCGCCCTTGTGGTGCGAGCCGCCGAAGACGGCCAGCTGCCCCTCGTCCAGCGCGATCTCCTCGACGCCGGCGGTGCCGCGCCCGGACAGCACGTACACCATGGCGTTGAACTCGCGCGGCCACGGCAGCGTCAGCCGCGCGCCCGGCGCGACCGTCGCGTGCAGGTAGTTGATCGGCGTGTAGGTGACGCCCGGCCCCTGGTGCTCCCCGAGCGACCCGGCGATCACCCGGACGAGCGAGGAGCCGTCGTCGGCGGCCAGCAGCGTGACGTCGCGCGCCTCGATGTCCTGGTAGCGCGGCGTGACCCACTTCTGCGCGCGGGGCAGGTTCACCCACAGCTGCACGCCGTGGAACAGCCCGCCCTTGGCCACCAGTTCCGGCGGCGGCTGCTCGATGTGCTGGATCCCGGCCCCGGCGGTCATCCACTGGGTGGCGCCGTCGGAGATCAGGCCGCCGCCTCCGGTGGTGTCCTGGTGCTGGAACGCTCCGTCCATGATGTAGGTGACGGTCTCGAAGCCGCGGTGCGGGTGCCAGGGCGTGCCCTTGGCCTCGCCCGGGGCGTACTCGACGGCGCCCATGTGGTCCAGCAGCAGGAACGGGTCGGCCAGGGACAGGTCCATGCCGGGGAACGGGCGCCGGACCTGGAAGCCCTCGCCCTCCAGGTGGCGCTGGGCGGTGACGACCTTGGCGACGCGGCGCCAGCCGGTGCCGGCCTCGGGCAGGCGCGGCAGCCGGGGCAGGGTCAGCGGGTCCGCGGTGACGGCTGGCATCGGTACTCCTCAGACGTGGTGGGCCCGCTCCGGACGAGCGGACGCCGTCGCACGGATGCAACGTGATTGAAAGATAAACTATTTCCGCGGCGTGCGACACGTCGGCCGAACGACGCTCGGCGTTAGTTGAAAGTTAAACAGTGCCGTATACTGTCCCCCATGAGCGAACCACGCTGGCTCGATGCCGCACAACAACGCGACTGGCGGGCCTACGTGGACGGCAGCGTCCGGCTGACCGAGATCATGGACCGCGACCTGAAGACCAAGCACGGTCTGTCGATCTCAGAGTACGAGATCCTCGTCCGCCTCTCGGAGGCGCCCGACCGGCGGCTGCGGATGGCGGAACTGGCCGCGCACGCCAGCCAGTCCCGCAGCCGCCTGTCGCACACCTGCTCCCGGCTCGAGTCCAAGGGGCTGGTGGTGCGCGGCAGTTGCCCCAACGACAAGCGGGGCGTCTACGCCCACCTCACCGAGGAGGGCTTCGCCGTGCTGGAGCGGGCCGCCCGCGACCACGTCGAGACGGTCCGCACCTTCTTCATCGACGTGATCGACCCCGACGACCTGGCGGCGATCGGCCGGGCGTTCACCTCGGTCGTCAAGCGCATCGCCGAGGAGAACTGACGCCTCCCCCGGCGTCGCCGGCCTCCCGGCCGCGACCGCCGGGGCGAAGGGCCGACGAGCCCCACGGCGTCCTCACAGCGTCAGGCCGGTGAGGAACCCCACCGACACCAGGGTCAGGAACACCCAGGCCAGCATCATCCCGATGCCGAACTGCCGCCACACTCCGCCGACCTTCCACGCCAGCAGGCCGCCCAGCCCGAACGCCAGCATCAGCAGTGTGATCATCTGCGGCAGCAGGCTCGGCCTGCGGCTCATCATCAGCGGCGCGTACATCATCACCAGGTCGACGAACACGAACGTCAGGAACCCCGCGAGCGTCGTGCCGACGTCGCGCCGTGTCAGGCCCTGCGCCCACTCCCAGGGCGGACGCGAGCGCACGCGGATGCGCGGCCCGTCGTCCGGCCGGTCGGTCTCCACCGTGGACGCCACGGCGAAGATCTCGTCTTCCAGGCTCGGGCGGCTCGGGCGGCCGCTCTCGTGAGAATCCGCCATGCCGGCTCCCTCGGCCGGGGACGCCGGGACTGTACCCGGCAGGGGGTGTGGTCGAAACGGATGCGCGTGCCCGCCCCCGTCCCCTCAACGACAGCCACGCGCCAAGACGCACGGTAGCGAACCGGCCGTCCCCCACGAAGGCAGCGCGGCGCGTCGCCGGGTAATGCCGCGGCCGGAGCGCCCCGTCATGCCGGGTACCCGGGCGCGGGCATGCGATGCTGCTGTCATGCCAGGTAGATGGACTATTCGCGGGCTGGCGTTCGTCGCGGCGTTCGCCGCCGCCACCGCGGGCGCGACCGGCTGTGGCCAGGGTTCGGACCACTCGGGAGGCGGCCGGGCCACGCCTGCCACACCGCCCGCCCCGGCGCCCTCGGCCTCGCAGCCCGGCGGCGGGACGCCCTCCGCACAGCCGTTCCGCGCGCAGATCAAGAAGGTCACGGCGGGCCAGCTCAAGCACTCGTGGCGCCGCGGCTGCCCCGTGCCGGTGTCGGGCCTGCGGATGATCGAGATGACGTACTGGGGCATGGACGGGCGGCCGCACGACGACGGGCGCCTGGTCGTCAACGCCAAGGCGGCCGACGACCTGGTCACCGTCTTCCGCAAGCTGTACCGGATGAAGTACCCGATCAAGCGCATGGAGCCGGTGGACGTCTACAAGGGCAGCGACTTCGACTCCATCGAGGCCGACAACACCTCGGCGTTCAACTGCCGCGCCGCCACCGGGTCGAGCACCTGGTCACAGCACGCCTACGGGCTGGCGATCGACATCAACCCGTGCGAGAACCCCTACGTCTCCTCCGACGGGACCGTGGCGCACAAGCACTGCGTGAAGTACAGGAACCGCAGCCGCCGCGACCCCGGAGTGATCCACAAGGGCGACCCGGTGGTGAAGGCGTTCGCCTCGATCGGCTGGGGCTGGGGCGGCGTCTGGCGCGGCGCCAAGGACTACCAACATTTCTCCAGCAACGGCCGGTAGCCCTAGACGGGGTTGTCGAGCGAGTCGAGGTAGACGTACTGGCGGTCGGGGAAGACGGCGAGCCCGAACCGGCCGGTCAGCGGCCGCTCGTTCTGCTCCCACCACCGGTAGGCGGCCTCGATTTCGTCCCATAGGTTGCGTGGACCGTACTGGAGCACCCGGTGCGTGGAGGCGCCGTCGGTGACGTCCACGCACGCCCAGGACGGCCCGGAGAACGCCCAGAAGGTGAAGTCATCGCTGCCGTCGTCGGCGTCCACGAACCTTTTGCTGACGTCGGGCAACCGCACCCCGACCGCGAACGAGGCACTGATGTCGTCCCAGGCGACCGCGTCCGGATGCAGGGTCGTGGTGGACTCGGCCGCACCCGCCAAGTCGTTCGGCGGGTCGGGCCGGGGGGCACGCTGTGCACGCAGCCACATGAACGCCACCGTGTTGTCGACGAACCGGCCATGCGCCGCGCCGTGCTCGTCGACGGTCAGGAGGACCAGCGCGCCGTTGTCGTAGGCGGTCCCCCACGGGGTGAGGATGATGCCGCCGGGCCGGGTCTGCGCCACCCACGAGTAGGGGACGTGCTGCACGGCTGCGGTGGCGATGACCCGGTCGTAGGGGGCGTTGCCCTGGAAGCCCTCCGCGCCGTCGCCGGTGACCACGGTGGGCGACACACCCGCCTCAGCTAGCGCCTTACGGGCCCGCTCGGCGATGACGGCGTCGACCTCGATCGTGGTGACGTTCTGCTCGCCCACCACGTGCGCGAGCAGGGCCGCGTTCCACCCGGTACCGGTGCCGATCTCCAGAACCCGCATCCCGGCCTCCACCTCCAGGCGGCGCAGCATCGCGGCCACGATGGACGGCGCTGAGATCGAACTTGTGACCCGCCGGCCTGTTCCCGTATCCGGCGTGGCGCCGTCGTCGACCTGCGTGACGATCGCGTCGTTGGTGTACGCGATCTCCAGCCACGCCGCCGGGTCGTCGTCCCGGCGCCGTGCGGTGAACCCGCCGCCCTCAGCGTCGACCCAGATGACGCCCGGGACGAACCGATGTCGTGGCATGGCGAGAAACGCCGGGCGCCACTGGTCGGACAGCACGTCGGCGGCCGCCATTTCGTCGAGAAGCCGCCGGTTCAGGGCTTCGGCATCGCTCATTTACCTTTGCCGCCTTTGCCCTCGTCGTCCTTGCCTCTGCTGCCTTTGCTGTCGCGCTTATTGGGGTCGATGAACGTGCCCTGCTTGTCCTTGGGCTTGGAGCCGTCGCGCTGGTCGCCGTCCGTGCCGCGCTGACCCATCTGCTTCCTCCTGTGATTTCGCTGCTCATTGAAGTGACGATTGCTGAGTCGCAGCTATCTCTTCCGGGATCGCGTCCTGTGGCGGGCGGGTCATGCCGCGGGACCCGCCCCGCTGTCTGAGGGGCGGCGGCGCGGCCTCGATGACATATCGGCCAGCCGCGCCGCCGCCATGGTCGCCGCACCCCGGGCTTCCCGCAGATGAACTGTCCGGAAGTGCGGCGTGGAAGGGGGCGGCGGCGCCGGGATCCAGGGGGCGTGTCCGCCGCGCGGCCGCCCCCTGGTCACCAGTCCTCGGTCCAGGTCAGGCGGTCGAGAAGACGCCGCAACCACCCACGGCGCCGTTCGACCTCATGCCGCCCACGCACCGCACGCGCCGACCGCACCAGCGACGGCGACGAACACGCCCCCTGACGCGACGGCGGCGGCGAGGAGTGCCACCCCTGACGCGAGGACGACGGCCGCGATGCCTGAGGTCGTGGCGACGGGCGCGATGCCTGCCTCGCCGCCAGCGGCGGCTGGGGCGACGTCGCGCGTGGCCGTGGAGCCTGCCGAAGTGGCGCATCACGCGATGGCCGTGGCAGTTCATGTGGCGGCGGAGGTGACACCGAGGATCGTTGCGTGGACGTGGGGGACGACCACAGGTCCGCCACCATCCCGCCCGCTCCCGGCACCCCGGTCGGCTCCAGGGGCGAACGCGCTCCGGCGTCGTACAGGCGTTGTCCCAGTTCCACAGGCGTGTCCGCCTCGATCAGATGCGCGTCGCCCGACCGGTCGTACACCAGGCCCCACAGGCTGCCGGTGAACGCCCCGTGCCAGATCTCCACACCGGGGAATCGGCGCCGCAACTCGGCGAGCACCTGGTCGACGTCCACCTCTACGGCCCACGGCCGCGCTCCGGCCACCGGCCCGGCGGTCACGACACCCCTTCGGGACGCGCCCGCTCCGGCCGCCGCGCCAGGTAGCCGAGGACGAACATCGCCGCGTCGTCCGGAGCGTCGGCCGGAGCGATCGGCTCATGCCACGAGGTGAAGTACCACGGCGTACCGCCGTCGTCGGCGCGGCGTCGGCATCTGATCGTGTCGCAGGGGTGCGCCACTTCGGCGCAGCACCCTGGGACGCGCGGGTTCTTCACCCTCAGCCCGCTTGACGTGCAGTCGACCGTCAGCCGCCGCGCCGAAAGCCGCGCACCCAACGCGGCAAGAGGGGCGTACGAGTCCAATTCGCCCGTACGATCGTCCATAGCCAGGACCTCACTTCCTGGTCAGGCCCCGGGGTCCCCGCTGTGGCGCAGCGGACCGGGGCCGTCTTTGCGCCCTGCGACGCACTTCCGAGTCCAGAGCAGCGTGTCGGCGGCTACGGTGGAAAGAGTTGCCTGGTTGCCGTTATGGCGATGGCAATGCTTTACAACGGGCCAACCCGGGGTGAAACGGGCGATGCGAATGACTTTCGCTGAGAAATTGCGTGAGCTGATGGCCGCGCGGCACGTGAGTTTGGGTGAGCTGGCCAAGGCGGTCCCCTACGACAAGGGGAACCTGTCGCGGGTCGTCAACGGGCGCAAGTGCCCTTCCGAGAAGCTGGCCGGGCGGCTCGACGAGATTCTTGGCGCGGACGGCGCGCTGGCGGCGTTGCGGTCGTCCTCATCGACCGGGCCCACTGTGCACGGGGCGGACTCCGACGAGATGGAGGCGCTGGAGCTGGCACGCCGCGTGGCCGCGAGCGATGTCGGAGACGAGACTCTCACGGTGCTGGAGATGACCGTGGACGATCTCGCGTCCGCCTATCCACGCACCTCACCGGCCGAGCTGCTGGCGCGCATCAGGCGACACCTCGGCTACGTCTCCCGGCTCCTCGACACACGGATGACGCTGACCGAGCACCGACGTCTCGTCCTCGTCGGAGGGTGGCTGTCACTGCTCGCGGCGACGTGCGATGTGGACCTCGGTCGGCGCCCGGCTGCCGCCGCGCGCCTGCGGACCGCCGCGCAGCTCGGCGAGCACGCCGAGCACCCCGAGATCATCGCGTGGACACTGGAGACGCAGGCGTGGCAAGCCCTCACCGACGGCGCCTACCGGGCGGCGATCACGCTGTCGCGAGGGGCGCAGGAGATCGCACCGCGCGGGAGTTCGGCGTTCATCCAGGCGAACGCGCAGGAAGGGCGGGCTTGGGCACGGCTCGGCGCCGGTCCGGAGACTCGTGACGCCCTGGCGCGTGTCGAACGGCTCGTCGCCCCCCTGCCGATGCCCGACCGGCCCGAACATCACTACCGGTACGACCCGGCCAAGAGCGATGCCTACACGGCCACCACGCTGTCATGGCTGGGAGACCCCGCAGCCGAGCCGTACGCACGGGGTGTGCTGGCCCGTCTGGAAGAACCGTCCAGAGCCCCGGCACGTCCGCGGCGCGCAGCGTCCGCACGGCTCGATCTCGCGCTCGCCCTGCTGGCCGCCGACCAGCCCGACGAGGCGGCGCACGTGACGCTGGAAGCCGTCACCAGCGGCCGGTTGGTGCCGTCAAGCCACTGGCGCGCGGCCGAAGTCATCAATGCTCTGGAAGCGCGCGGCGTACCAGAAGCGGCCGGCGTTCGGGAGGCCTACCGCGAACTGTGCGCACCGGCCGATCGCGTCGTCGACGGCGCCTGAGAACACGAGCGGACCTCCGTCGCACGTCACAGCGACGTTCCAATTGCGCCGTGCCGTTTCCACCCTGGAGAGCCAGCCCTTGGACCGGCCGACCAGGCCGGCCAACGCCTCAAGCGACATGCCGCGGTACTCCCGCGCGTTCCGCACGTTCTCACCAATGCGGCGTGCGCCGTCGTCAACGAGTCCAGCCATGGCCACCCTCGTGGTCGTTCCGACACCCACCGCCCACAGACGCGGCAGTCCGGGCGATGGGCAGGGAACGCCGAAGTCCCTGCGTCCCTCGCGACTGGCCGGGTGTCGCACGTCACAGCGTGGGGCGGCCTCTGACGTGGCGGCCGGGGTGATGCCGGGCGTCGCTGGGAGGGACACGCGCGTGGCCGGAGGGGCGTGCGGCCGTGGTTGGTCAGTCGGTCACTTGCCGCGTCCGTTCTGCTTGGCCTTGGCGCTTCCCCAGGCGGCCAGCAGCACTCCGGCGACGGTCGCCACCAGGTAACACGCCAGCCACGCCGCGAACCCGCCGGGCAGCCAGCCCAGCAACCCGGCGTTGTCGTGGTCGGCCAGCAGCCGGATGGCGCCCTGCGCCCCCAGTCCCAGCAGAACCACGCCAATGGTCAGCACGATCGAGGACTTCATGGGTGCTTGGTTCTCCTTATCGCTCGGCGGCCCTGACGGCCGCACACGGCTCAGGTTGTGGTGCGATCGCACCATAACATCGTGTTGGTACGATCGCACCACAAAGGTCGAGGCTCCCGCGAAGGAGGGGACGCATGCCCCGACACGTGGATCACGACCTGCGCCGCCGACAGATCGCCGAGGCCGTATGGCGCCTGGCCGCACGCGGTGGGCTGGAGCACGTCACGCTGCGGCAGGTCGCGGCCGAGGCCGGAGTCTCCGCCCGGCTGCTGCAGTACTACTTCGGCACCCGCGACAAGCTGCTGCTCGGAGCCCTGGAGATCCTCAACACCGACGCCGAGCAGCGGGCCCGCGAACGCCTCACACAACTTGGCGAATCACCCAGCATGCACCTGCTCGTGCGGGGTGTGCTCCTGGAACTCCTCCCGCTGGACGAGGAACGACGCAACCGGCACCTGGTGCACGTGGCCTACTTCGTGCGCTTCCTCAACGACCCCGCCCTGGCCGCGGCAGTCCGTGAATCTCCGCCCGCCCTGGAGAGACTTGTCGCCACGCTGCTCGGGCGCGCACGCGAACTCGGTGAGCTGCCCCCCGGCACCGACATCGCGGCCGAAGCCGCCTTCCTCGTCGCGGGCGCCGAAGGACTGCAGGCCAGCGTCCTGCTCGGCCAGCACACTCCCGAACAGGCCGTGTCCCTCATCGATCACCAACTCGACCGCATCTTCACCACCCCGCAGCCATAGCCGCCCTGGTACTGCCGCCGATGAACGCGGCGACATCCAGGACCGAGCGGGCGATGCCCTTCCTTGACCGTCGCGATGGCGAGATCCAGCGGAACAGGTGGGCATGTTGAAGAGCTCGTCGCACCACTGTCGATGCCCGACCGGCCCGAACTACCGGTACGCCCCGGCCAAGAGCGACGCCTACACGGCCACCACGCTGTCATGGCGAGCAGTACCGCGCACTGTGCGCGCCAGCCGGTGAGGTCGACGGCGCCTGAGAACGCTTCGTCGCACGTCAGAGCCGTGCGCAGGGCGGCGACGGACGTCTTCGCACGGCTTCGGCACGCGCCGGGTTTCTGGGGATGCCGTCGACGGTGAGCTCTTGAGTTGCGCCGCTTCATCTGCTGTCTGGCATCGCTTCGCAGATCATGGGGCCTGGGGCGGGTCGTCCAGCCAGAGGCGCGTTCCCAGTTCGCTGATGAGAAGGCCGAACCGTTCTGGCCCGGGCGAGCCCCTTTCGGCCCACTGTGCGAACGCGGTCTCCACCTCGTCCCACAGCCGTCGTTCTCCGTATTGGGTGACGGTGTGCTCGCCTGTCAGGCTGGAGTCGCAGGCCGCCCACGCCCCATCGGGGTTCCCCACCTCTGCCAGCAGGTAGGACATGGTCCCGTCGGGGTTGGCCATTCGCAGCGTGAACAGGCCAGGGACGTCCATGAGCAACGCGAGTTCGGCACCGTCTCCGGCGTCCTCGATCTGCCTGGGGTCCAGGCGGGTCTTGGTCACCTGGGCCTCGTCCCGGTGACGGTCTGCCCAGACCGAGGTCGGGCGCTGCGAGCGAAGCATCATGTATCCGGCCCGCCCGTGGAACGTCCCGATGCCATGGCCCTCGGGGGTGGTGGTCATCTTGACCTTGAACCCGCCCATGCCTTCGGGCATCCAGGGCAGGACCGCCCGGCCACCGGGGCGGAGCTGCTCAACCCATGCGTAGGGGATGTTCCGGACGCCTGCTGTCACGTGGATCCCGTCATATGGTGCGCCTTGCGGCCAACCCTCGGTTCCGTCGCCCACGACGAGGGTCGGCCTGTACCCGGCTGTCCGGAGGTTCTCGGCGGCTTGGGCGGCGATCGTCGGGTCGATCTCCACGCTGGTGACGTTCTCCGATCCCACGCGATCGGCCAGCAGCGCGGCGGTCCAGCCGGTTCCGGTGCCGATGTCGAGGATGCGTTCGCCCATGGTGGGGCTGAGAAGTTCCAGGAAGGGGAAGACGACGCCGGGTGCAGAGTTCGAGGAGGACGCCGCGCCATCGGCGGAAGCGGGGTCCGACGCCCCGTCGTCGCGCTGCGTGATGATCGACATGTTGGAGTAGACGGCCGTCCACCATTGGTCCGGGTCAACGTCCCGGTCGATCGTGTGCGGAAGTGGGCCGGCCTCGAAGTGACAGGGCATCGCATAGCCGCGTTCGGGGACGAACAGATGGCGGGGAACGGCATGCATCGCCCTCCGCCATGCGGGGTCGGTCAGCTCACCGGAGGCTTCCAGGGCGTCGGCCAGGTGGTCGATGCGTTGGGCTGTCGTCGTCATGCTCCCCCTTTGAGGAGGTCGGCGAAGGCCGCCGCGATCGGCGCCCCTGTCCGTTCTTCGAGCCAGGACCATTGGCCGTTGGGGTTGCACTCGAAGAACACCTGCTCGCCCTCGGCGGTGAGCCCGAAGTCGAAGCATCCGAACGCGAGGCCGAAGTGCTCCAGATAGCGGACCATGGGATGAGCCAGCCCGGGTGGAGTTTCGCACCAGGTGTAGGTCAGCCGGTCGTAGTCGTATCGCCAGTCCAGTTGGCGTGGGTCCGAGTCGATTCGGATGCAGAAGACCTGCTCGCCCACTACCGTCACGCGCAGGTCTGCGACCTTGTCGACGAGGCACTGGAAGAGATGTGCCGTCCCCGCGATCGTGTCGTCCAGTTCGTCAGCGTGGACGGGCTGTGTCCAGATCGTCAGCGGCCCCTCAGGGGTCATGTGCCTGACGTGGGTGAGCGGCTTGTAGATGACGTGTCCGTGCTTCAGGGCGAACGCACGAGCCTGCGCCAGATCATTGGTGATCAGTGTCGCCGGTACGCGAAACCCGAGCCGTGCCGCGACGGTGAGTTGCCGGGCTTTCATGGCGGCCGCCCGGTTGGCGTCCGGGTGGTTGACGTACAGGCAGTTCGGAAGGTTCGCGAGGATGCCGCTGAACCCCTGCCGGGCCTCCCTCGCGGCGAACTCCCCCTCGTGCGGTCGCAGGATCGGGGAGGGCGCGTGCGGGGTCGGCCGACGTCTGTAGACCGCCCTGACCGACGTCAGATCAAGACGCCGGGTCCCCGTCGCCAGGTCGCCCGCCCACGAGCCGGCCTCGTCAAGCCGGGCGGCGAACGTCGTGTCACTGGGGAAGTCCACGCCCGGGTCCAGCCGCACGACGGGCACATCACGTGCCAGGAGCTCCATGATCACGCTGTCGGCGGTGGCGTCGTCCAACTCGCTCAGTACGAGGACGGGGCGGTCGTCTCGCAACGCCGGCCCTCTAGTCCTCTTCGCTGTCCTGGTCGGTATCCGGGTCGTACTGCTTGTGGTCACCGCCATCGCCCTTGCCGGCCTGGGTCCTGGTTTCAGTGGCCCTGTTGCTCTTGCGGTGCTTCGCGCTGACGATCGATCCGTCCTCCATGATGCAGAGGCCGGTCTGAGTCTCGGGATCGAGCACCATCGTGTACGGGGGGGAAGGCGCTGACCTTCGCGAACGGCGAGAGCCGGGTAAGGCCCCAGGGGCGGACCAAGGCCATCGTGTCGTCTCCTTCCTGGTGCCGCCCGTACTGTCCGGCAAGGCCCGGAGGATGGCGTTGCAACCAGGCCTTGCCTTGTGTCCGGCGACGCGCTGTCGCCGGACACCGTAGGACGCGCTGACACGAGGCTGTTTCCGTATGAAAAACCTTGTCAATCCCAGAGGGCACAGAAGTGCCGCTGATGGCAGTGGAGAGCATCTTGCGAGTTCGGTTCGCGGTCGCGCCACGCCGTTGGTGTCGATGCCGTCGGCCTTTGCGGGCGTAGCGCGAGCTGTGCGCACGAGGTTGACGGTGCCTGGGGACGGTTCGTCGCTACGTCGGAGGGGGTGCCGTAGGTGGATGTGTCTGGTGGGGGTCAGGCGTCGTGATAGATTCGGCGGCGCCGTGCATCGCTGCGAGCTGAGGAGGTGAGACCGATCGACACTGTGACAGGTCGGGGCTCCCTCCCTCGCACGGTCTAGGGAGCGCCCGCAGAAGGCATCCCGAAAGGCGTGGAACGCTTTGCGCTTCACCTCTCAGACGTCGTTGGACGGCGTCACCGAACAGTCCTTTGTCCTCGGCGAGATCCCCGGTGTGCTGTGGGCGCCGGAAGGCGCCGACGGGGCTCGTCCCCTGATCCTGATGGGCCACGGCGGCGGGCAGCACAAGAAGGCCCCCGGCATCGTGGCTCGCGCGCATCACTTCGTCACCGAGGGCGGGTTCGCGGTGGTCGCGGTCGATGCGCCCAACCATGGCGACCGGCCGAAAAGCGAGGAGTTCGCCCGGGTCGCGGCCGAGTTGCGGGCCGGTGTGGTGGCGGGTGAGGACGTCGGTGCGCAACTCGCAACGATGCACACGTTGCTGGCCGGCCAGGCCGTCCCGGAGTGGCAGGCGGTATTGACCGCGGTTCAGGAACTGGACCACGTCGGCGGCGGCCCGGTGGGCTACTTCGGCATGTCGATGGGATGCGCGCTCGGTATCCCCCTCATCGCTGCGGAACCCCGGGTCCGCGCGGCGGTGGTGGGCCTGCTCGGCGTGCAGGGGCTGGCCGAGACCGCCGCCCGGGTCACCGTCCCGGTGCAGTTCCTGCTCCAGTGGGACGACGAGCGGGTGCCACGGGATCAGGGCCTGGCGCTGTTCGACGCCCTGGCGGCGGCCGACAAGACGCTGCACGCCAACCCCGGCAAGCACGGGGAGATCCCCGAGTTCGAGACCGGCAGCTCCCTGCGGTTCTTCACACGGCACCTCGGTTAGGGGCCGCGTCAAGGAACCTCCGCCTCGCGCCGGCCGTGACTGAGCGCTTCGTCAGCGCTCAGGAGCGTCACTGCCGGCCGGGGCGGCGGTTTGATATCTGGCGCTCATGGCGTGGAAGACCGATCCGCGAGGAGGGCGTCTGGTTGCCACGCGTGAGGAGCTGGAAGGGCGGGCTTGGTGCCTGGCCGGCGCGTTCGCCGGAGCGGCATCGGCCGGGGTCGGCGGATGCGGGGTGGGGTGTCGGTGGGGGCTGGCATGCTGAGCGCCCACAGTTGTTGATCATGTCTGGAGCCCCTCATGTCCACCGATCTGTACGGCGCACGGGTCCTGGCGGTCGCGCCCGACCGGCTGAGCGTGCGGATGCGGATCTTCGTCGTCTACTACGAGAGCGCGTTCAGGGAGGCCCTCGACCTTCCCGACGATCCCGTGTTCTTCCTGCGCCTGCTCTGGGACTACGCCGACCAGTGGACGAGCCGGGGGAACCCGCCCGACGGGACGCTGGCGGAGTTCGACTACAAGGTGCTGATGGACGATGCCTGGACGGAGGAGAACACGGGCTCCTACGTCAGGAGCGTCCAGCGGGTGGCCGAACGCAACGCCGAGCCGGATGCCGACGACTGGGAGCACATCCACGACTTCTACTACGAGCGGCACGGGGGTTGGGTGGACGAGCACCGGCTCGTCCAGGCCGACTACGTGGTGCGCGTGACCGACCCGCGCTGGCTCACCGGCGTGGAGCCTGGCTACAGCTGGGCCACCGTCTGGTATCCGAGCCCCGAGTTCGGAGGCGGGGACGTGCCCGGCGAGCTGCGCTTCGGCGAGGCGGTGGCCTCCCTGGTCCCGTTCCCGGGCCGGACGGGCGGCGACCCGGGCGCCGGCGCCCTGGCCTTCTCCGACGACGGAACCCTGCTCGCCGTCGCCGGGGGACATGGCGAAGTGGTCGTGTACGGCACAGAAGGCTGGACCGAGCGGGCCCGGTTCACGACCCCGCGGCCCTCGTCGGGGATGGGCCTGATGTGGGTGCCCGGACGCCATGTGATCGTCGCGCGGCCGAAGATCCGCTACGAGCCGCAGGTGGCATGGGATGTCGACGCGGGAGCCGGGGTGGAGGTGCCGTTGGAGGCCGGCTTTGTCCGCTCCCTCACGGGCCGTTACCGCGTCGAGTTCGGCGAAGGGCCCGGGGTCGAGTTCGTCAGCGCCCCTCACACCACCGACCGCACCGTCCTGCTGGGCATCGACCCCGACGCCGACGCGGCCGAGTTCCCGCCCGACGCCTGGGCGGTCGCCTTCTCCTCCGACGAGTCCCGGATGTTCGCGCTCGACGGCAGGGGCGACCCCATGCGGTTCTCCGTGCTCGACCCGCAGGACGGAAGGTTCCTGGGCGTCGTGGAGACCGACGGGGACGTGACCGACTTCGCGGCCAGCCCGGACGGCACCTACCTGGCCGTCACCGAGGCGGTGGACGACGCGGTCGAACCCACGCTCCGGCAGGTCGACGAGGGCGGGAGGCTGGTCGCCCGGGCCCGGCTCCGCCGCCGCGCCGGGGCGGTCGCATGGTCGCCGGACGGACGGTTCCTCGCCGTCGACCTGCACCACCCGGGCGGGCGTCCGAGCGAGGTGCGGATCATTCCCGTCCTCCCGGCGTCGCCGCGCCCGGCGCCGGCCTTCGAGGTGATCGGTCACCTGCCCGCCAGGGCGGCGGACGTCCGCGCCGCCGACGAGGTCGAGCGCGGTGTCGAGGCCGCCCGCGCGGGTGATGTCGACTCCGCGCGCGAGTTGCTGAGCGCCCACACGGGGAAGGGGCGCACGTCGGCCGGGATGCGCGCCGGCCTGACGCTGGCCGCGTTGGCCCCGTCCAGCGGCCTGGCCGTCGAGTGCCTGCGCCGGGTCGCCTCGGGCGAGGACCCGGAGGCCGCGCCGCAGGCGTCCGTGGCCCTGAGCGTGCTCGACGATGAGTCGCTCCAGCGCGCGATTGCCGCCGAGCACCTCGGCGACACCGAGACCGCCCGCAGCATTTACGAAGCGGGCGGCGAACTGGCCACGGTCCTGCTCGGACGCCTGCTCGGCGACCGCGAGATCCTCGCGCGGGCTCAGGGGGCGGACGACGCGCTCGCCGCGTCCTACGCCGGATACCTGCTCGGCGGCCTGCTGATCGCCTCCGGGGAGCACGACGAGGCCATCGGGGTACTGAGCCGCGCCTGCGAGACGGCCCGGGCCACCCGCGAGAGCCCGTACGGGATCCTGCCGTGGATCGCCGTCCGGCTCGGTGAGCTGCTGGTCGAGCGGGAGGCCGCGATCGAGGAGATCCGCGAGGCGTTCGTCCTCGCCCAGCCGCTGATGGAGATCGCCGACCCGGCCCTCGCCGCCGTCGGGCTGGGCGCGCTGAACGGCAACCCGTACGCCGTCCAGGGCGCCCTGGAATGGCTGAAGGCGTGGAACGGTGAACGCCACGCCCACGGCAGCCGCCTGGCCACCTCGCTGGGCGCGCGGATCGTCGAGACGTCCGACGAGCCCGGCGACCACCCTCTCACCCAGGTGCTGCGCGAGCTTGACGGCGCCCCCGAGTCCGCCGCGTACGGGCTGTTCCTGGCGGCGCGCGAGAAAGCCTCCCGGAAGGAGTGGGACGACGCGTTGCGAGACTGGGGCACCGTCGCCGATACCGGCGTCCCGCCGTACGCGCGGTGGGCGGGCACCTGCCAGGCCGTCCTGCTGACCGTCCGGGACGACCTGGAAGGCGCACGGCACGCACTGCGGCACGGCCGCGAGGACCGCCTGATCGTCGAAATCGCCGACGCCTTCTACAAGGACGAGGACTACAAGAAGGCGCGCATCGCCTACGCGATGGCGATCGAGGGAGACGATCGGATCGCCGCCGGCCGCGCGTCTCTCGGGCTGGGGCACATCCTCTCCGGCGACGGCAGGCTGGCGGAGGCCGCCGAGGCCTACCGGCGGGCCCGCCGTCAGGCGGACGGCTCGCACGCGACCAACGCCGCGTTCAACCTGGCCACCGTCCTGGGAAAGCTGGGCGACAAGGCGGGAGCGGTCGAGGCCGCCCGCGACGCCCACGAACGCGCCGTGGCGGCCGGTGACCCGGCGCACGGGCGGGCGCACACCGCCAAGCGGCTCGGCGACAAACTGCGCGACATGGGCGACCTGGCGGGAGCGCGCGACGCGTACCAGGCCGCCGTCGACGCGTGGCGCGAGCAGTGGGAGGAGGAGTATCCGTACGACGCGCGGTGGTCCCTGCTCTACCTGGCGCAGATCCACGGCCTCCATGGGGACTTCGAGGCCTCCGAGCCGATCCTGCGCGCGCTCCTGAAGATGTTCGCCAACTCCAAGGGGGAGGAGGAGCAGGAGATCGCGTTGATCGCCCAGTTGAGCATGGCGCTCAACGCCAAGAGCCGGCACGACCTCGACGAGGCGCTCCCGTGGTTCCAGAAGGTCATCGACTCCGGTGACGACAGGCACATCCCCACGGCCGTGGCGCACTTGGCGGAGCTGTACTACTGGCTGGGCGACAAGGCCGAGGCGGCCCGCCACTACGAGCGGACCCTGGAGCTGAGCGACAACCCCGAGTACGTCGCCGAGGCCGCGTACCGGCTGGGCGAACACCTCGCCGAGACCGGCGAGCGCGACCGCGCCATCGCGATGATGAAGCGCGCGCTCGCAAGCGGCTTCGACGGCTTCGACGCCGACGCCGAGCGGCTGCTCGACCGGCTGCGGGAAACCTGACGAAGCGTCCGCGCCCGGTGGTTGTACGGTCGTCGGCGGGTTTCGTATTCGAGCGGCCGGGCGCGACGTCCGGCGCTCCGGCGTGGCGCAAGCAGGAGTTGCACGAGAGCAGTGGATCTTGATCTGGGGGCGGTACGGGCGTTCGTGGCCGTCGCCGACGCTCGGTTCTTCGGCGATGCCGCCGATGTGCTGGGGCTGAGCCAGCAGGCGGTCTCCAAACGGGTGGCGCGGCTTGAGGCCGACCTCGGCACGGCCCTGTTCCACCGGACGCGCACCGGGGCCGAGCTCACCGAGGACGGCGCGGCCTTCCTCGTCAACGCCCGTGCCCTGCTCGCCCTCGCCGACCAGTCCGTGGCGCTGCTGCGCAGCCGGCACCGGGCGCTGCGGGTGGACGTGTTGAGCAGCCGGATCGCCACGAACGAGGTGGTGCGGGACTTCCACGCGTCGGTCCCGGACCTCGAGATCGAGACCGTCAGGTCGAAGGAGGGACTCCGGGCGATCGCGCCCGCGCTGGTCCGGGGGGAGATCGACGCCTCGTTCGCCCGTGTCACCGGTGAGCTGGACGAGGCGGTCGCGCACGCGCCCGCCTACGCGGATCGGATGCACGTGCTCGTCGGGCGGCGGCATCCGCTCGCCTCCGAACGGCAGGTGCCGGTCGCGGCGCTGCGGGGGATGACGGCCTGGATGCCCGGCCTCGCGAGTCCCGACACCGAGTGGGCCGAGTACTACCGGCATTTCACCGCGCGGTTCGGCGTGCACATGGACGCCTCGGGTCCCAACTTCGGCCTGGACGACGACGTGGAGCGGGTCGCCGCCTCGGCCGACGTGATCAGCCTGGTGGGCGAGCGGATGCGGGTGCCGTGGAATCCGGACGTCGTGCAGCTCCCCATCGTCGACCCGGTGCCGGTGTTCCCGTTCTCGCTGCTGTGGCACCGCCAGAACCGCCACCCGGCGCTGCCGACGCTCATCTCCTACGTCAGGCGCCACTTCCGACCGCTCGACGCGTCGACCCATTGGCTGCCCGCCCAGGACCGTCCCGGCTTCACCCGCTGATGCACCGCCGCGCGACAACCTTTCGCGAACAAGATGGGGGCGTAACGGCGTCTCTCTTCCCGGACAATCATTGAGATCCGTTCACGGCCGTGGCGGGGAGAGGGGCGGCGCATGGAGGCTCTGCGGTCCGGTGATCCCAGGCGCGTCGGCGGCCACCTGCTGCTGGGCAGGCTCGGCGCCGGCGGGATGGGGCAGGTGTTCCTGGGGCGGTCGCCCGGCGGGACGCTGGTGGCGGTCAAGCTCGTGCACGCGCACCTGGCCGAGGACCCCGACTTCCGCGCGCGGTTCCGGCGCGAGGTCGGCGCCGCGCGGGCCGTCAGCGGCGCCTTCACCGCGCCCGTCGTCGACGCCGATCCCGACGCCGACCCGCCGTGGCTGGCCACCGCGTACCTGCCGGGCGTCCCACTGGACCAGGCGGTGCCGCTGCCGGTGCCCGCCGTGTTCGCGCTGGGCGCGGGGCTCGCCGAGGCGCTGGTGTCCATCCACCGCGCGGGGGTCGTTCACCGCGACCTCAAGCCCTCTAACGTCATGCTGGGGCTCGACGGCCCGCGGGTGATCGACTTCGGTATCGCCCACGCGGCGGACGCCGCCATCGTCACCCGGACGGGCTCCGCCGTGGGGTCGCCCGGCTTCCTCGCGCCCGAGCAGGCCCGGGGAGGGGTGTCGGGGCCCGCCGCCGACGTCTTCTCGCTCGGCGCGGTCCTGGTCTTCGCCGCGACGGGCGTCGGCCCCTACGGTCAGGGGCCGCCCCATGTGCTGATCTACCGGGTGGTCCACGAACGGCCGCGGCTGGACGGCGTCACCGACCCGGCGCTGCGGGCCGTCGTCGAAGCCTGCCTGGACCAGGATCCGGCCCGGCGCCCCACGCCGGCGCGGCTGCTGGAACTGCTCGCCCCGCACGTGCCGCAGAGCACCGACCTGCACGGCGTCGGCTGGCTGCCCGGCACCGTGGCCGCGCGCATCGCCCAGGCCGGCACGAACGTCCCCGACGCCCCGTTCACGGCGGACGGGCCGCCTGCCGGACCGACCCGGCGGCGGGTCCTGCTGCTCGGCGGAGCCGCCGCGGTCGTCGCGCTCGGCACCGGGGGAGTCGCCACGGCGCTGGTGCGCTCGTCGCGGGAGGACTCCGGCGGGTCCGGCGGCCGGTCGGCGACGACTTCGGCCGCGCCGTCCTCGGCCGCGTCGCCCGCGCCGCTCCGCGACGGCAAGGTCCTGTGGAAACGCTTCACCGGCGCCGAGTATCTGAGCATCACCCCGGTGGTGGCCGGCGGGCGCGTCTTCATCGGCAGCGAGAAGGAGGACGTGCGGGCCTTCGACGCCCGGACCGGCAAGCCGCTGTGGACCTACCGGACCGGACGGCGCATCAACACCCCCGCCGTCGCCTCGGGCGTCGTCTACGCCCTGGCCCAGGACGGCGTCCTGCACGCCGTCGACGCCCGTACCGGCCGGCTCAGATGGCGGCGGACGGTCGGCAGGAGTTACGCGGACGTCATCGCGGCCAACGGTCTCGTGTACGCCGGTGGCGACACCTTCTACGCGCTGGACGCCGAGACCGGCTCGGTGCGATGGCAGGGACGCGGCGGCGGCCGATCCCCCGTGGTCGCCGACGGCGTCATCTACGTGCCGGGTGAGAGGAGCCTGATCGCCTACGACGCGGCCACCGGCCGCACACGCTGGACGTACAGGTCGTCCAGGGAGGTACGGAGCACCGCGGTCGCGGACGGCCTGGTGTGCTTCGGCGACTTCCAGGGTGAGACGGTTTACGCGGTGGACGCCCGTTCCGGCAAACGGCGCTGGAAGTACGACGCGGGCAACGAGGTCACGTCCCGTCCTGTGATGGCGGACGGCGTGGTCTACGTGGGCGACTTCGGCCAGAACTTCTCCGCCCTCGACGCCGCCACGGGCACGATGAAGTGGCGGGTCCAGACCGAGGGCGAGATCCACGAGGATCCCGTCCTGACGGGCGGCGTGCTGTACGTCCCGAGCGGCGTCTACGCCGACGGCAGCGTGTACGCGCTGGACGCCGCCACCGGCCGCAAGATCTGGCGGTTCCAGGCCGAGGAGGGCATCGAGTCCAGCCCGGCCGTCGCGGACGGGGTCGTCTACATCGGCTGCAAGGACGGCTACCTGTACGCTCTCGACGCCCGCGGCGGGTCCGGAACCGCGACCGGCTGAGAAACGGAGAACCGATGTCCGCGACACGTCCCGGAGACCCGCGCCAGGTGGGGCCGTACCGGGTGGTGGCCAGGCTCGGCGCGGGCGGCATGGGCCAGGTCTTCCTCGGCCGTTCGCCGTCCGGCCGCACCGTCGCCATCAAGATCATCCATCCGGCGATGGCGGAGGAGCCCGCCTTCCGGGCCCGGTTCCAGCGGGAGATCACCGCCGCCCGCGCGGTCAGCGGCGTCTACACCGCGCCGGTGGTGGACGCCGATCCCGACGCCGACCCGCCGTGGCTGGCCACGACGTTCCTGCGCGGGATGTCCCTGCAGGACGCCGTGGCGACGCACGGGCCGCTGCCCGCCCCCGCCGTCCGCGCGCTCGGCGCCGGGCTCGCCGAGGCGCTGCTGTCGGTCCACCGCGCCGGGATCGTGCACCGCGACCTCAAGCCGTCCAACGTGATGCTCACGCCCGAGGGCCCCCGGGTCATCGACTTCGGCATCGCCCGCCCGAGCGAGGCCACGACGCTCACCCGGACGGGCGCGACGCTCGGCACGCCCGCCTACATGTCCCCCGAGCAGGCGTCCGGCCAGGAGGTCGGGCCGGCGTCGGACGTGTTCTCGCTCGGCGGCGTCCTCACCTACGCGGCCACGGGCGTCGGCCCGTTCGGGCAGGGCGCCGTGCACGAGCTGGTGTACCGCGTCCTGCACCTGCCGCCCTACCTCGACGGCGTCGCCGATCCCGGCCTGCGCGCGCTGATCGCGGCGTGCCTGGAGAAGGACCCCGCGCGCCGTCCCGGCCCCGACTGGCTGCTGGCGCAGTTGTCGGCCGAGCAGGCGCCCGTACCGCAGGGCACGCAGTGGCTGCCCGCGCACGTCGCCCACGACGTCGCCCGGCGGGGCGACACCGGCGTCCCCCGCGCACCGAGCCGCCGCATGTTCCTGGCCTTGGGCGCGGGCGGCGCCGCCGTCGCCGCGCTGGCGGCGGGCGGGGCGGGCTTCCTCCTCCTGCGCCGCGGCGACTCCCCGGTCCGCTGGACGTTCGAGATCCCCGACGACATGTACGTCCGGGCGCCGCTCGCCGTGGCGGACGGCACCGTGTACGCGTTCGCCTCCGCCGCGCTGTCCGGACGGACCTTCGCGCTCGATGCCCGCACCGGGGAGCAGCGGTGGCGCGGCGACTTCACGGCGGCCCGCGACACCTCCGCCGTGCTGCTGAACGGAAGGGGGTTCGTCTGCGCCAACAACGGCGCCGACGAGTCGCTGACGGCGTTCGACGCGGCGACGGGCAGAAGCCTGTGGACGCAAACGCTGCGCAGCCAGACGCAGGTGCCCGCCGTGGTCACGACCGGCAACGTCGTCTGCATGACCTACAGCAGGGCCGGGGAGGCCGGGCTGGCCGGTTTCGACGCGGCGAGCGGCCGGCCGGTCTGGCAGTACCGCGTCGACAGCGACGTGATGTCGAACGCGGCGCTGGCGGGCGGCGTGTGCTACTTCGGTGCCCGAGACGGCTTCGTCTACGGGGTCGACGCCGCGACCGGCAGCCTCCGCTGGCAGACGCGCACCCGCGCGGCCGTCGCCACGACGCCCGCGGCGGCGGGCGGCCTGGTGGCGGTGGTCTGCGAGGACGGCGCCGTGCGCGGTCTCGACGCGGCCACCGGAAAGCAGCGGTGGGAGACCGCCCTGGGCGACGACGCGGCGTCCCGCATGATGATGGGGGTACCGACGACGATCGCCGGCGGCACCGTCTATGTCGGCGGCCAGAACGGCACGCTGTACGCCGTAGACGCGGGGACGGGGCGCCTGCGGTGGAAGCACCCCGTCCTGCGCACGCTGGGCAATCCGGCCACGCGCGACTTCCTGCTGCCCTCCGTGAGCGGCGGCCTGGCGGTGGCCACCGACAACGAGGGACGGATCGTCGCCCTGGACGCCGCCTCCGGCCGGGTCCGCTGGGAACTCGGCGTCGGGCGGGGCCTCGGCGAACGGCCGGTGGTCTCCGGGTCCCTGGTCTACTACGGAGCCGTCGACGGGCTGACCGTCGCCGACCTGGCGACCGGCCGCGTCCGCTACCGCTTCGACCCCGAAACGGCTCCCATCGTCGGTTCGGTGCAGCAGGTCACCGTGGTGGGCGACACCGCCTACTGCGCCGTCGACGACTCCGTCGTCCACGCCATCCGCCCCGACCTGTGACACCCCCGGCAGGGGGCCTAGGAGACGTCGGGGAACGAGTGGTGTTCGTGGGCGACGACCCAGCGGCCCTGTTCCTTGCGGAGGCCGAGGGTGAGGCGCAGGCGGTTGGCCGGGTTCTCCGCGAACTCCTCAGGGGTCCCGCAGCGCAGCAGGGCGAAGGCGTAGGCGACGTCCTCGCCCGCGGTGATGTCGAGCGACTCGATGTCGAACGACGCGCCCTGCGCCTGCCACTGGAAGAAGCCCGGCCACGCCTCGCGGTAGGCGTCGATGCCGCGGACGCCCTCGTATGGCGGCGGCACGTCGAACATCACGATGTCGTCGGCGTGGTCGGCGAGGACGCCGTCCATGTCGCCCCCGTGCACCGCCGCCGTCCACCGCTCGATCAGGGCCCGGATCTGCTCTCGGTCGTCTGACAAGGCTCACCTCCTGGTCGCGTGCGTTCACCCATGCAGACCCGGCCGCACGACGGAACTCATCGCGACACCCCGCGGCGGAACTCGTCGCGGCGCGGCAGCAGGAGGGCGGGCACGACGGCCAGGGCGGTCATGACCACGGCCCACACGTAGGTGTGCTGGAACGCGTCCGCCAGCCCGGGAGCGGCCTCGGCGAGGGCGTCCGGTGGCAGGGCGTGCAGGGACTGCAGGCCGCCCTCGGCCGCCGGGACGCGGGCCGCCATCGCCGCGGTGAGCAGGACGGACGCGACCGCCGTGCCGATCGCGCCGACCGTGGTGTTGACCAGGCTCACCGTCGTGCTGACGGCCGGCGCCAGGTCGCGGGGCGTCCCCGCGCTCGCCGCCGTCATCGTGGGCATCATCGTCGCGCCGCCGCCGAGGCCGACCAGCACCAGCGCAGCGCACAGCCGCCAGTACGGGACGTCGGCCGACAGCTGCGCGACGACCAGGGCGAAGCCGCACGCCGCCAGGGCCGCGCCCGCCACCACGATCCGGCGGGGGCCGACCCTGTCGATGAGCCGTCCGGTGATCTGCATGGACGTGCCCGAGGCCAGGGCCAGGGGCGCGCCGAGCAGCCCGGCGGCGGTGGCGCTCTCCCCCCGCACCACCTGCAGGTACAGCGGCAGCAGCAGCATCGAGCCGAAGTAGCCGGTGGCGAACAGCGTGAGCACGCCGCTCGCGGTGGCGAACGAGCGCCGCCGGAACAGCCGCAGGTCGATCAGCGGATGGCGGGCCGTCAGCGCCCGCAGGACGAACGCCGCGACCAGCGTCCCGCCCAGCAGCAGCGGCACCCAGACGCCGGGGGCGGCGAACTCGCCGCGTTCGCCGCCGCTGGTCACGCCGTAGATCAGCGCGGCCAGGCCGGGGGAGAGCAGCAGCAGCCCGGGGACGTCGAGCGCGCGGACGGGGCCGGGCTCGTCACGCGGGAAGACGCGCAGGCCCAGCAGCACGACGAGGACCCCGATCGGGACGTTCAGGAAGAACATCCAGCGCCACGACACCTCGTCCACCAGCCAGCCGCCGAGCACCGGCCCGGCGAGCGGCCCGACGAGGATCGCCAGGCCGAGCGTGCTCATCAGGCGGCCGAGCCGGTCGGGCGGGGCGGCGCGCAGCAGGATCGTCATGCCGAGCGGCATCACCATGCCGCCGCCGAGGCCCTGCAGCACCCGGAAGGCGATCAGCGACTCGATGTTCCACGCGGTGCCGGCCAGCAGCGAGCCCGCCCCGAACAGCACGATCGCGAGCAGGTACAGCCGTTTGGCACCGAATCGTCCCGCCGCCCACGCGGTGACGGGGATGACCGCGCCGAGGGCCAGGGAGTACCCGGTGATCACCCATTGCAGGGTGGCCAGCGGGACGGCGAAGTCCTGGGAGAGCCGGTTGACGGCGACGTTCACGACGGTCTGGTCGAGCGTCACCATGATCGAGCCGAGCACCAGGACCAGGGCGATCGCCAGCGGCGCGGGGCGGGCGCGGGACGCGGTGCCGTCGGACGTGGCCGGAGAGGTTGCGGTCGTCATCTCATGTCCCGGCGGCTCATGCGGCGTAGGGCCGCTTGGACCTGGCCTCGCGCAGCGCGTGCGCCCACCAGGCGAGCTGGTCGAGCATCACCTTGGCGGCGGCGTTGCAGGCCGAGGGGTCCCGGTGGCGTCCGTCGGCGTCGAAGTCCTCCCACGCGTTGTGGAAGCTGACGGTGTCGCGGATGGTGGTGGCGTGCAACTCGGCCAGGACCTGCCGCAGGTGCTCGACCGCGCGCTGCCCGCCCGCCATGCCGCCGTACGACACGAACGCGACCGGCTTGGCGCGCCACTCGGTGTAGTGCAGGTCGATGAGGTTCTTCAGCGAGGCCGGGTAGCTGTGGTTGTACTCCGGCGTCACGATCACGAAGGCGTCGGCGGCGTCCAGCGTGCGCCGCACTTGCGCGGCCACGTCGACCTGCTCGGCGTCGGCCGGCGAGGCGCCGAGCTCGGGGAGGGGCTGCCGGGCCGGGTCCACGACGTCGATGGTCATGTCGGGGCGCGCGGCGGCCTGCTCGGCGAACCAGTCCGCCACCCGGGCGCCGAACCGGCCCTCGCGGGTGCTGCCGATGATGATCGCCACGCGCAGTGGGGTCTCGGTCATGTCCTTCTCCCTTGCGTTCATGCTGGTCAGGGATGTTTCGCGGATGAGAATGACGCTAGGCGCGGCCCCCGGAGACGGGCATCTGTCACCTGACTGGGCCGCTTGCCTGACCCCAGGGTGGGACCTCAACTAAGGTTGAGGTCAAGCGCCAGGGCGCGGGATTTGTATCGAGCGTTATAGAATGGGTGGTATGACCACCAGGACACCGGGCCGTCCGCGCGCCTTCGACCGGGACGCGGCGCTGGAGAAGGCGCTGGTGGAGTTCTGGCGGCACGGCTACGAGGCGACGTCCATCTCCACGCTGACCGCCGCCATGGGGATCCGGCCGCCCAGCCTCTACGCGGCGTTCGGCGACAAGCGCGCGCTGTTCGGCGAGTGCGTTCGCCGCTACCAGGAGCGGCACGGGGCGCTGGTGGCGCGCGCGCTCACCGAGGAGCCCACCGCCGAACGCGCCATCGGACGCATGCTGCGCGAGATGGCCGCCGACTACACCGACCCGTCCCACCCGCCCGGCTGCCTCATCATCACCGCGACCGCCAGTCACGGCCCCGACTGCGCGGACGTCGCCGAGGAGCTGCGCGCCATGCGGCTGGCCACCAGGCAGAGCATCGCCGACCGCATCGCCGCCGACGTCCGCGCCGGGCTGCTGCCCGACTGGACCGACGTCACCGGCCTGGCCACCTTCTTCGCGGCCATCGTCCAGGGCATGTCCCGCCAGGCCCAGGACGGCGCCACCCGCGCCGACCTGGAACGCGTCGCCGCCCTGGCCATGCACGCCTGGCCACCCTTCCCCACCTAACCCTCCACACCCCCAAGCACCTCGACGCCACCCCCTCACCCACCCAGAGCCCATTAACAAGCGTCGACGCGCCGATGACCGCGCGGATTGGGGGCCGGTCAAGGAGGGCACCCCCACGGGGGGCAGGGCGTCTGCTGCGGCGGCGGCACATCACGGAGGTGGCCGGGAACGGCGGTGCCGTTCTGCCGACCTACCTCGGCGAGGCGGGGGCCGCCGCAGTGCTGTGACGGCGCGGGGTCAGGCGGCGACCTCCTCGAGGAACGTCGTGATCAGCTTCAGCCACTCGTCGGGGCGTTCGGCGAACGGCAGGTGGCCGGTGTCCAGCTCGGCCACGCGGGCGCCGGGGATGCGGGCGGCCACGTCGCGCTGGACGGGCGGCGGGACGAGCAGGTCGGCGGTGGTGGTGATGACCAGCGTCGGGATCGTCAGCTCGGCCAGCTCGGCGCGGATGTCGACGTGCCGGACCAGGTCGACCTGCTCGGGCGTGCCGGGCGGGACGGTGGCGACGGTCGCGGCCACGGTCTCGGCGAGGTCGTCCTCCGGGAGGGCGGCCAGCGCGGACGGGCTCAGCGCGAAGAGCGTGACGAAGTCGCCGAGCGGCGTGCGGTCCTCGGCCTCCAGCAGGCGTGACCACAGGTCGCCGGCCAGGCGCAGGTGGTTGTCGGGGCGTGCGAACGTCGCGGTCAGCACCAGCGCCTTCACTCGGTCGGGGTGGCGGCTGGCGGCGCGGACCGCCACCGGGCCGCCGAGCGAGTAGCCGACGATCGAGAAGGTGTCCAGGCCTTCGTCCACGGCGGCGCCGACCAGCTCGTCGGCGAGCTGGTCGAGAGTGAGCGGGACATCGGACCGCGGCGTCGCGCCGGCGCCGGGGTAGTCGACGCCGACGACGGTGCGGCCCTCGGCCAGGCCGTCCAGGATCGGGCCGTAGTTGGGCTCGACACCGCCGCCCGCGCCGTGGGCCAGCGCCACCCCCGGCCCGCCGGTGCCGCGAACGGTGCGCGCGAACGTGCTCATGCCGCTCCTCCACTTTTTTAGCGGTCGCTACAGAACGGATGCTAGCCCATATCTGTAGCGACCGATAAAAAACCCGGGGGTGGGCTTTCTCCTACCCCTGAAGAGGAGTTGCGCCCATCGAGACGGCCGGACCCGCTCCGTAGCGTCGACGACGACACCGAACGAGTCCCCCCACCCCCTGACGCCGCACGGAGGCGAGCACGATGAACCCACACAACGGCGAGGCGCTGCGGCTGGTGGCCGTGCGCAAGGAGTACGGGACGGTCACCGCCCTCGACGGCGTGTCGCTGAGCCTGCCCGCGGGGACGTTCACCGCCGTCATGGGACCGTCCGGCTCCGGCAAGAGCACCCTGCTGCACTGCGCGGCCGGGCTCGACCGTCCCACCGAGGGCCGGGTGTTCGTCGCCGGGACGGAGATGACCGGCGACGACGAGACCGCGCTCACCAAGTTCCGGCGCAGGCGCATCGGGTTCGTCTTCCAGCGGTTCAACCTGCTGCCGACGCTGACCGTCCTGCAGAACGTCACGCTGCCGCGCCGGCTGGCCGGGATGCGCGTCGACAAGGCCCGCGCCGTCGAGACGCTGCGCCGCGTCGGCCTCGGCGACCGGCTGAACCACCGGCCCGCCGAGCTGTCGGGCGGCCAGCAGCAGCGCGTCGCCATCGCCCGCGCCCTGGTCACCCAGCCGCAGGTCGTCTTCGCCGACGAGCCGACCGGCGCCCTGGACACCCGCAGCGCCCGCGAGGTGCTGGCCCTGCTGCGGGAGACGGTCCGGCGGGACGGGCAGACCATCGTGATGGTCACCCACGACCCGGTCGCCGCCGCGCACGCCGACTCGGTGGTCTTCCTTGCCGACGGGCGCCTGGCCGGGAGCATGCGCGCCCCCTCGCCCGAGGCCGTCGCCGAGCGGCTGGCCCACCTGGGCGACGACGTCGCGGTGGGGGTGTGACCGGCATGATGTTCGGACTCGCCCTGCGCTCCCTGCGCCACCGCACCGGCGCGTTCGCCGCCGCGTTCTGCGCCACGTTCTTCGGCGGGACGCTCGTCATGGCGTTCGCGTCCCTGCTCGACACCGCCGTCGCCGACGGGGTCCCGGCGGCCAGCCGGGAGACGCTGATCACCATGGCGAGCGTGGTGGGCGGCTGGGGGCTGATCATGGTGGCCTTCTCCGTCACCTCCACGCTGTCGCTGGCCGTGCGCCAGCGCACCGACGAGATCGCCCTGCTCAAGAGCGTCGGCGCCACCCCCGCCCAGATCCGCCGGATGATCGTCGGCGAGGCGGCCGTGCTGGGCCTGGTCGGCACCCTCGCCGCGATCGTCCCGGCCCTGCTCGGCGGGCGCCTGGTGCTGGACCTGCTGATCGAGACCGACCAGGTGGCGCCCGGCGTGGAGCACGCCTTCGGCCCGCTCGCGCTGACGATCGGCATGGCGGTCACGTTCGCCGGATCGACGTTCGCGGCCCTGCTGACCGCGCGGCGCACCACCCGCATGCGGGTCACCGAGACGCTGCTGGAGGCGGGCACCCAGGGCGGCCGCACCAGCCGCAAGCGCGTCGTCTTCGGCATCCTGTTCCTGCTGCTGGGCGCCAACCTCGCCGTCGTCACAGCCACGGTGATGCGCGACAAGGGCACCGACGCCATGCAGACCGCCGGGCAGACGTCCATCTGGGTCGCCGTCGGGTTCGCCCTGCTCAGCCCGATGCTGCTGCGCGCGTCAGCCGCGATGCTGGCCGGGCCGCTGGCGGCCGCGGGCGCCGCCGGGTACCTGGCCCGGCACAACCTGAGCGGACGGGCCCAGCAGCTGTCCGGGGCGCTGATGCCGATCATCCTGTTCACCGGCATCGCCACCGGCACCCTCTACATGCAGCGCGTCGACGACGCCGCGCTCGCCGCCGACGGCCTGCTGTCCACCGTCGAGCAGGAGAACATCAAGACCCTCAACTTCGTCGTCATCGGCATGCTGGTGCTGTTCGCGGCGATCATGCTGATCAACACGCTGATCGCCACGACCACCGACCGGCGCGGCGAGTTCGCCGGCCAGCGGCTGACCGGCGCCACACCCCGCCAGGTGCTCGCCGTGACGGGCCTGGAGGCCGCAGTGCTGACCGTCGTCGGCGTGGCGTTCGGCACGGTCGCCGCCCTGTGCACGATCGTCCCGTTCACCATCGCCCGCACCGGCGAGCCGCTGCCGGACGCGACCCCGGCCATCTACGCCGGAGTCGTCGCCGTGGCCGCCCTCCTCGCCCTGATCACCAGCCTGGCCACCACACGCCGCGCGCTGCACACCCCCGCCGTCAAGGCGGTGGCCGTCTGACCTCGGTGATGCTCCGGACGGTCCGGGGCGGTCCCCCGCGGACCGCCCCGGATTCCGCATGATGGGACACTGACGGCCATGAGCGTTGCGGCACATCTGGAGGAAATCGGTCGTCCCCTCGTCGAGGAGCAGCTCGCGCACCCCACCGTGGCGGGCATCGCCCGCGGCGACCTCGACGATGCGGTGTTCCGGTCCTGGCTGGAGCAGGACTACCTGTACCTGCTCGACTACGTGCGGGTCTTCTGCCGCCTGGCGTGGCAGGCGCCGTCCGGCCACCTGGGCGACCTGGTCGACCTGGCGCACTCGACGTTTCACGTGGAACTTTCCCTGCACCGCTCACTGGCCGAACCGTTCGGCGCCGACCTGGACGGCGCCGTCAAGGGCCCGGCCTGCGCCGCGTACACGGCGTTCCTCCTGGACAGCGCCGCCACCTACGCCGACGGCCTGGCCGCCCTCTACCCGTGCATGTGGGGCTACTCCACCCTGGGCGCCCGCCTCGCCGAGAACCCCCCGGCCGACCCCCGCTACCGCCGCTGGGTCGACACCTACGCCGACCCGGCCTTCGCCACCCTCACCCGGCGCATCGCCCAGATGATCGACGAAGCCGCCCCCGACCTAGCCCGCGCCGAACACCTCTTCCGCGAAGGCATGCGCCACGAACTCGCCTTCTGGACCGTCCCGTAACCCTCCCACCCCGACGACGTCCTCCAGGACGCCCGGCGTCCTGGAGGCCCCCAGACGCCTGCCCCGCCCGCTGGGACGTCCTGGTCGTGTGGTTCACCCGCGTCCTACGCGGCGTCAACGGGCACCGCGCCGCTCCCAGGAAGATGCAAGCAGGACGTCCGGTCAGACTCCGCGACGTCCGCGAGACCGAGACCTCTGGCCCACAATGACCGTCACCGTACGGAGCCGCCCCCGCCGCAGAGCCTGTCCCCTGGTTCCCATCGACTGGTGCCCCAGCGGCTGTAAACCTCTCCCGACGCGGTGTAGAAGGTGACGAGTGGAGACAAATCTGACGCCCTTGGATGAGCTTGTGGCTCTCCTCCCGCCACCGGCGAACCCCGTCTATGGGGTGCGGTCCTGGGAGGAGGTGTTCGCTGAGCTGGGAACCGGCTTGCCTCAGGACTTTGTGGCACTGATCGAACGCTATGGAGCCTTCCAGGTGGGCGGCCTGGGAGGAAGCGACGATGGTACTCGGGAGTACCTGGAGTTCCTCATGGTCGCCGACCCGCGAGTAGTGCGGAGTCACGGCGTGACCTGGGCGCAGGCGGCTGTGATGAGGGGAGACACGTACCGCAGTCTCCGAGCGCGGTTCCCTGACACCTATATGCTCGCCGCCTGGCCCGAGCCAGGAGGGTTTCTCGGTTGGGGAACCACGATCGACGGTGACTGGTTCGGCTGGTTGACCGAGGGCGATCCCGATGAGTGGCCGATCGTGGCCGAAGGACGGGGCGACCAGTGGATCGATGAGCCTCCCCTGCAAATGACGGCGACAGAGTTCCTTCTGCACTGGTTCTCGGGCGTCCCCGATCTGCCGTACATGGCGCAGCTCTGGGAGGGCGGAGAGTGGGAACCGGTGGAATGCCGTCCTGGACACCGAGGGCCAGCGGCAACGCAGACCTGATGACCAGCCGCGACAAACCGGACGGCTGTTTCCCCTGCCTGCCGGCCGGGGACTCGCGCCCCCGCCGCTCGCGCCGACCGGCGGAGAGGGCGGCCGATGCGGCGACGCAAGTGCGCCGTCCCCTACCACAACTCAATTCGGCAGAGCATCTGCCCCGTCAGGCGCGCAGGCGACACGAAATGAACCGGCCCCTAGACGAGCTGATCAACACACATGACTGGTAGCCAGCGGCGGCCGTGCATTAGCACTGTCGCCGCGAGTCCAGCCGCACCCCGGGCGGGAGGATACGGCTTCGGGCCACGGCGTTAAGACTGCGGGGTGGACCACGGCGCGGATGGTCCGCCCCGCTCCCCGTGCCACAGCCATCATCTACACGTACTTGATGACGAGGTGAAGGGCAGGGGCGCCAGCGAGCGTCACTCCTCGTCTACGGGCCTCAGTCGTACTCGCGCTGCTTGAAGCCGCTCCTGATAGTCCGGCATGAAGATCTCCGGCAACCGCGTCTCCAGTTGTGCGAGCACGCTGGACAGCACGTTCCACTCCCCACGGTGTACATAGATCACTCCTGCTCCTTGACGCTGATGTCGAGCACCAGGCGGTGTGCGAAGTCGTACAGCACCAACGCTTGATCGTGGGAGAGCCGGATCGACTCATCAGCATGGGACATGAGCCGCAAGACCATGCGGACACGGTGGCACATTGGCCTGGAGTCTCATTCGCGCGGACGGTGAGACGACGTGACAGACAGGTTCGCGCGAACGAGCCCTCCGGCTCGCGGGCGGCCGCGAGCCGTGAGCCCTCGCTTCGTGCTCGCGCGGCCGGGGCGTTAGAGCTTCGGCCGGATGAGTGCCTGGGCCACGATCACACGGTCCCCGTTGAACGTCAGCGAAGGCGATCCGTGCAGCTCGTAGCCGAGGTCCAGTGCTTCGCTGACCCTCCGGCAGAAGGCCTCGTCGTCGGGGCCGGTGAGAACGCGGTACCTGGGAAGATCTTTCGCGTCGGGCATGCGGCAAGTGTAGAGAGCTGGGCAGCCGGGACCGGGCCGCGAGCGCGACCGGCAGGACTCTTCGCCTCCCGGCTCAGGTCACAAATGCGCCACTGCTGTCCGGGCTGGTACATCAGCGGGAGCGTGCCCAGGCGGCGCATCCACTCATCGGGCTCCGGGGGCGGCAGCAGCCATCCGTCCGCCGCCGCCCGCTCGGTGATGGCGAGCCCGCTGCTGTGGCGGTGTAGAAGACACTGGTCATCGGCCCGGCGGCGGTACGGGAGACGTGCGCGGGTCTTGTTCGGTCGCCGGGGCGGGCGCCTCGACGGTGAAGCCGGGCATCGTCGTGGCCGTCGCGGTCGGCGCGGCTGCGACGATGCCCGGCCAGTACCCGGTGCGCGACGTGGTGGGGAGTCCGCACGCGATCGTCGTTGTCACCGGTCCCCCGGCGGGGTCAGGCGTCGAGGGGGCGCCAGGCGGGGCGGTCGCCGTCCCGCCGGACCTGCCCGAACACCACGTCGGCGAAGTGGTCATGCCGTGCGTCTCCAGCAGGTCGCGCTGGGCCCATTCCGGCGCGGAGACGAGGTGGTCGGCATGGACGAACGCCGGGTGGTCACCGCCGGGGGCGGGGTGCCAGGCCCAGCCGATGTGGTCGGGGTGCAGGTGGGTGGAGGCCACCGACTCGATCTCTTCCGGCCTGCGGCCGAGCTCGGCCAGATTGTCCAGGAGCGCGCCCCCGTGGATGGCGCCGCGTGGGGTTCCCGGATCGGGCGGCAGCGACTGCGGCCCGAACCCCGCGTCGATCAACAGTGCGCGGTCGCCGTTCTCCACCAGCAGGCCGCCGATGCTCGCCACGAGGTGACCGGAGTCGTCCAGGTAGTCCGGGTGGGCGGTCCACACCTCATCGGTGGTGTCCGGGAGCCAACCGCGCGGCGGCAGCGCGTCCTTCAGAACCTGCTCGAGCAAGCCATCACCCGTCCATGAGGCGACGCCGGCAATCCGGATCCCGGTAGCCGACGAGACCTTCTCGTACGTTCTCGGCCCAGGTCAGCCTCATATCCCACCACGCTGCGGGTGCTGACCATGCTGGTGGCGCCCACGGTCGGCAACGCCACGGCCGCCGGGCACGACCTGCGCACCGACGCGGCGTGCGTGCGGCTCGTGGTCCTCGGCGATAGCTGCCGGGCCCTCGGAGGACGAGGACGCCGCCCGGCTCAGCCCGCTCGGCCACGCCCACCTCGACTGCCTGGCCGCTACGCCATCGCCTCCTCCGCACCACCTGCGGGCCTACGGCCACTCGGACAGGTTCCCCGACGGCGACGGCCGCGTGGACGAGGACGGCGCGCAACCCCGGAGAATGCCTGATCCACATGTCAGTGGCTGCGGTGTGGTGGGGGAGCCCAGACGTACCCGTATCGGCCGGGGAACCTGCCGATCAGTGCACTCGCGCACCGCACTCGGCCGAGTACAGCGCCGCGTCAGCGCTGGAGCTGGTGGAGCGGTACGCCGAGGTGGGCGACACCACCCGCCACCCGCTGGGCGAGCACGCCGCAGCGCACCGCGGCACCGGCCAGCGAGCGGACCCTGGTGTACCGGGACGACACCCGCCGCCAAGCCCGGGTGGTGCGCATGGTGTACGAGGTCGTCACCCAGGCGCGCCCGGAATCCGGAACCAAGGTGATCGCCCCTGGGGCAGCGAGGACTGTCGGAATGTGGTGACAAGCTGGCCGGATGAAGATCACTGGTTTCACCGAGCGGAAGGTCCGCGTCAGCGGCCTCGACATCCATGTCGCGTCGGGGGGCGAGGGGCCGCCGCTGCTGTTGCTGCACGGCTTTCCGCAGACCCATCTCACCTGGCGGCATGTCGCTCCGGCACTGGCCGACCGTTTCCAGGTCATCTGCCCCGACCTGCCTGGATACGGTGCGAGCGGCAGACCGGCCGGCGGGTACGAGCGGTACGCCAAGCGCGAGACCGCCGCGACCATGGTCGAGCTGATGCGGCAACTCGGCCACGAGCGGTTCAGCCTGGTCGGCCATGACCGTGGAGCGCTGGTCGCCCTCCGCGCCGCGCTGGATCACCCCGCCGCGATCGACCACCTCGCGGTGATCGACGTCATCCCCACGGTCGAGATGTGGGACTCGCTGACGGGAGTGGGCGGGGTCTTCGGCTTCCACCTGTATCTGCTCGCCCAGCCGAACGACCTGCCCGAACGGATGATCGGCGCCGATCCCGACACCTTCTTCGGCCACTTCCTCGACACCTGGGTCGACGACGCCGCCACCATCGATCCCGCCACACGGGAGGCGTACCTGTCGGCGTTGCGGACGCCGGAGGCGATCCACGCCATCTGCCAGGACTACCGGGCCAGCGCCTTCGTCGATGCGGTCCACGACGCAGAGGACCGTCAGGCGGGCCGGCAGATCAAGGCACCCACACTGGCGATCTGGCAGGACCCCGGCGACATGGTCCTGCCGTTCGACCCCGGTGCCGTCTGGCGCGGCTGGGCGCCTGATCTCCGCACCCTGCCCCTGCCCGGCGGGCACTTCCTGCCGGAGGCGCAACCCGAGGCCGTCGCCGCGGCGATCCAAGACCTGATCGCGCCCTGACCGTTCCGCCGGCAGGCGGACACGCCTGCGCCATTCTGCTGATCTTGTGGTGCGGGTCGCGTGCGAGGGCCACGGCGACGTAGCCGAACCCGCATTCGGGGTCGCGGCGGCGAGAAGCCCCCTGCTCCCAGGAAGGACGTCCTGCGGACGCGCGGGACGTGGGGCCGTGGTGGCTGGGTGTTCGGTGGGGGTGCCGGTACGTCCCCCGCAGGCATGGGGGGACGTACCGGTCGAGTTGCGAGGGGCCGGGGGTCAGCCGACGGGCGTTGGCGCCAGGGCTGGGTAGTCGGTGTAGCCCTCGGCGTCGCCGCCGTAGATGAGGTCTTCCCGGATGGGGTTGAGGGGGGCGTCGGTGGCGAAGCGGGTGGGGAGGTCGGGGTTGGCTATGAAGAGGCGGCCGTAGGAGAAGAGGTCGGCCAAGCCCGCGTTCAGCACCTTCTCCCCTGCCTCACGGGTGGTCGGCTGGGGGCCGTTGAAGTTGGCGATGAGGGTGCCGGGCCAACGGGGGCGCAGGTCGGCCAGGGCCGGGTAGGCGCCGCGTTCGATGATGTGCAGGTACGCCAGGCCGAGCGGGGCGAGGGTGTCGACCAGTGTCCGGTAGGTGCCCTGCGCGTCCTCCTCCGCGATCTCGTTCTCGGGGTTGTCCGGGGAGATGCGCAGGCCGACCCGTTCGGCTCCGACCTCGGCGACGACGGCCTCCATGACCTCGACCGCGAAACGCAGGCGGCGGGTGAGGGAGCCGCCGAAGCGGTCGGTGCGCCGGTTGGTGTTCTCGGCGAGGAACTGCTGGACGAGGTAGCCGTTCGCGCCGTGCAGCTCAACTCCGTCGAACCCGGCGCGGACCGCGTTGCGCGCCTCGGCGGCGTAGGCGGCGATCGTGGCCTCGACCTCCGCCGTGGTCATCGCGCGCGGCGTGACGTGGTCGAGCAAGCCGTCCTTGG
Organism: Actinomadura sp. NPDC047616; assembly: GCF_040642915.1. Taxonomy (NCBI): domain Bacteria; kingdom Bacillati; phylum Actinomycetota; class Actinomycetes; order Streptosporangiales; family Thermomonosporaceae; genus Actinomadura; species Actinomadura sp. NPDC047616. The sequence goes on from NZ_JBEYTB010000001.1 coordinate 308,563, forward strand.
TGAAGATCTGCTGGTGCTCGATGCGGACGGGGGACGGCGCGACAGGGAGTTCGCCGTCCGGCAGCGTCACCGGATGCGTCATCCGGCCGACGTGCCAGAGCTGCGCGAAGATCCGTCCGCCGGCGGCGTGCACGGCGTCGGTGACCTCCCGCCATCCGGCCACGTGCGCGTCGGTCACCAGGCCGGGGATGCCCGGGCCGCCCTTGCCGAGCGGGTCCGCCCACAGCCCCTCGGTGACGATCAGCCCGGCCCCGGCGCGCTGGGCGTAGTACTCCTTGGTCAGCGGGTGCGGGACGGCGGACACGTCGTCGGCACGGCCGCGTGTCATGGGCGCCATCACGATGCGGTTGGGCAGGCTCAGGCGGCCGTCATCGTAGGAACGCAGCAGCGGGCTCGCGGTCATCGGACGTCCTCCCGCCGGTCCAGCGCGGTGACCTCGACCTCGATCTGCCAGTCGGGCTGGGCCAGCGACGACACTTCCAGCAGGGTGTCGGCGGGGTAGGGGCGGGCGAGGAACTCCTCGCGCAGCCGGATCACGTCGTCCAGGTGCGCGGCCATGTCGGTGACGAAGATGCCGACCTTGACCACGTCGGCGATCGAGAGGCCGGCCTCCTTCAGCACCCGCTCGATGTTGCGGAACGCCTGGCGCCCCTGCTCCAGGAAGTCGTCGGAGACCGTGCGGCCATGCTCGTCGATCCCCGCCTGCCCGGAGACGTGGACGAACCCGCCCGCCCGGATGGCCTGCGAGATCCGGTACGGCTCGTACCAGTCCGGGTCGGTCGCGATCCGCTCGATCGTGCCGGTCATGATCCCTCCGTTGATGTTTGCATGCACCTACATGAATTGCATGTACATGCAGATATTGCACAACCATGTACCCTGGTGTCAACAGCCGAGGAGGAAACGGTGGACAGCGCGGATGGCAGGGCCTGGGAGCAGGTGGTCACCCTGCACGGACGGGTCGAACAGGAACTGACCAAGGCGCTGCACCGGCAGGGTGTCGGGCTCTCGGAGTACCGGGCGCTGTGCCAGCTGGTGCGGGCCCCCGACGGCGAGCTGCGCATGCAGGAACTCGCCGACCTCATCGGCCTCAACCAGAGTTCGGTCAGCCGCCTGGTCGCACGCCTGGAGTCGGCGGGCCTCACCCGCCGCGACATGTGCCCCAACGACCGCCGGGGCGTCTACACCGTGATCACCGACGAGGGCCGCGCCCTCCAGCGCAAGATCGCCCCCATCTACTACGAGGCGCTGAGCAAGGCCCTCGACGACGCCGCAGACGACGCCCGCGTCGGCCCTCTCGTCGCCACCCTCCGCCAACCGACGACGACCCCCTGACGCCTCGCGCCTCCTGGTGAGCGTCGTAACAGCGGCGCGTTTCCGCCGCGCGTTCCGGCGAGGGGCGGCTCAGTGATTCCGGCTGCCCAGTTCTGCGGGCGGGTGAGTTCGAGGATGGCGCTTGACGCGCCTGTCGGCTAACCGCTATCCATTGGCTAGCCGTTAGGGGTTGGGTACGCGGGACGCGGTGCCGGCGATGCCTGCGAAGGAGCCGTTGCACGGCGCGTGTGGTCGCGGCGGGTTCTTCGACTGCGGGTCTGCTGCCGCTGGGAAGGGGCGCGTTGCGGCTGCAGGCGGACGTGCACTGGTTGGAAGCGCGTGAGCGCGTCTGGCCGACGGGCGAGAACGAATCCGAGGGCTCATGAAGGAGTTCGGCGCTGTGCTTGAGGTCTGCGGTCTGCGCCAGGAGCACGGCCAAGGGCAGGGCATCGTGCGGGCGGTCAGTGGGGTCGAGCGGCTGGTGGCGCACGGGATGTTCGCCGACGGCACCCGGCGGCTCGCCCATGTGGTCGGGCTGGAGGGCTGAACGCCATGGGCCGCATCCTGTTGGTGTTCCGCCTTGTCCTGGCCGACGTGCGTCGGCATCCCGCCCAGGCCGCGATGCTGCTCGTCTCGATCACCGCCGCGACCGCCACGTTGGCCCTCGGTCTGTCATTGAACGGGGCGACCGAAACGCTCTACCGGCAGACCCGGGACGCCACCGCCGGGCCGGACGTGGTCGCGCTTTCCCCTGGCACCAAGCGGACCACGATCACTGCCCTGAAGTCGTTGGAGCACGCGCCCGGGGTGGTCGCGCACAGCGGGCCGTACCGCCAGTACTACACGACGCTCACGGCGCGCGGTTCCACGGGAGCCGCGGTGGTGCAGGTCGCCGACATGACACCGGGTCCGGTCGACCGTCCGTTGGTGACCTCGGGCAGCTGGGTACGCCCCGGAGGCGCCGTGGTCGAGCGCGGCTTCGCCACCGCCATGGGCGTCGGGGTCGGCGACCACGTCAACGTCGCCGGCCGCTCGCTTCCCGTCGTCGGGATCGCCGTGACCGCGGCCCACTCGGTCTACCCGTGGGCGCCGTTGATCGGTCCGGGCGGCGGGCCGAGCGACGGCGGCGGTCTGGTCTGGCTGGCCGAACGGGACACCCGGGCACTGGAGTCGGCGGACGTCCCGGTGACCTCCTTCATCAACCTGAAGCTGCGGGATCCCGACGCGGCCGGGGCGTTGAATCTCCGCGATCCCGCCGTGGCCTCGGCGTTCGAGGACACCTGGGTGAACTTCAAGACCTGGCGGCACATCGCCGAGCAGGACCTTGTCGCGCTCCAGAGCAGTCAGCCGATCCTGGTCATCGGCAGTTGGCTGCTCGGCTTGCTGGCCATCGGCGGCGTGGCCACGCTGATGGCGGGACGTGCCGCCAAGCAGACCCGCCAGGTCGGGCTGCTCAAGGCCGTCGGCGCCACCCCCGGGCTCATCGCCGCCGTCCTGTTCGCCGAATACCTGACCCTGGCGCTGCTCGCCGACGCACTGGGCCTGACGATCGCGCGGCTGGCCGCGCCCGCCGTCATCGATCCCACCGCGAGCATGATCACCACCGCCCCCGGTCTGACCGGCGGCACCATCGCCGTCACGACCGTCGTCGCCCTTGCGGTGGCGGCCCTCACCACCTCCGGCCCGACGCTGCGGGCGCTGCGTACCGGCACCGTCTCCGCCCTGGCCGACGTCGCCCACCGGCCTCGGCACCGAGCCTGGCTGAACAGACTGTCGGCGTTGCTGCCGACCCCGCTGCTGCTCGGGCTGCGCCTGATCGCCCGCCGCCCCGGCCGTGCCGTCCTGCACGGGTGCAACATGATGACCACGCTGATCGCGGTCACCGCACTGCTGCTGGTCTACGCCCAGCCCGTGAAGGGCTACCCGGGCTCTCCCATGGCGACCGAGGCGCAGGTCGCTCAGGAGCGCCACGTACTGCTGGCCGTCACCGCCGCGATGATCGCACTCGCCGTCGTGAACACCATCACGATCACCTGGACCACCGCACTGGAGGCCCGGCCCGCCATGGCCGTCGCGCGGACGCTCGGCGCCACTCCCGGGCAGGTCACGGCCGGACTGTCCGCCGCACAGCTCCTGCCGACCCTGCCCGGCGTCGTCTCCGGCATCCCTCTGGGCGTGATCCTGTTCAGCGACGCGAAAATGGTCATGCCCCCCGCGTGGTGGCTGCTCACCGCCGCACTCGTCCCGCTCCTGGCGACGGCGGCGCTCACCGCCTTGCCCGCGCGCGTCGCAGCCCGCCGATCCGTGGCGCAGACCCTCAGCGCCGAAGCGACGTGAGTACCGGCCGACGAGCGTCCCGCTGATGGGCCAAACCCGGATTTGCCGGACATTGCGCATGTGGGGGCCGGGGCGCGGTCTCGTAAACCTGTGCGGAGGCGGTTGAGGATCGCCCTTGGCATTACTAAAAGTTACCGTAACTATACGGAGGGTAAGGTAGGGTTCGCTGTGTGGTAGTGAGCCGATTCCGGCGGACACCGGCGGCCGGCCCATCGGGGGCGGTTCTCTGGCCGGTCCTGCTGGGGCTGGTCGTCCTGCTGACTGGGGCGTCGGGGTCGTGCTCTGAGGTGGCGCCGTGCGCCGCCGTCACGTCGATGGTCGCCGACGAGGAACTCCTGCGCACTGCCGCTCCAGGTGAACGTGACACCGGACGCGGGGAGTCGACCGGGGAGCACGAGGCCAATCGCGCGCAGACGGCCGGCCGGACGCAGGGGCTCGCCCTCGTCCGCGTGCCGGCCTCACTGGACGCGTCCGCGGAACCGTCCGTCACGGCGCGACGGTTCGACGAGGTCCCGGTGCAGGTCACCGGCGCCAGGCTGCTCATCGAGCTGAACGTCTCCCGCACGTAAACGCGCCGCGGGACGGCCGTGTCCGGCCCCATCCCGCACTTCTGAGATCCGTCACGTCCAGAAGTGGGATTCCGCATGCGCCTAGGAAACGTTCACGTGGTCACGGAGAAATGGCGCTTCCACTGCCTGCACTGCCTGCGGGTGTGGGAGGCCCTGTACGAGGCGCGGCACGCCGGTGGCGGCCACGGCGGCCACGCGGTCGCCTGGCGTCTGGACGGTGTGCCCGCGCAGCCGCCCTGGATCGACCCGGTCTGCCAGAACTGCAACAGCCTGCGGGTGAAGGTGCTTCCGGCCGGGCCCATCGTCCCGCGGCAGCGGTGAGCCGACACCCGTAGGACGGCGAAGGACCACGGCCTCGTGGACGAGACGAGACCGTGGTCCTTCGTGTTCCCGCGTGTTCCGCGACCGGGATCAGCGGTCGGCGTGGACCTCCGCGCGGGGTGCGCTGGGACGGGCCGTCCCGCCGGGCAGGGCCGAGGCGTCCCCGACCGGGCGGAAGCGGCGCAGCCGGAGGCTGTTGGTGACGACGAACACCGAGGAGAACGCCATGGCCGCACCGGCGATCATCGGGGTGAGCAGCCCGGCGGCCGCCAGCGGCAGCGCGGCCACGTTGTAGGCGAACGCCCAGAACAGGTTGCCCTTGATGGTGCGCAGGGTCCGCCGCGACAGGGCGATGGCGTCGGCGGCGGCGCGCAGGTCGCCGCGCACCAGGGTCAGGTCGGACGCCTCGATCGCCACGTCGGTGCCGGTGCCCATCGCCAGACCCAGGTCGGCCTGGGCCAGGGCGGCGGCGTCGTTGACGCCGTCCCCGACCATCGCCACCGTGCGGCCCTCGCCCTGCAGCCGCTTGACGACGGCGACCTTGTCGGCGGGCAGCACCTCCGCGATGACCTCCTCGATCCCCACCTGGCCGGCCACCGTGCGGGCGACGGTCTCGTTGTCGCCGGTCAGCAGCACCGGACGCAGCCCCAGAGCGCGCAGCCGCGCCACGGCCTCGGCGGAGGTCGGCTTGACCTGGTCGGCCACGGTGATGACCGCGCGGGCCCGGCCGTCCCAGCCGACGGCCACGGCGGTGTGCCCCTGCGCCTGGGCCGCCATCATCGCCTCCTGGAGTTCGGGCGTCAGGTGCTGGGACCACTCGGCGAGCAGCTGCGGCCGTCCGACCAACACGGCGTGCCCGTCCACCATGCCCTGGACGCCCAGGCCCTCGATGTTGGCGAAGTCCTCGACGGACGGCAGGGTGCCGACGCGTTCGGCGGCTCCGGCGGCGATCGCGCGGGCGATGGGGTGCTCGGAGGCGTGCTCCAGCGCGCCCGCCAGCCGCAGCGCCTCGTCGGCCTCGACGCCGTCTGCGGTGTGGACGTCCATCAGCGCCATGGTGCCGGTGGTGACGGTGCCGGTCTTGTCCAGCACGACGGTGTCGATGCGCCGGGTGGACTCCAGCACCTCCGGGCCCTTGATCAGGATGCCGAGCTGGGCGCCGCGTCCCGTGCCGACCATCAGCGCGGTCGGCGTGGCCAGGCCCAGCGCGCACGGGCAGGCGATGATCAGCACCGCGACCGCCGCGGTGAACGCGGCCGCCGTCTCCGCGCCCGCGCCGAGCCAGAAGCCCAGCGTGGCCGCGGCCAGCGCGATCACGATCGGGACGAACACCCCGGAGATCCGGTCGGCCAGCCGCTGCACGGCGGCCTTGCCCGTCTGCGCCTCCTCGACCAGCCGGGCCATCTGCGCCAGCTGCGTGTCGGCGCCGATCCGGGTGGCGCGCACCAGCAACCGGCCGCCCGCGTTGACGGTGGCGCCGACCACCGCGTCGCCGGGGCCGACCTCGACCGGCACCGACTCGCCGGTCAACATCGAGGCGTCCACGGCCGAGGAGCCCTCCGCGACCACCCCGTCCGTGGCGATCTTCTCGCCGGGACGGACGACGAAGGCGTCCCCCACGGCCAGGTCCTCGACCGGGATGCGCTCCTCACGGCCGTTCTCGCGGACGACCGAGACCTCCTTGGCGCCCAGCTCCAGCAGCGCGCGCAGCGCCGCGCCCGCCCGGCGCTTGGACCGCGCCTCGAAGTACCGCCCGGCCAGCAGGAACGCGGTCACCCCGGCGGCGGCCTCCAGGTAGATGTTGGCCGACCCGTCCGAGCGGGTCATGGCGAACTCGAACCCGTGCCGCATGCCCGGCTCCCCGGCCGAGCCGAAGAACAGCGCCCACAGCGACCACCCGAACGCCGCCAGCGTGCCCAGCGACACCAGCGTGTCCATGGTCGCCGCGCCGTGCCGCAGGTTCGTCCAGGCCGCCCGGTGGAACGGCCATCCCCCGTAGACGACGACGGGCGCGGCCAGCGTCAGCGACATCCACTGCCAGTACTCGAACTGCAACGCCGGGACCATCGCCATCGCGATCACCGGCACCGCCAGCACCAGCGACGTGATCAGCCGTTGCCGCAGCGGCCGCAACTCCCGGTCGGCCTCGTCCTCGCCGTCCCCGGACGTCTCGTCACGCGGCGGCCTGGGCAGCGTCGCGGTGTACCCGGCCTTCTCCACCGTGGCGATCAGCTCCTCCGGCGTGACGCCCTCGGGCGCCTGGACCGTGGCCTTCTCGGTGGCGAAGTTGACCGTCGCGGTCACGCCGTCCATCTTGTTCAGCTTGCGTTCGATGCGGGCGGCGCACGAGGCGCAGGTCATCCCGCCGATCGCCAGCTCGATCCGCCCGGACGCGTCGCCCGTGCTCATCGCCTTCCTCCTCCTCGTCGATCGCCTACGGGATGGTCAGTGCCCGTGATCGTGGCCGTCATCGCCGTTCTCCTCCGCCGGAGCGGTCGGCGCGGCGGCCGCGGCCGCGTTGCCGGCCACGGCCGTGAACTCGGCCGTGCGGACCTTGCCGTCGTGCTGGAAGTCCAGGTAGAGGCGGTATCTTCCCGGGCTCGGCACCTCGGCCTCGAACGTCACGTCCGGACCGGGCCGGGTGCGGCCGTCGCCGGGCGCGCCGTCCGGGTGGACGTGCAGGTAGGCCAGGTCCTGGTCGCGCAGCACGACCAGGTGCCCGTACGCCTCCAGGTACGGCTCCAGGTCGGTGACCGGCCGGCCGTCCTTGCTCACCGACAGGGTGAGCCTGCTCGACCGTCCCGGAACCAGGGTGCCGGTCAGCTTCACCTCGTAGCCGTCCACCTTGGCGACCTGCTCGGCGGGCGGCACGGCCCGCGGCCGGTAGTCCCCCGGCGCCACCACGTCGGTGCCGAGCGTGAGCTGCTCGGCCGCGCCCGCGGCCTTGAAGTCGGTGAAGAACCGGTAGGTCCCGGGGTCGGGCAACGTCAGCGGAACGGTCCAGACGCCGCCGCCCGCCTCCGTGGGATGCAGGTGCTGGAACCCCGACAGGTCACGGCGCGCCACGATCAGGTGCAGCAGCTTGCCGTGCAGGGGTTCGAAACGGGTGACGGGCTTGCCGTCCGGTCCCGTCACCGAGAACCGGAAGTCCGTGCGCTCGCCCGGGGTGACCGTCGTGGTCTCGGGCGTGAGCGTGTAGCCGTCCTGGGACACCTGGAGCCCCGCCGGGACGTGCGACGACGCGTTCTTGCCGTGCCCGGACGCCCCGCCGTGCCCGGACGCCCCGCCGTGGCCGGACGCCCCGCCGTGGCCGTTACCCTCGGTCTTGTGCGTGTCGGCGGTGGCATCGATAGGCCCGACGGCCGCGCCGACCCCTGCCGCGCCGCCGAAGACGGCCGCCAGGCCCAGGGCGAACGCCCCCAACTTGATCGCCGTGTTCATGGTCTGCTGCTCGCTTCCCTCGTTCACCTTGGCGGCCGCCGTATGCGGTCGTCCCCCTCCGCCCGGCCCTTCGCCCGGCGCGGATCAGCGCGCCGGGACGGGGCGTGCGGGAGACGGCCGGGTCAGGCCGTCACCTCGTATCCGGCCTCTTCCACGGCCGCGCGGACCTTGTCGTCGTCGATCGCGCCCTCGCCGGTGACCGTGAGCCGGCCGCTGGCCAGATCCACGTCCACGGCGGTCACGCCGGCGATCTCGCTGACCTCCTCCTTGACGGAGCTGACGCAGTGACCGCAGGTCATACCGGTGACGGTGTAGGTGGCGGTGCTCATCGATCCGTTCCCCTCATCCCTGGACTTTTACCCCCTAGGGGTATCTGACGAGGGTTATGTTACGCACCCGTCACAGCGCTCGCAACCCCTACCCCCTAGGGGTTATCGGAAGATCGGGGTGATTCACGGCACATCACCCCGCGGACCAGGTTATCCACAGGCCCCCGGCGGGCCGCGACGGGGGACTCGGCGGCAGATGGCGTCGTTTGTAGTGGTATTTCGATTGAAAACCCCCGCCGGGCGGGCCGATCCGGCGTTGTACACAGGGTTGTCCACAGGTTTCCACAGGGGTGTGGAAAGTTGTGGAAGACCGCCCGCGACGCCTCGGATACTGTGAGGCATGCCCGAACTGCCAGAGGTCGAGGCCCTCGCCGCGTTCCTGCGCGAGCGGGCGGTCGGCCACGCCGTCGCCCGGGTCGACGTTCTCGCCATCTCCGCGCTCAAGACCTATGATCCCCCGGTCACGGCGCTCGCCGGCCTGTCGATCACCGGCGTCGCCCGGCACGGCAAGTTCCTCGACATCGACGTCGACGGCCTGCACCTGGTCATCCACCTGGCCCGGGCCGGCTGGCTGCGCTGGCGCGAGGAGGTGCCGGCCCGGCCCGCCCGTCCCGGCGGCAAGAACCCCCTGGGGGTACGGGTGCACCTGGACGACGGCTCGGGCTTCGACCTCACCGAGGCGGGCTCCAAGAAGGGCCTGGCCGTGTACGTCGTCCGCGACCCGGCCGAGGTGCCGGGCGTCGCCACGCTCGGCCCGGACCCGCTGGACGACGGCTTCACCGTCGAGGCGCTGCGCGGCATCGTCAAGGGCCGCCGCACCCAGATCAAGGGCCTCCTGCGCGACCAGCGGATCGTCGCCGGCATCGGGAACGCCTACTCCGACGAGGTGCTGCACGCCGCCCGGATGTCCCCATTCAAGATCGCCGACACGCTGACCGACGACGAGATCGCCGGACTGCACGAGGCGATCATCACCACCCTGCGCGACGCCGTGGCCCGCTCCACCGGCCTGGCCGCCCAGGACCTCAAGGGCGAGAAGAAGACCGGCCTGCGCGTGCACGGCCGCACCGGCGAGAAGTGCCCCGTCTGCGGCGACACGATCCGCGAGGTGTCCTTCGCCGACTCCTCGCTCCAGTACTGCCCCACCTGCCAGACCGGCGGCAAACCCCTGGCCGACCGCCGCCTGTCCCGCCTGCTCAAATAACCCTTCCGATCAGACCCCCTGCCGAGTGGGGGTTGGTTGGGGGGTGGCGGGTGCGGGCGGGGAGGAGTCGTCAGTTGCCCTTCGGGGTGTCGCCGAACAGGGGGGCCACCTGGTCCCAGCGGTGGAGTTCGCAGCCGTTCTTGCGGGTGAAGCCGGTGTCGACCTGACGGCCTCGCCAGGTGCCCTTGACCTTGGCCTCCTGGGGGCCGCCGTAGATCTCGGTGCAGATCTGCTGCGGTGAGATCGGCTTGAAGGGGTCCTGGGCCTTGCTCAGGGCCGCGCAGGCCTTGGCGGCCTCGGGGTGGTCGCCCCCGGCCGGGTCGCAGGTCAGGGTCCAGGTCTTGGGTGTGGCCTTGGCCGACGCGCGCACCTCGACCGTCAGCTGGTCGGCCGGGGAGCGGGTCGGCTGGACGGTCGTGGTGCCCGAAGCGGTGTCGCGGGGGGAGTCCGCGGCCTGTTCGGAACCGCAGGCCGACAGTGACAGGAGGGTGGCGAGTGCGGGCGTCGTGAAAAGGAGCGTCCGGTACCGCATGCGTGATTCGACGTGGAAGGGTTCCGCGCGGTTCCATGGGGGTGTGATGATTTTCGGGGAAGACGTTCCTGCCGTCGACGCCGCGGAGGTCCCGCAGGACGCCTACCTGCTGGACGTGCGTGAGCAGGACGAGTGGGACGCGGGCCACGCGCCCCAGGCGGTGCACATCCCGATGGCCGAGCTGAGCGACCGCGCCGCCGAGGTGCCGCGTGACCGGGACGTCTACGTCATCTGCCGCTCCGGCATGCGCTCGGCGCAGGTGACCATCGCGCTCAACAACGCCGGCTGGCTGGCCAAGAACGTCGACGGGGGAATGAAGCGCTGGGTCGAGGTCGGACGGCCCATGGACGCCGCGGGGGACGGTCCCGCCTACGTGGCCTGAACCAAGGGCCCCTTTGTCGGTTTTTGACGCTGACTGTACGATCTGCAGCGTTCACCGTCTGACCGCGGGAGCTCGGGCCGACACACCGGGCTGAGAGGGCGACTGTGGCCGGGGGCCGCCGAGACGGCACCCGGCGGGCTTCGCACGGCGTCGCCGACCGCATGAACCTGTCCGGGTAATGCCGGCGTAGGGAGCGTGCGCCTTGGCGTCGTCGTCCGCCGTCCACGGAACCACTCCTCGCGACGAGGTCCCCTACACCCTCGACGAACCCGCGCCGAAGGTCCTCGGTTTCTGGGACCAGAGCGCGTTCTGGGCCAACCTGGGCGTCAGCCTGTTCGCGTTCTCCGGCGCGTACACGGTGCTGGCGCCCGACGAGAACGGGGCGCCGACCCTGTCGATCGCGGCGGGCATCGTCGCGATGATCGTCGGGACCGTGATCGGCGGGCTGATGCTCGGCCTGTCGGCGGTGCCGGGCGCGCGCACCGGGCAGCCCGCGATGGTGCTGCTGCGCGGCCTGTTCGGGGCGCGGCTGTCGTACGCGCCGACCGTGCTGAACGTCGCCCAGCTCGTCGGGTGGGGCACGTTCGAGCTGATCGTGATCGCGGACGCGGCGCGGGCCCTGCACGACGGGGTGCCGCGCTGGGCGTACGTGGTCGCCGCCGGGGTGCTGACCACGGCGCTGACGATCCGTCCGCTCGGCTCGGTGCGGCTGCTGCGCCGGTACGTCACCGTGGCGGTGCTGGTCGCGCTGGTCTACTTCTACGTCCAGCTGCTGCGCGAGCCGCTGCCGGATCTGACCGAGGGCTCATGGGGCGGCTTCTGGATCGGCGCGGACGCGGCGCTGGCCGTGTCGATCTCGTGGGTGCCGGTCGCGGCCGACTACACCCGGCACGCCCGCACCGCGCGCGGCGCGTTCGGCGCGGCCGCCGTCGGCTACTCGGTCACCCAGATCGTCGCCTACGTCCTCGGCCTGCTGGCGCTGGCCCTGGTGGCGGGGGACTCGACGAAGGTGTTCGACCCGTTCCTGCACGTCACGCTGGGGGCGGTGGTCTTCGCGGTGTTCGTGCTGCGCGAGGCGGACCAGTCGTTCGCCAACGTCTACTCCACCGCCGTGTCGATCCAGAACCTGGTGCCGCGCGCCGACCGCCGGGTGCTGACGGTGGCACTGGGGGCGGGCACCACCGGGCTGGCGCTGGTGCTGAACATCGGCGACTACGCCGGTTTCCTGTCCCTGATCGGGTCGGTGTTCGTGCCCATGCTCGGCGTGCTGGCCGCCGACTTCTTCCTCGGCCGCGGCCGCCGCGGCTGGGACGTCTCCCGCACCGCGCCGGCCCGCTGGAGCATGATCGCCGCCTGGACGGTCGGGTTCGCGGCCTACCAGCTCGTCAACCCCGGATCGGTCGGCTGGTGGGCGTCGTTCTGGCGGGACGCGCGGGAGGCGCTGGCGGTCACGCCGCCGTCCTGGATGAGCGCGTCGCTGCTGTCCTTCCTGGTGGCCGCGCTGGTCACGCTGCTGGTCGGGCGGGTCGCCCGGTTCCGCGGCTGAGCGGGCGAAGGGACGCGTTCTTCCGGCGGAGAGCGCCGCGACGTGAGAACCTTTCGCAAGTCGTTGGCTCTCGGCGGGACGAGGTCCGGTGGCACGATGACAGACGTGCAGCAAGACGTCCACGGCCCGATCGCGCGCGCCGTCGTCGAGTGCGCGGCCGACGCGATCGTGGCCGTCGACGACCGCCAGCGCGTCACCGTGTGGAACCCGGCGGCCGAGCGCATGTTCGGCTGGACGGCCGAGGAGATGCTCGGCCGCGTCGCGCCGATCGTGCCGGACGAGCTGAAGGCCGAGCACAACGCCGTCCAGGAGCGGCTGCTGACCCGGCGCGGGGCCGAGGGCCTGGAAAGCGCCGACACCGGCCAGATCTCCATTGCCACCCGGCGCCTGCACCGGGACGGCCGGCTCATCGACGTGCGCATCGACACCAGCGTCCTGCAGGACCGCGACGGCCGGCTGCTCGGCTGGGTCGGGGTGTACCACCCGGTCGAGGAGGACGAGGTCGTCCAGCACCACATGGCCGAGCGGGCCCGGCTGGTGCGGCGGCTGAACGACATCGTCGCCGACCTCAACGCCGAACTGGACCTGGCCACGGTGCTGGACCGGATCACCGCCGCGCTGATCGAGCTGACCGGCGCGGACGCGGGCGGGTTCGTGCGGCTGGAGCGGGACCGGCTGCGGCTGGTCACCGTGAACGGGCTGCCCGAGCACATGCGCGGCGCCACCGCCGACCTGCGCTCCAGCCTCGTCGGGGAGCTGCTGCGCTCGGGCAAGACCGTGATGCTGGCGGGCGGGGAGCGGCGGCTGGGCGACCTGATCTGGTCCGAGCTGCCCGGGCTGCACACGGTGGCGCTGGGCCTGTCGTTCCTGCAGAACGAGCCGTACGGGGCGCTGTACGCGCTGTTCTCCGGCCGCCGCGTCGGGCACACCGAGCTGGAGCTGCTGGAGCTGCTCGCCGGGCACGCCGGGGTCGCGGTCGGCAACGCCGTGGCCTACGCCGAGGTGGTGCGGCAGCGCGCGCACGAACGCGCCGTGATCGACTCCAGCGCGGACGGCATCGCCGTGCTCGACCGTGACGGCGTGGTGCGGCAGTGGAATCCGGCCGCGCACACCCTGACCGGGGTGCCGCCGCAGGAGGCGATCGGCCGGGAGCTGCCGTTCGAGGCGCCCGCCCCCGGCGAGATGATCACCTTCCCGCTGCCGTCGGGCATCTGGCTGAACGTGCTGGCCGCCGAGATCGAGGAGACCGGCGAGGTCGTGGTCGACTTCCGCGACGTCAGCGAGGCCAAGGCGCTGGAGGAGGCCAAGGACCTGTTCCTGGCCACCACCAGCCACGAGCTGCGCACCCCGATCACGGTCGTGCAGGGGTTCGCCAGCACGCTGGTCAACCGGTGGGACGAGCTGGCCGACGCCGACCGCCGCTCCGCCGTCGCGACGATCGCCGAACGGGCCCAGTCGCTCGGCCGTCTCGTCGAGCACCTGCTGCTGGGGTCGCGGGCCGGACGCGACGAGCTGGCGGTGACCATCGAGACGTTCGACCTGGCCCGCGTGCTGGAGGGCGTGGTGGCGGGGTTCCGGTCGTTGTCGGAGGCGCACCCGGTGCGGCTGGAGGTGGCGCCCGGCCTGCCGCCCGCGCGGGGCGACGCGATGGCCACCGACATCGTCCTCGGCCAGCTGCTGGAGAACGCGATGAAGTACTCCCCGGACGGCGGCACGGTCACCGTGCGGGCCTGGCCGGAGGACGGGTCGATCGTCGTCACGGTGGAGGACGAGGGCATCGGCATCACCCCCGGCGACCACGAGCGGGTCTTCGAACGGTTCGTCCAGGGCGAGACGGGGGACCGCCGCCGGTTCGGCGGGATCGGCCTCGGCCTCTACATCGTCAAACGCCTGACCGAGGCGCAGGGCGGCCACGTCAGCGCCGAGCCGGGTCCCGGGGGCCGCGGCACCCGCATGCGCCTGGTCCTGTGCCGGGCGGAGGACGGCCGGCCGTAGCTGACCGGATCCGGACGGATGCCGTGACAGGTGGTGACGCAGGTACGCAGGTGAAAGGCCGGTGTTTCATCAGTGTGACGGACGAAACGCTCGCAGGAGGAGTAACCACCCGGAGGGTGGATAGATCCTATGTTGGCCCTGAGTGCGTGACCGGAGGGGGCATCGCTCGTGGTGGGGGGTGACGGGTGATTCACCCGGGTTTCCGGACAATATCATCAGGGCATTTCGGTCGGTACCGACGAGGGTGACGGGCCTCCGAGCAGCGGAGATCATCGACGGGGAGGTGAGGGCGTCGAGCGTCGTACTGTTGCCTCATGCGCCGTCCAGCGTCGCCGTGGCCCGCAGGCGCCTCAGCTCCGAGCTGCTCGCCTCCGGTGTCTTCGAGTCGGTCGTGGACGACGCCAGTGTCATCATCAGCGAACTTCTGAGCAACGCCCTGCGGCACGCCAGGCCGCTGCCGTCCGGGCAGGTCCGCGTCACGTGGGCGCGGCGCGGGGAGCGGCTGGAGGTCGCCGTCAGCGACGGCGGCGCCAGCACCGAGCCCCGGCGCGGGCCGGGCACCCTGTCCTCGCTCGGCGGACGCGGCCTCGGCATCGTGGAGGCCCTCGCCGAGGGCTGGGGCGTCCGTCACGAGGAGGGCGTCACCACCGTGTGGGCCGTCCTGTACGCGCCGCACGGCGCCGGGGGCAACGGCGCGGCGTCGCACCGGAGCCGTACGCACACGCTGATGCCCGATTTCAACGTGGGCGACGGGGTGGACGATCCGGGAAGCTCCCTGCTCAACGGCCATCGCACGCATTCCGCACCGACCCGGGCATACCCCGCTTGATCGGGCGCGGCGCGCGCCCTGTATGGTCCTCGTCAAGCTCGGGCGCTGTCGTGCCCCCGTCGACACCGCCCGAGCACTCCAACCGTCCCGCCGCACCCGCCGGCCCGGCCGGGTTTAGAGCGCCGGGGTGTCGCGTAGTAGTGGGCAGGACATGCAGCGGGGGCCGCCACGGCCGCTGCCGAGTTCGCTGCCGCTGATCCGGATGACCTCGATGCCCGCCGCCTCCAGCTGCGCGTTGGTCTCGATGTTGCGCTCGTACGCGACCGCCACGCGGGGGGCGATGGCCAGGGTGTTGTTGCCGTCGTCCCACTGCTCGCGCTCGGCGGTGACCGGGTCCAGGCCGGTGTCGATGACCTTCAGGCGGTCCAGGCCCATCGCCTCGGCCGCGGCCTCCAGGAACGGGCGCGGCTCGGCCACGCGCAGGTCGCCGTCGTCGGCCGTCACCGCGTAGGCGGTCATCGAGTCCGCCATCGGCGGGTACATGACCACCGTGTCGACGTCCACCATCGTGCAGACCGTGTCCAGGTGCATGGTGGCGCGTTCCTGCGCGATCGGCACGGCCAGGACGGTGTGGGCAAGCCCGGCGTCGAACACCTGCCGGGCCAGCCGCTCCACCCCCGCGGGCGTGGTGCGCTCCCCCGTGCCCACCGCGATCACGCCGGGGCACAGCAGCAGGACGTCCCCGCCCTCCACGTGCTCCAGCGTCGGGTCGTACACCTGCCGCACCCCGGCGAACCTCGGGTGGTGCGCGTAGACCAGGCCGATCAGGGCCGACTCGCGGTGCCGGGCGGGCATCGCCAGGCTCGTCACCGCCACCCGGTCGCCGATCCAGGTGCTGTTGTCGCGGGTGAACAGCAGGCTGGGCAGCGGGTCGATGATGAAGTCGTGCCGGTCCAGCAGCCGGTAGACCAGGCCGTGACCGGTCTTCAGCTCCTCGTGCGCCAGCCCCGCGATCAGCGTGTGGGCGAGCACCTCGGGGTCCTGGTCGCGCAGGTACCCCTCGACCACGCGGCGCAGCTGGTCGCCGAGGCGGGGGTCGTCGAGCACGCCGCTGATCGCCTCGTCGCGCGCCGTCTCGTACTCCAGGACGTCCTGCAGCAGTTCGGTGATGTAGAGCACCTCGACGCCCCGGTCGCGCAGCGCCTGGGCGAACGCGTCGTGCTCCTCCTGGGCGCGTCCCACCCAGGGGATGCCGTCGAACAGCAGCTTGTCGTTGTTCCGCGGCGTCAGGCGTTTGAGCTCCGCGCCCGGGCGGTGCAGCAGGACGGTCCGCAGCCGTCCCACCTCGCTGGTGACCCGGTGTTCGGTCGTCTCAGCCACACCGGCAGTCTATGTGGCCCGATTCTCGTGCCTACCGGCCGGTCCGGGCGGTGTGCCACCATCACGAGGTGATCAACCGCGGTGCGCTCCCCTTGCACCTGACGGCCGCCACGCTGCTGCGGGTCTCGGCGGAGGGGATGGCGACCGCGCTGGTCCTGACGGTGGAGGCCCGCACCGGACGCGCCGCCGCCGCCGGGTTCCTGCAGACCGCCGCGACCCTGCCGTACGTGCTGAGCGGCCCGCTGATCGGCCACGCGCTCGACCGGGTCCGCCGCCCCCGCCCGGTGATCATGACGCTGGCGGTGTGCTACGCGGTCGCGGCGGCGGCGCTGCTGCTCATGGCGGGACGCTCCCCGCTGGGGCTCGCCCTGCTGGTCGCCGCCGTGATCGGCGTGACCGAACCCGTCGTCGTCGCGCTGACGAGCCTGCTGCCGCGGTACGTCCCGGCCGAGCGGCTGCCGCGCGCGTACGGGCTGGAGGCGTCGAGCTACAACGTCGCGGCCATCGCCGGCCCCGGCCTGGCCGCGGGCCTGGCCGCCGCGGCGACCGGAACGTACGCGGGTTTCGCCGTCGTGGCCAGCGCGTTCGTCGCCCTGCTCGCCCTGCCCCTCCTCCCGTTCCCCGGCCCCGCCGACCCGCCGACCGTGCCGGCCGGGAGCGAGGCAGCCGCCTACGACGGGCGGACGGCCGAGGCCGGCGCCGCGCAGACGGCCGGACAGTCCGACGTAGGCGAGGCGGCCATGCAGGCGCCCCGCCATGAGACGGCCGGAGACGCCGGCGCGGAGAAGCGGCCTGACGAGCACGCCGCGCGAGTCGACAGGCGCGGCACCGCGGGGGCGCTGGTGGACGCGGTGGTCGGCGGGTTGTCGGTGCTGGTGGGCAACCGGGTGTTGCGCGCGCTCACGGCGGCGACGTCGCTGGCGTGGCTGGGGTGGGGCGGCATCGCGATCGCGGCCGTGCTGCTGGCCGAACGCCTGGACGCCGAGCCGAGCGCGGGCGGCCAGCTGATGGTGGCCTGCGCGGCGGGCTCGCTGGCCGGTTCGCTGGCGTCCGCCCGCTGGCTGCGCCCCCGGCACGCCGAACGGGTGATGGTGGCGGGGCTGCTGGCCTTCGGCGGCTCGCTGGCCGCGCTGGCGTGGGCGCCGTCGTTGCCGTGGGCCCTGCTGTGCTTCCTGGCCGCCGGGCTGTGCGAGGGCCCCGTCTTCGCCGCCACGCTGCTGCTGCGTCAACGCGAGTCGCCGCCGGACCGGCTGGGGCAGGTCAACACCACCGGCGGCAGCCTGAAGATCGGCACGTTCGCGGTGGGCGCGGCGCTGACCGGCGTGCTCGCCGACCACCTGGGCCCGGTCGGCCTGGTGCTGGCCATCGCCGCGTGCCAGTTCACCGGCGCCGCCGTCGGGCTGCTCCTGCTCGGCGCTCCCGGCCGCGCGGACCCGGCCGCCGAGGGCAGGGCGGAGCACACCGCCTGATCGCGTTCATGCCCGGCGCCTGTCCGGGCGGTGCACGCTCGTCGTGCGGACCGCCGGGCGCACCCCCGCGTTCACACGGCCGTGAAAAAGGGATCGACACCGCCGCGGCCGGGTTCGTACCCTCAGGGCATGTTCTTCGCAGCCGGCGCCCGCACGCTCGCAGAGGTCACTCTGCTGAGCGCGGCGCCGGCTGCCTCCCTGGCAGCGGCAGCCGACGCGGCCGTCATCGACGGCCTGCGAGGCTGACCCTCCTCCGTCCCGCCTCCGACGAGAACCAGCGGAGGGGGGTTGCCACCAGAACACGGGCCGACGACGACCGCGCGCACCACGCGCGGCCGGACGCCCGTGCGGTTCTCACTTCCGACACGATCGAGTGAGGACTCACCGACATGGCCAAGCCGCTGTACGAGCGGACCAAGCCGCATCTCAACATCGGCACGATGGGGCACGTCGACCACGGCAAGACCACGCTGACCGCGGCCATCACCAAGGTGCTGGCCGAGCGCGGGCTGGCCGCGGCCGTCCCGTTCGACCGCATCGACCGGGCCCCCGAGGAGCGCGAGCGCGGCATCACCATCAACATCGCCCACGTCCAGTACGAGACCGCCACCCGGCACTACGCCCACGTCGACATGCCCGGCCACGCCGACTTCGTGAAGAACATGATCACCGGCGCGGCGCAGGTCGACGGGGCGGTGCTGGTGGTCTCGGCGCAGGACGGCGCGATGCCGCAGACCCGCGAGCACGTCGTGCTGGCCCGCCAGGTGGGCGTGCGGCACGTGGTGGTCGCGCTCAACAAGGCCGACGCGGTCGACGACCCCGAGCTGCTCGACCTGGTGGAGCTGGAGGTCCGCGAGCTGCTGACCGAGTACGGGTTCCCCGGCGACCAGGTGCCGGTGGTCCGGGTGTCCGGGCTGCGGGCGCTGGAGGGCGACCCGTACTGGACGGCCCGCGTCGTGGAGCTGCTGGACGCGATCGACGCCTACGTGCCCGTCCCCGAGCGGGTGCTCGACCGGCCGTTCCTCATGCCGGTGGAGAACGTGCTGACCATCACCGGCCGCGGCACCGTCGTGACCGGCGTGGTGGCGCAGGGCGCGATCCGGGTCGGCGACCCCGTCGAGGTCGTCGGTCTCGGGGACACGTTCGCCACCGTCGCCACCGGCCTGGAGACGTTCGGGCAGGCGATGGGCCGCGCCGAGGCCGGGGACAACACCGCGATGCTGCTGCGCGGCGTCAAGCGGGACCAGGTCCGGCGCGGCCAGGTGGTCAGCACGCCGGGTGCGATCCGCCCGCACACCCGGTTCCGCGCCCGGGTGCGGGTGCTGACCGCGGCGGAGGGCGGCCGCAGCAGGCCGTTCTTCCACGGCTACCGGCCGCAGTTCCACTTCCGCACCACCGACGTGGTGGGCGGCGTGGACCTCGGCGGCGAGGGCGGCATGGCGATGCCGGGCGACACCGTCGAGATGACGGTCGAGCTCGGCAAGCCGGTCGCCATGGCCGAGGGCCTCGGCTTCGCGATCCGCGAGGGCGGCCGCACGGTCGGCGCCGGCACCGTCACCGCCGTGGTGGACGAGTAGGCCGCGTGCGCCGGCGGGCTCCGCCCGGGAGCCCGCCGGCGCACGCCGCGTCACCCGCCGGGGCGTCGCGTCGTGTCCGGCCCGGTCAGGCCCGTGAGCACCGCCCGCATGATCCGCGTGAAGAGCGCGTCCGCGTCACCGAGCGGGTCGGCGGACGCGCCGCCCGCCAGGGCCGCCGCGAGGCGCGGATAGCGGCCTCCCGCCGCGGCGCTCGCGAGGTAGGCGGCCTGCGCGGTCTGCCGTTCGGTCGGGGTGCGGCGGGCCTGCAGCTCGGTGCGTGCGAACACCGTCACCAGCGCCGACATGACGGCGACGGCCTCCAGCGCCGCACGGCCGTCCAGCCCCGCCGGTTCCAGCGCCGCCAGAGCCCGGTCGGCGTAGGCGAGCCCGTTCGGGCCGACCCTGAGCGGTTCGGGCGCCAGCTCGGCGAGCCACGGATGCCGCAGATGCACGGCCTTGGCGCGGACGGCGAGCCCCGTCAGGTCGGTGACCGGGTCGCCGCACAGCGGGACGTCCAGATCGATCTCCCCCACGACGGCGTCGGCCATCAGGTCGAGCAGGTCGTCGCGTCCCGACACGTACCGGTAGAGGGACGCCGGGCCGGTGCCGAGGCGTTTGGCCAGCGCCCGCAGGGACAGCGCGTCCAGCCCGCCCTGGTCGGCCAGCTCGATGGCGGCCGAGGTGATCTGGGCGCGGCTGCGCTCGGGCGCCGGCCCGCGGGTGCCCCGGTCGGGCCGCTCCCACACGGTCCTCGGCCGTCCGGCCTGCGTCTCGTCCGCCACCGGCCCCCCTGTCGGATCCTCGGCGTGTCCGTGCCCTAGGCTATTAACTGCGAACGCTGATCGCAGTTATTGGAGGGGCCATGCACGCGACGGATCTGTGGACGCCGGTTCGGTGGGCCGACAACGGGCGAGTCCAGGTGGCGTACGACCGGCTGACCACGGGCACCGACGGGGATCCGCTGCTGCTCGTCACGGGCCTCGGAATCTCCCGGCGCTGGTGGCCCGACGGCCTGTGCCTGGCCCTGGCCGCGCGGGGATTCGCGGTCGCCCGGTACGACCAGCGCGACGCCGGCGAATCGTCTCACCTGCCGCGGACCGCCACCGGCAACCCGATCAGCGCGCTGGTGCGCGGCGGCGGCGAGGCGTACACCGCCGAGGACATGACCGACGACGGGATCGCGGTGCTGGACGCGCTGGGCTGGAGTTCGGCGCACCTGTTCGGGCAGTCGCTCGGCGGGGCCGTCGCCCAGCGGATCGCCGTCCGCCATCCCGGCCGGGTCCGCACGCTGACGTCGGCCTCGGCCGTTCCGGGTGACGCGGCGGGCCTGGGCGCCGTGCGCTACATCCGGCCCGGGACGCTCGCCAGGCTGGCGCGTGTCCGGCACCCCGACACCCCCGAGGGGGACGTCGAGGCCGGGGTCGAGGTCGCGCGCATCCTCAGCGTGCCCGGCCAGCCGTTCGACGAGGCCGCCGTCCGCGAGCACCTCACCGTCATCGCCGACACGGGCGTACGGGACAGGCAGGCGCAGAGCCGCCAGATCGGCGCCCGATGGCGCGGCCCGGCGATCAGCGAGATCACCGTGCCGACGCTGATCCTGCACGGGGAGGCCGACCCGCTCGTCCGGCCGAGCGCCGGGCGCCGGATCGCGGCCCGCATTCCCGGGGCCCGGCTGGTCATCCTGCCCGGCGTCGGCCACGACCTGCCGGAATCCGTCTGGGACGTCGTCGCCGACGAGATCCGGCGGCTGGCGGACGGGCACCCGTCCGCCGGCTGAACGTGGCCCGAGGGAGCGTCCGCCCGTCGGGTGGCCGGGTGGTCAGACGGGTTTCGGGTCCGGGGGCTCGGGTGCGGGCGAATCGCTGGCGGACGTGGTTCCCTATGTGGTGGGATTCGTGATCATTCCCCCCGTGTCTTTTTCCCCGACCTGGAGAACGTGTGCGAGCCCCCCGCGCCCTGATCCCCCTGCTTGCCGTGTGCGGCGCCGCGGCGGTCGTGGTGACCGCCGGTGCCGGTGCCGCGATCGAGGGAGCCCCGGACCTCGGACCGGCCCTCGCCGACGGCGCACGGGAGGTCCCCGCGGCCACCGTCACCGCGATGACCTGGAACGTCTGCGGTGACGCCGCGCCCGGATGCCCGCTCGGGTCGCGTCCCGCCGATCTGGTCCGCGACATCCCGCGGCAGATGGCGGACGTTCGCGTCGGCGGCCGCAAGGTGAACATGGACGCGGTGTTCCTGCAGGAGGTCTGCTCCGGGCACGTGACCGCGCTGCGCAAGACGTCCCAGTTCAAGGCGTGGAGCTGGGAGTTCGCACCGTACCGGGGGGCCGACGGCTCGCCGCGCAAGTGCGCCAACGGGCAGGGGCGTCTCGGCGTGGCCATCGGCTCCAGGGAGCGCCTCACCGACGTGCGCGCCACGGAACTGCCCTCGCCGCCGGGCGTGCGGCGGGTGGCGCTGTGCGGGCAGGTGGGCGCCTGGCACGCCAAGCTGTGCACGGCGCGGCTGAGCACCGCCCGCTGGGACGACGACCCGCGCGGCGACTGGCGGCGGAAGCAGGCCCAGAAGGTCGCCGAGGTGGCCGGGACGGGACGCGTCGTCTTCGGCGGCGACCTGGGCGAGCAGCCCGAGTCCCGCCACCTCGACGTGCTCTACCGCGACTACGCCGAATGCGACCAGGGACCCGGCACCGCCCGCACCGGCGCCAAGACCCGGCAGGACTGGAACGGCGCGCCGGTGGAGAAGACCGACTACCTGTTCGCCTCCGCGCCCGCCGGGATCTCGTGCGGGGTGCCGGAGACGCCGGTCCGCTCGTCCGACCACCGGCCGGTCGGCGCGGTCGTCCGCTTCCCCGACCGCGACGCGATCATCGAGGCCCGCTGACCCGGCCGTCCGCCGGCGCGGAGCGCGGCGAACGCGGGTGAGGGTGCCGTGCGGCACGCCTCACCCGGATCCGCCGGGGCTCAGTGGACGGCGCGGTCCTGGCCCTGCCAGTACGGGGTGCGCAGATCCTTCTTGAGGATCTTGCCGGTGGGGTTGCGCGGGATGGCGTCGCGGCGCTCGACGGACGTGGGGCACTTGAAGTGCGCCAGCCGCTCCCGGCAGTAGTCGATGATCTCCTGCTCGGAGAACTCGGCGCCCTCGGCGGGCACGACGAACGCCTTGGGCGTCTCGCCCCACCGCTCGTCCGGCACCCCGATCACCGCGCAGTCGGCGACGCCCGGATGGCCCATCAGCACGTTCTCCACCTCGGCCGGGTAGATGTTCTCCCCACCGGAGATGATCATGTCCTTGACCCGGTCATGGATGTAGAGGTAGCCGTCCTCGTCCAGGTATCCGGCGTCGCCGGTGCGGAACCAGCCGTCCTCCAGCAGCGCCGCGGCGGTGGCCTCCGGCATCCCCCAGTAGCCCTTCATGTTCTGCGGCGTCCGGCACAGGATCTCGCCGACCTGCCCGCGCGGCACCTCCTCCAGCGTCGCCGGGTCGGCGATCCGCAGGCGGCAGGCGGGGTTGGGCACGCCCGCGCTGCGCAGCCGGTGCGCGTTCGGGCCGCCCGGGTCGTGGTCCTCCGGCGGCAGGTAGGTGATGGCGCCGGTGGTCTCCGTCAACCCGTAGACCTGCATGAACCCGGTGCCGGGCAGCAGCTCCATGGCGCCGCGCAGCACGTCCTCGCTGATGGGGGACGCGCCGTACAGCAGCAGCCGCAGGCTCGACATGTCCGCCTCGCGCACCTCGGGCATCAGCTGCATGAACTGCAGCAGCACCGGGACGAGGAACACGTGCGTCACCCGGTGCCGTTCGATCGCGCGGGCGATGGCGACCGGGTCGGGCTCGCGGACGATGACGCCGGTGAGGCCGTCGAACAGCGTGCACACGGCGAGCGCGCAGCCCGCCACGTGGTACATCGGCATCGCGACCATCATCACGCTGTCGTCGTCGATGCCCCACAGCTCGTTGGTGAGCGGCAGCACCGAGTTGAAGTTGTCGTGGGTGAGCATCACGCCCTTGGGCAGCCCGGTGGTGCCGGACGAGTAGAGCTGGACGAACACCTCGGCGGTGTCGGCGTCGTCGTCCGGGGGCGCGGCCGGGGGCTCGTGGGCGCCCGTCCACTCGGCGTAGTCACGGTAGGCGTGCCCCGAGCCGCCGACGACCACCGGGTGCGTGGTGTGCTCCAGCTTCCCCGCGATCGCGTCCAGCACCGGCAGGAACTCGGGGCCGACGACGAACACCTTCGCCTGCGCGTTGTTGACGATGTAGGCCACCTCGTCGGGCGCGAGACGGTAGTTGACGGGCACCTCCGCGGCGCCCACCCGGGCCGCGCCGAACAGCAGCTCGGCGTACTCCATGGAGTTCTTGTCGAGAACGGCCACCCGGTCGCCGGGCCCGACCCCGGCCGCGGCCAGCGCCGCCGCCACCTGGTCCACGCGCCGGTCGAAGTCCCGGTAGGTGATCTGGGTGTCGCCCGCGATGTAGGCGAGCCGGTCCGGATGACGTCGCGCGCGCTCGCGCAGCACCTGGGTCAGGCTTGGCACGAAGATCCCCTTTCGCCGGTGACCACGGTTGTCTGCGCATCATGAGGTCACCGGCGGGCGGCGGCAAGGGCCCCGCGTCGATCGCGGGCGATGGACGCGGCCGCCGCCCCGGCCACGCGCTACCTGCTCTTGGCGCCCTTCGCGACCAGGGTGACCACCAGGAAGACCAGCACCGCGACGAAGCCGACGAAGAAGAACAGCTTCAGCATCGACAGCACCCAGCCGATGACGCTCATGAGCAGCCACAGCGCGAGGATGACGCCGACGACCGTAAGAATTGTCCGTCCCATGCGTCTCACCGTATTGCGCGGGGCAGGGCGCGTCATCACCCTGTGGGACGACCCGGCGGCTGCGCTTACCCGCCCGAAGGCGGAACGCCACCCTGAGACGGGTCAGGGCCGGCGTTGTGCGAGGGCCCCTGTCCGGGCTGCTGGGGCGGCGCGCCCTGGCCGGGCTGTCCGTACGGATTGTGCTGCTGCCACGGCGGCGGGGCGTCCTGCCCCGGCTGCCCCGGCTGGCCCGGCTGCCCCGGCTGGCCCGGCTGCCCCGGGTACGGCTGACCGGGATTGGCAGGATACGGCGGCTGCCCGGACGCGGGTTGCCCCGGCGAAGGCTGGCCGGGGTACGGCTGGCCGGGGGCGGGCTGCCCGTACCCTCCGGGCGGCGGCGCGTGCGCCCCACCAGCCCCGGGAGCCGCGTATCCGCCACCTGCCGGTGGCGGCGCGTACGGACCGCCGGGAGGCTGCGGCGCCCCCCACGGCCCGGCGGCGGGCTGCTGCTGGACGCCCCGGCCCACCATCATGACGCGCAGCCCGGCGAGCGCCGCCGCCACGACGGGCGTCAGCAGCACCAGGAACCAGCCGAACACGGTGAGGTCGCCGTGGGAGCGGAAGTACAGCGAGAGGTAGTCCGGCGACGGCGCCATGCCGTTCAGCAGGCCGTAGCCGTAGTTGCCGAGGATGTCCCCGATGACGTTGGCGACGAGCGAGAACACGACCGCCAGCAGCGGTGCCACCGGTCCGCGCGGACGGGTGAACAGCAGCGGCCCGGAGACGGCCAGCCCCATCACCACGGAGACGAGCGTGGCGAGCACGTCGTTGATCATGCTGGTGGGGGCCTGGCCCTGCTCGATCACGAAGAACAGGAAGACGATCACATACAGCGCGTTGATCGCCGTGGCGACGGCGCCGCCGAGCAGCAGCGCCACGATCGGCGCTCCGCCGGAGGGCGCGGTCCGAGTCGAGGACATGCGCCCCATTAAAACCGATCGCCCGTAACATCCCGGTGACGCTCCACACCCGGCGGCCGCGGCGTCGGCGGCACGACGGCCCCCGGATGCGGGCGGCGACCGGCTCAGGCGAACGCCTCGTCCAGGAACGATCCGAGCGAGGACCATGCGCGGCGGGCGGCCGTCGCGTTGTAGGCGATCCCGGCCTCGGGCCTGTCGGCCGCCGGCGCCATGAACGAATGCATGGTGTTGCCGTAGGCGTGGACCTGCCAGTCGGCGCCGGCCTCGGACAGCTCGCGGCCGAGGTTCACCACGTCCTGCGGTGGCGCGAACGGATCGTCCCAGCCGTGGAACACGATCACCTTGCAGCGGATCTCGTTCGGCGTCGCGCCCGCGGGCGGAGTGAGGACGCCGTGGAAGCTGGCCACCCCGCGCAGCTCGGCGCCGCTGCGCGCGAGGTCGAGGACGCACAGGCCACCGAAGCAGAACCCGACCGCCGCGACCCGGTCGGGGTCGACCTCGGGCAGGGCCCGCACCAGGTCCAGCACGTGCAGCACGCGGCGCCGCAGGAGGTCGCGGTCCGCCATCATCTCCGTCATCGATCGTTCGCCGCGCTCGACGTCACCGTCCTCCCCGTTGCCGAAGAGGTCGACGGAGAAACCCGCGTAACCCCACTCCGTGAGCCTGTTCGCGAACTGCACCTGGACGGGGCTCCGGCCTTCCATGCCGTGGAACACCAGCACGGCCGGGCGTTTCCCGGCCGCGTCCGCGGCCAGGCTGAGCCTCCCCTGGAGGGCGACGCCCTCGTGCTCGTATCCGACCGCACGCTCCCGCACTGTCATCCGTGACTCCCCCGTCTTGACGTGATCTTGACGATCACGCTAGTCACCGGCCGGGCCGTCGTGGGCCCCCGTTCGCGGGCGGCTGACTCCCGCCGGCGGCGGTGGTGTAGCGGGCGGCGAGGCGCCGCAGGTGGCGCGCCAATTCGTCGGGGGGCCAGGACGGTGAAGTCCAGGTCGAGGGAGCCGAGGAACGAGGCCAGGTCGTGGAGACGGTCGCCGCCGGGGGGTGCGTGCCGCCGCGTAGCGGGGCCGGGGGGCGCGGCCGCGCGGGTCAGCGGTCGAGGGACTCGTCGATGGCGCGGAAGGTGGGGCAGGGCCAGCGCCACATGCAGGCGCGGCAGCGGCGGATCGGGCTGTCCGGGTCGCTGGTGATGCCGCCCGAGTCCTGCGGACGGTGCAGCTCGATCAGGCGGACGGCCAGGTCGGCGAACGCGATCACCTCGTCCCGGGCGCCCGCCAGGAACGTCAGGTCCTCGCGCGACAGCCGCGCCTTGACCGGGACGTGCCCGGTGTCGTTGACCAGGCGGGACAGGTACTGGGCGGGCGAACGCCAGGAGGTCGACTTCGCCGACCGGGCCCGGATCGCCTCGATGCGCTCGCGGAGCCGGACCTCGCGCGGATCTCGCTCGGCCTTCACGCGCGGCACCCCCCGCGCGGGGTCGCCGCCGGGCTCGCGGGGCGTCGTCCGGGGCTCGCCGCCTGCCTCTGCCGCTGTCGCACCCGCTCAGCGTCCCCTACTTCGGGGCCGCGCGGAGGGGAATTCCGCAGTCCGGACGGACGGGAGACGGCCATAGGGGGAGGAGTCCGCCGATGGTCGTAATCAAGACATCACTCAACGTCATACGCCAAGGTCATACGTACCGGGCGCGGGGACACGGCGGTTCCGGCAACCCTCTGGCTCGTCGGCGCTCGGCCCGATAGTGTGCCGAACGTGGAGCTGAATGTCTCGACCGCGTCTCAGGGAGGTAACGCCGTCGTCACAGCGACGGGCGAGCTCGACCTGTACACCGCGCCGCGTCTGCAGGCCGCCCTGGCGGGCCTGCTGCGCGAGCCGGTCGACCGCATCGTCGTCGACCTGAGCGGCGTCGAATTCTGCGACTCGACCGGAATGAACGTGCTGCTGGCGGCCATGAAGCGGCTCAAGGAGCAGGGCGGCTCACTGGAGCTGGCCGCGCCGCGCCCGGCCGTGCGGCGCATCCTGCAGGTGACCGGACTGGACACGGTGTTCACCGTGTGCGACGCGGTGCCTGTCCTCGACGTCGGCTGACCCGGCAGCCCCCGGCACGCCCGGGGGCGCGGGCGCCGACGACCGCGTTAACGACGAGCGACCCGCGGGGGAACGACCCCGCGGGTCGCTGCCGTTCGCGGACAGCTCTTGCGAACCCGCACTACGATCGCCCGTATGCAGGACGTAGCGGTGGTCATCCCGGCCAAGGACGAGGCGGACCGGATCGCGGCGACCGTCAAGGCGGCGCTGGAACTGCCCGGCGCCGGGCTGGTCGTGGTGGTGGACGACGGTTCCGCCGACGGCACCGCCCGGGTCGCCGAGCAGGCCGGGGCCAAGGTCGTGCGGCACGGCCGCAACCGCGGCAAGGGCGCGGCGATGGAGAGCGGGGCCGAGGCGGTGTGGCTGCTGGACGACGACCGCCACGAGCCGCGCCACCTGCTGTTCCTGGACGCCGACCTGGCCGACACCGCCCGCGACGCCGCCCCGCTCGTCGAGCCGGTGCGGCGCGGCGAGGCCGACATGACGATCGCGGTGTTCTCCACCACGGTGAAGCTGGGCGGGCACGGGTTCGTGGTGCGGCTCTCACGGGACGGCATCCGGCGCGCCACCGGCTGGGAGGCGACGCAGCCGCTGAACGGGCAGCGCTGCCTGACCCGGGCCGCGTTCGAGGCCGCGCGTCCGCTGGCCGCCGGGTTCGGCGTCGAGACCGCCCTGACCATCGACCTGCTGCGCCAGGGGTTCCGGGTGACCGAGGTGGAGGTGCCGCTGGCGCACCGGGCCACCGGCACCGACTGGCGGGCCCAGCTGCACCGGGCCCGGCAGTTCCGCGACGTGGCGCGCGCCCTGGCCGTGCGCGAACCGGCCGTGGCGCGGATGCTGCGCGGCACCCGCCTGTCGTGACCTCGTCTCGTCCCGGTGCCGTCGCGGTGACCGGTCCCGCGTCCTCCGGCGCGGCGGGCGACCGCCGCCCCGCCGGGGGCCGTGCCGGGCTCGCCGCCGTCGGGACGAGCCTCGGCTGCTTCCTGCTGACGGCCCTGCTGGGCCCGTCGGCCATGCAGCCCGAACTGCGCGGCGCGGCCTGGCAGCCGCCCTACTCGCTGACCGTCCACCCGTCGCCGTACCTGGTGATCGGCCTGGTCGCGGCCGGGGTGATCATCGGGACGGTGGGCCTGGCGCTGTGCTGGCGCGCCGTGCGCAAGGGCTGGCGGTGCCGTCCGGGCCCGCTGATGGCGGCGGGGCTGCTGATGGTGGCGGCGTTCACGCTGATGCCGCCGGTCGGGTCCGCCGACCACCTCAACTACGCCGCCTACGGCCGTATGGCGGTCACCGGGCACGACCCGTACGTCACGCGGGCGGTGGACGTGCCCGGCGACCCGGTGATCAGCGAGGTGGAGGAGTGGCGGCGCACGCCGTCGGTGTACGGGCCGGTCGCCACCGCCACGCAGGCCCTGGCGTCCTGGGTGGGCGGCGACTCGGTGCGGCTGACGGTGTTCGTCCTGTCGATGTTCAACGCGCTGGCGTTCGCGCTGACCGCCTGGATCCTCTACCGCACCGCCGGCACCGCCGAGCGGCGGCTGCGCGTCACGCTGCTGTGGACGTGCAACCCGCTGCTGCTGTACCACCTGGTCGGCGGCGCCCACAACGACGCGCTGGCGGTCTGCCCGATGGTGGCGGGGCTGGCGCTGTTCTCGGCGCGGCGGCGCGGCCGTCCCGGCACGGTGCCGCGCGCGCTGGGCGCCGGGGCCCTGATCGCGGTCGGTGGCGCGATCAAGGTGCCCGCCGCGCTCGTCGGCGGCGGGCTCGCCTGGGCCCTGGCCCGTGACGGCCGCGCGCCGGGTGCACGGGGCGCCGCCGCGCTGCGCCTGGCGGCCCTGGCCGCGGGAGCGCTGGCGGTGACGGCGGCCACCTACGCGATCGCCGGCCCGCACACGTTCGACCAGCTCAGGCGGGCCGCCGACCAGGTGTCGCTGGCGACCCCCTGGCATCTCGCCGACCTGGTGTTCGGCCGCGAGAACCGCGTCTTCATCAAGATCGGCTGGCTGACGCTGTTCGCGGTGCTGGCGGTGCTGCTGGCCCGCGCCCTGCCCCGCGCCCGCCCCGCCGACGGGGGCGCCGACACGGGGGTCGAGGGCGAACGGGTCGCGGCGGCGCTGGTGCTGGCCTGGCTGCTGGCCACGCCCTACGAGCTGCCCTGGTACAGCGGGTTCGCGTGGGCCGCGCTCGCGCTGCTGCCGTGGTCGCGGTTCGACTGGCTGCTGCTGGCGCACACCGGCGCGCTCAGCCTCGGCTACCTGCCCGCCCGCGACCCCGAGCTGATCGGGCTGCCGTCCTCGCTGGACTTCCTGCTGGACGTGGTGCGGCCGGGCGTCATCCCCGTGACGTTGACGGTGATTCTGATCGCCGCGGTGCGGATGTGCCTTCGGCGGCCAGATCCAGCTCCAGCGCCCGCACCGCCGCCGCGAGCACCAACGGGGTCCCCAGGCTGAACGCCACCGACAGGATCACCACGCCCGAGTCGTTCACCAGCGTGCCGACCACCCCGACGGTGAGGGCGCAGACCAGCGCGGGACGCATCGTCGGGCTCCGCTCGTACAGCCGTTCCAGCAGCGAGGCCCGCCACTTCAACGGCCGCATCAGCACGAAGTACAGGAACCCGATGGCGCCCGCCAGCGCGATCGTGAACGGCCAGTAGCCCAGGCTGCGCAGCATGGCGCCGAACTTGCGCACCACCACGTCCCAGGCGTCGCCGTCCATCAGGTCCTGCCAGAACCGGCCCAGGTGCGTCGGGTTGGCGCTGCGCGAGTTGACGTAGGAGATCAGCAGCACCAGCGCGGCGCCGAGCAGGCAGAACAACCCGACCCGCAGCGCCGACACCCGCTGCCCGGTGGCCATCATGCCGAGGACGGCGAACGCGGGCACCATCGCGATCACGCCGCCGAAGTCGCTGCCCCAGGCGGGCAGGCCGTCCACCGCGACCGCCGCCGTCCCGACCGCCGCGATGATCGCCACGGCGACCGCCCGGCGGCCCGCCCGGACCGGGCGCTCGGCCAGCCACGCCGCCGTCAGGATCGCCGCCACCGCGAACAGCGAGAACGCCTGGTTGCCGAACCCGTAGAACCGGCCGGCGATGATCGCGTTGTAGCCCATCAGCGTGTTGAGCTGCAGCCGCGAGCCGGCCATGACGTCCAGCGCCAGCGTCAGGGCGGTGACGGCCGTGATCGCCAGCGCGGGGACGATCACCGAGTCGCGCCACGGCCCCGTCGACGCCAGCACGGCCACCAGCACGCTGAACCCCAGGACGGCGGCGATGAGCGCCAGCGTCGGGTACGGCAGGTTCCACCACGGCACCAGCCCGGTCAGGAACGTGGCGACCGGTACCGCGCCCCCGATCAGGGCGACGAACCGCGTCCCGCTGAGGATGCGCGCCCGCGACGCGGGGACGTTCCAACGCCGCCGCAACGCCACGCCCGCGATGCCGTACAGCACCAGTTGGGCGCCCCCCAGCACCCACCAGAACCCGCCCTGGACGTGCCGGATCGCCTGGGCGGCCACGTCCTCGTCCCGCAGCCGGTCGACCTTCTCCATGGTCGTGGCGCCGCCGCCTTCGGCCGTGCGCCACGCCGAGCCGACGGCCTCCTTGGGCTGCTGGAGCCCGAGCGCCTTCAACGTGGTCGCGGTGAGGTCGGTGAGGGTGATCAGGGCGGTCTGCCGGGTGGCGCTGGACGTCAGGTAACCCGGCTCGTACGTCTTGCCGGACTCGCCCGTGGGGCCCTGGGCGACGGCCACGCGGATGTGGGGCTTGACGCCCGTGTCCGAGAGCCCCGCCACGAGCACCGTCGTGCCCTGGGGGAGGCCCGCCAGCACCTGGGCGACCCGCTGGTCCGCCGCCCGCGCGGCCTGGGCGCGGTCGCGGTCGGTCACCGGGACCTGATCGCCCTCGGCGTCCACCCCCGCGGTCAGGTAGGCGCGGAAGATGTCGTCGATCTCCACGCCGACCAGCGCGCACCGCGACCAGTCGGCGGCGGGCACCTTGTCGGGGGACGGGGCGTACCGGTCGACGCGTCCCGCCCGGTCGGCCAGCCCGAAGACCGCGCCGGGGCCGACGGCCAGGGTGCAGCCGCCCGCGCCGCGCACCGCGTCGCCGAGCAGGCCCACCTGGGCGTGGTAGGAGGTCCGCGTGTTGTCGTCCTTGATCGTCTGCCAGCCGGGGGCCAGCGCCCCGCCCTCCGGCGGCACGCCCGGCTGCGCCCCTGGCTGCCCCGCCGTCACCGGCGCCGACGGCAGCGCGCAGTCGCCGTGCGCCAGCCGGGCCCGCTGCCCCGCCGACACCGTCAGCCAGCCGTCCATCGGGCAGGTGTTGACCCGGGTGGTGCGGATGCTGAGCGCGCCCGCGGCGCCCTGCCCGGTCAGCCGCCACAGCGCCGGCGTCCCGGCGCGGGTCACGTCCTTCCACTTCAGCCCGGGGATCCCGATGATCGCCACCCGTCCGGTGGGCGCGGCCGTGGAGCGGGCGGAGGTGGCGGACGCTTCGGCGGCGTGAGCACGGGGGGACGAGACGGCGAACAGCGCGAGCAGCGCCGCGCCGACGGCCACAATGGTCGCCACGACCCTGCGCGTTTCGGCCGCCGCCCCCCGATGCGTCATGCGTGCAAGGGTAGTGGGCGGCTTACATCAGGATGGGGACATGGGCGAACGTATCGGGACGGACCAGCCGGAACGCCGGCGGGCGGCACCAGCGCGGTCCGCTTCGCCGGCTTCGCCGGCGAACCTGCTGATCCTGGCGGCCGGAATCCTCGTCGCGGTGGCAGCGGTCGCGCCGATCGTCGTCCACTGGCTGACCAACCCCCCGGACCAGCGCCTGGTCGACCTGGAGGTGTACCGGGACGGCGGACGCGCCGTCCTGCGCGGGGCGCCGCTGTACGAGGTGCTCACCCAGCCGCCGCAGCTGCTGCCGTTCACCTACCCGCCGATCGCGGCCGCGCTGGCGGTGCCGTTCACCCTCATGTCGTGGGGCGCGGCCCAGGTGACATGGATGGTGCTGCTGTACGTCGCGCTGGTGATCGTGGTGTGGCTGTCGTTCCGCGACCTCGTCCGGCGGGCGGGCCGGTGGGCGCCGCTGGCGATGGGCGCGCTCGTCGGCGCCACGGCCTGGCTCGTCCCCGTGTACGACCAGGCGCGGTTCGGCCAGGTGGGGCTGTTCCTGCTGGCGATGTGCCTGGCCGACTGCTGCGTGCGGACGCCGCGCTGGCCGCGCGGCCTGCTGGTCGGCCTGGCCGTCGCGATCAAGCTGGTGCCGGGCGTCTTCCTGATCTACTTCTGGATCACCGGGCGGCGGGACGCGGCCGCCAACGCGGTGCTGACCGCCGTCGTCGCCAGCCTGGCCGGGTTCGCGCTGCTGCCGGGCGACTCGGTCGACTACTGGTTCGGCGCGCTGCTGGAGGGCGGCGACCGCACCGGCGCCGTCAACGGCACCACCAACCAGGCCATCAACGGCATGCTCGCCCGGATCTACCTGCCCGACCCGATCACCAGCCTGCTGTGGCTGGCGCTGACCGCCTACGTGGGCTACCACGGGTTCCGGCTGGCCCGCCGCGCGACGCTCACCGCCGACGCGATGGCGCCGGGCCCGGACGCCCGCGCCGCCCTGCTGGCGGGCGTCGCGATCACCGGCCTGCTGTCGGTGCTGCTGTCGCCCGTGGGGTGGATCCACCACCTTGTGTGGATCATCCCGGTCATCGGCGCGGTGGTGGGAGACGGGCGGGACACGCGAAGATGTCTGTTCGCCGGGCTCGTCTGGCTTTACTTCCTGTTCCCGCTGCCGTGGTGGGGGACCCGGCTGATCGGTCCCGACCATCCGATTCCCTCGATCGTTCTCGGGCGGATCATCCAGAGCGCCTTCGGACTGGCCGCGCTGGCGCTGATCGCGTTCCTCGGGCGGCGGCTGCTCGACCGGATGGCCGGGCCGGCCGTTTCCGAAGGTTCTTCTCGCCGGGAGGCCGGGGTCGGTACGCTCACCCCGTGATGCTGGTAGCGGTGGCCGTCGCCGGATTGGTCGCCGGGGTGGCCGGTCTGTCCATCGCGGTGGTGGCCCACAACAGGGTGAACCAGGTCGTCGACGAGTGCGGTGCGGTGCTGCGGCGGCAACTTCAGCTCGCCGCCGGAACGGTGGACGGCCAGGCGCTGCGCGACCTGGCCATCGTCCACTACGACGCGCTCAAGGAGATGTCCGGGCACCGGTCGTTCTCGCTCGCCCTGATCAACGCCAACGGCGACGGCGTGGTGATCAGTTCCATCAACGGCCGCACGGAGACCCGCACCTACGCCAAGCCGGTGCGCGACGGCCACCCCCTGGAGAAGCTCTCCCCCGAGGAGAACCAGGTCCTGCGCGCCGCGCGCCTGGGCAAGGGCCCCGTCGTCACCATGGACGACCCGCTGGCCGACTTCGGCGACCGCACGCCCACCGCCCGCGCCTGACGCCCCACCGGTCCCCGGCCCCGGGCCGCGCGTCCCGCCGCGTTCATGACGGGCTCATGATCGGTTCTTTGCCGGTGCCGGACCGGACGGGCACGTAGACTCGACGACCTCACCACCTGTCACAGAGCCCGCCGCGCGTTCTCGACGCGGCGGAGGAGTCATTCACATGCCATTGGGAAAAGCGTGCACACGGCCGGAGGGCGTCACGTGACCAGGACGTACGCGTTCCTCGGTCCCCGAGGCACGTTCACCGAGGCCGCGCTGCGCCAGTTGCCGGGCGCGGACGGCGCCGAGCAGCTGCCGTACGAGACCGTGCCCGCCGCGCTGGACGCCCTGCGCCGCGCCGACGCCGACGCGGCCGTCGTCGCGCTGGAGAACTCCGTCGAGGGCTCGGTGCCGACCACCCTGGACGAGCTGGCCACCGGCGAGCCGCTGCAGATCGTCGCCGAGGTCCACCTGCCGGTGTCGTTCGCGCTGCTGGTGCGGCCCGGCACCACGTTCGCCGACATCAAGACCGTCGCCTCGCACCCGCACGCGCAGCCGCAGTGCCGCCGCTGGCTGGCCGAGCACGTCCCGGACGCCGAGTGGCGGGCCGCCACGTCCAACGCCGAGGCCGCCCAGCGGGTCGCCGACGGCCACTACGACGCCGCGCTGGCCGGGGCGTTCGCCGCCGCCCGCTACAACCTGTCGGTGCTGGCCGAGGACATCCACGACGTGGCCGACGCGGTGACCCGCTTCATCGAGCTGCGGCGTCCCTGCGTCCCGCCGCCGCGCACCGGCATGGACCGCACCACCGTGGTCGCCTTCATCGGCGAGGACCACCCCGGCGCCCTGCTGGAGATCCTCAACGAGTTCGCCATGCGCGGCATCAACCTGACGCTGATCCAGTCGCGGCCCACCGGCGCGGGGCTGGGCTCGTACCTGTTCTGGATGGACTTCGAGGGGCACGTCGAGGACGCCCGCGTCGGCGAGGCGCTGATGGGCCTGCGCCGCATCTGCGCCGACGTGCGCTTCCTCGGCTCCTACCCCCGCGCCGACCAGGTCCGCCCGGAGATCCGCCGCGGCACCCACGACGCCGACTTCACCGAGGCCGCCGCCTGGCTGCGCTCCATCCGCAGCGGCCACGCCTGACCCTGGGCGCGGACGGCGCGTAGGCTCCCTGGGATGACGACGGACTTCGACGCCTACGAACGCGACCTGTGGGCGGGACGCGCCCCGGCCTACGAACGCGGCTTCGCCCGTCTGACCGCCTACACCGTCGGGCCTCTGCTCGACGCGGCGCGCGTCACGGAGGGCACCAGGACGCTGGACGTGGGCACCGGGCCGGGCCCCGTCGCGCGGGAGGCGGTGCGGCGGGGCGCCGAGGTGACGGCCGTGGACGCCGACCCGCTGATGGCCGAGACCGCGTCCCGCAACGTGCCCGGCCTGGACGTGCGGGTGGCGACGCTGCCCGAGCTGCCGTTCCCCGACGAGACGTTCGACGCCGTCGTCGGCAACTTCGTGATCAACCATGTGGGGGAGCCCGACGCGGCGTTGAAGGAGCTGCGCCGGGTGCTGCGGCCGGGCGGACGTCTCGCCCTGACGTGCTGGCGGATGCCGGGCAGCGGCGCGCTCGGGGTGGTGGGCGAGGCGCTCGACGCGGTCGGCGTGCCGTGGCCGGACGACATCCCCACCCCGCCGTTCATGGAGCACGGCGAGCCGGCGGCGTTCCGGGCGCTGGTCGCCGGCGCCGGGTTCGCCGACGCGGCCGTGGACGAGCTGGACTGGACGCACACCGCCGACCCCGAGTACTGGTGGGAGACCGGTCCGCAGGCGGCCGTCGGCACCAACGGCGTGATCGTCCAGCGTCAGACGCCCGAGACGATCTCCCGCGTCAAGGCCGCGTACGACCGGATCATGGCCGGTTACACCGTCGGGGACGGGCAGGTCGCGCTGCCCGCGCACGCCCTGCTCGCCCACGGCACCCGCTGAGCCGGCCGCGCCCGCGCCGGGCCGGGAGGGGAATTCTCGCGCGCGCCAGGGGCGCCGCACCGGTAGCCTCGGGTTTGTGGTTGACCTGCGAGCTCTTCGAGAGGACCCCGAGCGGTTGCGCGCCTCGCAGCGCGCCCGCGGGGAGGACGAGACCGTCGTCGGCACGCTGCTCGACCTGGACGAGCGGCGGCGCGGCGCGCTGTCGGCGTTCGAGCGGCTGCGCGCCGAGCAGAAGAGTTTCGGCAAGTCGGTGTCGAAGGCGCAGGGGGACGAGCGGCAGCGGCTGCTGGCCCGCGCCAAGGAGCTGGCGCAGCAGGTCAAGGACGCCGAGGCCGAGGCCGACCGGCTCGGCGCCGAGCTGGACGCGCTGCTGAAGACCGTCCCGAACATCATCGAGGAGGGCGCCCCGCCCGGCGGCGAGGAGGACTTCGTCGTCCTGGAGCACGTCGGCGAGCCCCCGGCGTTCGACTTCGAGCCCAAGGACCACCTGGAGCTCGGCGAGAGCCTGGGCGCGATCGACATGGAGCGCGGCGCCAAGGTGTCCGGCGCGCGGTTCTACTTCCTGACCGGGGTCGGCGCGCGGCTGCAGCTCGCGCTGCTCAACCTGGCCATGGAGCAGGCGGTCGCCAACGGGTTCGTCCCGATGTACCCGCCGGTCCTGGTGAAGCCGGAGGCCATGGAGGGCACCGGGTTCCTCGGCGCGCACGCCGCCGAGGTCTACCAGCTGCCGCAGGACGATCTGTACCTGGTGGGCACCTCCGAGGTGCCGCTGGCCGCGTACCACATGAACGAGATCATCGACGGGCTGCCCCGGCGGTACGCGGGCTGGTCGTCCTGCTTCCGCCGGGAGGCGGGCTCGTACGGCAAGGACACCCGGGGCATCATCCGGGTGCACCAGTTCGACAAGGTCGAGATGTTCTCCTACTGCCGTCCGGAGGACGCCCACGCCGAGCACCTGCGGCTGCTGGAGTGGGAGAAGGAGATGCTCGCCAAGTGCGAGCTGCCGTACCGGGTGATCGACGTGGCGGCCGGCGACCTGGGGGCCAGCGCGGCCCGCAAGTACGACTGCGAGGCGTGGGTGCCGACGCAGCGGACCTACCGCGAGGTGACGTCGACGTCCAACTGCACCGACTTCCAGGCGCGGCGCCTGGCGGTGCGGTACCGGGACGAGGACGGCCGCAACCAGCCCGTCGCGACGCTGAACGGCACGCTGGCCACCACCCGGTGGATCGTGGCGATCCTGGAGAACCACCAGCAGGCCGACGGGTCGGTGCGCGTGCCCGAGGCGCTGCAGAAGTACCTCGGCCTGGAGGTGCTGGAGCCCGTCAAGCGCTGAGAAACGCTCGACGCGCCCGTCAAGGGCTGTACGCGGCGGGGCGCCTCCCGCTTCCACGCTGGAGGCGCCCCGCCGCGAGCTTTTTCAGCCGCCTTGTTCCATTCGCTTCTCGGCGATGCGCCGCCGCACCTCGTCCCACGTGATGGGCAGGTCCTCGACCGGCACGGTCCAGAACACGAACGTCGATTCGCGCATCACGGAGCGCTTGCGGCGCATGGCGGACCGGTGCGGTTCGGCCGCCGCGTAGGCGTCCAGGGCCGCCTTGTCGCGCCAGGCCGAGACCGTCCAGAACGTGCGCCGCAGCAGCTGTGCCTTCAGGCCGACGCCCCACGCTCCGGGCGACCGGCGGGCCTGGCGCCAGAGCGCCATCGACGCCAGCAGGAAGCCCGGCACGTGACGCAGCGAGCGGACTTCCAGTCGTGACGCCATGACCAGCGCCTCGGCCTCGGCGTCGGGGGACTCGGGTTCGGTCCACGGCAGGGTCGGCATGGTGCCTCCGTCAGGAGTGCGGACGGTCGGCGGGCCGTCCCACGGAATCTTGTCACTGGCAAGTCTGCGGCTCCGGCCGCGAACTTGTCAATGTCAAGATAGGCTGGTCGCAGAAGGGTCCATCCGCGGCGGGTCAGAGGGGTGAGGAAGATCAGCGAGTCGGCGTACCACCACGGCAACCTGCGCCGCGCCGTCATCGAGGCGGCCCTGCGGGCGATCGGCGAGTCCGGCCCGGCGGGCTGGAGCCTGCGCGAGCTGGCGCGGCGCGCCGGGGTCTCGCACGCGGCGCCCGCCCACCACTTCGGCGACAAGACCGGCCTGCTGACCGCCATCGCCGCCGAGGGCTACACCCTGTTCGCCGACGCCCTCGAACGCGCGGGCGACGACCTGCTCGACCTCGGCACGGCGTACGTGCGCTTCGCCGTCGACCACCGGCCGTACTTCGAGGTGATGTTCCGGCCCGAGCTCTACCGCGCCGACGACGCCGAGCTGCGCGCCGCCCGCGCCCGCGCCGGCCGGATCCTGCTGCGCGGCGCCCCCGGCGTGTCGTCCGGCCCGGCGGACGACCGCACGGCCGCGCTCGCCGCCTGGTCCATCGCCCACGGCTTCGCCGCCCTGTGGCTGAGCGGCATCCTCCCCGCCGATCTGGGCGACTCCCCGGAGTCGGCCGCCCGCCCCGTCCTGGCCCACCTGTCCGGCCTGCGGGGCTGACCCTGCACGGCGGGCTCGGCGACGGCGGGCGCCGGGGCGCGAGCCTGGCGAGGGTCACTGTCTGACACATCGCCTATGGTGTGTCCCAGCCGCGCCCGCCGTCGTCACACCACCCCCTCGAGTGCGCGACGGCCCGGGACGCGGCACGACGGGAAGGTGACATGTCTCAAACCACGCCGCGCCTGGTCGCCACCGACCTCGACGGGACGATCGTGCGTTCCGACGGCACCATCTCACCCCGCACCGTCGACGCCCTCGCCCGCGTGGAGCGCGCGGGGGCGCTGCTGGTCATGGTCACCGGACGGCCGCCGCGCTGGATGCGTCCAGTCGCCGAGGCCGTCGACCACCGGGGCGTGGCCATCTGCGCCAACGGGGCGGTGGTGTACGACCTGCACACCGAGACCGTGCTCAGCACCCGGATGATCACCCCCGAGGTGATCGCCGAGGCGGTGGAGCGGCTGCGCGCGGCGATCCCCGAGCTGCGGTTCGCCGTGGAGTACCCGCACGGGTTCGTGTTCGAGGCCCGCTACAACCTGGGCAGCTGGGACGCCGAGGCGCTGGGCGGGCGGCCGGTGGACGGCGAGGCGCTGGTCAGCCAGGGCGGCACCAAGCTGCTGGCGTTCCACCCCGACGCCGACCCCGACTCGCTGTCGGTCAAGGCGCGCGAGGCCGTGGGCGACCTGGTCACCGTCACGCACTCCTCGGGACGCGGCCTGCTGGAGATGAGCGCGCACGGCGTCACCAAGGCCAGCGCCCTGGCCGAGCTGTGCGCCGAGCACGGCATCCCGCCCGCCGACGTGGTGGCGTTCGGCGACATGCCGAACGACCTGCCGATGCTGACCTGGGCGGGCACCTCGTACGGGGTGGCCAACGCCCATCCCGTGGTGCTGGCGGCGGTCACGCACACCACGGCGGGCAACGACGACGACGGCGTCGCCCAGGTCCTCGAGAAGCTCTTCCCCGGAGTTCCGGACCTGCCGGCGCCGGCGGACGGGGCCCGCTGACTCGGACTGGGCCTTCCGGTGCTCCCCGCCGCGCGGCGCGGCGGGCGGCGCCCACAGCCCTACAGGTAGGGGCCGGACTGGCGGCGGCGCTGCTCCTCCTCGGCGGCCGGGGCCTGCGGCATCATCCCGGCGGGCAGGGCGCGGCGCATCTGCTCCAGCTGGGCCCGCGCCGCCATCTGCTGGGCGAACAGCGTGGTCTGGATGCCGTGGAACAGCCCCTCCAGCCAGCCGACCAGCTGGGCCTGGGCGATGCGCAGCTCGGACTCGCTCGGCACCGCGTCCTCGGTGAACGGCAGCGACAGCCGCTCCAGCTCCCCGATCAGCTCGGGCGCCAGGCCGTCCTCCAGTTCCTTGATGGACGACTGGTGGATCTCGCGGAGGCGGGCCCGGCTGGCCTCGTCCAGCGGCGCCGCCTTCACCTCCTCCAGCAGCTGCCGGATCATGCTGCCGATCCGCATGACCTTGGCGGGCTGCTCCACCATGTCGGTGACCGACTTCTCGTCACCGCCCTCGGGCTTGCCGCCCTCCACCGCGATGCCGTTCGGGCCGACCACCAGGACCTGCGGCTCCTGCTCGGCCCGGTCGCCGGACGGGTTCTGCGAAGACTCGTTCATGCTGTCTCCAGGGGTTCAGACGGTCAGGACAATCTTGCCGACGTGCACGCTGTCCTCCAGCAGCCGGTGGGCCCGCGCCGCGTCCGCCATGGGGACCGTCCGGTCCACCACCGGACGCACCGCGCCCGACTCCAGCAGGGGCCACACGTGCTCGCGCACCGCCGCGACGATCGCGGCCTTCTCCTCGGCCGGACGCGCCCGCAGCGACGTCGCGTGCACCAGCGCCCGCTTGCGCAGCAGCTCGTTCAGGTCCAGCTCGGCGCGGCGGCCGCCCTGCAACCCGATGATCATCAATCGGCCGCCGGTGGCCAGCGCCGACACGTTGCGCTCCAGATAGGCCGCGCCCATGTTGTCGAGGATCACGTCGAACGGGCCGTGCGCCGTGAAGTCGTCCTCGCGGTAGTTGATCGCCTCGTCGGCGCCCAGCTCGCGGCAGCGTTCGGCCTTCTGCGCGCTGCCCACCGTGCACAGCACCCGCGCCCCGCGCGCCCGCGCGAGCTGGATCGCCATGGTGCCGATGCCGCTGCCGCCGCCGTGCACCAGGAACGTCTCGCCCTCGCGCAGCTCCGCCAGCATGAAGACGTTCGACCACACCGTGCACGCGACCTCGGGCAGCCCCGCCGCCTCGACCAGGTCGACGCCGCGCGGCACCGGCAGCACGTGCGCCGCCGGGACCGCCACCCGTTCGGCGTATCCCCCGCCGCCGAGCAGCGCGCACACCTCGTCGCCGACCCGCCAGCCCGTCACGCCCTCGCCGAGCGCCGCCACACGGCCGGACACCTCCAGACCCGGATACGGGGGAGCGCCCTGCGGCGGCGGGTAGAAGCCGCGGCGCTGCATCACGTCCGCCCGGTTCACCGCACTGGCCGCCACGTCGATGAGCACCTCGCCCGGCCCTGCTTCCGGGTCGGGGACCCGCGTCCACTCCAGGACGTCGGCGTCCCCCGGTTCGCGGATGACGATGGCATGCATACCGATCACGCTACCGGCCCTTCGGCGCGCACATCCTCCGGTATCCGGACGGCCCGTCGGACGGCGGGAGTGGATCTTTTGCGGAGGCACATGGTAAAGGCGCACGGGTATTCTGCCGTGGGGTCATGCCAACCAGCTCCAAAGGGTCGTTCGAGGCGGGGTCGAGGGGAGAACCGGTGGCGAGGAACGAGCACGACGGACGGTCGCTGGAGGAGCGCCTGGCATCTCTGGACGCGATGAGCAGCCAGGGCGCCGAACCGTCTCCGCCCGATGAACCGGGGCCGGGCAAGCCCGACCCCGCCGAGTCGCCGCCCGCGGCGGCTCCGGCCTCGGACGACGCCGCGTCCCCGGCGTCCCCGGCCGAAGGCGCGTCCGCCGCGGAGGGCGCCCCGGCGGAAGGCGCGTCCGCGGAAGGCGCCCCTGTGGAAGGCGCCCCCGTGGGCGAAGGCACGGCCGCGGATGCGGAGGCGACGCGTCCGGCCCCGGAGGCTGACGCGTCCGAGAACGAGCCCCCGGTGAGCCCGCCGCAGCCCGAGCCGTGGCTGTCGGCTCCGCCGCCCTTCCAGGGCGCCCCGCCGGAGGGGCCGCAGCCTCCGGCCGACGCACAGCAGTCGAGCTTCCCGCCGTACGGGGACATGCCCATGCCTCAGTACGGGCCGCCCCAGCCGTTCGACGCGGGCCAGCAGCCGCCCCCGCCACCGCCGCCGCACCAGCCGCAGCCGTACGACGGCAGCCCGATGCCGCAGCCGTTCGACGGCGGCATGCTGCCTCCGCCGTACGCGGGCGTCTCCGGTTACGCACCGCCGTACGACGCGTCCCAGATGCCTCCCCCTCCGCTGCCGGATTTCCAGGGATCGACGCCGCCTCCGCCGGGTGAGCACCCCGGCCCGCAGCCGCCCCCGCCCGTCTCCGAAAACGGGCAGCCGACACCGCCTCCCTACCAGGCCGGGCCGCCTCCCTACGACCCGGCGTCGCCCCCCTACGACCCGACGCCGACCGTGTACGACCTGTCGCCGCCCCCGTACGAGCAGGCACCGCCCCCGTACGAGCAGGCGCCGGCCAACGAGCAGGCGGCGCCGCCTCTGGAGCAGCTGCCGCCGTACCCCGGCGACCAGCCCGGCCCCCCGCCCGGTGGCCCCGCCCCCCAGCAGGGGCTTCCGCCGCAGGGCGACCCCCAGGGCCCGCCCCCGGGAGTAGAAGGAGCGCCTGCCCAGCCGGGCCAGCCCATGCAGCCCGGCCAGCCCTACGAAGCCCAGCCCTACGAAGCCCAGCCCTACGAAGGGCAGCCGGGCGGGCCCGTCCAGCCGGGCGTCCAGGTGCCGTACGAGGGCCAGCAGGGGCAGCCCGTCCAGCCGCCGTACGGAGGCCAGCCATGGCAGCCGGGGCAGCCCTACGGCGCGCCTCAGCCTCCTGCTCCCATGCCGCCGTACGACCCCAACAGCAACCCGGTGCCCGGCTTCGACGCTCCGGCCGCCGGCTACCCCCCGGCGCCCGCGCCTCCGGCGGGGCCCGAGCAGCCCGTGCACCCGGGCCCGCAGGTTCCGCAGGCGCCCCAGGCTCCGCAGGGGCCGCCTCCCCCGCAGAGCGCCGAGAGCCTGAGCTCGGAGAACCTTCTCGGTGAGCGGCGCATCGCCCCCTCCGGCGGGTGGCGCCGCGCCGTCTACAAGGCCACCGGCGGCAGCATCCACCCCAGCGAGTCGCAGGCCGAGATGCGCCGCAAGGACCTCATCGCCCGTGCCCGCACCCCGGTGACCTCCGGCCACCACCGGGTCGCGGTCATGTCGCTGAAGGGCGGCGTGGGCAAGACGACCACGACCGTCGGGCTCGGCTCCATGCTGGCGTCGCTGCGCGGCGACCGGGTGATCGCGGTGGACGCCAACCCCGACCGCGGCACGCTGTCGGACAAGCTGCGGCTGGAGACCGCCGCCACCGTCCGCGACCTGCTGAACAACCGCGAGAACATCTACCGCTACGCCGACGTGCGCGGCTTCACCTCGCAGAACGCGGCCCGCCTGGAGGTGCTGGCCTCCGACCGCGACCCGGCCATCAGCGAGGCGTTCAGCGCCGAGGACTACGCGGCGGTCGCCGTGGTGCTGGAGCGGTTCTACTCGATCTGCATCACCGACTGCGGCACCGGCCTGCTGCACTCGGCCATGTCCGGGGTGCTCAGCCTGGCCGACCAGCTCGTCCTGGTCAGCTCCCCGTCGGTGGACGGCGCCCGCTCCGCCAGCGCCACCCTCGACTGGCTGGAGGCCCACGACCACGGCCACCTGGTCCGCGAGGGCGTGGTGGTGCTGTCGATGGTCCGCAACCGCACCCGCAGCCAGGTCGACCTGGACAAGCTGCAGGCCCACTTCGAGAGCCGCTGCCGCGGGGTCGTCCGCATC
This sequence comes from Actinomadura sp. NPDC047616, assembly GCF_040642915.1. NCBI lineage: Bacteria > Bacillati > Actinomycetota > Actinomycetes > Streptosporangiales > Thermomonosporaceae > Actinomadura > Actinomadura sp. NPDC047616. Next base: position 351,513 of record NZ_JBEYTB010000001.1, read on the forward strand.
CCCTACGACGACCACCTGGAAGAGGGCGCCGAGGTCGACCTGGACCAGCTGGCCAGCCCGACCCGCGAGGCGTACCTGAACCTGGCCGCCATGGTCGGCGACGGCTTCGCCGTTCACCGCGAATAGCGCCAGCCCGGGCGCGCCCGGGCCGGGGAGGCCGCTCCGGCTCAGCGGCGCAGGTCGACGAGCGTCTTGATGGCCTCCCGCCGGTCCATGGCCGCGTAGCCCTCGGAGAGGTCGTCGAGCGCGACGACACGGTCGAAGATCGGCGAGGGGTCGATTCCGCCGGACAGCACGTCCGGCAGGAGCTGGGGGATGTACGCCCGTGCGGGGGCGACTCCCCCGGCGAGCGTGACGTTGCGGCGGAAGAACGTGCGGACGTCGACGCCGGTTCCGTCCTGGGGCACGCCGACGTAGCCGACGGCGCCGCCGGGACGGGCGGCGTCCAGAGCCGTCCGCAGGGCCGTGCCGGTGCCCACGCATTCCAGGACGGCGTGGTACCCGCGCCCGTCGGACAGCTCCAGCAGCCGGCGTGCCGCGGCGTCGCCCCGCGCCTCCAGCACCTCCGTGGCGCCGAACCGGCGGGCCAGTTCCAGACGATTCTCGTGGGCGCCCACGACGGTGATCCTTTCGGCGCCGAGGCGGGAGGCGGCCAGCACCGCGCACAGCCCGACGGCTCCGTCTCCGATGACCGCGACGGTCGCGCCCGGGCCGACCCGGGCAGCGCGGGCGGCGTGGTGGCCGGTGCACAGCACGTCCGCGAGCGCCAGAACCGGCACCAGACGGGGATCGCCGGGTTCGACCGGTACGGGGACGAGCGTGCCGTCTGCCAGGGGGACGCGCACCGCCTCCCCCTGGCCGCCGTCGAGCGCGCCTCCCCACGAGCCGCCGTCGGAGCAGGATGTGGGCAGCCCGGCACGGCAGAACTCACAGGTACCGTCGGACCATCTGAACGGCGCCAGCACCACCTCGCCGGGCCGGACCGCGGTCACGTCGGCCCCGACCTCCTCCACGACCCCGAGGAACTCGTGCCCCATCCGCACGCCGCGGTCGCTGGGCGCCATCTTCCGGTACATCCACAGGTCGCTGCCGCAGACGCCGGACAGAAGAACTCTGACCAGGGCGTCGGTCGGCGCCGTGATCCGCGCGTCGGGGACGTCGGCCACGCGCACGTCACCCGCTCCATACATGATCGCCGCTCGCATGGCGACGATGTTCTCAGGCGGGCGGCAGCGCGCGCCTCATCCCCTGGGCTTGATGACGCGGGTGCCGACGTAGGGTTCGAGAACCTCCGGCAGTTCCACCGACCCGTCCGGTCGCTGCCCGTGCTCGATGATCGCCGCCCACAGGCGCGGCGTCGCGATGGCCGAGCCGTTGAGCGTGTAGACCGGGGCCGTCCTGCCGCTCTCGGTGCGGTAGCGGATGTTGCCGCGACGCGCCTGGTAGTCGGTGAAGTTGCCGACCGAGGAGACCTCCAGCCAGCGCTCGACGCCGGGGGCGTACACCTCCAGGTCGAAGATCCGCGCCGAGGAGAAGGTCAGGTCGCCCGTGCACAGGTCGACGACCCGGTAGGGCAGGTCCAGCGTCCGCAGTGCCCGCTCGCAGTCGGCGAGCAGCGCCTCGAACTCCTGCTGGACTGTGTCCGGCGTGCAGATCCGCACCAGCTCCACCTTGTGGAACTCGTGGACCCGCTGGAATCCGCGGGTGTCCTTGCCGGCCGACCCCGCCTCGCGACGGAAGCAGGCGGTGTGGGTCATGTACCGCCGGGGAAGCTCGTCCGGGTTGAGGATCTCGTTCTGGTGCAACCCGGTCAGCGGCACCTCGCCGGTGGGGATGAGCCACAGGTCGTCGGGCTGGATGCTGTAGGCGTCCTCGGCGAACTTCGGCAGGTGCCCGGTGCCCACCATGAGGGGGCCGCGGACCAGGTGGGGGACCAGCACCTCGGTGTAGGTCTCCCGATGCAGATCGAGGCCGAACTGCACCAGGCCGCGCAGCAGCCGCGCCCCGTCCCCGTAGAGCAGGGCGAAGCCCGACCCGCTCAGCTTGGCCGCCCGCTCGGCGTCGAAGATGCCGAGGTCGCCGGCGATGTCCCAGTGCGGGCGGTACTCGCCGGTCTTGAACTGCTCGGCCGCCGGACCCTCGTAGCGCAGGACCACGTTGTCGGCCTCGTCGTGGCCGACCGGGGCCGCCGGGTCGGGGATGTTGGGCAGGCGGAGCATCAGGTCGCGGAACCGCTCGTCCGCCTTGCGGTAGGAGTTCTCCTGGTCGGAGATCTTTGCCTTGAGGTCTCCGAGCAGGCGGCGCTCCTCGTCGGCCGCCGGGTCGCCGCTGGCCTTCAACCGACCCACCTGCTTGGCGCGGCGGTTCATCTCCGCGCGGTTGCGCTCCAGCTCACTCAGCAGCGATCGACGCTCGACGAGGGCCTCGCGGGCCTCCCGCACCGAGTCCGCCGGAACACCCTTTCCGGCGAGTGCCGTGATCACGGCATCGGTGTCTTCAAGCAGTAGATTCGGGTCGATCATCTGCCCCTCCCAGGCTGTTGAGCGTGACGACTCTACTGAGAGTCGTCGGCCGCGGCCATCGACTTTGCGGTGTGCCGCGCGGCGGTGGCCTTCGCTCCGAAATCCGACACGGCGGCGGCCGGACGCGCGGGCGGCCGGCTGAGGCGGAAGCGTCACCGCGGGTGCCTGGCGTCCGTAGGACGGCGGCACGACGCAGGATCATTCCGCCATGTCAAGCCTACGGCGAGGGCGAGGGTGGACGGTCTGACCGGGTGGCCCGTGCCCCTCGGCGCACCGTTGCCGGCGACCGGCCGGCCACCGGTCCGGGCCCGGTCGGTTGAGCCACGCGACTTTGTCGGGCATGCGGCTTTGTCGGGCATCGGGAGGAAGCGGCGGAGAACGGGAGCGGGACCGGCGTTAGGCGTACGGCCTGTCGCTAGGCGTACGGCCTGAGGGTGATCCGGCCGGGTGGGAGGGGCGGGCAGCGCCCGCCGACGTCATGCGGAACCTGGTCGGCCACGGCTCGTCAGCGCCGGCCTGGAGCGCCGGCGGGACACCACCGGCCCAGAATGCGGGAGTAACGCGCTGACCTGCGGCGAATGGGAGTTTTCCTGGTGACCACTGACGACCCTGCCTCCCCGTTGTGCATGGCGACGCAAGCTCCTGGGAGCCTCGTGATTCTTATCATCGCGGACCGCGGTCCTGCAAGAGCCTCGCGGTGATCAAATCGTATTCGGTCACCTCTGGAACTTTCCAAAGGTTCGATCTACGGTGAGTTGACCTTGATCGTCCCAGTCGTCCGTAACGGAGGGCATGTAATGATCACATCCACCCCCACGAAAGCCGCGGACTCGACCAAGGTGAGCCCCACCTCGCTGTTGGCCGCGCTCCGTGAGACGGCGGCCAAGCGGGAGGCGGACCTGATCCGCTTCCGCACCTGCTGTGCCGACCCGCGCGCCAGCAAGTAAGCCAGGAGGGAACATCGAGCCGGGCGCCCGACCGGTGCGTTCGGGTGCCCGGTGCGATGATCGCGCTGTTCCCGATGTGATCGCACTCTTCCCGATGTGATCGCTGTTCCCGGTGTGATCGCACTGCTCTCGATGCGATCGCGCTGTTCCAACGTTCACTTGCCTTTCCAATAGCATTCTCTAACTCCGCGGAGACACGTGCCTACTCTGTCGCTGCTTGACCGCCGAGGCGGGTTGCACTCTCTGATCAGCCAGCCCGGAGACACCGTCGCGGCCGCGTTGCTGCGCAACGCAATCCCGCCCACCTCCACCGTCACGTATCGGGGGGACGACGAGATCGTCCCCGACCATCACGTACTGGACCCGGACAGCACCTATGTGGCCAGGCTGATCGAGGGGTACGACATCGTCGGTATCCGGCGGCTGTACCAGTCGCACGACAGCAGCGCCGCTTACGTGCACCGGCGTCTGGGGGTCGACCCCACGGGTGCGCTGCGCATGGAGACCACCCCACTCGACCTGGAGGGCGCGGAGGCCCACGTCGAGGGCGTCGTGCGGGACACCATCGCCGAGTTCGGTCTCCTGGAGACCGGCGACCAGGTCGTTCTCGGCCTGTCGGGCGGGGTGGACAGCGGGTCGCTGCTCATGCTGCTGGCCGCCTACCGTGACAGCGGGGCCGCGCCGGGCCTGAACATCCACGCGGCCACCTTCCAGGACTTCGACAGCAAGTGGTCCGAGACCTTCGACTTCGCCCGCGGGCTCGCCCAGCGGCACGGTGTCGACCACCATGTCATCGAGGCCGGATACGCCGAGAAGGTCTTCCACCTCAACCGGCCGATGGCGCAGATCCTCATGCATCTCATGGAGACCGAGGACGCGCACCTGGCGATGTACGCCGACCACCACTCGACGCGGCGGGTGCTGGAGGCCTACGGCGACGAGATGGGCGTGCAGAAGATCGCCCTCGGTCTCCACACGACCGATCTGCTCGCCGGGATGCTCAACTCCTTCACCACCGGATTCGACGTCGGCCCGATTCCCCGGCGCCAGGTGGGGCCCTACACCTACATCCTGCCGCTCGCGTTCACACCGAAGCGTGAACTGCACCTGTACTACACGCGGCGCACCGGGCACCGGCCCAAGCAGACCACGCCCAACCAATGGGAGTTCAACCCCAGCGACCGGAACTTCTACTACTACCTGGCCGACCAGATCCAGTGGTACTGGCCGGGAATCGAACACTGGATGTTCACGGCGCACGCGCGCAACGCGGTGGACATGGCGGCGCGCTACCGCGAATGCGAGAACTGCGGCGGCTCGGTCGTCCAGCAGCCCGCCGTCGAAGTGGAATGGTCAGGGCTGTGCGATGTCTGCCAGCTTCTGGACAAGCACGGATGGATCGCTCGCTCCTAGCGGACCGGAATCGGGAGTAAGGTTTCATGACGAGTACAGACGGCAAGCGAGTACCCCATCGCCGGCTACCGCTGATCGACAAGCGCGACCTCGAACCGCTGCGTCCGGAGGGGGTCCTCGACGGGCGCCAGATCTTCCAGATCAACGACCATGAGGCGCTCTTCTCCAACGAGGAACTGATCTCTCCGCTGCAGCCCTACGCCGGCGCCTGGCTGCCCAAGATCGCAGGTCGTACCGCCTATCCCATGCCGGATCGGGTCGGGGAGTACGGCACCTATTCCGAGTTCGTCAAGGCCCCCAAGTACATGGCGCAGTGGGTGCACTGGAAACGGCGTGCGGAACTGGTGCTCGAAGGCCGGTACCACGAGATCCCGGCGGCGCACTTCGAGGGCATCTTCACGCTGGTGTGCAACTTCAAGTGCCCGCACTGCACCCGGCGGGTCACCCGCACCCGATGGGTCGAGGGCGGCACCTGGGAGCACAACACCGAGGTCGAGAAGAAGAACACGATGCACCCGGAGGGGCTGCGCCGGGTGATCGACCAGATCGCCGAGCACCGCACCGACGAGCAGATGGGCATCGTGTGGGGCGGCGGCGATCCGACGGCCAACCCGTTCACCTACGACGGAATGCTCTACGCCCGGCGCAAGGGCATCACCGCGAGCTTCCTGACCAACGGCACGTTCCTCGAAGTCGACCGCTGCCTGGACGCCGACCCGATCCTCATCCGGATCAGCCTCAACTGCGGCACCGAGGAGGCGTACAGCAAGTTCCACGGTTACCCGCGGGACTGGGACTACTTCGAGCGGGTCAAGAAGAACATGCGGCTGCTCGCCAAGCGGAAGCTGGAGCGGGGCGCGCGCACCCTCGTCGGCATCTCCCTCATCACCGACGAGCGCAACATGGAGGACACCGTCGCCGCCGCCAAGGAGATCCGCGCGGTGGTGGACGAGGCGGGGCCCGGCATCGACTACGTCATCGCCCGCCCGGTGATGAACTACTCGCACTTCGACAAGGACTGGGCCAAGGTCCGCGAAGACACCAAGAAGCGCGCCCTCGACCTCGTCAGCGAGGGCGGTGAGGTCTGGCGGATCCTCAACGACCTGGGCATCCCGCTGATCCTGATCAAGGACTCCTACGACGAGGCGCCGGAGGAGACCGAATACGACGACACCCGGTGCCTGGCCTACGGGATGTACAGCGAGATCCGGCACAACGGCGACGTCCAGCTCTGCTCGGACTCCTACGGCAACCCCGAGTACACCATCGGCAACCTCTTCGAGAACACCCTCGACGAGATCTGGAACGGGGACCGCCGCCGCCAGGTGCTGGACACCATCAACGCCAAGGAGTGCTACAAGACCTTCTGCCCGCACAACTCCCGAGGGCACCACCACAACCGCGTCTTCCACCAGATCGAACGCCTGCGGCAGCAGGGGGAGATCGGGCGGGTGCGCAAGTGGATGGAGGACCTGCGCGAGGTCACCTACCCGCTCGGCCACTCGTTCTTCGTCTGATGAGCATACGGACCGGATGGCCGCTGCCCCACCGGGTGGCGGCCTACGGGGACGAGGAACAGTTCCGGCGGGCCCGCAAGGAGGCCGGCCAGTGGGTCTTCTGGGAAGACCGCGTGGAGCTGGTCCTGGCGGGGCAGTACGACGCGGTCAAGCCGCTGCACGTCGAACTGTCGCCGACCTACCTGTGCAACTTCTCCTGCCCCTGGTGCAGCTGCCGTAGCGCCCGGGAGGACTGGTCCGACACCGACGTCTTCAGCCATCCCCGCGCCACACCGCTGACCGTGATGCGGGAGAACAAGATCGATCACGTCCTGGACCATCTGGCGCCCGACCGGATCGGGATCATGTGGGTCGGCGGAGAGCCCACCATGAACCCCCTGCTGTATCCGGCGGCGCTGAAGGCCGACCGGCTCGGCCTGCCGCAGTGCCTGTTCACCAACGGCAGCCTGCTGAACCGGCGCCGCGTCGACGAGCTGTTCGACGCCAACCTGGTGTTCGTCCGGGTCAGCCTGAACGCCGTCAGCCCCGACGTCCACCAGCTGCACCACGACTACGACCCCCGGAAGGGCTACGCCGACCGGGTGCTGGACAACCTGCGCCGCCTGGCGGAGGTGCGCGCGCAACGCCGCTCGCCTACGCTCTTCGGCGTCTCCGTCGTGGTCGACGAACGCAACCTGCCGGATCTGGAGAACACCGCCGAACACCTGTGCCGGCTGGTGGACGAGTACGGAGACGGCTGCGTCGACTACGTCATCTTCCGGCCAGCCTTCCCCTTCTACACGGCCCAGCTCGTCATCAACGACGACACCGTGGAGAGGTTCCTGCGCGTGGTCGGCCCCGGCGCCCCGTGGCGCCGGCGCCTGGAGGACGCCGGAATCGACGTGGTCGTGCCCGACGACAGCGGTCCGGACGAGGCGGACCGGGCCGACGCCCCCGATGCCGGGCACGACGACTTCGGCTGCCTGGCCGCGGGCTGGTTCGGGGAGGTCACCCCGAACGGGGACATGGTCGTGTGCTCGGACCGTTACGGCAATCCCGACTACTTCATCGGCAACGTCGCCGAGCGCGGTGTCGGAGACATCTGGAACGGGCCGGAGCGGCGGGCCGTCCTCGACATGGTCCGGACCACGAACTGTTTCGCCCGGCAGTGCCCCAGCAACGGCCGGGGGTACTTCTTCAACCGGCTCTTCCGCGAGATCGAGCACTTCCGCAAGGAGGACCGCCTCCATGAGGTACGCGTGTGGATCGAGGAGCTGCGCACGGTCCTCCCACGTCCGACGCACAGTTTCTTCCTCTAGTGCGACAGACACCGCCCGGCACGCATCCGGGTGCATCCGACAGGGGTGACGATGACCGACGCAGCTCTCCGGCTGACCGAGCGCCATATCGACGACGAGGGAACGGCCAAATACCTCTGGACGCTCCATGACGGACGACGTGTCGAGACCGTCTTCTTCTCCCACCACGCGGGGCCGGGCCAGTGTCTTTCGACCCAGACCGGTTGCGCCATCGGCTGCACGTTCTGCGCCACGGCGCTCCAGCGCCCGGCGCGCAACCTGTCCGCCGACGAGATCGTGGCCCAGGCCGTCCAGGTCGACGAGGACTGCCGCGAACGCGGCCTGACGGTTCCGTGGCGTTTCGTCACGCTGTCCGGCATGGGCGAGCCGCTGCTCAACTACGACAACATGGTGGAGGCCGCGCGCCGGCTGTACGAGTGGACCGACATCGAGGTGGTCTCGTTGACGACCTCGGGCGTGGTGCCGCGCATCTACCAGCTGGCCGACGAGCCGACCTATCTCCAGTTGCACGTCTCGCTGCACGCGACCAGCGACGAGACCAGGCGCCAGCTCATTCCGACCACACGCAAATGGGGCATCGAGGAGATCCTCACGGCGGCACGGCACTTCGCGCGGACGCGGGGCCGCCGCGTCATCGCGAACTACCTGCTCTTCGAGTCGGTCAACGACCGGATCGACGACGCCCGGCGCCTGGTGGACCTGCTGGACCCCGAGCTGTTCGAGGTGCACCTGCTGCTGTGGAACGAGATCCCGGGATTCCCCTTCCGCCGCATCGACGACCACCGGGTCGACGAGTTTCGGGAACTGCTGGCCGACGCCGGGCTCATGGCCAAGCCCATGCCGAGCAAGGGCCGCGACATCCAGGCCGGATGCGGGCAGCTGCTGGCCGAACGATCGGCGTGAGTCGCGGTGCGCATGCCGCCGATCATTGACCTCACCGACCACCTTTCCGGCGCGGCGTCGCGGCGCCGGACCACCGCCCGCCGGGTGGCGGAGGCGTGTACCGAAACCGGGCTGTTCCTGCTGCGCGGCCACGGGCTCGATCCGGATCTGCTGCGCGACGTCCATGCCGTCGCCAGGGAGTTCTTCGACGCCCCGGAGGACTACAAACGCCGGTTCCACCTTCCGGGGTCTTCGCGCGGCTACACGCCGCTCGGCACGGAGAGCCTGGCGGCGACCGGCGGGGCGACGGCACCGGCAGACGTCAAGGAGGCGTTCGCGATCGGGACGGTGGACGTCCCGGAACGGTCCGCCGAGTACGCCGGCGCGGGGCTGCGCGCCGTCGAGTGGCCCGACCATCCGGCTCGGTTCACCGAGGCGCTGCTGGCCTACTACCGCGCCGCGCATGCGCTGGCCGGGCGGGTGATGGGGCTGCTCGCCGACGCCCTGGGCGTTCCGGAAGCCGCCTTCGCCGACAAGATGGACCGCAGCGCGGACTTCCTGCGGTTGATCAGCTATCCGGAGCAGGCCCGCCCGCCGGAGGCCGGGGCCATGCGGGCGGGAGCGCACACCGACTTCGGCGTGCTGACGATGATCGCCACCGACGACGCCCCCGGCGGGTTGCAGGTCCAGGCGCGGGACGGAGAGTGGATCGACGTGCCGGCCCCGCCCGGCACGCTCGTGGTCAACATCGGCGACCTGATGGCCTACTGGACCGACCAGCGGTGGCGGTCCGCCGTGCACCGGGTCGCCAATCCTCCGGCCGGCTCCGGGCGGGCGACACGCCGCCAGAGCATCGTGTTCTTCCACAATCCGAATCTGGACGCCGTCATCGAGCCACTCCGGCTCCGGGACGCACCGGGCGGACCGCGTCCGCGGCCCGTCACCGCCGGGGAATGGCTGACCCGGAAGAGCAGCCGGCAGCGGGCGCCGGCCGCGCCGGGCACGAGGGGCTGATGCGCGGCGGCTGGGCGGCACGCCGCCGCGCAGCGCGCCGCCCAGCGACAGGACCTTCCGCGACAGCCCCCGCAACAGGGCCGACAGCGAACAGCGAGCAGGAGGTTGACCATTCAGGGCGTACCCATGGCCACGGAACGCGCCGACGCGGTACTGCGATGGTCGCAGGACCTCGGGAACCTCACAGTGCGAGACGACGACTCCTTCGACGACAGGGCGTTGCTCGCCCCGGACGGCGCCCGCTCGGTCGCCGCCGCGCACGGACTGCCGCTCGACGCCATCGACGCGCTGGCCACGCAGATCCGCGTGCGCCTGCGCCGGCCGCCCTACTACACCGTGGTGCGCGGCGTCGGCTTCGGTTCCGGCGCCCTGCTGTTCGGCGTCCTGGCCGGGCGCATCGGCAGGCCGGCCCATCCCTACCCGAATCCGTACTACACGGTGACGCGCATTCTCCGGCCGCGGGAGTCGGCCCGGGCGCAGGGGTGGGGTGTCCTCACCGAATGGCTGCACACCGACAGCGCCAACTGGCCCACGCCGAACGACATCACGATGATGTTGTGCGTGGAACCCGACCAGTCGGGCGAGGGAGTGTCGCTGCTGCTCCCCCTGGACGACGCGGTGGAGGAGGTCGGGGACCGGCTCGGTATCGGCGCCGTCGACCGGCTGGGCGACGAGGTCCTGCCCTGGGCGGTCGACGAGGGCCTGGGCGGTGGCGAGCTGAGGGCGGTGCCGCTGACCCAGGACGGCATCCGCTGGCAGCCCTTCCGGGTCGCCCACGCGGTGGAACGGTACGGCAGCGACCTGCCCCATGGGGACACCATGGAGTTCCTCCGCATGGTGGACACCGTCATGCTGACCAGCACGCGGCTGCACCGGTTCCGCCTGGAGAGGGACGACCTGCTGATCGTCAACAACCGCCGCGTCCTGCACGCCCGCGAGGCCGTCGGCGATCCCGGCCGTTCCGGACGGCGGATCCGGCACTGCAAGGTGAACCTCACCGGGCCGCTCCGGGAAGACGGCGGCCCCGCGGAAGCCCGGGCGGCCGATGGGGACTAGCGCCACCATAGCCGCCAGTTTTCCGGCGGGTCCGCTGTCGCGGCCGCTGCGCCGGCTGTGCGACCGGCTCGGCCTGGACATCCGCTTCGACCAGCTCGCCGCCGGGCTCGTCCAGTTCCGGCGGCAGGCGGGGGCGCGCGGTCGCGACTGGGACATCGTCGTCCTGCGCGCGGTGGACTGGATGGACGCGGCGCCGGACGGCCGTGGCGCGCGGCGGGAGCGGTTCGCAGAGAACCTGTCCGGATTCCTCGCCGGCCTGGACGGTCCGGGAAGTCCCGCCGTCGGCTCGATCGTGTGCCTGTACCCCTCGCCGCCGGGCGCGTTCGCGGCGGCGGACGTGGCGCGGTGCGAGGCCGAGCTGGCCGACCGGCTGAGCGAGGTGGAACGCACGACGCTGATCACGTCGTCGCAGGTCGTCCCCCGGTACCGGGTCGGCGACGCGACCTGCCAGGAGCTGGACGGCGAACCCGTCTACGGCAACGAGCTGCACACCGCGTTCGCCGCCGAGATCGCCCGCGTCGTCCACGCCGCGGAGAGACGCCCGGTCAAGGTGATCGCCGTGGACGCCGACTACACGCTGTGGGAGGGCGCCTGCGCGGAGTCCGGCGAACGGGGGCTGCGGCTCGGCCCGGGGCGGGAGTCCTTCCAGCGCATGCTGCTGGAGCGCCGGCGCCAGGGCGTGCTGCTCTGCCTGTTCTCGCAGAACGCCCGCGAGGACGTGGTGCGGGCCTTCGACGAGCACGACTTCCCGTTGACACTCGACGACTTCGCGATAGTCGAGGCCGGGTGGGCTCCCAAGCCGACGATGCTGCGCCAGGCCGCGGCGGACCTGAACCTGGCGCCCGAATCGTTCGTCTTCGTTGACGACAATCCCGGTGAGTGCGTCCGGATGCGCACCGAGATGCCCGCCGTCCACACTCTTCGCTTCCCCCAGGACGACAAGGCCGTCGGCGCGTTCATGGAGCACGCGTGGCTGCTCGACCCGCCGGGCGCCGGCACGGTCGCCGTGGACCGCACCGAGCAGTACCGGGCCGAGGTCAGCCGCAGGCGCGCCCTGGAGCAGGCCGCCGACCGGGAACGGTTCCTGGCGGACCTGGACCTGCGGCTGTGCGTGCGGCAGGCGCTCCCCGAGGACGTCCCGCGGATCGTCCAGATGAGCGACCGGGTCACCCAGTTCAACACCTGCCCGTCCCGCAGGACGCCGGCCGCGGTGGCTCGCGACCTCGCCGACGACGGCCGCGTGTGCCTGGTCGTCGAGGTTGCGGACCGTTTCGGCGACTACGGCCTGACGGGCGTGCTGGAGTACTCCGTCACCCCCACCGCGCTGCACGTGTGGACCTGGCTGCTGAGCTGCCGCGTCCTGCACCGGGAAGTCGAGCACCGGCTGCTGCGGCAGCTGGCGGACAGGGCGGCGGCGAGCGGGGTGGACACGCTCGTGTTCGAGGTCAGGCGAACGGACCGGAACGGTCCCGCCCGGTCCTTCCTGACCCGCGCGGGCGCCGAGTGGGTCGAGGACGGTGACGACGGGGGCAGGGTGAGGCTGACCGTCGAAGCCGCCGCGTCACCACCGGCCTCCGCGCCGCCCGGCGACCCGCTGGAACTCCGCGAGCCGGAAGCCGGAGCGGAGGCCGTCCCGGACGCTCCGCTGCCGTCGGCCAACGTGTTCCTGGCGTGGCTGGCCGAGGAGTTCACCGGCGCGCGTGCCCTCTACGAGTCGTTGTTCCCCCGCCGGGAGGACGACGGCCGCCCGCGCACCCTCGGCCTGTGGTCCGCGATGCTCAAGCAGGCCTGGGAGGAGGTGCTGGGCGTCGAGGACGTGTGGCACCAGGACGACCTGTTCGGCGTCTGGGGGGCGACGTCGGTCGACGTGCTGAAGGTGTGTGCGCGGATCGGACAGCGGTGCGGGGTCACCCTCACGCTGGGCGAGATGCTGGCGCTGCCCACCGTGGCCCAGCAGGCGGAGAACTTCATGCAGAAGGCTCCGGCGCGCATCCCGGTCATCACACGGCTGCGCGGCGGCCACGGTGTTCCGCTGGTGTTCCTGCCTCCGGCCGGGGGGCTGGCCTACGGGTACCTGGAGCTCATCCGTGCTCTCGGCGACGAGCAGACGGTGCTGATCGCGCAGGCGCCCGAGCTGACCGGCGACGAAACGCTCCTGGATCTGGACGCGCTGGTCCGGGTGTACCGCCAGGAGATCCGGCGGCTGGCGGGCGGTGACCCGGTCGTGCTCGCCGGGTGGTCGTTCGGGGCGATCCTGGCGTACGAGACGGCCGTCGCCGTCGAGGGCGCGGGCGGCGCGATGGCGGGCCTCGTGCTGTTCGACCCGCCGCGACGGGAGCCGCCGAGAGCGGAGCCGGGCGGAGCGGAGCCGGGCGGAGGGGACCGGGAACCGGCCCCCGGAGCCGCGCTGGGCCGCTTCTTCGAGTTCCTCGACCCGCGGCGCACGGACGCCGTGTCGCTGGTGGCGCTGGACCGCGAGATCTTCCCCGGTGCCGAGCCGCTGGACGCCGCGGTCGGCCGCGAGGCCGTGTGGCGGGCACTGCTCGCCCGCCTGCTCGCCGACGCCGACGAGCACCAGCGCAACCGGCTGCTGATCCCGGAGCTGGCGCCGCTGGACGTCCTGCGCGGCGCATGCGTGTGGAAGAAGAATCAGGAGCTGGCCCGCGCGTACCGGCCGACGCCGGGGGGCCATCGCGGCCGCTCCTACGTCTTCGCCGTCGCCGACGGCGCCCTCGACGGCGGCCCCGACCACGTGCTCGCCGGAGTCCTCGGCGAGCGGACCGAGACCAGGCCCTACCCGATCCGCCCGGTGGCCGGGCTGCGAGCCCATTCCGCCATGATGGAGAAGGAGAACGTCGCCTTGTTCGCTCCCGACGTGTCCCGCCTGATGGCCGAGCTGCGCAGTGAGCACTCCCGCCCGGGGAGGTGAGCGCCGCCGGGGCACCGCGAGCCCGCCCGTCAGGCCGGCCGCCGCCATGACTCCGCCGACGACGCGACTGGCCGTCGACGGCGGCGAGCCGGTGCGCACGCGGGCGTTCCCGCCGAGACGGGTGTTCGGCCCGGAGGAACGGTCGGCCGTGGACGCCTTCTTCGCCCGGGTCATCGACACCGGTGACGACTTCCGGTACGGCGGTGACGCGCAGCGCGCCTACGAGGCGGAGTTCGCGCGCTACCACGGAGGCGGTCACGCGCTGCTGGTGAGTTCGGGGACCGCGGCGCTCTACGTGGCGCTGGGCGCACTGGATCCGCGGCGTCCCGGCGAGGTGGTGGTCCCGGCCATCACCGACGCCGGCGGCGTCATGCCGGTGCCGCTGCTGGGGCTGGTCCCGGTCGTGGCCGACACGGAACCCGGGTCGTTCAACGTCGGCGCGCCCCAGATCGAGCGCCGCCTCTCCGAGTGGACCCGGGCGATCGTGGTGACCCACGTCGGCGGCGAGCCGGTGGACATGGCACCGGTGCTGGCCCTGGCGCGCCGCCACGGGCTGCCGGTCGTCGAGGACTGCTCCCAGGCGCACGGAGCCGAGTACCGGGGCCGCCCCGTCGGCACCTTCGGCGACGTCGCCGTGTACTCGACCATGACGAACAAGCACCACAGCACGGGTGGGCAGGGCGGCGTCGTCCACACCCGCGACCCGGCACTGTACGAGCGGATCCGCCGGTTCTCCGATCGCGGGAAGGCGGCCGGCGCGGACGCGATCCACAACGTCCAGGCGGCGCTGAACTTCAACGGCAACGACCTCGCCGCGGTCATCGGCCGCGTGCAGCTTGCCAAGCTCCCGGGTGTCCTGACCGCCAGACGCGACCTCGTGACGCGGCTGCGCGAGGGGCTGCGCGACCTGGACGCCACCGGTGTCCCCCCGGTGGGGGCCGGTTGCCGTCCCGCCTACTGGTTCGTCCGCATCAGGCTCGACCTCGCCCGTATGGGGGTGAGCATGACCGAGTACCTGCGGGCCCTGCGCGCCGAAGGGATTCCGTGCGGTGTGTGGGCCGACATCCCGGCAGCGGAACCGTGGTACGAGCGCCAGGTCCGCGCGGCCGAGCCCGGGGCGTGGCCGCTGGGCGCGGCGGACCGTCCGCGGCGCCCAGCGGGCAGGGCCTCCTGGCCGAACGCCGAGGAGGCGGCGGGACGGCACGTCACGCTGTTCGTGCACGAGCGGTGGACCTCCCGCGAGATCGACGACGCCTGCGCCGCCCTGACCAAGCTGGAGCGCGCCTTCCTGGCCCGGCCGGGAAGCCCGAGAGGACCACGACGGTGAACATCGACGAACGCGACTGGACCGCGCTGACCGTGGGCGAGCGCGTCCGGAACCTGGAACTCGAAGGCTACGTCGTGGTTCCGGGGCACCTCGGCGACTCCCTGCTGCGACGCCTGCGGGAGGCCGCGGAGCACATCCCGCTGCGCCGGTCCGACTACACCGACACGCAGTGGTACGCCCACGACCTCCAGTGGCGAGCCGACCCCGCCGTCCTGGAGATGGCGACGTCCGCCCGGACCCTGGACTTCCTGGGCGAACTGTTCGCCGACGACGTGGTGTGCCTCGGTGTGAGCTGTTCGCGGTCGGAGCCGGGCTATCCCGGCATGGCATTGCACACCGACAGCCATCCCTACGGTTCGAACCTGCACGGCGCTCGCGGAACGTCGCCCGTGCTCGTGCGGGTGCTGTGCTACCTCGACGACCTCACGCCCGGCCGGGCGCCGCTGCGGGTGGTGCCGTACTCGCACCTCAGCATGCACCGGGACGCCATGCCCTACCGGCGGTACCGGGAGCATCCGGAGGAGGTGATCGTCACCTGCCGGGCGGGCGACGCCATCGTCATCAGCCACCGGATGTTCCACGGTGTGGGCCCCAACCGCACCGGCACGGCCCGGAGGGCGTTCGCCGCCTCCTACCGACCGGCGTGGGCCCGGCCCGCACAGCCCCTTCCGGAGCACTCGAAGGAGCAGATCGAGCGGGTCGGGCCGGTCGCGCGTGGGATGTTCGAGGACCCGAACCGCGGCCTCTCCGACACGCACATCGTCAACTGGTCCGACGATCTTCCCGTGGCGGGTCCCGGACTGGGACCAGGGCGCTGGCTGCGCCCCCGCAACGGCAGCCCTCGCCCCCGCACCAGCTGATCAGACGTCCGCCAGCCCCATTCGCCGGAGGAACAACGCCGATGAACCCGGTGCCCAGTGAGCACTTGCTCGAAATACCCCCGCCCCAGGCCCGGTCGCTCGCCGCCGCCGCGCCCGGCCTGAACGTGACGGACGCCGTGCTCCGCGATCGGGAGCACCAGCGGCAGACGGCCGCGCGGATGAGCGAGCTGGCCGGGGCCGCCTTCGACGACCTCGTCGCGGAGGCGAACCGGCGCGTCTCGCGTTCGGGTTTCCTGATCCTGCGCGGGCTGTCGCCCGAGTACGCCAGCGAACTGCTGGTCTGCGTCAGCGCCACGTTCGGCGAACTCGTCGAGCCCTACCGGCAGCCGTGGACCAGGGTCGTGCGGCACATCCTGCCGAGGACCGACCGCGCCGTCGACGGCCATGTGCTCAACGAGTTCCTGCACACCGACGGGACCGACTGGAGCCGGCCCAACGACTACACGTGCCTGTTCTGCGTGCGGCCCGACCAGAACGGGGAGGGCCGCTCACGCCTGCTCCCGCTGACGGCGCTGCTCGACTCCCCGCCGGGACGGCTGCGGCGGATCACCGAGCAGATCGTCGGCCTGCAGCTGCCCTGGCGCGTCGCCGACGAACTCGGCGGTGGCCTGCACTGGGCGCCCGCGATCACCGATGGCGGGCAGGAGATCCGCTGGCTGCGGCACGCCGTCTCGCAGGCCGTCGCCGAAGGGACCACCGACCTGGGCCCCGCGACGGAGAAACTGCTGGCCGAGTTCGAGACCGAACTCGAAGGCTGCCCCGGCGTGGTGGACACCATGCTGGAGCCGGGTGACCTGCTCATCATCGACAACAAGCACTGCCTGCACGCGCGGACCCCGATCAGCGACCTCGCGACGTCGGACCGCGAGCTGCTACGGACCAAGGTGGCGGGAGGCGAGAGCCCCCGCCCGGCGGACGGGTCATGAGCCCGCCCGCGGCGGGCGCCGGCGCCGGACCCGCCGGTGAGCCGTTTCCCGCCGCCGTCCGGACGCCCCTCTCCGAACCGACCGCGGCGCGGGTGACCTCCCTGTGGCGGGAACTGGGCCTGGACGACGCGACCCTGCATGACGAGGACGTGCAGCGCGGCCTGCGCGACGTCCTCGCGGACCGGGCGGGCGAGGAATGGCGGCGAGTGTGCGCGCGGGTGCGGCGGCTGCTCGACACCCCTCCGCACCTCGCGCTGGTCAGCGTGGCCGGGCCGCCGTCACCGCCGGTCCTCGCCGCGCTGTCGGTGTGCCTCGGCCGGCTGGAAGATCCGTATCGCCGGTCGTGGTCCCGCCTCATGCAGGAGATCGTCTTCGACTCCGGCTTCGACGACAACATCGCCTGGCACGTCGACAGTCCCGGCTGGCCGCGGACCAACGAACTGACCGGCCTGCTCTGCGTGACACCCGCCGGCACCGGCGGACGGACCGAGATTCTGCCGTGGACGGCGATCGCCCGGGAACTGGAGTCCGCCCCGGAACTGCGCGCGGAACTGGCCACCCGGAAGATCCCCTGGGTCCTCGACGAGGCGCTCGGGTCGCAGGTCGTGCACCAGCCCGTCATCGGCGCCGAGGGCATCCGGTTCATGCGCAGCTCACTGGAGCGCGCCGCGACGGCACATCCCCGGGACGCGCACTGGATCACGTCGCTGTGCCGACTGTTCACGGAGGTCGCCGACCGCGCCCGGCCCTACCTGTCACACCGTCTCGAACAGGGGGAGATCCTGGTGTTCGACAACCGCCGCTGCCTGCACCGCCGCGGACCGGTGCGCGCGGGCGACGGCGCGGACCGGCTGCTGATCCGCACGCGGATCGGTCGCCTCGCATGGCGGCGGGACGTCGGCGCCCCGTTCGCGGACGACCCGGGCGAGCGGAGGCACCGGTCCGCCGGGTCGCGTCCGCCGGCAGGCCGGGAGGAATGATGGCCCCGCCGACCGAGACCCACCACGTCGTCGTGTCCCGCAGCGTCCATCCGTGGTTCCGGTACTTCTGCAGCGCCCCGCCGCGGAACGTGCACTACGTCAGCGACCGCGCGGCCGATCGGGACCGCCTGGAGGCGGAGCTGAGGCGAACCCGCGCGGAGACGGTGGTCTTCCACTCCAGCCATGTCTCCCTGCCACGGGACATTGACGTCGCGGCGGCACTTCGCCGCCAGGGGACGCGGGTCGTCGCCCAGAACCCGGGATGCGCCGAACTCGGGCTGGACAAGGTCGCGACGAGAAGGTTCCTGCGCGACCTCTCGATCCCCGTGCCACCGGACCCTCCGGCGCGATCGCACGCCGAGCCGACCGGACGATGGGTGATCAAGCGCCGGTACGGGACCGAGGGCGACGGGATGCGGCTCGTGGACGGCCCCGGGCTGGCCGGGATGGGGGCCGGCGAGTACGCCGAACGCTTCGTCGACGGCCGGGAGTTCTCGGTGCTCGCCTGCGCGGACGGCGCCCGCGTGGTGACCCTGCCCATCGTCGACAAGGGCCGTTCGCGTCCCGACCTGCTGCCCCCGTTCCGGCGGCCGCGCGTGTGCCCCGCACCGGACCTGGAGCCCCGTCTCCAGGCCAGGATGCTGGAGATCACCGAAGCCATCGTCGCGGCGGCCGCCTGCGCGGGCTGGATCGAGGTGGAGTTCGTGCTCGGCGGTGCCGGTGAACCGCTCGTCCTGGAGATCAACCCCCGGTTGGCCGGCACGGTGCGCGTCAGCGCGATGGCCGCCGGCGTCCGCGTCTTCGATCTGCCGGTGGATCCCGACGCCCGCGGCCATCTGGCGGCCCGGTCGCTGGCGGTGGAGGTGCCCTGGACCGGCCCCCCGGTGCTCGACCCGCAGCGGCACACCTTCGCCACCAGCCGCCTGACGGTGAGCGGTGCGGACCGGCGGGAGATCGCCGAAAGACTCGCCGTCCTCGGCCTCGGTCTGGGCGCCGGGGCCGACGGGCACCCGGAGATCATCCGCGCGTGACCGGCCGCGTCATCCCTGCCGGGCGATGAACGCCGCCAGCTCGGCCCGCTCCGCGTCGCTCATCCAGGCGCCGTAAACGGGCGCGATGTGACCCTCACGGCAGGAACTCAGGAACACCGAGACCCGGTCCCGCACCTTGTACAGGGCGTCATGCCACTGCATGGTGGCGCTCGGCTTGACCCCGGGACGGAACGTCTCCTTCCTGACCTGCCACAGCGCCGTCAGCTCCTCGATCACCTCCGGATGCCGCCACCAGCACGGCAGGATCGCCAGCGGCATCTTGTAGTGGAGCACCGTGCTCTCGACGAACGTCGCGAGCTCGTGCAGCGTCCGGCGGCGTTCCGGGCCGCTCAGGGCGACCCAGTCGACGGGGCCGGGCGGGGGCGGCGGCGCTTCCGCGGCCGCGGCCGGTTCGGAGGCCTGCTCCGGGGCGAGCCGGCGATCCAGCAGTTCTATGAGCGTCTCCAGCAACTGCTGCTGTCTGCGCAGCAGGTCCGCCAGCTCCCGCGCGTCGGCCGAGTCCAGCACCCGCGTCCCCTCCACTGTCATGTCGCACCTCCGTCGACGCGCACCTGCTGCACTCCGTGGTCGGCGCCGGGCGCCGGCTGTGCGGACCCGTCGGGTCCCTGGGGCCGGGCCGTCAAGTCCCGGTCGCCGATGCCGCCCGCCCCGCCAGCGGCGCTCCCACCGGCGGGGGCCGCCCCACCGGCGGGGGCCTGCCCGCCGGCGGGGGCGGGCCCGCCGAGCCCCCGGGCGGTCTTGCCGATCTCCATGATCATCCTTTCGGTCTCCGCCTTGCCCTTGGCGATCTCGTCGCCGTCCTCGCGCTTCCACCACGGGGTGAGCTGTACCTCCACCGGGCGGGCGGAGCGGGCGACGACAACCGCGCTGCCGAACTTCAGCGTCCGGATCTCGTCCGGAGACAGCACGTCCTTGCCGCGGACCTTGCCCATCAGGCGCGAGACGTCCTCAAGGTCCTCCACGTTGCCGGCGCCGCCCATGATGACCCGGACGGCGGCGTTGTCCCACATGATCATCGCCTCGTGTTCCCCCCACCGCGCCCGGGCCTGGGACAGCGACTGCAGGTACACGTGCAGGGCGATCGAGAAACCGCCCGAGTCGCCCATGTACGCCGGAAGGCTCGGCATGGGCGAGATGTGGGCGGCCTCGTTCAGCTCGACGGTGAGCGGCGGGTCCAGCCGGCTCGACGGCATCTTCGTCGCCTCTTTGCGGGCGGAGTCGAACAGGTCCTCCATCATGGCCGTCACCACCGGGGCGATTCCGCCGGTCTTCTGCTCCTTGCCCAGCACGTAGAGGGTGTTGCGGCCGGACAGGAACCGCTTCATGTCGAACGTCTCCTCCGGCGGGGGCGAACACGCGTCCAGCACCCGGGGGTCGGAGAAGCAGGCGAGAATCTGGATCAGGCCCGGCCAGATCCGGCCCCCCATGCTCGTGTTCGCCACCATCAGGGACTCGTACTGGCCGGCCCATCCCATCGGCGCGGTGCCGTCGGCCTCCCCCTTGCGCAGCAGTTGCAGGGGCTCGGTGTTGTTCGGCTGGAAGGCCCAGCGCATGACGTCGCGCATCGTGCGCCCGCCGATCGCCGCGGCGTGCAGGTAGCAGCGCAGGATCGAGGTCTGCGCGGCGACCAGGAAGGCGGCGTCACCGGTCACCTCGAAGCCGCTGGCGTCCACGAACGTGCCGGCCCGCAGCGCCGCCACGTTCGGGTCCTCACACCCCTTGACCGGCGACCAGCGCAGCTGCTGGGGCCAGCGGGTCAGCCCGTTGGGGTCGAAGACGTGCACCTCGCCCATCTTCGCGCGCATGGCATAGGTGTTGGTGAAGGCGTCGGCCCGGGTGGAGGTGACGATGCAGGCGCCCGGCGCGTCGATGGTGTAGGGGGCGCAGAAGTGCACGTCCTTTCCCTGACGCGGAGGGGCCAGGATGATGAACACGTCCTCCACGGAGGAGTAGAGCTTCTGCCGGGACCTGATGTCCCGGCCGAGGTAGAACCCGACGTCCGTCGGCTGGACCCCGCTCTTCTTGCCCTTGGTGGACGGCCGCACCGACCCGGCCTTCTTCAGGACGGCGTTCGCGCCGAGCATCTTGCGGATCTCGTTGCCCGAGGCGAAACCGAGGCGAAGCCGCCGGAACTCGCGCCGCCGCCGCCAGTTCAGCGCGAACCGCACGAGCCGGAAGGCGGCCCAGCCCGTCAGCGCCAGGAAGATCAGCAGGATCACGCCCAGCAGCCAGAGCGGACCCAGGTCCGCCGCGGCGGCGGCCGGCCAGGCGGCCGCGGGGTCCGCCGGGTTCTGGAGGAGCCGGTAGGTGATCGCGAAGCAGTCCTTGGGGCTGGAGTCGGGCCAGCCGTTGCCGCTGAGCAGGCCCGAGAGCTGCCCGGCCAGCCAGATCATGAGGCAGGCGAACGCCGCCATCGCCACGATCGTGTTGGCGATGGTGACGAGAAATGCGTATGCGGCGTCGTCGACCTCGTCGGTTCTCTGCCTGTCGTGCCTCATGACATTCCCTCCGTCTCATTCCCGTTGACGGGGCTCGGGCGGCCCTCGGACTCCGGACGGGCGCCGCGGCGGCCCGGAGTTCCGCGTGCTCGGTGTTGGTCAGGCGGTACTGACGCGGGCGACGCGCCATGGATCTCGAGGGGAGGCGCGCGTGAGCGTGACGAACGCTATGGCTCGTACGGTGCGGCCCTTCCATTGGTCGCGGCCGATGGGGGTCACGGTGACCTGCCACTGGCGATACGCCATGGTGGGCGTGTCCGGGTCGAGGTCGCCCTCCGGCTGCCGCAGCGTCAGACGGACCCTGGCGTAGGCGCGATGGGCCTTCCACTGCTGCGGCACAGGCCCGACGGCCTGCTCGGCGGCGACGCGGGCGGCGTACTGGGGGGTCAGGTAGGGGCAGGCGCGCAGGTAGGCGTCGCGCTGGCCGTCGTCGATCGCGGCGTCCACGGTCCACATCACGGTCACGGCGGCCCGGGAGACCGCGGTGGCGTCACGCCGGTCGATGCCGCGCGGATCCGGCAGTCCTCCGTGAGGGGTTTCGGACGGCGCCGTGGGCCGGCAGGCCGTCGGCGTGGGCGACGGGGTGGCCGTCGTCGCGGCCGCCGGGGGACGGCGGGGCTCTTCTGTCCCGCACGCCGTCGCGGCCACGGCCATCACGGCCGCCAGGGCGATCAGGGGACCCGGCCGCAGGGAACGGGTCATCGCTTGTGCTCTCTCCTCAGTGGGTCAGGGGTCGACCGAGATGTGGACGTGGTCGAAGTGGTTCTGGGTGATGCTTCCGCGGTCCTCCATCAGCCGCCAGCCCTCGTCCGCCCGGGACGGGTTCCAGATGCGCTGCCGGTAGATGATGTAGTAGATGCCGAGCTTCTTGGCGTTGGCCTGCGCCCAGGCGGCGATCTCGTTGCCGAGCTGCGCCTCCTCCGCCGTCGGCGCGCCACTGCTGATCATGAAGTCGCAGGCGCGGCCCAGCGGATGCTCACCGCCGCCGGGGATGCCTCCGTTGGATCGGTAGCAGCCGATGCCGCGCGGCACCTTGAACAGGGTCTTGATCTGGTCGCGGACGCAGCGCATCCGGTCGGTGATGTTCTCGGCGCCCATGGCCGCCCCCGCGGGGCACTCCGTGCCGGGGGGATAGTTCCCCGCGGCCTGCGGTCCCGAGTCGCACGCGGCCGACCCGGCCATGTTGTCGCCGCCGACGCTGAAGTCCCCGTCGGCGTACTTCTTGGCCCACTCCAGGACGTCGTCGACGTACCAGTCGGCGTGGTTGTAGGCGAAGATCGCCTTGCGCATGTCACCGGGAGCGCCGCTGGCCTTGAGGTAGTTGGCCGCGCCGGGGATGGCGTCCTCGGGGTCGTAGCGGTCCTTGCGCCCGTCACCGTTGCCGTCGACCCCGTAGGAGTCCCAGGTGGGCTGCAGGAACTGCATGGGACCGCCGGCACCGGCGTAGTTCTCACCGCTCTTGACACCGGGCAGGTCAGAGGTGCCGTGGTTGGTCTCCACCTTGCCGATGCCCGCGAGCACATTCCATGGAATGCCGTACTTCTGTCCGGCCTGCTGATAGAGCCGCAAATAGTTGCTCGGAATGGAGTTCGCCTGCTCGGACGCCTGTGGCTGATTAGCCGTTCCACCGGAAGGGTTCGGGCACGCGTTCGCGGTGCCGCCGCCGAACAACAAGGTGACCATCAGTACGAACCCGATCACGAATGCGAGACCGCCGCCGATCACCGCCGTGGCCGGCGAAAAGGCGCCCCCGTCCGAAAACCGGAGCGCGCCGCGCGAACGCAGGAAGGCGGCGACGCGACTGGCGTGGTGCCTCATGACCGGCCTCCGGGGGGCGGCCCGGCGGCGCCGGGCGGGCGGGGGGCAGCCCGGGCGCGTCGATCTTGTGCGCCGCCCCGTCGGGTACGGCGCCGTGGGCCGCGAGCCGCGGCCGTGGCGGTCGCGCACGCCCCGGAACGCCCGTCGCTGCGGGCGTTTTGGCGGGTGTGGGAGATCAAGGCTCGCATCGGAACGTCAGACGCAGTCGGACGCGGCGCCGTTTCACGGCTTCTGCGGCGGGCTCCGCGCCGGCAGGCGCCCCCCTCAGGGGGGACGTGCCGGGAGCATGGCGGAGCTTCGTGGGCCGTCCCGGGCGGCGCCGTCGCGGACCGCTCGCGCGCGCGACACCCGGACGAATGACGTCGTCGCTGGTCAGCCTCCCGCATCGGGGTCGGCGAGTCTTGTGACTACGAATAAGAATCGCCCCTCACATATGGTGACCAGGGAGGTGGCATCCCTTCGGTGCCCGCCGATTGACTCGGCCGCGCCTCCCCCGGACAGGTCGACCGTAATGTAACGGTTCTAAAAGCCCCCGATCATGGCGCGCCGATGCTATAGCATGCCGACCTGCCCTGGAGATGCTTTTTGAACCAGGGGACATCCTCGGTGCGTCGAAGGGACTATGACCATGAATGGTGTCCCCTTGGACGGTTCCGGGCCGCGTTACCTCGTGCCAGGGGCGACCACCTACATGACGGGCAGCCCGCCGAGCGAGCAGCCCAAAGTGCGGCCGCACGTCGTACTCCAGCCTCGTCAGGCCCCGCCGCCCACCAGCCAGCTGGGTGTCTTCGGGTACAGCGGGCCCGGTCCCGCGTGGTGGTTCACCAGTTGCCACGGCGGGGCGGGGACGTCGACGGTGGCCGACATCGTCCGGGGCGGGATGGCCTCTGGCCAGTACTGGCCAGTGCCCGACCCGCCCGGGTACGCCAGTGTCGTACTGGTGGCGCGCGGCCACGCGGGCGGTCTGCGTGCCGCCCAGGCCGCCGCGCGACAGTGGGCCGGCGGTGGCCTTCCGACCGTGCGCGTGGTCGGCCTTGTGGTGGTCGCCGACGCACCTGGCCGACGACCGAAACCGCTGCGGGAGTTGCTGCATCTGATATCGGGAGCGTTCCCACA
Source organism: Actinomadura sp. NPDC047616 (assembly GCF_040642915.1). Classification (NCBI taxonomy): domain Bacteria; kingdom Bacillati; phylum Actinomycetota; class Actinomycetes; order Streptosporangiales; family Thermomonosporaceae; genus Actinomadura; species Actinomadura sp. NPDC047616. Next base: position 375,689 of record NZ_JBEYTB010000001.1, read on the forward strand.
GGTGTGGGAGCTGCCCTGGGTCGAGGCGCTGCGGCTGGGTGATCCCCCCGACCAGATCCAACTGCCGCCGGCGTTCTCGGAGCTTGCCGCCGATCTCCAACGCATCGTCACTGGAGGAACGCATGTTTAGCACGCTGATCACCGCCGCGGGAGATGTGGTCCACGCCGTGGCCGTCGCCATTCCCAACCCCGGGCAGGGTGAGGCCCCGCCCGGCGCCGCCCAGCTGGAGAAGATGCTGCGGTGGGTGGCCTGGGTCGTGTTCGGCCTGTGCGTCGCGGGCGTGCTGATCGCGGCCGGCCGGATGGCGGTCATGCACCGCAACGGTGAGGGCGGCGCGCACGCCTCGGGGCTGGCCTGGGTGGCCGCCGCCTGCATCCTGGCCGGTTCGGCGTCCGCGCTCGTGGGTGCCCTGATCGGATGAGGGACGAGCCCTCGGCGGCCGACGACGGGCTGGAGGAATCCAGCCCGTTCCGGCGTCCCGCCTTCCTCATGTCGGCCGGGTTCCTGGCGGTGGTCGCCGTGCTCGGCGCGGTGACCTTCATCCGCAGCCCCGCCCCGCGCTCGGAGCAGCCGTCCGCTCCCCAAGCCGGTGACACTCCGTCGACCGGCGCGACGCAGGCCCCCGCGAGCGGCTGCCGTCCCAGTGACACCTCACAGCAGGTCCCGGCGGGGCCACCGCCCGGGGTCACCTGGCAGGTGTACAAGACGATGGCACTGCCGTACTCGTCGACAGCGGGCCCTCTCGTCGTCAGTGCCGACGGTGAGGTGGCGCGCTGCTTCGCGCACACCCCGCTCGGGGCGCTGCTGGCCGCCACCCACCTCAGCTCCCGCTATGTCTTCTCCACCCAGTGGCGTGTCATCACCACCGAACAGGTGATCCCCGGCCCCGGCAGGGACGCCTACGTCAAGCTGCGCAAGAACCGGGGCGTCGACGTGGTCGTGCCCGGCAGCCTCGGGCAGATCGCCGGGTTCCAGTTCGTCACCTACAGCCCGCAGACCGCGGTCGTCCAGCTCGTCATGCGCTTCTCGACCGGTCAGATGTCGGTCAGCGCGGTCACCATGAAGTGGCAGGACGGCGACTGGAAGCTCGAACTCCAGCCGAACGGGTCACCGTCGGCCTCGCAGCAGCTCGTCTCGTCACTGAACGGCTTCGCACGCTGGGGAGGTGTCTGACGTGTCGGTCGTCGCAGCGCAGGCCGCGCAGGCCGCCGCCGATCCGGGCTGCGGCCTCGTGCCGGTCCTTCCCTGGTGCCTGGACGACACGGCCAAGAACGTCGCCGGGTCGATCGCCGGGTCCATCGTCGACATGGTCGCGCAGGCCTTCGCCAACGCCGCGATCGAGATCCTCAAGGTCCTGCTGACGTGGTGGATCAAGGTTCCCAACCCCACCCTCAGCGAGAACCCCGACGACCCCGTCTACTTCATGCGCGAGCGGACCGGGTGGCTGGTCACCTGGGTCGCCGTGCTGGGGCTGCTGTTCGCCGCGGGCAAGACGGCGTGGCAGAGACGCGGCGAACCGTTCCGCGAGGCGTTCTCCGGGCTGATCACCATGGTCGTCGCCGTCTTCACGGTGACGGCGGCGGTGCGGCTGGCGATCGAGGCGGGCCACTCCTACTCGGTGTGGATCCTGGACGCCTCCACCGAAGGCGACGTCGAGGGCAACCTCGGCAAGATCGGCGCGCTGTTCGGCGCGGCGCTGCTGCCGGCGATGCCGGCGGTGATCCTCATCGTCGCCCTGCTGGCGATCCTGTCGTCGGTGATCCAGCTCGCCATGATGGTGGTGCGCAGCGCGATGCTGGTGCTGCTGGCCGGGGCGCTTCCGCTGGCGGGCGCGGCCAGCATCACCCCGCAGGGCCGCGCCTGGTTCCGCAAGCTGATCGCGTGGCTGGTGGCGTACCTGCTGTACGAGCCGGTCGTGGCCACCATCTACGCCGTCGCCTTCCGGGCGATGCACGGTGACTCGATGGCGCAGCTCCAGGGCCTGATCCTGGTGATCATGGCGGTGCTCGCGCTGCCCGCGCTGATGCGGTTCGTGGTGCCGGTGGTGTCGTCCACGGGCAACGACGTCGCCGAGAGGACGGCCAGCGCGGCCGCCGACTACCTCCCGCTGGGCGCCCGGATGGTGAACAACCTCCGGGGCGGCGGCGGCAACAACTCCTCGGGCGGTGGCGGAGGCGGGGGCGGCGGCCCGTCCGGTTCCGGCCCGTCCGGAGGCGGACCTTCGGGAGGCGGCCCGTCCGGAGGAGGACCGCCGCCGACCGGTCCCTCAGGCGGGGGCGGCGGAGACGACGACGATGACCCGCCGCCGCCGTCCGGCGGTACGCCGCCCAGTGGTTCCGGTGGCGGAGGCTCCGGCGGCGGGGGCTCCGGCGGCGGAGGTTCAGGCGGCGGCGGTGGCGGCGGCGGCCCGGCGAGCGGTGCCGCGGGCGGCGCGGGCGCGGCCGGTGGTGGCGCGGCCGGTGGTGCCGGAGGCGGCGCGGCCGGTGGCGCTGCGGGCGGTGCGGCCGGAGGCGGCGCGGCCGGTGGTGCGGCCGGTGGTGCTGCGGGCGGTGCCGCGGCCGGTTCCGCGGCGGGCCCGGCCGGTGCGGCCGCCGGAGCGGCGGCGGGCGCCGGCAGTGCGGCCGCCAACAGGACCGCTGACGCCGCCCGGAACGCGGCAGACGACGCGGCCGACGAGGGAGATGGACCAAGTGGCAGCAGGTAACCGAGTAGAGCGCACCTACGGGAACTGGCGTAAGCCCGTCTCACCCGGCATCGGCCGGCTCGGGCTGCTCGGCACCGGGATCCTCATGCTGGGCCTGGTGACGATCGCCCTGTCCGCCATGATCTCGCTGTGGGCCGCGGTGATCGCGGCGGTCGTCCTGGCCGTCGTCATGCTGCCCCTGGTGGTCCAGGACCGGCACGGCCGTACGGCCCTGCAGGCCGCCACCGCGCGGATCGCCTGGTGGCGCGGCCGTTCCCAGGGCTGGCACCTGTACCGGTCCGGTCCGCTGGGCATCACCGCGCGCGGCAGCCACCGCCTGCCGGGGCTGATGGCCGCGTCCCGGCTGGTGGAGGCGCAGGACTCCTACGGCCGCCCGTTCGCGATGATCATGATCCCGTCGACCGGCCACTACACCGCGGTGTTCGAGTGCGCCGCCGACGGGGCGGCCCTGGTCGACCAGGACCAGATCGACACCTGGGTCGCCTACTGGGGGCAGTGGCTGGCCTCGCTGTCGTTCGAGCCGAGCCTGGTCGCCGCCAGCGTGACCATCGAGACGGCGCCCGACCTGGGCCACCGCCTCCAGCGGGAGGTCGGGAACAACGTCGACCCGAACGCCCCGGAGCTGGCCCGGCAGGCCCTCGACGAGATCGTCCGGACCTACCCGGCCGGCAGCGCCCAGGTCTCCACCAGGGTCGCGGTCACCTACGCGGCCGCGCCGCGGCCGGGCGCCAAGCGCCGCACCATGGAGGAGATGGCCCGCGAGATCGGCACCCGCATCCCCGGGCTCACCGCGAACCTGGCGATGACCGGCGCCGGAACCGCCCGTCCGATGAACGCGGCGGAGCTGGCCAAGGCCGTGCGGGTGGCCTACGACCCCGACGCCCAGTCGTTGCTGGAGACCCTCGGCGACGACGACATCAGCTGGGACAAGGCCGGTCCCGTCGCGGCGCAGGAGTACTGGGACCGGTACGTCCACGACTCGGGCGTCTCGGTCACCTGGGGCATGTCGGAGGCGCCGCGCGGCGAGGTGCTGTCCAGCGTGATGACCGGTCTGGTGTCCCCACACCGGGACATCGCGCGCAAGCGCGTCACGCTCCTGTACCGGCCGTACGATCCGGGCGCGGCGGCCAAGATCGTGGAGCGGGACCGCAAGGACGCCCGGTTCCGCATCTCCGGGGCCCAGACCGCCGCGCGGGACGCGGTCGCCGTCGCGGCGGCGGACCAGTCCGCCCGCGAGGAGGCCAAGGGAGCCGGGCTGGTGCGGTTCGCGATGCTGGTCACCGCCACGGTGCGGTCGGTGGAGGAGCTGCCGCTGGCGACCGCCGCCATCGACACGCTCGCGCCGCCCGCCCGGGTGCAGTTGCGGCGCATGTACGGGTCGCAGGCGTCGGCGTTCGCGGCGGCCCTGCCCCTCGGCATCGTGCTGCCCGACCATCTCCAGGTTCCTGCGATGGTGCGGGAGGCGATGTGAGCACCACCACCGATCCGCTCTTCGGCCTGCCGGCGGACGGCGCGCCGGCGACCGGCGACGACGGGCGCAAGAACCGGAAGAAGAACAAGAAGGAGAAGAAGGAGAAGAAGAAGGACAAGGCGCGCGACCGCGCGTCCGAGCGCAAGGGCCCCGCGGCGCCCCGGCCCGGCATGCGCGGCTTCGCCGGGCGCGGCGGCGGCCGCGCCGGGTACGTCGAGGCACCGCCGGAGTGGCGCGGCACCACCGTGCAGGTGTGCGGCCTGTGGCCGTTCGGCGCCGGATCGGGCACTCCCATGGTGGGGGTGCCGCTCGGCCGGGAGCTGATGGGCGGGACCACGCTCTGCTGCGACCCGATCTCCTGGTTCCAGCGCGCGGGGCTGATCCACAACCCCTCCGTGCTGGTGCTGGGCAAGCCGGGCCTGGGCAAGTCGACGCTGATCCGCCGCATGGTGGTGGGGCTGACGGGATACGGCGTGTTCCCGATGGTGCTCGGCGACCTCAAGCCCGACTACGTTGACCTGATCCGCGCGCTGGGCGGGCAGATCATCAAGCTCGGCCGCGGGCTGGGCTCGCTGAACGTGCTCGACCCGGGCGAGACGGCCGCCGCCGCGGCCAAGCTGTCCGGCGACGCGCGCGCCAAGCTGGCGGCCGACGCGCACGGCCGCCGGCTGAACATGGTCGCCGCGCTGGTGACGGTCCTGCGCGGCACGCCCATCGCCGACACCGAGCGCACCGTCCTGAACGCCGCGCTGCGGGTGCTGGACGAACGCCACCAGGGCGTGCCGATCCTGCCGGACCTGATCAAGGTGATCGACGAGGGGCCGGACCGGCTGCGCAGCATCACCCTGGCGCGCGGCAGCGAGGACCGCTACCGCAATGCCGTCGACCCGCTGCACGCCTCGCTGCTCGGCCTGCTGGACGGGCCGATGGGGGAGACGTTCGCCCACCACACCACCACTCCGATCAAGCTGGACTCCCCCGGCGGCGTGTGCATCGACATCAGCGGGATCGACGACGCCGACGCCGAACTCCAGGCGGCCGTGTTGCTGGCCTGCTGGTCCGACGGGTTCGGCGCGGTGGAGGCCGCCCATGCCCTGGCCGACCAGGGCATGGGGCCCCAGCGGCACTTCTTCGTCGTCCTCGACGAGCTGTGGCGGGTGCTGCGCGCCGGACGGGGCCTGGTGGACCGGGTGGACGCGCTCACCCGCCTCAACCGCCAGCGCGGGCTGGGCCAGGCGATGATCACGCACACAATGGCCGACCTGCTGGCGCTGCCGGACCCCGCCGACCAGCTCAAGGCCAAGGGCTTCGCCGAACGCGCGGGCATGGTCATCTGCGGCGGCCTGCCGCAGGCCGAGATGCCCATGGTCAACGAGGTCGTCCGGATGTCGACCGCGGAGCAGAGCATGATCGTGGACTGGTCGACGCCGCCGTCCTGGGACCCGACCCTGAACCGGGACGGGGAGCCGCCCGGCCGGGGCAAGTTCCTGGTCAAGGTCGGCGGCCGTCCGGGCATCCCGTTCAAGGTCGACCTGACCCACGCCGAGCGGGAGGTCAACGACACCAACAAGCGCTGGGCCCACTCCACCACCAAGCCCAAACGCCTCTGACCCGGCAGTCGGACAGGGCCCGCCCCGCCACCTCACACGTCAGATGGCGGGGCGGGCCCCCCGGCAGCGGCACGCGCGGAGCGGATCCGCGGTGCGCCCGCTCAGTCCGTCACGTCCATCCGGGGGAAGATCGGCTCCGGCTTCACCATCGTGCGGCCCGGCAGGCCCTCCAGCCAGGCCGCCGGGTCGCCCAGACGACGGCTCTCCTCGCCGATCGTCGCCAGGATCTTCTCCGCCGACGCCGGCAGGAACGGCAGCAGCAGCAGGCCGACCTGACGGATGGCGCCGGTGAGGTACAGGAAGACGGTGTCCATGCGGGCGGAGGCCGCCTCGTCGCCCGCCTTCGCCGCCTTGGCCAGGTGCCACGGCGCGTTGCCGTCGACGTAGGAGTTGGACGCGCGGATCAGGTCGCCGACATGGGCCAGCGCCTCGCGGTGGTCGTAGCGGCCCATCGCCGCCACCACGCCCTCGACGCTCTCGGCCGCCTGCCGGGCGAGCTGCTCGTCCTGGTCGGTGCGCTCGCCCGCGGCCTGCGGGATCGTCCCGTCCCGGTACCGGCCGATCATGCTGGCCACCCGGCTGACCAGGTTGCCCAGGCCGTTGGCGAGGTCGGTGGTGTAGCGCTGGACGAGCCGTTCCTCGTTGAAGTCGCCGTCCTCGAACGGCGAGATGTCGGCGAGCAGGGCGTAACGCACCGCGTCCAGGCCGTACTTGTCGACCATCGCCACGGGGTCGACGACGTTGCCCAGCGACTTGCTGAGCTTGCGCCCGTTGGCGGTGATGTACCCGTGGACGACCGTCTTGGTGGGCAGCGGCAGCCCCGCCGACATGAGCATCGCCGGCCAGTAGACGGCGTGGAACCGCGTGACGCCCTTGCCGAGGACGTGGACGCGGGACTCGGCGTCCTCCCAGTAGCGCCGGTATTTCTCGTCGCCGTCGACCCACCCCAGGGCGGTGATGTAGTTGGTGAGCGCGTCGATCCAGACGTAGATCACCTGGCTGGGGTCGCCGGGCACCGGAATGCCCCAGCCGCGTGCGCGCTCGGTGGACCGGGAGACGCTGATGTCCTCCAGCCCCGACTCCACGAAGCTCACGACCTCGTTGTAACGGCTGGTCGGCACGATCTGCAGCGCGCCGGACTTGAGCGCGTCCAGCAACTGGTTCTGGTAGCGGGACAGCCGGAAGAAGTAGTTCTCCTCGCTGACCAGCTCCGGCGGCACCAGGTGCTCGGGGCAATTGCCGTCCACCAGTTCCGCCGGCGAGTAGAACTGCTCGCAGCCGACGCAGTAGAGCCCCTCGTACGTCTTCTTGTAGATGTCCCCGTTGGCGGCGATCAGCTCCCAGACGCGGGACGCCCCCGCGATGTGCCGCTGGTCGACGCTGGTCCGGATGAAGTCGTCCTGGCTCAGCCCCAGCTGCTCGGTGAGCTGCTCGAAGTAGACGACGTTCCGGTCCACCAGCTCACGGGTGGAAATGCCCTCGGCCTCCGCGGCGATGACGTTTTTCAGGCTGTTCTCGTCGGAGCCCGTCAGAAAGAAGACATCGCCTCCCTGGAGGCGTTGGAAGCGCGCGAAGCAATCCGCCTGAACATATTCCAGCGCGTGCCCGAGATGAGGCCGCGCGTTGACGTATGGAATTGTGGTCGAGATGAAGCTGCCGTTGCTCACATCGCCCTCATCACTGTTAGCGGTTCGCCTGTCCGCCGGCGCGTCCGTGCGTCAGTCTATCCGTCCTGTTCAGGCCCCTGCGGACGGACGACCGCGGCGCCGACCGGCCGTCCCGTGCGGGTCGCGCGGCAGCGAGCGGCGAGGTCACTGAACAGGCAGCCGTTGTGGAGGATCCGCTCCTCGTCCGTCACCCGTGGGTACCGCCGGCCGTGCCGGCCGTAGTGGTGCGGGACGCGGATGCGGTCCACCGCAAGACGCCGGGTGAGCACCAGTTATCGATCCCGCCAGTGTATCGGGAAGTGGGCGTCCGGCTCGCCGAATTGCACCGGCGGTGAGCGCGCGCCCACGATACGCGTCAATGCCTGGATGAGGCCCTGCCGGTCGCCGCGCGGAGCATGCTCGTGGACTGCTCGACGCCGCCCCGCCGAGGCCCGCGCCGGGAACCCGGGCGAGTGGTCAGGGCGGGCGTCGCCGCACATGGCGGAGGCTGTGGGATTCGAACCCACGGAGCCGGGGCTGCCGACTCAACGGTTTTCAAGACCGTCGCACTCGTCCACTATGCGAAGCCTCCAGTGAGCAGCCCCCACGATAGCGCCAAGCCCGAGGTGAGTTCACGGGCTTTGCAGGCGCGACGGACCGGCTGGTGACGCCCCGGTCGGGGGCGGCGGGCACCGGACGGAGCAAGACCGTTCAGGTCATTCAACCTGAATCACACTGAAATCATCCGTATCCTCATCCGCATGTCGCAGACACCCAACGATCCGGCAGGGTCGACGCAGCAGTTCCAGAACTTCCAGCAGCAGGGGCAGCCGGACAAGGCCGCCAAGGTGAACGTCGGCCTCATCGCCGGCGTCGTCGCCGTCGTGGCCCTCGTCGCGATCATCGCGGTCGCGATCGGGATGACGATGTGAGATCGGGACGACCCGCCGTCCACGCGCCGGTAGCCGTGGAACCCCGCCGGCGGGCCGCTCAGCCCCGGTCACCGAAGAAGCACCCGCCCTCGTACGTCCTGGCACCGCACCCAGCCCGCTCCAACACCCCGGCCACCGCCGGCACGAACCGGTGGGGCTCTGGCCGGGTCACGGTGGGGATGCCGCGCGGGGATCGGCTCAGACGTTCTGTTTGCTCGGCTCTCTGGTGGCCTGCACCGCGACCGTCGCCCTGGACTGCTTGAGCGTGGCCGCGATGACGGCTGCGGCGATCATGGCCAGTCCGGCCGCCCATCCGGCGGTACGCAGCCCATCGATCGTGTCGGCCGTGGTGGTGGCCGTTTCCGTGCCGGTGCCGGCGATGGCGACGATGCAGGCCAGGCCGACGGCGCCGCCGATCTGGAGGGTGGTGTTGGCCAGGCCGGAGGCGACGCCCTGCTCGGCGGGGTCGACACCGGAGGCGGCGGCCACGAACATGGCCGGGAAGCCGAAGCCGCCGACGCCCCAGATGACGATGCCCGGCAGGAGCGTCCAGAAGGAACCGCCGCCGGTGATCCCGAACGCGAACACGATCATTCCGGCGCCGTGCAGGAACACCCCGATCGCGAGCGTGACGCGCAGGCCCCACCGGTCGAGCAACCTGGCGACCAGCCGCTCGCTGGACAGCATGGAGATCAGGGTCAGCGGCAGGAACGCCAGGCCCGCCTGGAGCGCGTCGTAGCCGAGCACGCCTTGCAGGTAGACGGTGAACACGTAGAACTGCCCGCTCACCGAGCCCAGGACGAGGAACATCACCGCCATGGCCGTGACCAGGCTGCGGTGCCTGAGCAGCCGCGGCGGCAGCAGCGGATCGCGGATGCGTCCCTCGACGAGGAGGAACACCCCCACCAGCGTCACCCCGGCGATCAACGCCCCCGCGCCGCCGAGCGAACCCCAGCCCCGTTCCGGCCCGCTGACCAAGCCGAACACCAACAGCAAGGCACCCAGCGTGGCGATGAGAGCACCCGGCAGGTCGAATCCTTCCCTGTCACCGCGCGGCCGGTCGGCGGCGAGCACTCGTGGCGCTGCCACTGCCGCCCCCACGGTCAGGGGCACGTTGACGAAGAAGACCCATTCCCAGCCCAGCCCGTTGGTGAGCACGCCGCCCAGCAACGCACCGGCCGCCAGACCGGAACCTCCTACCGTTCCCCAAACGCCCAGCGGCCACGAGCGTCGCCTGGTCCCCGGCCAGGCCGCCGGCCAGGGACGAAACACCGTAGAGGGCGAGACCGAGCATGAACATTCGCCGCTGTCCGAACCGGTCGACGGCCCGGCCGCCCAGCAGCAGGAAGCCGCCCAGGCCGACGAGGTAGGCGCTGACCACCCATTGCAGGGACTGCGCGGTGAAGCCGAGCTCGCGGCCGATGTCGGGCAGGGCCACGTAGACGATGTTGTAGTCGACGGCGATGACGAACTGGGACAGCGCGAGCAGCACGAGCGCCGGCCGCGGTCGGGCGGATGTGTTCACGGTTGAGTTCTTCCTGGAAGGTCGTTAGGACCGTCGCCGGTCGGGTCCGTCGCCCGTCGCGAACTGCCGCCGGTCCGGCCGCACCGGGGGCGCGCACCGGTTCGGCGTGCGGTCGGGCAGGTGCGGCGCGTGGGGCGCGCCCCCGGGTTCTTCGGTTCGGCAGCTGTCAGAGCGAGTTCAGGAAGTCGATCAGTACGGCGTTGACCTCGTCGGGACGTTCCTGCTGGACCCAGTGGCCGCAGCCGGGCAGGACCACCGTCCGGCGCAGGTGGGGGACGGAACCGGACGCGCCGGTGATCAGCTCCTGGTTCGCCGGGATCGCGAAGGCCTCCTGTCCGCCGACCACGAACAGGGCGGGCGCCTGCACCGGGTTCGACCGCCACGGTGCCGACAGCTCCCAGTTGCGGTCGAAGTTGCGGTACCAGTTCAGGCCACCGGTGAAGCCGGAGCGTTCGAACTGCGCGGCGTAGGTCTTGACGTCCTGCTCGGTCACCCAGGCGGGGAGCGTCTCCGGCTCCTCCAGCAGGGAGTCGACGATCGTGCCGCCGTCGGGGACCATCCCGCTCCACCCCGGCCCGTCGCCCGACCCGCTGTACAGCAGCCGGCGCACCAGCCCCAGCGGGTCCTGCCGCAGAGCCGCCGCGAACGCCGCGTCGGCGACATCCGGCTGCTGGAAATGCACGATGTAGAAGGCGTCGCCCAGCGCCGCGCGCCACCCGGCGGTCGGGGTGACCGCCGGGTCGAGCGGATAGGCGAAGCGATCCGGGATGCTCAGCGCGGCCACCGCCTCGACGCGTTCGGGACGCCTCTTGGCCAGTTCCCACGAGACGAGCGCGCCCCAGTCGTGGCCGATGACGAACGCCTTGTCCTCTCCCAGCACGTCCATCAGCCCGGTGACATCGTCCGTCAGGTGCTCGATGGTGTAGTCCTCGACGGCCTCGGGGACGTCGGTGTCGCCGTATCCACGCTGGTCAGGGGCCACCACGTGATATCCGGCCGCGGCCAGCGCGGAAATCTGGTGCCGCCAGGAGTACCAGGTCTCCGGCCAGCCGTGCAGCAGCAGCACCAGCGGCCCGGTCCCGCTCTCGGCAAGGTGCATCCGCAGGCCGTTCACGTCGACAGTACGGTGAACGATCTCCATGACGTCTGTTCCCTTCGGTTTCGATCAGACGGATCGCAGGAAGTCGATCAGCGCGGTGTTGACCTCGGCGGGGCGTTCCTGCTGGGTCCAGTGGCCGCACCCGGGCAGCACGACCACCTCCCGCAGGTTCGGAGTCGACGCCCGTACCAGCTCGGTCAGGTCCGCGCCCGTGGCGGTGGTCATGGTGTAAACGTCGTCGCGGTCGCCCACCACGTAGAGCGCGGGCGGGAGCACCGGGGCACCGTGCCAGGCCCTCAGCAGGTCCCAGTTGCGGTCGATGTTGCGGTAGAGGTTCAGGGCGCCGGTGAAGCCGGCGTTCCCGAAGTCGGCGGCCATGACGTCCAGGTCGTCCTCGGTCAGCCAGCCGGGCAGTTCGTCCGGCTCGGTCACGGTGTCCAGGAAGCCCTTGCCTTCAGGGATGACGATCTGCCAGCTGTTCCCGTCGCCCGAGGCGCTGTAGAGCAGGCGCCGCAGGGTGGTGCGCGGGTCCCGGCTCAGCTCTTCGTCGGCGATGCCGGGCTGCTGGAAATAGACCATGTAGAAGCCGTTGCCGATGAGCCGGCGCATGCCCTCCACGGGGGCGGGCCCCGACGGCGCTCCCCCGACCAGGCCGCCGCCTACGCGGGGCTCGTAGGGGACGCTGAGCCCGGCCACCGCGCGTACCCGGTCGGGACGCAGCAGCGCGGTGTGCCAGGCCACGCCCGCCCCCAGTCGTGGCCGACCACCACCGCCTGCTCCTCGCCGAGCACGTCCATCAGGCCGACGACGTCGCCGACCAGGTGCAGGTAGGTGTAGTCGGCGATGTCCGCGGGCCTGCCGGTGCGGCCGTACCCGCGCAGGTCCGGAGCCACCGCGTGGTATCCGGCGGCGGCCAGCGCGGGAATCTGGTGCCGCCAGGAGTACCAGGATTCGGGGAAGCCGTGCAGCAACAGCACCAACGGCCCGGTCCCGCTCTCGGCAAGGTGCATCCGCAGGCCGTTCACCTCAACGGTACGGTGCACGATCTCGGTCGTATCCGTTCCCATGCGGAACTCTCCCTTGCGCATGCTTGTTGACGGAATCTCGTGCGGACCGGCACGGCGGAGGCCGACGGCATCCGCGAAAGGGCTGGGACACCTCAGGGACCGGCCCGCCACCTGCCCCGGACACCGTCGATCTACTGCGAAAACATAAGACCACCGCGAAAGACGATGAATATCTCAGCGTCCATACTTCTTGTTCGAACGTCTTCACAGTGGACTGAAGAGTCTCGATACGGACGTTCTCGGTGACGTGCTCCCGGCCATGCGCGCCGGGCAGCCCGCCCCACGCCGGACGGACTGGAGCCCCCGGCCGTGACGTCAGCGGACGAGCAGTGCCCAGTCGCGGGCAGCAGTTCACCCCGCCGGTGAATCCGGCGCTCTCGAAACGGGCGGTGAAGGTGTCGAGGTCCTCGCCTATGGAACAGGCAGGCTCTGCCCTGGGGGGTCCTCTCGGGTCAGGGCTTCTGCAGTTGCCGCCGGTATCGGCCCGGGGGAACGCCGTACTCGCGTTTGAACGCCTTGGCGAATGCGTATTCGGAGCCGTACCCGCAGCGTTCGGCGACGGTCTGGAGCGAGGCATCGGTTCCGCGCAGGAGCCGGGCCGCGACCGTCATGCGCCACCAGGTGAGATAGCTCATGGGCGGCTGTCCGAGGACCGTGGTGAACCGCTTGGCGAACGTCGCGCGCGACACGCCGGCCCTGGCGGCCAGTTCTTCGATCGTCCAGGGATGTTCGGGCCGTTGGTGGATGTGGTTCAACGCGGAGGCGATGACCGTGTCGGTCGCGCGGCGGCCCAGCCGGCGCCGGCGTGGCCGGACTGCTCGTCGATCCAGGCGCGCAGGACGTACAGCAGGAGCATGTCGATCAGCGGGGCCAGGATCGCCTCGGTGCCGACGCGAGGTCGCTGCAGTTCGTCGCCCATGAGGTCGATGGTGGCGCGGAGCGCGGGGTGGTGTCCGACCCGGGCGGGCAGGTGGATCACCGGGGGAAGGTCGCTCAGCAGGGGGTGCGGGCGGAGGCGCTCGAAGCTGTAACAGACGCAGAGGATCTCTGTGGCGGCGCCTTCACCGGGGATGTTCAGCTCTGTGATCAGCGCTCCGTCACGGGACGGGCGGAAGTCGATCAGCGGGCTGCCGGGCCGGTCCGCCAGGGTGTGCCCATGCCCCGGTGCGGTGAAGAGAACGTCGCCGACACCGAGTGTCACCGGTGCGCCCTGTGCGGAGATCAAGCAGCATCCGCCCTGCAGGACCACGTGGCAGCAGGCGGAGTCGTCGGCCGGAAACCGCACCCCCCAGGGTTCCCAGCATCTGGTACGGCCCGCATACGGCTTCCCCGCGCGCATGGCCGCGAGCACATCGCCGAGAACATCCATATCGATACCGTAGCAAACCTATTTTCAGACTCTCAGACATTAATTTCAGACGACAGGATATTCGGCGTCGGATCTCTGGACTTTACGGTGGGGTGGCCGATGGATCATCCCCTGTTTCTGGAGAGACATCTATGCCTTCCACTTCCGATCGACGGGTCGGCTCGGCCGTCACGATGACCGGCGCGGTTCCTGCCACGGCTTCCGATCCCGTCGCGGCCGGCCGCGCCTGGACCGCGGCCTGGACCACCTCACCGCAGCGCCCGGGGACGGGCTTCGCCCCGAACTGGTCCGAGCAGGGGTTCGCGGACCAGACCGTCCGCCAGGTCGTCCGGCTCAGCATCGGCGGCGACACGATCCGGGTCCGGCTGTCGAACGCCTACGGGACCGAACCGCTCGTCATCGCCGGCGCCACCGTCGCCCTCAGTGCGGGCGGCGCCGCCGTCCACGCGGACACCCTCCGGCACCTCACCGCCAACGGGTCGAAGACGTTCACCATCGCGGCCGGCGCCGAACAGGCCACCGACGCGGTGCCGTTCGAAGCGGCAGGCCTGGATTCGGTGGCGGTCACGCTGTACCTGGCCGCCCCGACCGGCCCGGCGACCCATCACGAACAGGCACTGGCGACCAGCTACCGATCCGCCCGGGACCACCGGGCCGACACCGGCGGCGCGGCGTTCACCGAGACCTCGCAGTCCTGGTACTACCTGAGCGGGATCGACGTGACCGGCGGCCCGGCGCTCCCGCCCGGCATCGTCGTGTTCGGCGACTCGCTCACCGATGGCACGGGAAGCAGTCCGGACGGCAACAATCGTTTCTCCGACGCACTCGCCGAACGGCTGGCCGCCGCGGGCCGGCCGCGGGCCGTGCTGAACCAGGGCATCGGCGGCAACCGGGTGACGGTCGACTCGGCATGGTTCGGCGACCGGGCCACGGCACGATTCGCCCGCGACGTCCTCGGCCAGCCGGCTGTGGGAACGGTCATCATCCTGCTCGGCATCAACGACATCGGCATGAGCGAAGTGGCCGAGGCGTCCCCGTTCCCGACCTTCGCGCCGTACACCGACGTCTCCGCCGAGGAGGTCATCGCCGGGTACCGTGACATGATCCGGCAGGCCCACGCCGCCGGCCTTCGGGCCGTGGGAGCCACGGTGATGCCCGCCAAGCCCTCGGCGTTCTCCACCCTGCGCAGCGAGAGCAAACGCACCGCCATCAACACCTGGATCCGCACCTCCGGCGCCTATGACGCCGTCGTCGACCTCGACCGCGCGCTGCGTTCTCCCTCCGCGCCGGACACGCTCGACCCCGCCTTCGACTCCGGCGACCATCTGCACCTCAACGACGCCGGATACCGGGCCATGGCCGACGCCATCGACCTGGCCGACCTCGCCTGAACAAAACACATCGAACCTGCAGAAACCACCCCGTCGACCAACACCGGCCCCGGCGCCCACAGCACCCGCCCACCCCGATCGGCTGATCGGGGCGCCCGGGCGAGGTGATCCGCGGCGTCGGGTGGGCCGGTGTTTGGGGTGACGAGTGCGTGTGGGTGGCGGGGCGCGCGGCGAAATCCTCCTTCTACAACCTTCGGTTGTGCCCTCCTGGAGTGTCTTTTGTTGGACTTCACAGCTCCCTGACAGGTCGAATACGGGCGCCGACCACGTCCGTACGACCGCGGGGAGTGACTGGGTGGATTCGTTCGCACACCTCCATGTCCATACGGAGTACTCCATGCTGGACGGCGCGGCGAAGGTCGGGCTGCTGCTGGAGGAGGTCGCCCGCCAGGGGATGCCGGCCGTCGCGATGACCGACCACGGCAACGTGCACGGGGCGTACGAGTTCTACCACTCGGCCCGGAAGGCGGGGGTGAAGCCGGTCATCGGCATCGAGGCGTATGTCGCGCCGCAGTCGCGGCACCACCGGGGGCCGGTGTTCTGGAGCGACGATCCGGCGTTGCGGCGGGCCGACGAGGTGACGGGCAAGGGCGGTGACGTCTCCGGCCGCGGTCTCTACACGCACATGACGATGTGGGCCGCCGACGCGGACGGGTTGCGCAACCTGTTCCGGTTGCAGTCGCGGGCCTGGCTGGAAGGGCACGTCCAGAAGTACCCGCGCATGGACGACGAGCTGCTGGCCGAGCACGGGCGCGGTCTCATCGCCACCACCGGCTGCCCGTCCGGCGAGGTGCAGACGCGGCTGCGGCTCGGGCAGTACGCGCAGGCGGTCGAGGCCGCGGCGCGTTACCGGGACATGTTCGGCCCGGACAACTATTTCCTCGAACTGATGGACCACGGCATTCCCATCGAACGCCGCGTCCGCAAGGACCTGCTGAGAATCGGCAAGGAGCTGAACCTGCCGCCCCTGGCCACGAACGATTCCCATTACGTCACCGAGGACCAGGCCGAGGCGCACGACGCGCTGTTGTGCATCGGCACCGGGAAGCGGCTCGCTGACACCGCGCGGTTCCGGTTCAGCGGTACCGGCTACCACGTCAAGTCACCGCGGGAGATGCGGGCGCTCTGGGACGACGAGGTGCCGGGGGCCTGCGACAACACGCTGCTCATCGCCGAACGCGTCGGTGACTACGCGGAGGTGTTCGCCCACCGGAACCTGATGCCGAGGTTTCCCGTGCCGGACGGTGAGACCGAGGCGTCCTGGCTGCGCAGACAGGCACTGGAAGGGGCACGCCGGCGGTATGCGGGCGCGCCGTCCACGGAGGTGCTCGACCGTATCGACTACGAACTGTCGGTCATCGAGGACATGGGGTTCCCCGGCTATTTCCTGGTCGTCGCCGACATCTGCCGGTACGCGCGCGAGAACGGCATCGGCCTCGGCCCGGGGCGCGGCTCGGCGACCGGTTCGATGGTCGCCTACTGCACCGGCATCACCGAGCTCGACCCGATCGAGCACCGGCTCATCTTCGAGCGGTTCCTCAACCCCGAGCGCATCACCATGCCCGACGTCGACCTGGACTTCGACGACCGGCGCCGGGACGAGATGATCGAGTACGTGACCCGCCGGTACGGCGCGGACCGGGTCTGCCAGATCGTCACGTTCGGCACCATCAAGGCCAAGGCGGCGGTGAAGGACGCCTGCCGGGTGCTGGGCCTCCCGTACGCGCTCGGCGACCGCATCACCAAGGCGTTCCCGGCCGCCGCGGGCGGTGTGGAGATCCCGCTGTCGGCCGTGCACGACGAGCGGCATCCGCGCCACGGGGAGGCCGCCGAGCTGCGCCGCATGTACCAGGAGGAACCCGACGTCAGGCGGGTCATCGACACCGCGCTCGGGGTGGAGGGGCTCACCCGGGGGACGGGCGTGCACGCGGCCGGGGTGATCCTGTCGGCCGAGCCGCTGATCGACGTGCTGCCGCTCGTGCGGCCGAAGGCGGACGGCCCGGTCGTCACCGGTTTCCCGTTCACGCAGGCCGAGGACATGGGCCTGCTGAAAATGGACTTCCTCGGCCTGCGCAACCTCACCGTCATCGGCGACGCCGTCGCGGGCGTGAAGGCCAACCGCGGCGTCGACATCGACATCTACGACGTGCCGCTGGACGACGCGAAGACCTACGAACTGCTGGCGCGCGGTGACACCCTGGGCGTCTTCCAGCTGGACGGCACCGGAATGCGGTCGCTGCTGAAGATGATGCGGCCGACCAAGTTCACCGACATCGCCGCCGTGAACGCGCTGTACCGGCCCGGTCCGATGGAGATGAACGCCCATGTCAACTACGCGCTGCGCAAGACCGGCAGGCAGCAGGTCGAGCCGATCCACCCAGAGCTGGAGGAGGTTCTCGAGCCCATTCTCGGCGACACCTACCACCTGGTGGTGTTCCAGGAGCAGGTGATGGCCATCGCCCAGCGGCTCGCCGGATACTCCCTCGGCGCCGCCGACATGCTGCGCCGGGCGATGGGGAAAAAGAAGAAGGACGTCCTGGACGCCGAATGGGACCGCTTCTCCGCCGGAATGCGCGAACGCGGCTACTCCGCCGAGGCCGTCCAGGCGGTCTGGGACGTGCTGGTGCCGTTCAGCGGTTACGGCTTCAACAAGTCGCACACCGCCGGTTACGGCCTGGTGTCGTACTGGACGGCCTACCTCAAGGCGAACTTCCCCGCCGAGTACATGGCGGCCCTGCTCACCTCGGTCGGTGACGACAAGGACAAGATGGCCGTCTACCTGTCCGACTGCCGCCGGCTGGGCATCAAGGTGCTGCCCCCGGACGTCAACCACAGCGCGCTCGACTTCGCCGCCGTCGGGGACGACATCCGGTTCGGCCTGGGCGCGGTGCGCAACGTCGGTTCCGGGGTGGTGGACGCGATCGTCACCACCCGGCGGGAAAAGGGTCCCTACACCGACTTCGCCGACTTCCTCTCCAAGGTGCCGCCGGTGGTGTGCAACAAACGCGTTCTGGAATCGCTGGCGAAGGCCGGTGCGTTCGACGGGCTGGGACATCGCCGCAAGGGCCTGGTGGACGTCCACGAACAGGCCGTGGACGCGGTCATCGACGTCAAGCGCAACGAGGCGTACGGGCAGGACTCGCTGTTCGGATCGTCCACCGACGACGGCCTGCGAATCACCGTCCCGGACGAGGAATGGGACACCGCGACGCTTCTCGCGCACGAGCGGGAAATGCTCGGCCTCTACGTCTCCGGCCATCCCCTCGACGGCACCGAGGCGGTCCTGGCGAGCAACCGCGACCGCACCATCGCCGAGCTGCTCGCGTCCGGCCGCGCGGACGGGGAGGTCCGCCTCAGCGGCATCGTCTCCGGGCTCCAGCGCAAGGTCACCAAGCAGGGCAGCCCGTGGGCGATCGTCACGCTCGAAGACCACGACGCGAGCGTGGAGTGCCTCGTCTTCCCCAAGAGCTACCAGCTCTACGGGGAGGCGCTCGGCGAGGACCGCGTCGTGTCCGTCCACGGCCGGATCAACGTGCGGGACGAGACCTTGAGCGTCTACGCCGACGAGGTGACGCTCCTGGACGTCTCCGGCGGCGGGAAACCGGTCGTGATCTCGCTCGCCGAGCCCCGGGTGACGAAGCGGCTCGTCAGGGAGCTGAAACAGATCCTCGGCTCCCATCCCGGTGACTCCCCGGTGCATCTGCTGCTGCATTCCCGTCCGGACGGGGCGAAGAGCGTCCTGCTGGATCTCACGTGGTTCCGTGTCGCCCCCGGCCCCGCGTTCTACAGCGACATCAAGTCGCTGCTGGGCGCCGGTTCCCTCCCGCGTTCCTGACGGGCGGTTGGGCCGCGGCGGCGGACACAGAGGACGCGGAGCGTCCGGCTTGACCGGAAGGAGCCCGACGCTCCGCGCTGAACACCGCCGCAACTACAAGCGGCGATCCGAGCGAGGCGATCGCCCTCCGCCTCAGCGGAGGCCTTCTGCCGCCACGGTCCAGATTCGCCACGCCCCTGGGGATGCCCAGCGACAAAGCCCCCAAATGCCACTCAACTACGCCTTTATTGAGAATCACCCGTATTCAGGTCAACGCCTCTCGATCGTTGCCGTCGGCGGGCGGCGCGGCACCCCTGCCATGCCGCCACCGCGCCCGATTCGGGGTGATCCGCTCGGTCGGCGCCCTGACGTGGCGGTATCACAACGGGCAGTGACCGGCTGTGCGGGTCTTGTAGCGGCGCCGTCCAGGGACGGGAACCGCCGCGAAACGTCACCGCCCTACGTTCGGCCGTGAGAACTCCGGACCAGACAGACGGGAGGCCGGTCTTGAGCATCTACGACTCGATCGGTGGCGCGGCGGCCGTGGCGGCGGCGGTGGACGACTTCTACGCCCGCTTGCTCGACGATCCGAACCTCGCCCCCTTCTTCGCCGACACGGACCTGGCCCGCCTGAAGTCGCACCAGCGGTCGTTCATCGCCGCCGCCATCGGCGGATCGGAGATCTACAAGGGCCGCGACATGGCCACCGCCCACGCGGCGCTGAACATCTCCGACGAGGACTTCGACGCCGTCGTCGGCCACCTGGTCGAGACACTGCGCGGGCTGGGGGTCCCCGACGACACCATCGGCGAGATCGGCGCGAAGCTCGCGCCGCTGCGCGCCGACATCGTCACCGTCGAGAAGCAGAAGGCCGGCTGACCCCGCCCGGCCGCCGCCCCGGAGAGCAGACCGCCGGCCCTGTTCCACTGCCCGGCGAGGCTGTCGAACAGGGCCGCGGAAGGCCGACGGGCCCCGCTCAGGCGCCGACGTACGCCGCGAGGTGCTCGCCGGTGAGCGTGGAGCGGTCGGCGACGAGCTGTGCGGGGGTGCCCTGGAAGACGATCCGGCCGCCGTCGTGGCCGGCGCCGGGACCGAGGTCGATGATCCAGTCGGCGTGGGCCATGACCGCCTGGTGGTGCGCGATCACGATGACCGACTTGCCCGCGTCCACCAGCCGGTCGAGCAGGCCGAGCAGTTGCTCGACGTCGGCCAGGTGCAGGCCGGTGGTCGGCTCGTCCAGCACGTAGACGCCGCCCTCGTCGCCCATGTGCATGGCGAGCTTCAGCCGCTGCCGCTCGCCGCCGGACAGCGTCGTCAGCGGCTGGCCGAGGCTGAGGTAGCCGAGGCCGACATCCACCAGCCGGCCGAGGATGGCGTGCGCGGCCGGGATGCGCGCCTCGCCCGCGCCGAAGAATTCCTCGGCGTCGGCGACCGGCATCGCCAGCACCTCGCTGATGTCCCGGCCGCCGAGGCGGTACTCCAGCACCGACGCCTGGAACCGCCTGCCCTCGCACTCCTCGCAGGTGGTCGAGACGCCTTCCATCATGCCGAGGTCGGTGTAGATGACGCCGGCGCCGTTGCAGGCGGGGCAGGCGCCCTCGGAGTTGGCGCTGAACAGCGCCGGCTTCACGCCGTTGGCCTTCGCGAACGCCTTGCGGATCGGGTCCAGCAGCCCGGTGTAGGTGGCCGGGTTGCTCCGGCGCGAGCCGCGGATCGCCGTCTGGTCGACCGACACCACGCCCGCGCCCGCGGGGATGGAGCCGTGGACGAGCGAGCTCTTGCCGGAGCCCGCGACGCCGGTGACGACGACGAGCACCCCGAGCGGGATGTCGACGTCGACGTCCCGCAGGTTGTTGACGTTCGCCCCCCGGATCTCCAGCTTCCCGGTCGGCTCGCGCACCCGGTCCTTGAGCGCGGCCCTGTCGTCCAGGTGACGGCCGGTGAGGGTGCCGCTGCCGCGCAGCCCGTCGACCGTGCCCTCGAAGCAGACGGTGCCGCCGTGGGTGCCGGCGCCGGGACCGAGGTCCACGACGTGGTCGGCGATCGCGATCGTCTCCGGCTTGTGCTCGACCACGAGCACGGTGTTCCCCTTGTCCCGCAGTTGCAGCAGCAGGTTGTTCATGCGCTGGATGTCGTGCGGGTGCAGGCCGACGGTGGGCTCGTCGAAGACGTAGGTGACGTCGGTGAGCGAGGAGCCGAGGTGGCGGATCATCTTGACGCGCTGCGCCTCGCCGCCGGACAGCGTGCCCGACGGCCGGTCGAGCGAGAGGTAGCCCAGCCCGATCTCCACGAACTTGTCCAGGGTGTGCTGCAGCGTGGTCAGCAGCGGCCCCACCGACGGTTCGTCCAGCTCCCGCACCCACTCGGCGAGGTCGCTGATCTGCATCGCGCACAGGTCGGCGATGTTGGCGCCCTTGATCTTCGACGCCCGGGCCGGCGCGCTCAACCGGGTGCCGTCGCACTCCGGGCAGGCGGTGAAGGTGGCCGCCCGGTCCACGAACGCCCGGATGTGCGGCTGCATCGCCTCCCGGTCCTTCGTCAGGAACGACCTCCTGACCTGGACCGCCAGCCCCTCGTAGGTCATGTTGGTGCCCGAGATCTTGACCTTGGTCGGCTCCCGGTAGAGGAAGTCGTGGAGCTCCTGCTCGGTGTACTCGCGGATCGGCTTGTCCGGGTCGAAGAAGCCCGACTCGGTGTAGAAGCGCACCGACCAGCCGCCCGCCTTGAAGCCGGGCACGGTGATCGCGCCCTCGGTGAGCGACTTGTTCTCGTCGTAGAGCTGGGTGACGTCGATGTCGGAGACCGTGCCCCGCCCGTCGCAGTTCGGGCACATGCCGCCGGTCAGGGTGAAGGCCACCTTCTCGGCCTTCTTCGCGCCGCGCTCGACGGTGATCGAACCGGCCGCCCGGACCGACGGGACGTTGAAGGAGAACGACTGCGGCGAGCCGAGGTGCGGCTCCCCGAGCCGGCTGAACAGGATGCGCAGCAGCGCGTTCGCGTCGGTGACGGTGCCGACGGTGGAGCGCGGATTGGCGCCCAGCCGCTCCTGGTCGACGATGATCGCGGTGGTCAGCCCGTCGAGGACGTCGACGTCCGGCCGCGCCATCGTGGGCATGAAGCCCTGGACGAACGCGCTGTACGTCTCGTTGATCATCCGCTGCGACTCCGCGGCGATCGTCGCGAACACCAGCGAGCTCTTGCCCGAGCCGGAGACCCCGGTGAACACCGTCAGCCGGCGCTTCGGGATCTCGACGTCGACGTCCTTCAGGTTGTTCTCGCGCGCGCCCTGCACGCGGATCATGTCGTGGCTGTCGGCGACGTGCGGCGCAGGTGCCTGCGTGTCCGTCCTCGTGGCCTTGGTCATCGTCTCTCCATCTGACGGGCGGGGCCGCCCTCGGTTCTCCCGTCGCGGTAGCGCCTCGGCTCGTTCCGGCCGGGTGCTCCGCCTGCTGGCCGAAGCCCTCTGACCTGGACGGGCCACCGGGTCAGAGAGCCCGAACGTTACGCGGCGGTCACCTTCCAGAGCTGCGCGTCCTTCACCTCGGGAACACCGAGGCTCATCACGTCGAGTGAAAGCGTTATTGCGTGAATGGCGACGTCCATGGCCTTCACGCTAGGCATCGCCCGGGCGCGGGCGCTTCTCGAAACCTGATCGGTCCGATCGGCACCGAGCTCCCCCGGTTTTTCAGCGTGCCAGGACGCGGCGGGCGATCGCGTCGCGTTCGGCCGCCTCCCGCGCGGCGGTCTCCTTCTCGGCCGCGACGCGCCGGTCGTAGGCGTCGCGGGCCTCGGCGATCTGCCGCTGGTGCTCCTCGGTCCAGGTGACGAGGGGGCGGATGGTGGCGTGGAGGGTCTGCCCCATGGGGGTGAGGGCGTAGTCGACGCGGGGCGGGACGGTGGCGTGCACCGTGCGGCTGACCAGGCCGTCGCGTTCCAGGCAGCGCAGCGTCTTGCTGAGCATGCGCTGGCTGATGCCGTCCACCTCGCGGCGCAGCTCGGTGAAGCGCATGGGGCACTGGTCGAGCAGCGCGATGACGAGCAGCGACCACTTGTCGGCGATGCGGTCGAGGATCTGGCGGACCTCGCAGTCCGCGCGCGTGTCCCACTGCCTGGCCTCGTGCTCGGCGTCGGTATCCCCGCAGTAACTCAGGGACCGTGAAGTTCCGTCTTCCATAGTCCGCCATGGTCTCTGATGATGCTGTCGGTTACAAGAAGGAACCGGCAGGCTCGCCAGGAACCGGCGTCACCCATCCCGGCCACGGCGGAACCGGCCTGCCCCGTCTCAAGGGGGACCCCTCATGTCCACAGCGCAGTCGCCGCCCGGCCAGGTGGACCGCATGGACGCGCGGGCGCTCGGCCTGCTGTTCGTGCTGTGCGGCGCGATCTTCCTGGAGGGCATCGACGTCGCGATGCTGAACGTGGCGCTGCCGTCCATCCGGGCCGACCTCGGGCTGTCGACCGGCATGCTCAGCGGCGTGGTCAGCGCGTACGTGCTCGGCTACGGCGGTTTCATGCTGCTCGGCGGGCGCGCCGCCGACCTGCTGGGACGCCGCCGCATGTTCCTGTGGTGGCTTGCGGTCTTCGTCGTCTTCTCCGGTCTCGGCGGCCTGGCGACCGAGGGCTGGATGCTGCTGACGGCCCGTTTCGTCACGGGCGTGGCGGCCGGGTTCATGGCCCCCGCCGGGCTGTCGCTCATCACCACGGGCTTCGCCGAGGGGCCCGTCCGCGACCGCGCCCTGCTGGTCTACGCGGGGACGGCCGCGGGCGGGTTCTCGCTGGGCCTGGTCGTCGGCGGGCTGCTCACCGCCGTCCACTGGCGCTGGGTGTTCTTCGCACCGGTCGCGTTGTCGCTGCTGATCCTGCTGGTCGCCGTCCCGGTGCTGCGCGCGCTGGACGACGACCGGACGGCCCGGCGCGGCCTCGGCGACTTCGACCTGGCCGGGGCCGTCACCGTGACCGGGTCGATGCTGCTGCTGGTGTACGGGGTGGTCCGGCTGGAGCACCCCGCCGACGGGTGGGGCTGGACGATCGCCGTGTTCGCCGCCGGGCTGGCCCTGCTCGGCGCCTTCGCCGCGATCGAACGACGCGCCGCCGCGCCGCTGGTGCGTCCGGGCGTGCTGCGGTCGGCGCCGCTGGTGCGGGCCAACGTGGCCGCGCTGCTGCTGACCGGCGGCTTCTTCGGCTTCCAGTTCCTGGTGACGCTGTACCTGCAGGAGGTGCGGGGCTGGTCGACGATCGAGACCGGGCTGGCCATGGTGCTGCTCGGGCTGGACGCGGTGCTGGCGCCCACGCTCACGCCCGTGCTGGTCCGCAGGTTCGGCAACGTCCGGGTGATCTTCGGCGGGTTCGTGCTGGCCACGCTGGCGTACGTGCTGTTCCTGCGGGTGGAGCAGGACTGGACCTACGCCGCCATGCTCCCGTCGGTGATCCTCATCGGGGTGGCGTTCGCGCTGGCGTACGGGCCGATCACCATCGCCGCCACCGAGGGCGTCGACGAGTCCGAGCAGGGCCTGGCCGGCGGGCTGCTGTACACCGCGTTCCAGTTCGGCGCCGCGTTCGGCGTCTCCGCCGTCACCGCCGTGCACGTGGCCGCGCTCGGTGACGCGGGCGGCCCGTCCGCCGCCGGGGTGGACGCCGTCCGCACCGCGCTGGTCGTGCCCGTGGTCGCGGCCGTCCTGGGCACGGTCGCCATCGGCACCGGCCTGCGCCGCCGCCGCGCCGTGATCGCCGCCGACACTCCCCTCGCCCCCGCCGAGCAGCAGCTGACAAGGAGCGCCTGATGGCCACGAAAGTCTCGTCGTTCGCCGCGATCCGCGACGTCTTCGACTCCTACATCGGTGACATCGTGTACGCGACCATGACCACGGTCGACGCGAAGGGACGGCCGCGCGCCCGGGTGCTGATCCCCGTCTGGGAGGTCGTGGACGGGCGGCCGCTCGGCTGGCTCGCCACGTACAAGACCCCGGTGAAGGCGGCGCACCTGGCGAACAACCCGCACACCACCTTCTCCTACTGGACGCCCCGGCAGAACGCCGTGTACGTCGACACGGTCGCCGAATGGGTCGACGACGCGGACGTCAAGCGGCGCGTGTGGGACCTGTACCGCAAGGGCAGCCCGCCCGGCGCGGGCTACGACTGCGGCAACTTCTGGCGGGGACCCGCCGACCCGCAGTTCCACGTCCTGCGCCTGGAGCCGTGGCGCGTCCAGGTAGTCCGCGGCACCGACCTGCACAGCCGCATCTGGCAGTCCTGAGCACGCGAACCGGCCGGTGGAGGACCCAACGCCCTCCACCGGCCGCGCCCTTGACAGCAAGACCGCGTCCGCCATGGCACCCCCGGCTGCACCACGGCGCCGACCGGCGGCTTCGGATTCGCTACCCGCCCGGCCCGACCACACGCACCCTTCCACGCGCGGCAGGGGCCACGACCGGATGGCCGTGGCCCCTCGTTCCAGCGAGCTGTCAGCGTGTCGGACACCGCCTGACGCGCGTCGGCCCCGCCGGAGTTCGCGGCGGGCGCACACGGTCGCACGGCCGGGGGTTCCGCGCCGTCACCGCGTGCGCTGACGCGGTACTACACGCTGGCGCAGATCGCGAAGACGGAGATGCCGACGTCGTTGTACCCGATCTGGCGTCCCAGGCCGATCCAGCCGTTGTTGCCGTCGGTCGGGAAGCTGCCGACCAGGATCGCTCCGTTGCCCCGCGCCTCGGCGCCGCCGCCGATGACCTGCTTGCCGCTGGGGCAGTAGGCCACACGGCGCTGGAAGTTCGGCACGTTGGCGTTGGGCAGCCGGACGACCTCGTAGCCGGGAATGGCCGCCACCTTCGACGCGGTGGCGGCCTGCTGTGCGGGCGCCGCCTGGTCGGCCTGGGCCGCGGCCGTGGTGCCCGTTACCGCGGCGACCAGAGCGCCGGCTGCGATCAAGTGCCCCTTGCGCATGGAAGCTCCTTTTCTGATGAGCCGTGTCCCGGGCGTTCTCGGCCTGCGGACCCGGTGGGATGGAACGAATGCGATAGGAGCTTTGCCAGGCCACGGGCTTAACAATCGCGCATGGCCACTCTGGGTCACCAAGAGTAAACAATCCGTCAAGTCCCGGGGCCGCCTCACATTTTCCAGGGCTGTGTCGTCGGACAGCTAACGGGCTTGCCCCGGCCCCCTCGCGGGGGGGGACGCCGATCGCCGCCGCGGGCTTCGACGCCGGGGGCGCCCACACTCGCTGCACGGAGAGCCCATGAACCTCACACTGTGGATCGTCACCGGACTGCTGGCCGTCGCCTTCCTGGCCGGCGGCGTCATCAAGCTGATCAGGCCGAGGGAGAAGCTGGCCGCCGCCCCCGGCGGGGGCTGGGTCGAGGACTTCGGCGCCGGCGCCGTCAAGGCCATCGGTGCCGTTGAGGTGCTGGGTGCGGCGGGCCTGGTCCTGCCCGCCGCGCTCGGCATCGCGCCGGTCCTGGTGCCACTGGCCGCCGTCGGCCTGGTGTTGCTGATGGTCGGCGCGATGATCACGCACCTGCGCCGGCACGAGGCCACGGCGATCGTGGTGAACCTGGTCTATCTCGCCCTGGCCGGCTTCGTGGCGTGGGGGCGCTTCGGTCCGGAGTCCTTCACCGGCTGACCGTGTGCGGCAGCTCACACGGCTCCGGTCTCCGTTCGATGTCACATTCCAGGCCCTTCGTTCCGTCTCGTGGTCGACGGCCCGTTCGTCACGAGGCGCCGAGGAGGTGGCATGAGCGCCGTCACGGAAGGGAACGCACGCGAACGGTTCGACCTGACGATGCTCCACGCGGCGTACTGGGCGTTCCGTCGCGACACGGAGCGCCTCGCGGCCGCGACCGGTCCTGATGGGGACCGCACCGGCACCTGTCCGCCGCCGCATGACATCTGGGCTCTGTTCAGCCTCCACTGGCGCGTCCAGCACGCAGCCGAGCGGCGGGCGCTGTGGACGGTGATGTGCGGCAGGGTCCCGGCAGGCCGTGCACACGGCACCGTGCTGGACGAGATGGACGAAGGCGCCGTCCGGCTCGTCCCGCTGCTCGACACGGTCGACACGGCGCTGCGGCGCGGTGACCGAAGCGTCCTCGCCCGCCGCGCACCGGCGCTCCGCGACGCGGTGCACGCCCATCTCGACCACAAGGAGACCCACGTCCTGCCGCTGATCCACGAGACCCTCACGCCCTACGAGTGGGGCACGTTCGACGTCGAGTTCCGCCGCGAGGTGGGACTCAGGGGCCTCGGTGTGTTCCTGGCCTGGCTGCTGGACGGCGCGCCCGAGACCACGGCCCGAGCCGTCCTGCGCCTGATGCCGCCGCCGGTCCGGCTCCTCCACCGGACCGGCCGGCTCCCCCGCCGCCCGCGGCGCGCGCACCGCGCGGCATCGCCCTGACACGTCAGACCTCCCCATCTCACCCGCACGAAAGGACCTGGAGCATGGCAGGTACACGGGCACCCCGCGCGGCACAGGCGCCACCGAGGGCACT
Source organism: Actinomadura sp. NPDC047616 (assembly GCF_040642915.1). Lineage (NCBI taxonomy): Bacteria > Bacillati > Actinomycetota > Actinomycetes > Streptosporangiales > Thermomonosporaceae > Actinomadura > Actinomadura sp. NPDC047616. Next base: position 402,795 of record NZ_JBEYTB010000001.1, read on the forward strand.
GGACACCGCGACGCGGGCCCTGGACGAGCGTTTCGGGACGACCGGCTTCGCCCGCAAGGCCCTGCGCAAGGCGTTCCCGGACCAGTGGAGCTTCCTGCTCGGCGAGATCGCGATGTACTCGTTCGTGATCCTGCTGCTGACCGGGGTGTTCCTGACGCTGTTCTTCAAGCCGAGCATGACCGAGGTCGTCTACAACGGCTCCTACGCGAAGCTGCGCGGCGTGGAGATGAGCGAGGCGTACGCGTCGTCCCTGAAGATCAGCTTCGAGGTGCGGGGCGGGCTGCTGGTGCGGCAGATCCACCACTGGGCGACGCTCATCTTCATGGCGGCGATCCTCGCCCACCTGCTGCGCAACTTCTTCAGCGGCGCGTTCCGCAAGCCGCGCGAGCTGAACTGGCTCATCGGCGTGGCGATGTTCGTGCTCGTCATGCTGAACGGCCTGTTCGGCTACTCGCTGCCGGACGACCTGCTGTCGGGCACCGGCATCCGGATCCTGGAGGGCGTCCTCGCGTCGATTCCGCTCGTCGGGACGTACCTGGTGATGTTCCTGTTCGGCGGGGAGTACCCGGGGGAGGACATCATCCCGCGGCTGTACGTCATCCACGTGCTGCTGATCCCCGGGATCCTGGCCGCGCTGATCCCGCTGCACGCCATCGTGCTGACCTGGCGGCAGACGCACACGATGTTCCCGGGACGCGGCGGATCCAACTCGACCGTCCGCGGCTACCCGTTCTTCCCGACGTTCATCGCCAAGACGACGGCGCTGTTCCTGTGGGTGCTGGGCATCACGACGCTGCTGGCCGCGTTCGTCCAGATCAATCCGATCTGGCTGTTCGGCCCGTACGACCCGGGCGCGATCAGCGCCGGCTCACAGCCGGACTGGTACATGGGCTGGCTGGAGGGCGCCCTGCGCATCATGCCGGCGTGGGAGATCAACGCGTGGGGGCACACGCTTCCGCTGAGCGTCATCATCCCCACGCTCGTCGTTCCGGGACTGCTGTTCACCGGGCTGGCCGTCTACCCGTTCATCGAACGGTGGGTCACCGGCGACAACGCGATCCACCACCTGCTGGACCGTCCCCGCGACGTCCCCGCGCGGACCGGCGTCGGCGTCGCCGGCGTCGTCTTCTACGGTCTGCTGTGGGCGGCGGGCGGCAACGACATCCTCGCCCACAAATTCGAGATCCCGCTGTTCTGGACGACGTGGTTCTTCCGGGGCGCGGTGATCCTCGGACCCGTGCTCGGCTACGTCGTCGCCTACCGCGTCTGCGTCGGCCTCCAGCGGCGCGACCTCGGGCTCGTCCGGCACGGGCTGGAGACAGGGATCATCCGGCAGACGCCCGACGGGAAGTTCGAGGAGGTGCACCGGCACCTGCCCGCCGAGGAGACCGCCGCGATCACCGACCCGCGTCCCGCTCCCGCCGTTCCGCTGGACGTGCCGCCCCCGGTCGACGACATCAGGCGCCCGCAGGCCCGCCGCCGCCTGACCCGCGTGCGCACCTCTCTCAACCGCCGATTCCGCGCCGACATCGCCACGGTGCCCACTCCCCCCGCCGTGGAGCAGCCAGACGGCGACAAGTCCCTGACCGACCGAGAAAACGCCCCGTCCAGCTAGGCGCGGCGGGGCGGCCAGCCACATCGGGCACCTCGAAGGGACGGAATCGACGCGGCATCCCCGCCGTCATCGCCCGGCGGGGATGCCGCGTCTCCACGGTCACGCCGACCGCGGCCAATACCGTGGTCACGGGACGGCGCGGGACGATCGGCCGGTCATCCACCATTCGCCTTGCGTGCGGCCTGGGAGGTGACGCGCTCAATGGCCCGGACGGCGACACCGGGCTGGTCGACGTAGATGTAGTGCTCGCTTTTCGTGGCCGTGCTCAGCTTGCTGCGGCTGGACACCGCGAGCCATTTGCGCTGGCCCGCCGACCACGCCTGCTCCAGGCGCGGCCCGTACTGGGGGACGGCCGCGAGATACGGCTTCCCATGCTGGATCACCTCGACCGGAATCCGTCCGGCCGAACGCACCTGCGCGTCGTCGATGACGAGCTTCTCCGGGTTCTGTCCCTGGAATACCGCGATGTTCTGCGCGCGCAACTGGGCCGCCGGACCCGTGGCGGACTCGGGGATCACCTTCGTGACGTCGCCGACCATTGTCGGTGACGTGGCGTCCATCAGGACCAGCCCCTTGACCCTGTCCTGATGGTCGGGGGCGTACCTGGCGGCGATCAGCCCGCCCAGCGAGTGCCCGGCCAGAACGACCGGACGGTCACCGGCGACCCGGTCGAGCACCCCGGTCAGGACCTTCCCGGTGCTGGCGAAACTCTGCGGGCCGTCCGGCTGGTCGCTCGCCCCCTCGCCGAGCCGGTCGTAGGAGCAGACCCGGTTCTTCCCGCTCAGGGTGTTCTGGAGGGCGGCCATCTTGTCCAGCCCGTCCCCCAGTCCGGGCATCAGGACGATGACCGGCCTGCCTTTCGCCGCGCCGCCCGCACAGGACACGTTCACCGACCGTCCGCCCACATCGATCTTCTTGGTTCCAGAGATCGGTTCGGCCTCGGCTTTCCGCGTCTCGGAGGCGAACGGGTCCCAGTCCGCCAAGGCGCCATCGCAGCCGACGAGTCCCGCACCGAGCACGGTGCCGCACAGTGCGACCACAACGGACGCCTTGATCTTTCCGAGCATGATTTCCTCCACGGGGAGAATCGACACCGAGATGATTCACGCGGCGGTGTTTCGGGAAAGCGCCGGAGCACCGCGGCCATGCCGAAACGCTATGGAATCGGCGCCTCGGGAATCGTCACCGCCCGGTGGACATTCGCCGGTAGCTCGCATGGGGGACAAGGGCGGGGCCGGCGTGGCGTCGCCGCCGCCCGCACTCCGTGGATGCCGATCGAGCCGTAATTCGGCAGGGGCTTCGCCGTGGCCGCTACCCTCTCCCAGTGATCGACCTTCGGAGGGTCCGGGAACTGTGGCTGCGGAGCGACGTCACCGTACGTGACCTTCCGCTCGCACTGCTGCTGGTCGCCACATCGCTCCTGCCGTCGTTCCGCGGCTACGAGACGCAGGTCGGCGACCTGCCGGCGCGCCCCTTCGACGCGCTGGCCCTCGTGGTGCTCGCCCTGGAGTGCTTCCCGCTCGCCGTGCGGCGGCGGTGGCCGGCCGTCTGCCTCATCCTGGTGTCGCTCGCCTTCACCGTCGCCGAGCTCCGCAGCTACCACATGGTCGCGGGCACCGCGCTGCCGATCGCGTTGCTGAGCGCGGGCGCCCATCTGGAACGTCACCGGCGGGCCGTCATCGTCGGGCTGTCGGCGGCGTACGCGCTGCTGGCGGTCACGCTCGACCGGTTCGGCTCGACCGAGGGACCGGAAGGGTTCGTGACGTTCTACCTGGCGCTGGCGGGGACGTGGGGGATCGGGTCCTGGTGGCGCTCCAGCCGGGCGGCCGAGGCCGAACGCCGCCGCCGCATCGCCGAGGCCACCCTCGACGCCGAACGCGCCCGCATCGCCCGGGAACTGCACGACGTGGTGTCCCACCACGTGACGGCGATGGTCGTGCAGGCCGAGGCGGCACGGTACCTGACGGCCGCGCCCGCCCGCCTGGAGGAGACCCTCGGCGCCGTCACCGACTCCGGCAGGCAGGCCATCACCGACCTGCGGCACATGCTCGACCTGCTCAATCCCGACCACGACACCGGCCCCCACCAGGACACCGGCCAGGGCACCGGCCAGGGCGCCGGCCAGGGCGCCGATGCCGGCATGCCGTCCGTCGCCGATCTGCACGCGCTCGTGGAGCAGACGCGCCGGGCCGGGCAGCCGGTGGAGTTCACCGAGGAGGGCACGCCGGCGGAGACCACCGGAAGCGCCGAGCTGGTGGCCTTCCGGGTCGTGCAGGAGGCGTTGACGAACGCCCTCAAGTACGCCCACGGCAGCCGCACCGCGGTCGGCGTGCGCCATGGCGAAAAGGAGATCACCGTGGAGGTCAGCACCGACGGCACCGGCTCAAGCGCCGGCTCTCCCGGCGGAAGCGGGCGGGGTCTGGCCGGGCTCCGCGAACGGGTCGACGCCCTGGGCGGCGACTTCACCGCCGACCGGCGGCCGGACGGCGGCTTCGTCGTACGCGCCCGCATCCCACGGCAGGCCGGCCGTGACCGCACCGATCCGGGTCCCGCTCTGTGACGACCCCACCGGGAGCGGTGGCCGGGAGTTCTGACGGGTGACGGCGTTCTCCCGAACTCGGCCGCTGAAAATTCCCGAACTTGTCCGCTAAAAAGGTGATCTCACGTGGGTGACCGGGACGAGGGGCGGCGGCGTGGGAACTGTTGACGACGCGATGCGGCTGGTGCGGTACCTGTGTTGTGACACGAGGACCGCCAGATACGGGCCCTTCGAGGAGTTCGACGAAGAAGCCTGGGACGAGCTGCTGCGCGGCTGCCTGTTCTCGACCCAGCTGCTCACCACCGACGAGCACGACCCCAAGCTGGTCGATCTGCAGATCTATCTCGGCTTGTCCGAGCTCGGTGGGCTCCTCTGGAGCCAGGAGATCCGGGCGTTGTCGAGGGTGTCGGGCCTCGGGCATCCGGCGCTTCCTCAGTTGCTGTCCGGTGGATACGAGGACGCCGACGGCATCCAGGCCACCGGCGTGGGAGTCGACGGCGTCGCGTTCGTCGCCACGGAGGGAGCCGACGACACGCTCGCCGGCAGTGGCAGGACGGAGGTCTACCGCGCCGACCGGGTGGAGGCGCTGCGGCAGTTCGCGCATCTGGCCGACGGCCTCGCCGTCCTGCACGACCTGGGCCTGTCGCATCGCAACCTCTCGCCCTGGACGATCGATGTGGTGCACGGCGGCGACGGCGACTCGCCGACGCTGCGGCTCGCCAGGTTCGAGCTCAGCTCGTTCGTCTCCAGCCTGCTCAGCGGCACCTCCGTGGATTCGGCCCTGGACCGCTCCGAACTCGCCGGGCTCGTCCTGAACCGGGGACCGGAGCCCCTCGCCTACCTCGCCCCCGAGAGGGTGCGGCATCTGCTGGCGACCGAGGGAGACGTCACGCAGGTGGAGAGCGCGAAGGCCGACGTGTACTCGCTGGCCGCGATCGTGTGGGAGTGGTTCGTCGGACCGTTCCCGGCCGAGCTGCTGCCCCGTGCCGTCCCCGAGGACGAGTCCGCGAGGTTGGCGACGCGAGAACGCCTGGACGAGCTGAACGATCGGCTTCGCCGGGACCTGCGGGCCGCCGACGTACCGGAACCCCTGCGCGCGCTGCTGCACCGCATGCTCGACCCGGTCCCGGCGGGACGGCCGACCGCCGCGGAGGTCGTCAACGATCTCGGCGCCGCCCACGACGCCATCCTGAGCTGGTACGGCGACGTCAACAGCGAACGTCCCTACCTGGTGGTGCACATGCCCGCGCACAGCCAGGCCACGTTCGGCAACTGGGGGTGGCTGACCTTCGACACCGGCACGCCCGAGGGGCTCAGGGAACTGCACGACCTGATCGTCACCGACCTGCGGCGGGCCCGGATCGCGCACTCGCCGAGCGGCGCCGAACCGTTCGTCGAGGGCGGCGAGATCGAGCCCAAACGCCGTGCCACGGTGATGCTGGTCGGCGAGCGTGTGGTCTGGTTCTGCGAGCCGTACCGGGAGCCGGACCCCGCCACCGGGCAGCCCTCCGGGTCGCCGCTGGACGAGGCGCTGGTCATCAAGTACGTCGCCCGCCGGGACCTGGCCACGGTCCGCACCAAGCTGGACGACCTGCTGCCGGTGTCCCGGCCCCGGCTGATGCCGGAGTTCAAGCTGATCAAACACGGTCTGCCCCGGGCGGTGCTGCGCAAGGAACTGAAGGACAGGCCGTCGTGGAAGCCGCTGCTCGACAGCGTGCGGCCGGCCGGCAGCGTGTCGCAGGCGGAGCTGGACTACCAGCGAGCCATCGACTGGCTGCTGGAGTTCCAGGGGGTCGAGCTGCAGGCGCGCTGTTACCCGTACCGGGTCGACCCCGCCGCGGGGCCCCACGGCGAGGTGTTCGTCTACTGGGACCGCGAACGCGACCGCGAACGCATCCACCGTTCCGCGTTGTTCACCAAGTACGTACGCCAGCCCGGCCTGCGTCCGGTCTTCGGCGACTTCTTCGGCAACCTGGAGAACGAGGACGGCAGTTCGGAGGTCGAGCTGTTCACCAGCGAGACCGGCCGCAAGCACGAGGGATCACGGGAGTCCCGCGCGACCGTCGTCCGCAGGGAGGGGCCCGACCGGCTCGTCATCCGCCGCGAACCCGGCGCGCCCCCGGTGCCGCAGCAGGGCTGGATCCGCCCGGTGGACGACATCGGCGCCGAGGCGGTCCAGCGACGGCAGATCGACGCCCGCTGGGAGCTGTTCGCGCTGCGCCCGCTCACCAGCCGGTTGCGCAACCCCGAGGCGATCCGCATGCCCAACCGCTGGCCGACGGCCGGCAAGGATCTGATCGGCAGCGGACCGCGCGCGGTCCACGACATGCTCACGTTCGACCCGTTCTTCGCGCTGCAGGGCCCGCCCGGCACCGGTAAGACGACCGTGACGTCCCGAGCCATCGCGGCGTACCTGGAGCAGGAGCCGACCCACCGTGTCCTGGTGTCGGCGCAGTCCAACTTCACCCTGGACAACCTCGCCGTCCGCATCCTGCGCGACATCGGGGCCATGGACGACGACGGTCCCACCGACCGGGGCGAGAACGTGCCCATCGCCCTCCGGGTGGTGTCGCAGCGCGCGACCCCGGACAAGGAGGTCCAACCGTGGCTGCGCGACAACCTGGTGGTGCGGCAGACACGGCAGATCCGCGCGCACGTCGAGCGGCAGCTCGCCCGCGGGGTGGACGATCGGCTGCGGCCGGTGCTGTCGGACTGGCTGGCGCTGCTGCGCGGCGACGGCGGCGAGTCGGTCAAACCGGAGCTGGCCGACCGGCTCCAGCGCGGCGCCAACATCGTCTTCGCGACCTGCGGCACCGCCACGCCCCGTGACATCGGAGTCACCGCCGGGGCGACCGCGTTCGACTGGGTGATCGTGGAGGAGGCCGCCAAGGCGTGGCCGACCGAGCTGGCGATCCCGCTGGTGCGGGGCACCCGCTGGACGCTCATCGGGGACCAGTCGCAGCTGCCGGCGCACCGCCGGGACGAGGTGGTGCGCTTCCTCGACTCCTGCGTCGGCGACCCCAGCCCGGCGGTCGCGGTCCCGGCGGACAAGCGCCAGGCCTACGTCGACGCCTTCGACCTGTTCCGGCATCTGTTCGACACGGGCAAGCGCCCGACTCTCGGGCCGCGGCCGGTGTCGCTGCTGACCACGCAGTTCCGCATGCGGCCGGCGATCGCCGAGGTGGTCAGCCGCGTCTTCTACAACGACGGCGGCGGACCGCTGCCGGACGGGCTGCCGAGAGGACTGCTCGAGACCGGCCGCGATCCGGGGCCGGTGCCGCTCCAGGCGCCGGGGCGGCTGCGCGGACGCTCCCTGGTCTGGATCGACACCGCCGACCTGCCGAACTGCTCCGAGCGGCCGCACTGGGTCAACGACGGCGAGGCCGAGGTCGTGAGCACGTTGTTCCGTGAACTGCGTCCCGAACCGCTGCCGAACCGCGACGGGTTCAGCGCCGAGCCGGTGGCCGTCCTCACGCCCTATCGCCAGCAGCTGCACAGGCTCAAACAGCATCGCGACCTGGAGCCGTACGCCTACACCGTGCACGCGTTCCAGGGGCGGGAGGCCGACATCGTCATCGTCTCGCTCGTCCGCGACAAGATGCACGGCGACGGTACGGTCGCCGCCGCCAGTTACGGCCATCTCGCCCGCCCCGACCTGATCAACGTGATGTTCTCGCGCGCCAGGAAGCTGCTGGTGATCGTCGGCAACTTCGCCCACTACCAGCGGTACCGGGACGACGACGGCGACTTCTGGCAGCTGGTCTGCCGGGGCGTCCAGCAGTACGGGACCGTCATGAACGCGGCGCAGGTGCTGAAGCCGGTGGAGGACAGGTGAGCGAGACGCGCGTGACCGTGTACGTGCCGTGCGACGTCGTCGAGGTCAAGGTGCGGGTCGGCTACGGCGACTCGCTGTCGGCGATGGAGGAGCTGGTGCTGCGCGCCGTCCACGCGGGGCAGAGCGACGTCGCCCAGCTCTCGGCGGCGCTGGGGCTCCCCCGCCGGCTGGTCAACGACTTCATCTACGACCTGTGGCGTCATGACCACCTGGTCATCGACCCGGCGCGGCGAACCGTCGCCGTGTCGGACGAGGTCGCCCGCTGCCTGGATGCCGGCGAACCCGAGCGGCTGCGCGGCGCCGAGGCCACGCCGGAGACGCTCGAGCTGATGGTGGACAAGCTGACCGGTCTCGTCCGTGCGGCCGCCGGGCGCATGCGGCCGGGCAACGGGCGAATGACCGTCCCCGTCGAGGACGGCGACATCCGGCTGCAGGACGCGAGGGAGGCCGACGTGCTCGCCGCGCTCAACGCCGCGCAGCGCCGGCCCCGCGCCGACGGCGCGGCGGGAAGGGAACGCGCCGACGCAGCCATCACCGGCCGGGCGCGGCGGGTCCGGTCGTTTCGGATTCCGCCGCGCGACCTCCAGCAGTCCGCGGGCCGCCGGTGGACCCCGCTCCAGGTGGTCCCGGTATGGGATGAGGAGTCCCAACGGCTCGTCGTGACCGTCACAGACGAGGCGTACCCGGCCGAACTGCGCGAACCGGCGTCCGAACGGCTCACCCGCCTGGCCGCCGAGTTCCCCACCAAGCCGGTCTTCGTGGAGCTGCGCAAGCGCGCCGAGGCACGGCTGGTCGAGCCGCCGTCCGCGGAGTCGGTGCTGACCCGCCTGGAGCAGCGGGTGACCGGCACCGTGGACATCCCCGCCGGTCAGCGAATGAACTGGCACGACGAGCTGACGGCCGACGCGGACCGGCTGGCCGGACTGCTACGGGCGCGCGTCGACCGGGAGCTGCCCGCGGAGGTGGTGCCCGGCGACGCGCATCCGGAGATGGTCGTCCGCCTGATCCGCCAGGCCCGCACGCAGCTCGTGATCGCGGGCCCCTGGTTGACCTACGGCGCGGTCACCAGGGTGCTGGACGAGCTGGCCCGGGCCGCCGAGCGCGGCGTCGTGATCGTCCTGCTGTGGGGCGCCGACCGGGATTCGCTGTTCGAGGACCAGGACGACAAGGTGCGCAACGCGCTGTACGACCTGAAGGCCGACAGCCCCGGCGGCCCCAGGCGGCGGGTCGTCATCCCGGAGACCTCCGTCGGCACGCACGCCAAGGTGCTGCTGGTGGACGACCGTGCGGCGCTGGTGACCAGCCGCAACCTGCTCTCGTCCAGCGGCGCCCACGCCGAGGTGGGCGTGTTGCTGCGCGCTCGCGGGCCGGGGGAATGCGCTCCGATCGAGGAGTTGCTGCGCTGGGCGCGCCGCTCGGTGCCCTCCTACGACCAGGCGCAGCTGCTGACCGTCCGGCACGCCGACTTCGTGGCCGCGGCACGTCTGCAGGGTGAGGAGCCCGGCGCCCCCGAACCACAGGACGAGCCGCCCACCGCCGACGTCGACCCTCCCGACGAGGATCAGACGATCGCCCCCGCGTCCGTACGGATCTGGGCGGAGGGATGGCAGGCGCACCTGCGGCAGTGCCGCGCCTTCCTTTCTTCCCGGACACTTCCGGACGTGCGTGTGGTCGCCGACGCCACCCACCGCGACCTGCTGTGGGTCGCGCTCCGCCGCGCCGCGCGCCGACTCGTGATCGCCTCCGACGGGGCGTCGGCCGAGGTGATCGACGACCGGTTCCTCAGCGCGCTGCGCGGCTGCCTGGACCGCGGCGTCGCGACCACGCTGGTGTACGGCAGCCGGAAGGCGCGTGGCCGGGACGAGGCGCTGGCCAGACTCGAAGCGCTCCGCGGCGAATACCCCGGGCTGCTGCACCTGATCGGCCCCGGGGAGACCGGACACGTCCGCGACAACCACGCCAAGGTGCTGGTCTGGGACGACGACGCGGTCGTCGGCAGTTTCAACTACCTGTCGTTCGAGGGCCGGTACGGACGGCAGCGGCCGGCCTCCGAGCTGAGCGTCCGGTTGACCGTGCCGGAGGTCGCCGACGCCGTCGCGGCCGCGGTGGGGGCCGCCCCGGTACCGCGCCCCGCCGCCCGGCCGGCGACCGGGCCGGCGGCGCCGTCGGGCACCGCCTACGCCGCCGCGCAGCGGATCATCGCGGGGTACCGGGCGGGTGCGCCGCCGCTCGCCGAGCTCGTCCGGGACGTCCTGGCGGCCACGCCCGACCCCTGGCAGGTGCTCGACGCTCTCGACGAGGACGCGCCGGCCGAGGAGCCGGCGGCCGACGACTCCCTCAACGGGGACCTGCCGGACGCGGCCGCCCCTCGCGACCTGCTGCGCGTCGTCGCCGCCCGGTGCCTGGCCGACCACTCCGGCCGGGCGGCCGAGGCCGCCGCCACGCGCTGGCTCGCCTGGCTGATCCGTGACCGCTGGCAGGAGGGCGCGTTCGTCGAGGCGGCCGTGCTGCGCCGGACGCTCGCCGACCCGTCCGTCAGCCCGACGGCCGCCCTGACCCTGCTCGGCGCCGCACGCGGAACCCCGGAGTTCGCCCAGGTCCTCGAGGACTTCGTCGTCGGCGACCGCCGGCCCGCCGAGCGGATCGTGGGCGTCGCGGCGGCGGCCGCGGGAACACTGCTCGGCCCCGTCGAGGACCCGGGCATTCTGGAGGTGGTCGCCGACGACCTGGTGGCCGCCGCGTCGACCGCCTGGACCGAGGACGACGCCGCATCGTGGGCGGGCGTCTGGGCCGACTTCGCCGCGCAGGTCCACGCCTACTGGCACGGGGACGGCCAGCGCCCCGGCGCCTACCAGGCCGTCCCGCTCGACGTCATGCGCGCCGGCCTCGGCGGCGCACAGCTGGAGCGCTCCCGGGCCGAGGCGTGGCGCACTCTGGACCGGCTGCTGCAGCACGCCGCCGGCAGCACCTACAACCACACCGTCAGCAGGCGCACGCACCACAGCCTGTTCGACGACGCGACCGGCGAATTCGCCCGGCTGCGCCGGATCCTGGACGAACGCGCCGCCGCGAAGACCGCGTCGCCGCTTCCGGTCGCCCAACGGGACGCGCGCGCCGCCGAGGCGTTGCGCGACTGGCTGGACGCCCTGCCCACCCATGACATGGCGGCCTTCGTCACCGCGGCGAGCATCAAGGTGCTGCCCAGGCAGCACACCCCGATGCACGGAAGCCACCTGCGCAGCTATGTGCAGCGGTTGGACCCGATCGTCCGCCAGGTGCGGCACATCGTCCGGGAGTACGGCGGCGCCGGCACCGTCGAAGGCGCCGCTCTGCCCGGCGGAACCACCGAACTCGCCCGTTGGCTGGCCGGGGCATGGCCGAGCCTGGAGGACTCCGCGGCCCACCTCCCGGCGACCGAGGCCCGGCTCGCGCGCGAGTTCCTGACCGACATGGAGGACCTGATGAGGTGGGGGGCCGAACATGGATGAGACGCTCGCCGGGATCATCGGCCGATGGCCCGGCCGCTGGCGGCATCCGCTCCTGGTGGCGGAGCTGGCGCGCACGCCGTTGGCCGCACTCGACGACCGCCGCGTCGCCGAGTTCGTCCTCGCCGGCCTCGCCGCCCCGGTCACCGAGGCCGAGGGCGTACGCCGGCTGATCGAGGACGGCGAGTTCGCCGCCGTGGACGCGTTCTTCGCCCCCGGCACCGGCGACGCCGGGGAACCATGGCGGAGCCTGGCGGGGGAATGGACTCGCGACATCCCCGGGCTCCTGGAGGACGCCCGCAAGACGGCCCGCGCCGTCATCGCCCGCGAAGCCGCGGTACTGCGCGAACGCGCCGAGCGCATCGGCCTCGCCCCCGCGGACCTGTCCGACCTCGAAACCGCCGCCGAGCACCGCCTCGCCGAGGCACGCCAGATCCTCGCCGCCGAGGAGCGGCGACTCCGCGACGCGGAGGACGCGCTCGCCGCCGAACTGAGGGGGCGCCTCGGCCCGCAGGATCCACGCACCGAGGCGGTCGAGGCGTGCCTGGCGGCGGGCGAGTTGCCCGCCGCGCGGTGGCTGCTGGAGAACAACCGGGACGACGCCGGGGCGGGCGGGCCCCGCACCGTCCGCCGCGCGCCCCGCTGGCCCTGGTACGGCCACACCGCCGCCGAAGCGCTGAGCTGGTACGACGACGGCGCGCAGCTGCCGTTCCCGCAGCTCGCCAGGTTCGTCGGGGCCCGTCGTGACCCGGGCGCCGCCGCCGTCCTGGACCGGCTCCGGGCACTTGCCGCGCACCCCGACGTGGCCGCCGCCGACGCGTTCGCCACCGCGCTCAGCGGATTCCTCGGCGGGAACCCGCGGTCCGCGGTCGACGAGCGGGACGGCGGGTTCGTCACCACCATCGACGGGCTGGACGACACCCGCCTGCCACGCCTGTCACTGCTGCGCGAGTCCGGCGTCCCGCTGTGGATGGCCGGCGCCGACGTGCCCCCGCCGGCCGACCTCACCCCGCCGATCATCTGGTTCGTCCCCGACAATGCCGAGGAGCTCACCGCCCCCGCCGGAACGGCTGTGCTCGACATCCCGGGGCTGCTGTGCCTGCTCGCCCCGACGGACGACGACCTGCCCACCAGCATCCCTGACCGCCGCGTCAACCTGCTGCGCGCGCTCGTCCCGCAGCTCGGCCTGGAGGCCGTGACCGACACCGCCGGCGGGCTCGAACTGAACGACGCCCGTCCCCGCGAATCACTGGCATGGCTGCTCGACCTGCTCGGCATAGGAGCCGACGCCGTCGTGCTCGACACGCTGACCTACGAGACCGGACGGCACCCGCTCGCCGTCCCCGCCGTCCTCACCCCCCTGCTCAGGTCTCTGCGCGACCGAGGCGCCTACGAACTGGCCACCGCCGACCTGGAGGCGATCCGCACCCCCGAGGCCCGCGCCCGGCTGCGTGCCCTGCTGCTCGCCCCGCTGGACGCGGCCCAACGGGCCATGCTCGGGCTCGCCGGAGCCCTCTTCCCGTCCGACCCCTTCGACGCCGTCGAACTGGCGTCCTGCGCGCACCTCGTCGGCCTCCCCGAAGAGACCGCCCCCGAGCAGCTCCTCCAGCCGATCGCGACCGCCGACGCACTCGTGACCACGCATTTCCTGGAACACAACGGCGACCAGTACCGGATCGCCCGGTCGGGCGTCGGGGACCTGGCACGCGCCGGAGCAGGCTGGGACCCGGCCGAATTCGCAGCGGAAGCACTCGAGCGACTGCAGTACGGCCTCGGGGACGCGCACGACGCCTGAGCACGGGCGTGCCGCGGCTCGGCCGAGCCCACTGCCGGTGCATCAGCAGGCGGGTCCCCTGCCCACCGCGGGCGGCCAGGAGGCGCCTTCGGTGGGCAGGGGGCTTCGGTGGGCAGGGGGCAGGGTCAGAAGTCCTCGTCGAAGGCGACCGAGCCCTCGATTCCGACCTGGTAGGCCGAGACGCGGCGTTCGAAGAAGTTGGAGAGCTCCTGCACGTCCTGGAGTTCCATGAAGCCGAACGGGTTGGCGGTGCCGTACCGGCGGGGCATGCCGAGACGGGTCAGCCGCTGGTCGGCCACGTATTCGAGGTAGGCGCGCATGTCGGTGGCGCTCATGCCGGGCAGTCCGTCACCGCACAGGTCGTGCGCGAAGGCCAGTTCGGCCGCGACCGCCTCCTCCAGCATCTCGGTGACCTGGGCGGTGAGCTCGTCGTCGAACAGTTCCGGCTCTTCGGAGCGGACCGTGTCGACGACGGAGAACGCGAACTCCATGTGCATGGACTCGTCGCGGAACACCCAGTTGGTGCCGCTGGCCAGGCCGTTGAGCAGGCCGCGGGAGCGCAGCCAGTAGACGTAGGCGAACGCGCCGTAGAAGAAGAGCCCCTCGATGCAGGCGGCGAAGCAGATCAGGTTCAGCAGGAACGCGCGCCGGCGCCCGGCCGTGTCGAGGACGTCGAGCTGCGAGATCGAGTCGATCCACTTGAAGCAGAACTCGCCCTTCTGCCGGATGGAGGGGATGTGCTCGATGGCCGCGAACGCCTGCCTGCGCTCCTCGTCCTCCTTGAGGTAGGTGTCCAGGAGCGTCAGATAGAACTGGACGTGGACGGCCTCCTCGAACAGCTGCCGTGACAGGTAGAGCCGCGCCTCCGGCGCGTTCAGGTGCTTGTAGAGGTTGAGCACCAGGTTGTTGGCGACGATCGAGTCGCCGGTGGCGAAGAAGGCGACGAGCCGCTTGACCAGGTGCAGCTCGTCGGCGGTGAGTCTGTCCAGGTCCGGCAGGTCGGAGGCGAGGTCGACCTCCTCGACGGTCCAGGTGTTGCGGATCGCCGCCCGGTAGCGGTCGTAGAAGCCGGGGTAGCGCATGGGACGGAGGGTCAGGTCCATCCCGGGGTCGAGCAGGGTCACTGGCAGGCCTCGCAGATCTCGGGGTTCTCCAGGGAGCAGACGACCGCCTCGGTGTCAGAAGCGGTGTCAGACGCGGTGTCAGGGGTGATGGCGGTGGGAGCGGCGGCGGCGACCGTCGTCTGGGCGATGCTGGTCGCCGGACGCGAACGCAGGTAGTAGGTGGTCTTGAGGCCGGCCTTCCACGCGTAGGCGTACATCGAGGACAGCTTGCCGATGGTGGGGGTCGCCATGAACAGGTTCAGGGACTGGGACTGGTCGACGTAGGGCATGCGCGCGGCCGCCAGGTCGATCAGTGCCTTCTGGGGGAGTTCCCAGGCGGTGCGGTAGAGCCGTTTGAGCTCGTCGTCGAGGTCGGGGATGTGCTGGATCGAGCCGCCGCCGCGCTTGATGGCGTCCCGGGTCTCCTGCGTCCACCGTCCGGCGGCGCGCAGGTCGGCCACCAGGTAGCGGTTGATCTGCAGGAACTCGCCGGACAGCGTTTCGCGCTTGAACACGTTGGAGACCTGCGGCTCGATGCACTCGTAGCAGCCGGCGATGGACGCGATGGTCGCGGTCGGCGCGATCGCGACCAGCAGCGAGTTGCGCAGTCCGACTTCGGCGACGCGCCGGCGCAGCGCGTCCCATTCGGAGGTCTTGCGGGGCGCGGCCGGGAAGTGGTCGGGGTGCAGCACGCCGCGCGCCGCGCGCGTCCGGTCGAACGCCGGGTGGGCGCCCAGTTCCTCGGCCAGGTCCGCGGAGGTGTTGTAGGCGGCCAGCGCGATCTCCTCGGCGATGGCGGTGGACAGCTCCAGCGCCTCGGGCGAGTCGAACGGCAGCCGCAGCGTGAAGAACACGTCCGCCAGGCCCATCACGCCCAGCCCGACCGGACGCCACTTGGTGTTGCTCGCGGCCGCCTCCGGGGTGGGGTAGTAACCGCGGTCGATGGTCCGGTCCAGGAATCGGACGGCCACGCGCACGGTCTCGCGCAGCCGGGCGAAGTCGAAGCCGTCCGGGGTGACGTGGCGGGCCAGGTTCACCGAACCCAGGTTGCAGACGGCGGTCTCGGTGTCACTGGTCACCTGGAGGATCTCGGTGCACAGGTTCGACAGGTGCACCACGTTGCCGGGCTCGGCCGTCTGGTTGCAGGTCCGGTTGGCCGGGTCCTTGAAGACCATCCAGCCGTTGCCGGTCTCGGCGAGCGTGCGCATCATGCGGCCGTACAGGCGGCGCGCCGGGATCTGCCGCACGTAACGGCCCTCGGCCTCGGCCCGGCGGTAGGCGGCGTCGAAGTCCTCGCCCCACAGGTCGGTGAGCTCGGGCACCTCCTTGGGGTCGAACAGCGACCAGTCGGCGTCGGCCTCCACCCGCCGCATGAACTCGTCGGGGATCCAGTTGGCCAGGTTCAGGTTGTGGGTGCGGCGCTGGTCCTCACCGGTGTTGTCGCGCAGCTCCAGGAACTCCTCGACGTCGGCGTGCCAGGGCTCCAGGTACACGCAGGCCGCGCCCTTGCGGCGGCCGCCCTGGTTGACCGCCGCGACCGAGGCGTCCAGCGTCCGCAGCCACGGGACGATGCCGTTGGAGGTCCCGTTGGTCCCGCGGATCAGCGACCCGCGGGAACGGATCCGCGACCAGGAGATCCCGATGCCGCCGGCGTACTTCGACAGCCGCGCGACCTGCCCGTACCGCTCGTAGATCGACTCCAGCTCGTCGCGGGGGGAGTCGAGCAGGAAGCACGACGACAGCTGCGGCCGGCGCGCGCCGGAGTTGAACAGCGTGGGCGAGGACGGCAGGTACTCCAGCCGCGACATCAGCCCGTACAGCCGGCCGGCCTCGGCGACGGTGTCGGCCAGCCCGCACGCCACGCGCATCAGGAAGTGCTGCGGGCGTTCGATGACCTTGCGCGTGTGCGGGTGGCGCAGCAGGTAGCGGTCGTAGACCGTCCTCAGTCCGAAGTACTCGAACCGGTCGTCGGCGGTCTCGTCGACGAGCGCGTCCAGCTCGGCGGCGTGCGCGGCGACGAACGCCGCGATCGCGTCGTTGAGCAGGCCCTGCGCGTGCGCGAGACGCACCGAGGAGCTGAACGTGCCGACGCCCTCCCCGGCGGCCTCGTCCCGGATCAGCTCGGCGAGCAGCGCGGCCGCGACCCGGGACTGGCCGGGATCGGCGCCGACCCGCGCGGCGGCCTCCCGGACCGCCAGTTCGCGGTCGTCGACGGTGGCGGAAACAGTCATCTGCTCTCCCTCGGGCGACGCCCTTCGGGCACGCCGGAAGGAGGGCACGACGAACGCGCCCGCCCACCGGCGTTCCCTTGAGGCTCGTGGACCACTTACGGTCGCGGGCAGGTCTTCGGACTCGGGGGCACCCACCACGGACCTACCGGCCGTCGCTTCCCAGGCCGTGCGGCCCAGTGCTCTGTGACGGCTTTCGTTCCCCTTCACCGCTGCGGGGCAGTCCCGGATTCGCACCGGGTTCCCTCTCGCGCCACCCCGTGAGGGGCGGACCCGCAACACGTGGAACTCTACATCTAGTGGCAGGAGTGAATGCAACCTCTAGATGTTGTGGGTGTGTCGCCAGAGACGGCGTGACGGAACGTCCGCGACCCGCGACGCTGCGGCGCCGACCGCCCAGCCTCGTGCTCGGGCCGGCGCGGCGGCAGCAGCCCGTGGCCGTCACCAGGTCGGGCAGGCGCGGCGCGGCCCACCGGGCGCCCGAACCGCGGCGCGTCAACGCGCCCTGGCGACCGTCACCAGCGCGGCGGCGTCTTCGACGGCTTCCAGGCCGTGCCGGGCGGGCGGCACGATCAGCAGGTCCCCGGTCATGCCCTCCCATGTGGTGTCGCCGCTGTGCAGCCGCACCCGTCCGCGCAGCACCAGCACCGTCGCCTCACCCGGGTTCTCGTGCTCGGCCAGCGAAGCGCCGGCGCGCAGTGCGATGAGGGTCTGACGCAGGGTGTGCTCGTGGCCGCCGTACACGGTCTCGGCACTGCGGCCCGCCGGGGACGCCGCCGCGCGTTCCATGTGCTCGCGCACCCGGGCGTCAAGGGAGATCTTCTGCATGAGGTTGCCCTGCCGTTTCCGTGTCAGTAGCGGACGCCGATGCGGCGCCGGCGGCGCGTCCGGCTCGGTGGGATGCGCTGCAACGCGGCTGCGCTAGGAGATGTACGGCCGCCACAGGTACCCCAGGGACGTCGGGGCACTCGGGTCGACGGGCCGACGACGAACGACGGAGTCGAGCAGGGGGGGTCGTCAGGAGCCGTCCTCGTCGGTGCGGGCGCCGGCGAGGACGGCGTCCAGCAGCCCCGGATAGCGGGCGTCCAGGTCTTCCCGGCGCAGGGTCAGCAGGTTCTCCCGGCCTGAGGGCTCCTGGATGATCACGCCGCCCTCGCGGAGCACGCGCCAGTGGTGGGTCATCGTCGACTTGGCCGTGATGCCCAGCTCGGCCAGCACGCTGCCGCAGTTGTGCTCACCGCCGCCGTCCAGCACACGGACGGCGGCCAGCCGCACCGGGTGGCCCAGTGCCGACAGCACCGCGTCGATGCGGATCTGGTCGCGGTCCGGATGACGGTACCTCATTGTCCCATCGTACGTTGATAGTCGAACAATTGCCCGGATTCTCTTGCCTCACCATACGAATGTACGTAAGTATTCGTACGGTCGTACTCGTCGGCGGGCTCGTCCGCCGGCCCGTTTCCCTCCAGACCCCGAAGGGTGTCCTCTGGCATGTCCGCTGTTCCGAGGCCGGCCGCAGGCCGGCGACTGGGCTGGATCCTGGCCCTGCTGGCGCTCGCGCAAATGGTCTACTCGCTGGACCTCAACATCGTGTTCGTCGCGCTCCCCGAGATCGGCGCGGAGCTGGGCTTCCCCGGCCAGACCCAGCAGTTGGTGGTCAGCGCCTACGTGGTGTTCGCGGGCGGGTTCCTGCTGTTCGGCGGCCGTGCGGCCGACCTGCTGGGCCGCCGCCGCGTCTTCGTGTTCGCCCTTGCCCTCTATGCCGTCTCGTCGCTGGCCGGCGGCCTCGCGCCGTCACCCGCCACGATCGTCGTGGCGCGGGCGGTGCAGGGGATCGGCGGCGCCCTGCTGCTGCCGTCCACCCTGTCACTGATCAACACGTTGTTCGCCGAGGGGCCGCAGCGCAACCGGGCGCTGGCGGTCTGGGGTGGCGCGGGTGCGAGCGGCCTGACCATCGGGGCGCTGCTCGGCGGTGTGCTGACCGAGCACTTCGGCTGGCCCGCCGTCTTCTACGTCAACGTGCCGCTGGCCGCTCTCGTGGCGCTGGCCGCGTTGGCGGTGATCCCGCCCGACCCGGCCGGCAGGCAGCGACGGCGGTTCGACCTGCCCGGCTCGCTGACCGTCACCGCGGGTGCCACGCTCCTGGTGTTCGCCCTGGTCCAGGGGCCCGAGCAGGGCTGGACGAGTCCGCTGGTGATCGGCGCGTTCGTGCTGGCCGCCGTGCTGCTGGCGGCGTTCGCGGCCATCGAGGGGCGCAGCGCCGATCCGCTCATGCCGTTCCGGCTGTTCCGCAACCGCAGCCTGACCGGCGGCATGATCATCACGTTCGTCTACATGGCGACCTTCGGCGTGCTGCCCTACTTCCTGACCGTGCTCATGCAGAGCGTGCACGGCTACAGCGCTCTGCAGACCGGACTGGCCTTCCTGGTCCCCTCACTGGCGATCGCCACCGGCACACAACTCGGCGAGCGGCTGACCACCCGGATCGGCCTGCGCACGACGCTGCTGATCGGCTTCGCCATCGGGGTCGTCGGCACGGTCGGCATGGCGATCGGCTTCGACACCGCTGCCGGCTACGGACGGCTGGTGCCCGGACTCATCGTCTCCGGCGTCGGCCAGGGCATCGTCTGGACGGCGATGTGGATCGCCGCCGCGACCGGCACCGCCGCCCACGAGCAGGGCGTCGCCAACGGCATCGCCTCCACCGCCCTCAACATCGGCAACGCCATCGGTCTGGCGGTGTTCACCGCGCTCGCCGACATCGGCACCGAGGGCAAGACCGGCGAGGCACTACGCTCGGCCACCGCCCACGGCGAGTTCGTCGTGGTCCTGCTGACCGCGGCCGGAATGGTTCTGGGCCTGCTGGTGAGCCTCGCCCTGCCGCGCACCACCACACCGGCCGCGACCATCACCGAAACGCCCGACCCCGCACACCTCGCCGCACGCTGATCGAACCAACCCCATCCGCGCTCGGCCTGGGGATCGGCGGTGCGCCACCGGCCGCACCGCACTCCTCCGCATGACCGCCGCGGGGCCGGAGATTCCGGCCGCGGGCCACAGCACCAGCGCGCCCGCCGGACGATCGTCGCCGAAGGCGGATCGCCCGGCGGGCAGACGGTCGTCGTGCCCGGCGCAGCCGACCGCCGGCGCCGGGCCGTCGGCCACCACGCCGGCGGCCGAGACCGCCATGCCGTCCTGTCGGGGTCGCCGTCCCAGACTCTGACGCATGGAAGCGCGGCCACCGTTGCCGTCGCTCGAATCCGGCCCGGTCAGCGGGTGCTCAGGCGGCCACCCCCTCGACGATGGAGCACGGTGTCGGCGTGTCGATCACGCGGGTCAGCCGCAGCCCGGCCGCGTTGAACAGCGCCTCGAAGTCCGCGCGGGTGCGCTCCCGGCCGTTGAGCACCGTCATCATCAGCATGTCCAGCGTCCGGCCGAAGTGCGGGGTGCCGCCGGGCGGCAGTACCGCGTCGATCGCCAGCACCCGGCCTCCGGCGGCCATCGCCGCCCGGCAGACCTTGAGCAGTCGCACGCACTCGTCGTCGGTCCAGTCGTGCAGGATGTACTTGAGCAGGTAGACGTCGCCGCCGGGGGTCACCGTGTCGAAGAAGTCCCCGGTCTCGGTCCGCCAGCGTCCCCGCAGCTCCGCGACGTCCAGTACGTGGCCCCCGGCCAGGACCTGCTCCTGGTCGAACAGCACGCCCGTCGCGGCGGGGTTGCGGCGCAGCACCTCGGCCAGCAGGCCGCCCCGCCCGCCACCGACGTCGACGATCAGCGCCTTCTCGGGGAAGTCGTAGGCGGCGGCCACATGCGGGTCCTGCCAGTGGGAGAACCGCGACATGCCGTCGGCGAACCGCATCCCCACCTCGGGTTCGGCATTGAGGTAGTCGAAGAACGGCGCGCCGTTGACATCGGCGAACACCGAACGGCCCAGGCGTACCGCGTCCACCAGCCGCCCGAACGCCGCCCAGAACGCCTCGTCGGTGAACGTCAGGACCGAGGCGCGCATCGAGTTGGGCACGTCGGAGCGCAACGGCTCGCCGCGGGGGGTCAGCCGGAACCGGCCGTCGCTCCCCACGGCGAACAGGCCGAGCGAGGCCATGAAGTGCAGCACCCGCTCCAGGTACGGTGCGTCCGTGCCGGTCAGTTCCGCGAGTTCGGCGGCAGTGCGCGGCCCGCCGGCCAGATGGTCGGCGACCCGCAGCCGGGCCACCGCGTGAACCGCGACGCTGCGCAGGTACGCGAGCGCATGTCCGGCCAGCTCCAGCTCCGGCGAGCCGCCTGCCACATCGGATGCCGAGTCGTTCAGGATGGCCTCCTCGTCATATCCGTGTCGATCGCTGTCCGCGTTGGAGATCATTCTGGCGAAATGCGGCACGGCGCGTGCTCACCGGGTAGGCGATCTGTTACCTACAACCTCAATCGCGACAGCTCCCTCGATTCACCCCAACAGCCCGGCGATCGAGCGAGCCCGGGCGGCATGTCCCAGGCCGCGCATGGCAGTTCCTCGTTCACCACAGCCGGTCGTCCGCCGCCCCCAGCCGCAGACCCGCGCGCCGCCCAGCCCCTCCCAGATGCCGCGCGGCCGAACGAACAGAAGTCCCGCAGGACGCGGTCGCGTCCAACCCCGCGTGGGCGGCGAACCCGGCCGCGACGGCCGACACTTCGATCAGGGCGGCACCGCCCACGCCGCCGCCCGTGTGCAGGCCGAACGCGTCGCTAGGTTCGCGCACGCCAAGCACTGCACCTGTTCCAGACAGTGCTGGCCGACCCCACACGCACTCCCCGCGACAAGACGATTGTTCGCGCCCGCGTGGCCGACACATTGCTCCAAGAGGGCGACGTGAAGGAAGCCCTCAACGTGGGCAAGGCAGCCCTCCCGGCGTCCTCCGGTGTGACATCGGGCCTCGCCCTCAACACCCTCCGCCCTCAAGAACGCGAGCCAGGCAACCGCGGTCTCCAGCTGCGCTCATGGCCTCGGGCCGGTTCCCCCATGCGGAACGAAATCCCGTCCGATCGAAAGAATCGGACGGGATCTCGTATCCACCCCACCAGGGCCCCACCCCAGGCCGCCCCGGCACCGCGACCTGCCTTCCGCCCGCCCACGCAGCACCGACGAACTCGCCATCCTCGCCACGAACGCGCCCTCTGCCATCCTCGGCGTCCCCTGGACTCCTGGGCCGCCGCCGCTGGCAGGGCGCCTTCGTCGTCGGTGGCGCTTTCCGGCGGCCGCGCTCACCGAAGACTTTTTTTAAAGGCCGGGGGCGGCCCCGGTGCATTTAAAAGAGTGGGATCGTAACTGGCTAGGGGAGAGTGCCGCCGACGTTGCGGATCATCTGCTGGAGTACCTTGAGCGCGGTGACGTAGTCGGCGTCATCGATTCCCTGGTGAATGCGCTCGCGGATCGCCGGGGCGTGCCGCTTGAAGTCGACGCGCGCCTCCTCACCCGACTCCGTGATCCACAGTCGTCCCTCGTCGTCGCGGGTGAGCCAGCCACGCTCCAGCAGGACCTTCGACTCGGCTTCGAGGTCGTCCTCGGGCCTGATGTAGGAGCTCATCGCCTGCCGCAGTTCGGGCACGGTCATGCCGTGACCGTCGGGCGAGATGTCGTTCTTCGACAGGTTGCGCAGCAGCCAGTATTGGGGCTGGGTGAAGCCCAACTCAGCCTGCCGGGCACGCGTGAAAGCGATGAGGGCCTCGTAGGCCACTCCGGTCCAGTACGCGGCCGGCTGTGCGGCGAGTTCGGCATCGGTCATCTGCTGAGTCGTCATAATGAGGTCCCCCTTAAAGGATCACCAATGCGAATACCGTAGAACCTCAAGTTAGGTTGATGTCAAAACCTCAACGGAGGATGCGGGCCGCTTCGTGGAGCGCCTGGCCGAGGCGAGGCCGATGAACCCAGCGCGAGTTCAGACTCGATCGCGGGTGCCCAAGAGGTCGCCTCCCAACTGACCACGGCCACCCCCAGCCGCACCGCACCCAGGCCTGCCACTCCCCGACCATCTGCGCCCAAAGCAGCAGCACCGCCTCATCGTGCGGCTGAGCTCGACCCGCCCGCACGCCTGGGAGCGCCCCCGCAAGGCCACCGGCATAGGCACTGACCACGACTACCCCCAGCCGCACCGCACCCAGATCTGTCGCTCCCCCGACCATCTGCGCCCAAAGCAGCGGCACCGCCTCATCGTGTCGCTGGGCTCGACTCGCCTGCTCGCCTGGGGGCGACCGCTCTGCGCCCCATGGCCGCAGGGAGTGCTGCGGGACGGTCAGCGACGCAGGCGGGCGTTGAGCCGGGCGGCCTGGCGCGTCAGGTGGTCGCGCTCGGCGAGGTTGGGCGCCTTCTGCGCCGCCTCGGCGTACAGGCGTGTCGCCGTCACCAGGTCGCCGTCGCGCTCGTGGAGGTAGGCCGCCACCGCGGCGTACCGGGGCAGTGAGTCGTCCAGCGCCGCGAGCGCCGCCAGGCCGGCGCGCGGTCCGTCGGCCTCACCGACGGCCACCGCGCGGTTGAGCCGGACGACCGGGCTGTCGGTCAGGCCCGCGAGCTCGTCGTACCACTCGACGATCTGCACCCAGTCGGTCTCCTCCGCGGTGGGCGCGTCGGCGTGCAGCGCCGCGATGGCGGCCTGGGCCTGGAACTCGCCCAGCCGGTCGCGGGCGAGGGCCGCCTGCAGGATTTCGACGCCCTCGGCGATCAACTGGGTGTCCCACCGGCCGCGGTCCTGCTCGGCGAGCGGCACCAGGCTGCCGTCCGGCGCGGTTCGGGCGGCCCGCCGGGCGTGGTGGAGCAGCATGAGGGCGAGCAGCCCCGCCACCTCGGGATGGTCGATCGCGGCGGCGAGCTGCCGGGTGAGCCGGATGGCCTCGGCGGCGAGGTCGACGTCGCCGGAGTAGCCCTCGTTGAAGACCAGGTAGAGGACGCGCAGCACGGTGGCGACGTCGCCCGGCTGGTCGAACCGCACGCGGGAGACGGTGCGCTTGGCCCGGCTGATGCGCTGCGCCATGGTCGCCTCGGGCACCAGGTAGGCCCGGGCGATCTGGCGGGTGGTCAGCCCGCCGACGGCGCGCAGCGTGAGCGCGACCGCGGACGACGGCGTCAGCGACGGGTGGGCGCACAGGAAGTAGAGCTGGAGCGTGTCGTCCACCGCCCGCGCGGGCCCGGGTGCCGGCTCCTCGTTGACGAGATCCTCACGCCGGCGCCGGGCGGCGTCCGCCCTGGTCGCGTCGAGGAACCGGTTCCAGGCCACGGTGACCAGCCAGCCCTTGGGGTCCCGCGGTGGGTCGGCCGGCCAGACGCGCAGCGCCTCGACCAGCGCGTCCTGCACGGCGTCCTCGGCCGCCGCGAAGTCGGCTCCGCGGCGGACGAGGACCCCGAGGACGCTCGGCGTGAGGCTCCGGAGCAGAGCCTCGTTCACCTGAGAGCTCACTCGGTGATGGTGGGCGGCGCGGTCAGGAACGGGCGCACCTCCAGCCACTCGTGGATCGGCTTGCCGCCCGCCCCCGGAGCGGCCGACAGCTCCCCGGCCAGCTCGATGGCGCGCTCGTAGCTGTCGACGTCGATCACCATCCAGCCGGCGATGAGGTCCTTGGTCTCGGCGAACGGACCGTCGGTGACCGGCGGGCGGCCCTCGCCGTCGTACCGGACGAACGTGCCCTCGGGGGCGAGCGCCTGACCGTCGACGAACTCGCCGGTCTCCTCCAGCCGGGCCGCGAAGTCGTGCATGTACTGCATGTGGGCCGAGATCTCCTCCGGCGTCCACTGGTCCATCGGCACGTCGTTCACCGGAGCCGGGGCACCGCGGTAGTGCTTGAGCAGCAGGTACTTGGCCATCGTGGTTCTCCTCGGTGCTGGCGCAACCCATTCTGGTCGCGTTCACCCCGGGGACGGAGCCGGTCACGGGTTCTCGACATCGCCGTCCAAGGTTTTTCGTGGACGAGCCCGCGCAGGCCGTCCCGCGCTGTCCGGGCCCACGGCATAGCCGACGCGAGGCCCCCTGGATCAGCAGCGCCCCCACCGCTGGGACAGCCCAATCGTGCGCCGCCGGGCCGCCGCCGACACCACAAGGCCCGGCGATTGATGCACGTCCCACGATCCGATGCGGCGGATACGACCTCACCGCGTTCCCGGTTGGCCCGTCCGGTGGTGGGGCCGAGCCTCTCGCTCGTCACGGACATGCGGGCGACATCGACCGGGCCGTTGCCCGCGTTGCTCGCCCCAGCAGGCTGCCGAGGTCCGGCTCGATCAGTGACATTGCTGCTTGCCGTGGGGGTCGACGTCCCGGGAGGGAAGGTTCGGCGCCTCGTTCCCGGGCGGGGCTCGGGGTTCAGTCGGTGGTGCGGGCCGGGCGGGTCGTCCAGACCTGTGCCGCCAGGACGGCGCCGGCGCCGAACAGCGCCACGCCGAGGGGGACGTGGACGGCGACGTTGCCGTTGCCCCCCGACCACGAACTGGATGCTGGTGAACACGAACAGCAGCGCGGTGACGGCCAGGTACCGTCCTGATCCGCGGCCGACCCGCCACACCAGGAACGCGGCGATGGTCTGGAGGACCAGCGCGATCGTGACGACGCCGCCCGTGGCGTGGTGCAACTGGCTGCCGTCCTCGTCGGACAGGAGTAGTCCGGCGGTGATCCCCTGCGTCAGCAGCGCGGCGGCCAGGAACACCGTGGTCGCCCTCATCAGGCCGAAGAAGCGGGGAGGCAGGGCCCGCTCCGCGTGAGCCGGGGAGGCCGGCCTGGTCGGTGATGACATGGGGATCACTCCTTGGTGGTCGTGGTGCTGGGTGGGGTGAGGCCGGAAGCCGCGGCCGCGCAGGAAACGCCCTGTTCAGTCGGCTGGCGATCCCGAGTACGGGCTGCTCCCGCAGGACTGGGCGACGGAGTATGCGTCGCCCGCAAAGGCGGCCTTCGTGCTCATGAATGCGCATGTGAAGCCCGAGTACTGTCCCCGGCGCGCCATAGAAGGGCCGGGGACAGTACTTAGGCCCCACGTGGCCGGGGCCTGCCGGAGGCTAGCCCGCGTGGACCGGCGCCTCGACGGTCCCGGTCTCGCGCTCAGCGCCCGCCGGGCCGGCCGTCACCGTGCCGGCTTGCCGGCCGGGCGCCTTGGCGTTGATGAAGACGCCCGCGACCAGCGCGGCCAGCAGCAGGATGCCCGCGGAGGTCCAGGTCGCGACGGAGTAGCCGTGCACAGTCGCCTCCGCCAGTGCGGCCTTCACCTGCGACGTCTGCTGAGCGGGGTTGACCCCGTGGCCGGTCAGCCAGTCCGTGGTCGCGCCGGCCGCGATCGTGTTGAGCAACGCGGTGCCGACCGACCCGCCCACCTGCTGCATGGTGTTGAGGGTCGCCGAGGCCGCCCCCTGCTCGTGCGGGGCGACGCGGCCGGTGGCCGTGGAGATGGCTGCCATGAAGGTGACGCCCATGCCGAGGCCCATCATGCAGATGCCGGGCAGGACGTGGCTGAGGTAGGTGGCGTCGACGTCCATGGAGGCCAGGAAGGCCAGGCCGCCGGCGGCCAGCGTCAGGCCGGGCATGATCAGCACGCGGGCGGGCACCCTGTGCAGCAGCCGCGCCGAGATCTGCGTGGAACCGATGATCATGCAGGCGGTCATCGGCAGGTAGGCCGCACCGGTCTTCAGCGGGGACCAGCCCTTGATGCCCTGCAGGTAGAAGGTCAGGAACAGGAAGACGCCGAACATGGCGATGGTGACCAGGCCCATCGTCAGGTAGGCGCCCGCCCGCTGACGGTCCTTGACGATGTGCAGCGGCAGCAGCGGCGTCCGGGCGCGGGTCTGCCACAGGGAGAAGATTCCGAGGATCAGCACGCCGCCGCTGACCAGGGTCAGCACCCAAGTGTCGCCCCAGTCGCGGGACTCGGCCTCGCTGAGGCCGTAGACGATGGACAGCACGCCGGCGGTGCCCAGCACGGCGCCGAGGATGTCCAGCCGGCCGCCGGTCCTGCGGCCGGGGTCCTTGAGCATCACGATCGCGCCGATCACCGCGACGGCTGCCACCGGGGCGTTGACGTACAGGCACCAGCGCCAGTCCAGGTACTCGGTCAGCAAGCCGCCGACCAGCATGCCGATGGCGCTCCCGGCGCCGGCGATGGCGCCGAACACGCCGAACGCCTTGCCGCGTTCGCGCGGGTCGGTGAAGGTCGTGGTCAGCAGGGACAGCGCGGCGGGGGCCAGCAGCGCGGCGAAGACGCCCTGCAAGGCTCGGGCCGCGAAGAGCATGCCGGGGCCGGTGGCGGCGCCGCCGAGCGCGGACGCCACGGCGAAGCCGATCAGGCCGATGACGAAGCTGCGCTTGCGTCCGAACAGGTCGCCGAGACGTCCGCCGAGGAGCAGCAGGCCGCCGAAGGCGAGGGTATAGGCGGTGATGGCCCACTGCCGGTTGCCGTCGGTCATGCCGAGGTCCTGCTGGGCGGACGGCAGGGCGATGTTGACGATGGTCATGTCCAGCACCACGATCAGCTGGGCGAGGGCGATGACCACCAGCCCCCACCAGCGGCGGGGGTCGGGAGGCGGCGGGGCTTCTCTCCCCTTGTCCAAAGCTGTGCCGGGGCCGACGGGGCGTGCCGGGACGTTTTCGGGCAGGGCTGTGTCAGCCATTGTTCGAAACACCTTCTACGTGCTCGGGGTCGGTTCGGGTCGACCGCAGCGGGTCGTACCGCGCCACGGCGTGTCGGCGGCGTTGCCGCTCAGCGCCGGTTGAGAGGGGGTGGGCCTTAAGGGCCTCGTCGACAGGTGGCGGATGTGTCCGCGATCTCCGCACAGCACACATGTGGCGATGGCCGAGGTCGGCGAGGCTCCGAGAAGACCGTGTTCTCGCAAGCTTCTGAGCTGAGAACTTCTGAACGGGGTGTGTACCTGGCGGAGGATTTCCCTTCACGACAGGCCGTTTCGGGAGTGCTCGGTCGCGGACACCGGCCGGATGGCCGTCAATGTCGCCATGCCGAGCCTCGGCCGGAACGAGATCTCGGGTTGCTGGGGTGCCACAACCTGGCACTCGATGGCGGATCGCACGTCGGCCGATGGCCGGCTCCGTCCCTGTCAGGGTTGGGCGTCGAGCCATTCCTGGAAGGTGGGGCCGGCGAGCTTGGCGTGCGCACTGGGCAGGAACCCGCCGCCGGCCGCGATCTCGGCATCGGGCAGGCCGGAGCCGTCGACGCCGACGACCTTGATTCCCCGGCGTTCGCCGAAAAGTTTGGCCGCCTCGGCCATGGTCTCCTTGCGGGGTCCGGCGATCTCGGGGATCGGCGTTCCGGGAGCCGGCTGGGCGGGCGCGTCGGGATCGGTGGCCAGGTCGACCAGCACCTCGGCCACCGTGCGGCAGGCCACGAGCTGGGTGGGCAAGGCCGGGATGTAGGCGACGTCGCCCTGCCGCCAGTCCAGGAGCTGACCGACGAATTCGTGGAACTGCGCAGCCCGCAGAATGCGAGCGGGCAGCGGGCCGGACAGATGTGCCTCCTCGTGCACCTGCTGGGCGGCGAGGAAACCGGCGGTGGCCTTGTCGGCGCCGATGATGGACACGGCGACGATCTGGCGGACTCCCGCCTTCTGGCCGGCCTCGTGCAGATTGCGGGTCGCCGTGCGGAAGAACTCCGTGGCGGCCTCCTGGTCGGATGCGTGCCACGACGCGACGTCGATGATGACGTCGACCCCGGTGAGCGCCTCGGCCAGGCCCTCCCCGGTGATGATGTCCACGCCGGTGGCGCGGGACATCCGCACGACCTGGTGCCCCCGTTCAGCGAGGACGTCCACGACGTGGCGTCCCAGCCGCCCGGTTGCTCCTGCCACCGCGAACCTACTGCTGATCACGTTCCATGCCTTTCTTGAGAATCAGGGAAGTCTGACTGGCACGGCGACGCACCCGAACTCGCAGTTCGGAGCGATGCACCGCCGAACGGATGGGGCAGGATGCGGTCAACGGAATCGGGCGGTAGCCGCTCACTCCTCACCCTGACCCTGGTGGGCGTTAATCGCTGTAGTTCTGACCGGGCGGCATACCGGGAATCGGCTTGGCGATGAGAGCGACGGGGGTGAAGAAGCCGATATGGGCGATCGCCATGATGAGCGTCCAGAGCGCCTTGTCGTCGTAGTGCGCGGACGCCTTGGCATACAACTCATCGGGGACCCGCTCTCCGTACGGGTTCGGGGACAAGACGGCCTCCACAAGCTCCAGCGCGACCCGTTCGGCGTCGGTGAAGTATGGGGCGTCCCGCCAGGTCGCCACTGCGGTGATGCGCTCCTCTGACTCCCCGGCCTCGCGGAGGTTGCTGGTCTCCCGAATGGCGAAGTAGGTGCTGCCGAGGATCTGCCCGGCGCGCAGCTGCAGCAGGCTGATGGTGGTCTGCGGAATCGCGCCGTTTTTGAGGACCTTGTGCAGGCCTTCGGCGACTCCCGCCATCTCGGGGAGGAACGGGAGAGGATTGGGCATACGCGACCGCACATCCTCCCGCCTGGTCGTCGGGCCGGTCGTGGGTGTCGACATGGCGAGGTCTTCCCTTCTCAAGCCGAACTCGTGGTGTTGAGTGCCGCCCCGGATCGTTCGTTCGCGCGGCGTCCTGACGAACACGAGACGCCGGCGCCCCAGCCCCTGTAACAGTCGCGGTCGTGTGACATAGGCCACCGATCGTGGGTGTCACAAAACGGCGGGACCCGGTGTCCAGTACGTGGGCCAGGGGCTGTCCACCGTCGCCTACGAGATGCCCGGTTCGGCCACCGATGCCGAAGACGTCCCGCAGGAGACCTGCCTCCCACTGGGTGGACGCCGATCTGGCCACCGTGCGGGAGCCTGCCAGCCCACCTGGCAACCAGGGACAGGGTGCGTCGGTGGCTGCGCAGTGCCGTTGAGAAATACAGATGAGCCCCCACTGCCTGTTGCAGGGGGGCTCATTGCGTCCCTGTGGGGCGGGGACTTACGCCACCACCCTTGAGTGCGGAGCTGACGATCCAGCGCAGAAGACTCCCCAGCCGAGGTACTCGCGCGCGTAACGTGCGGGCTCGGTGGTGAGTTCGGCACGTACCTCGGGCGCCAGTTCAGTTCATGGGCCACCTGACACGCCGCCCCAGGCCCGGCGTCGCGTATGCAGTCGACGACGCCGGGCCGCTCCGGCAACGGTGTGTTCGCCCCTCAGGGGACGGGGGTGAGATCGGACTGGGTCCGTGCGGGCGGGTGCGCCGTCCGGCCGCGGGTGATGGCCCATGCCAGGGCGAGTGCCAGCAGCGCGGTGCCGCCCGCCCAGCCGGGAAGTGCTCCGGCGGAGGTGCCATGGTCCAGCAGCCGGCCGCCCAGGGCGGCACCGGCGGCCGAGCCCAGGTACATGGCGGCCATCTGGAACGCGATGATGGCCATGGCCCGGCGCTGGCGCCACTGGAGGAGCAGGTGCTGCAGGACGGGCACGCTCGCCCATCCCGCCGCTCCCCACAGGGCGACCGCGACGACCCACACGGCGGCCTGGTCCGACAGGGACAGCGCGCCCAGCGTCAGGGCCAGGACCGCCACGACGGCCGGAAGCAGCCGCCGGGAGCCCAGGGCGTCCAGCGGCCTGCCGATCAGGGCCGCGCCGGCGACCCCGCCGATGCCCCATAGCCACACCAGGGTGAACGCCCATGGGGCCAGGCCACGCTCGCCGGCCATGGGGACCAGGTAGGTGTACAGGCCCAGGCTCGCCACCCCGAGCAGGAAGGCCAGGACCACGCCCGCGGCGATCGCGGGAGTCCTGAGCAGGCGCAGGTTCTCACCGATCCTCGCCACCGCGATGGCGGGATAGGGGGCGCGCCGGGCGACGACCGCGGCCATGCTGATGGCCCCGATCGCCACCACCAGGCCCATGGTCCAGCGCCATCCCGCCCATCGGCCGATGAGCATGCCGACCGGGACCCCCGCCACCGTTCCCGTCGACAGTCCGAAGGTCACCAGCGCCATGGCGCGCCCGCGTTCACGGTCGGTGGCCATCGCGGCGGCCGTGGCGGTCGCCACCGCGGTCAGCACCCCGGCGCCGATGCCGGCCACCACGCGTGCGGCCAGGAACACCGCGATGCCGGGAGCCAGCGCGGTGACCAGGTTGCCGAGGTTGAACAACGCCAGCGCCACGGCCAGGGCGCGCTTGGTGGAACCGGCCACCAGCGGCCCCGACAGCAGCGGCCCTGCCAGGGCGTAGGCGCCGGTGAAGGCGGTGACACCCAGCCCGATGGCCGCCACTGACACCGTCAGCGAGTCCGCGATCTGCGGCAGGACACCGGCCAGCACGTAGGCGTCGATGCCCAGCGAGGTGGTGGCGGCCACCAGCGGCCACAGCCGGCCGATCACTGGTCGGCCCCCTGCCCCCTGCCGCTCTGGGATCCCTCGTGGTGTTCATCGGCCCGCGCGGAACCGTATCCCGCCAGCACGGCGCCGACCAGGCCCGGAAACCGGGCTTCCAGGTCCGCTGCGCGCAGGCTGATCATGCACTTGCGACCCTCGGCCCGTACGAAGGCCACGCCGGACTCGCGCAGCAGGCTGGTGTGGTGGGTCAGCGTCGACCTGGGCAGGTCGGGCCCGAGTTCGATGCTGTCCACCTCGCCCTCTTCGGCGAGTCTGCGGACCATCTCCAGGCGCAGCGGCTCGCTGAGCGCGAACAGCACCCGCGGCAGCGAGATGTCCTCTGTCTCAGGATGCACGTAGGCACGTGCGGCGGCCACAGTCACCACCCACCAATCGTTCGACTATTGCCGCACGATGATAGTGCGAACATTATCGAACGATCAATCGGGAGGCGCCGCCCCTCACCCCTCCTCCACACACCGCCCGAGCGAGGACGCGGCCACCGCGCGATTCCTGGAGTTCCCGGACGCCTGGGGCCACAGCACCCCGCGATCGTGAAGCTGTGGTCGGACGCGGGGGCCAAGTCCGTGCCGTTCCTGACCTGGCCCCCACGGCAAGGGCCGCACACGCTGGACCATGCGCCTCACCGTTCGCCGAGTTGCGGTCCTGCCATGCCGACGGGGCATCGTGTGCGGGCGGTCATCCGGTTCTCTCCGGGGCCTCGATGTCGTGAGCCGAGGAGGTGGCCGCGTCCTGAGGGACGGCATGCGGGGCCGGTTCGCCGGCGCGTCGGCCTGGGATCGCCAGGGCCGCGATGACGCCCAGCAGCGTCAGCCCCGCCGACACGGCGACGGCGGCGCGCAGGCCGTCGGCCGCGGCGATGTCCGGGGCGGCGACGCCGACGAGCACGGCCAGGCCGACGCCCACCCCGATCTGCATGGCGGTGTTGGCCATGCCGCCGGCGATGCCCTGCTCACGCGCCGCCACGCCGGTTCCGGCCGCCGCGAACTGCGTGGGATAGATCGTGCCCATGCCCATGCCGTACACGCAGATCCCGGCGAGCACGGTGAGGTACGAGCCGTCCGCCGTCATTCCGACCGCCAGCAGGGCGCTCCCGGCGGCGCCGAGGACCAGCGCGATGATCAGGGTGATGCGGACGCCGACGCGGATCATCAGCCGCCCGGCGACGGAGTTGCCCAGTGCGATCACCGCCGACAGGCCGAGAAAGCCCAGCCCGGCCTGCAGCGCGGAGTAGCGCAGCACGTCCTGGAAGTACAGGGTGAGGAAGTAGACGACGTTCTGCATGGTCGCCCCGAACACGAAAATGATCAGCAGGGCGGGGGCCAGATGCCGGTTGCGCAGCAGCCGCAGCGGCATCAGCGGGCTGCGGCTGCGCGCCTCGACACCGAGGAACGCGGCCAGCAGGACGACCGCGAGCACGGCCGCGACGACGAACGAGGACGACGTCCAGCCCGTCTCGGGGACCTCCGCGATCGCGTACACCAGCAGTGTGGCGCCCGCGGTGCCGGTCAGCACGCCCGGCAGGTCGTAGCCGTGGCCGCGTTCGACCGGCCCGTCCGCGGCCAGCAGACGGAACGCGGCGGGGGCCGCGGCGATCACCAGCGGCACGTTGACCAGGAACACCGCCTCCCAGCCGAACGCCTGGGTCAGCACGCCGCCCAGC
Organism: Actinomadura sp. NPDC047616; assembly: GCF_040642915.1. NCBI lineage: Bacteria > Bacillati > Actinomycetota > Actinomycetes > Streptosporangiales > Thermomonosporaceae > Actinomadura > Actinomadura sp. NPDC047616. The sequence goes on from NZ_JBEYTB010000001.1 coordinate 435,382, forward strand.
AGCGCGCCGAGGCTGAGCCCGCCGGCACCGGCCATGGCCCACACCCCCAGCGCCCGGACGCGCTCGCGTCCCTCCGCGAACATGGTGTTGACCAGCGACAGCGTGGCGGGGAACACGACCGCGGCGCCCACTCCCTGGAGCGCGCGGGCTGCGATCAGCGTGGCGGGCGAGGTGGCCAGGCCGCCGAGCAGGGACGCGCCGCCGAAGACGGCCATGCCCAGGACGAACATGCGGCGGCGTCCCAGCAGGTCGCCCGAGCGCCCGCCGAGAAGCAGGAAGCCGCCGAAGAAGACGGCGTAGGCGCTGATCACCCACTGGGCCGAGTGCCCGGAGAAGCCGATCTCCCGGACGATCTCGGGCAGCGCGACGTACACGATGGTGAAGTCGAGCGAGGTGATGAGGCTGGAGAACGCCAGCAGGGCCAGGCTCCACCCCGGTCTGCCCGGACTGGTGGTCGACGTCATGGAACAGGCTCCTCACAGGCCGTAGGGACGGGCGGTGCGGGCGTCCCGGAGGGCATGAGCCCACCAGGCGAGCTGGTCGAGCAGGCCCTTGGCGGCCGCGTTGGCGCCCGCCGTGTCGATGGGCGTGCCGTCGTCGTCGAACCGCTCCCGGCAGATGGGGAAGCTGACGGTGTCGCGGATGGTCGTGGCGTGCAGTTCGGAGAACACCAGGCGGAGTTGCTCGACCGCGCGCAACCCGCCCGACATGCCGCCGTAGGAGACGAACCCGATGGGCTTGGCCCGCCACTCGTCCACGAACGAGTCGATGGCGGTCTTGAGCGGGGCCGGGAAGCTGTGGTTGTACTCGGCGGTGACCACCACGAACGCGTCGGCGGCCGCCAGCCGGGGAGCGAGGGCGCGCACCGGCTCGGGATCGTCTTCGCCGTCGTCGGCGAGCGTGTCGGGCAGCCGGGTGTCGCGCAGGTCGACGACGTCCAGCGTCATGTCGGCGCGCGGGGTGACCTGTTCGGCGAACCAGCCGGCGACCACGGAGCCGAACCGGCTGCGGCGGGTACTGCCGATGATCATCGCGACGTGCAGGGGCGAGGGATTCGTCATCGTGGACCTTCCTGGGCTCGTGTCCGTGTCCCGTGTCGCCCTCGACCCTGCCGCCGCGCGCTTATCACCCGCCTTCCCTCCGCTTACCGCCCCCTCACCGGCGCGACGGCTGTCCGGTAAGTGCTGATCATCGCGTTATCGTGGCGGTATGCGCTTTGGGGTGCTGGGGCCGCTGGCGGTCTGGACGGCGGACGGCGCCCCGGTGACGATCCGCGGACGGATGGTCCGGGCGCTGCTGGCGGACCTGCTCATCGCGGACGGCCGGCCGGTGTCCGCGGACCGGTTGATCGACGATCTGTGGGCCGGCGCACCCCCCGCCGACCCCGCGGCCGCCCTCCAGGTCAAGGTGTCCCAGTTGCGCAGGGCGCTGGAGGACGCCGAGCCGGGCGGCCGGGAGCTGGTGGTCTTCCAGGCACCGGGATATCTGCTGCGCGTCGGTTCCGAGGCGGTCGACGCGGGCCGGTTCCCGGCGCTGCTGGCTCGCGCGCGCGAGACCCTTGAGCCCCGGGCGAGGGCCGCGCTGCTGACCGACGCGCTGGAGCTGTGGCGGGGCCCCGCGTACGCCGACTTCGCCGACGAGGACTTCGCGCGGGCCGCGATCACCCGTCTGGAGGAGCAACGGCTGACCGCGGTGGAGGATCTCGCCGAGGCACGCCTGGTCCTCGGCGAGCACACCGCGCTGGTCGGCGAGCTGCGTGACGTGGTGGCCCGCCATCCTCTCCGGGAACGGCTGCGCGCCGCATACGTGCGCGCCCTCTACCGCGCCGGACGGCAGAGCGAGGCCCTGGACAGCCTCGCCGAGCTGCGAGACCGCCTGCGCGAGGAGCTGGGCCTGGACCCGAACCCCGAGCTGGTCGCCCTGCATCGGGCGATCCTCGCCCAAGACCCCGCCCTCACCCCCGTCCGTCCCCGTACGAACCTGCCCGCCTCGCCCACCGAGCTGATCGGCCGTACCGAGGCCGTCGCGCAGGTGCGGGCCCTGCTGGACGCCCATCGCCTCGTCACGCTCACCGGGCCGGGCGGCGTGGGCAAGACTCGGCTGGCCCTGGAGACCGCCGCCCGGCTTCTCGACGCGTTCCCGCACGGGGTGTGGCTCGTCGAACTCGGCGGGCTCGACCAGCCGGACCTGCTGGCGGACGTGGTGGCCGCCACACTCGGCGTCCGCGACGACGCCGCTCCCGGCGTCCGGGCCGACGACCGGCTCGCTCGCGCGCTGCGCGACAGGCGGATGCTGCTGGTGCTCGACAACTGCGAACACCTGATCGAACCCGTCGCCGGGCTGGCGCACCGTCTGCTGGCGGCGGCGCCCGGCGTGCGGATCCTGGCGACGAGCCGCGAGACGCTCAAGGTCGGCGGGGAGGCCGTCTGGACGGTGCCTCCGCTGGAACCCCCGTACGCGGCGACGGAGACCGGACCCGCGACCCTGCGGAGTTTCAGCGCCGTCCGGCTCTTCACGGCGCGTGCGGCCGCCGCCGCCCCGGGCTTCGCCCTCACCGCCGAGAACGCCCGCGCCGTCGCGGCGATCTGCCGTCGTCTCGACGGCATCCCGCTGGCCCTGGAACTGGCCGCCACCCGGGTCCGCGCGCTCAGCGTGCACGAACTGGCGGAACGACTGGACGACCGATTCCGGCTGCTGTCGGCCGGACGCCGGGACGTCCCGCAACGGCAGCGGACGCTACGGGCGACGATCGACTGGAGCTGGGAACTGCTCACCGGGCCCGAGCGCGCCGTCCTGCGGCGGCTGTCCGCGCACGCCGACGGCTGCTCGCTGGAGGCCGCCGAGGCGGTCTGCGCCGGGGACGGGGTGCGGTCCGAGGACGTCGCGGACCTGCTGTCCCGCCTGGTCGACCGTTCGATGGTCGTGGTCACCGGAGACGCGCGCGGTTACCGGTACCGGCTCCTGGAGTCCGTCGCCGCCTACGCCGCGGAGCGTCTGCGGGAGGCGGGCGAGTCCGCGCGTGTCCGGGGACGGCATGACGACTACTACGTGGCGCTCGCCGAACGGGCAGCGGCTCACCTGCGCGGCCCCGACCAGCGGCAGTGGCTGGAACGCCTGGATGTGGACCACGTCAACCTGCGCGTCGCCGTCGAGAGCACCGTCCGGCGCGACCGGCCGGATCTGGCGCTGCGGCTGGTCGACGCGATGGCCTGGTACTGGTTCCTGCGCGGACGACTCGGCGAGGGCCGCCGCCTGCTGGGTCTGGCGCTCGACCACGGCGGTCCGGCGCCGGCCTCGGCACGAGCCGCGGCGGGCGCCTGGCGAACGGCCATGGACCTGCTCGGACGACATGGCATCGACCGCACGCGGCGGGTGCGCGCGGCGCTGGAACCGTACGACCGTCTCGACGACCCGGGGGGCCGCGCCCGGGCGCAGTGGCTGCTCGGCGAGATCCTGCTCGGCAGCACCGATCTGTCGACCGGTGAACGGCTGACGGAACACGCCCTGGCCGCCTTTGAGCGGCTCGGGGACCGCTGGGGCACGGCCGCCGCGCTGACCACCCTGGCGCACCACGCCCTCGCCCGCGGCGACCTGGCCGTGTGCGTCCGCCACGCCGAACAGGGCGCGGCACTGTTCGACGAGCTCGGTGACCGCTGGGGGCGGCTGCGGGCCACCGACCTGCTCGGCAGGCTCGCCGAGATCCAGGGCGACCATCGCCGCGCCGCCGCCCTCCTCACCGAGGGCCTGCGCCTGGCCGAGGAACTGGGGATCTGGACCCAGGTCTCCTACATGCTGTCCGGGCTGGGCCGGATCGCGATGCTGACGGGCGACCTGGCCGAGGCCAGGCGGCTCCACGAGCAGGCCATGCGGCTGGCCGGCGAGCACAGCCACCGGCCCGCGGAGGTGTTCGCCGAGCTCGGCCTGGGGATGGGAGCACGGCGGGAAGGGCGGCTGGACGTCGCGGAGAAGCTGTTGCGCGACGCGCTCGACTGGCAGCGCCAGGTCGGATTCGCGCCCGGCATCGCGCTGGCCCTGTCCGAGCTCGGCTTCGTCGCCGAGCGGCGCGGGACCGCTGACAACGCGCGCGACCTGCACCTGGAGGCCCTGACCGTCGCGCACCGCACCGGCGATCCACGGGCGATGGCGCTCGCACTCGAAGGACTGGCCGGCGTCCACACCCTGGTGGGCGAACACCGCCACGCCGCCCGGCTGCTGGGCGCGGCGGCCGCGGCCCGCGAATCGACCGGCGCTCCGCTGCCGCCCGCCGCCCGCGGCGACGTGGACCGCATCACGACCGCAGTGCGCGCCGTCCTGGACGACGAGACGCTGGCGGCCGAGCTCCACCACGGCCGCACCGCCGACCCCCTCACCCTCGCCACCGCTCACAATCCCTCATCCGACCCCAACGTCTGAACGTGGGAGGCCCGGTCTGCGCTGCGGGAGTGGGGCTTGCGGATCAAGCGCGGAGGGCGTCGATCAGGGCATCGACGGCGGCGAGCGCGGCGGTGGTGTCGAGTCCGGTGCGGGAGACCAGGGAAAGGCCCTGGACGGTGAACAGCAGTAGCTGCGCCTGGGCCTCGGGGGTGGCGTCCTGGGTGACCTCGCCCTCGGCCTGGGCGCGCCGCAGGGCGTCGGCGACGATCCGGGTGAAGCGGGCGTGCGAGCGGGTCACGATCTCGCGGGCCTCGGCGTCGTGGGGCACGAGTTCGGCGGTGGTGTTGCCGATCATGCACCCTTGCGGAACGCCGACGTCGGAGGCGTACTCCTGCGCCCGGGCCGGGTTGGCGAGCACCTCGCGCAGCGCCGGCAGGACCGGCCCGGTCTCCAGCGCCGCGACCAGCTGGCGCTCGTAGGTGTCCCAGTAGAGCTGGACCGCCGCCAGGTAGAAGCTCCGCTTGTCGCCGAAGGCGCCGTACAGGCTGCCCCGCTCCAGGGCGAGCGCGTCGACGAGGTCCTGGACGGAGGTCGCGCCGTAGCCCCGGGACCAGAACAGCAGGAGCGCGCGCTCCAGGGCCTTGTCCTTGTCGAATGCGCGGGGCCGCCCTGTCCGTGCCATGTCCCCAGGCTACGACTTTTTGACCGCGTGCACAAAAGGTCGTACGGTGATGTCCGCAGGAATTCTTGAACGGTCACACATAAGTCGCTTGGTGCCCGAGCGCGCCAGGAGACGAGAGGCGGGACGACATGGACTTCAAGGGCAAGACGGCGCTGATCACCGGGTCGGGCGCCATCGGCGGGCTCGGGCACGCGACGGCGAGGATCCTCGCCGCCGGCGGAGCGAACGTGATCATCACCGGCACCGACCCGGACCGCGGCGCCCAGGTCGTGGACGACGTGCGGAGCGCGGCCGGCTCCGCCGGCACCGTGCGCTTCGTTCCCGCCGATCTGGCCGACCCGCAGGCCGTGCAGCGGCTGGCCGAGGACGCCGGGGCGGTGGACATCCTCGTCAACAACGCGGGCGTCGTCCCGTTCAGCGCGACCGCCGATCAGGACATCGCCGACTACGACGCCGCCTTCGCGGTCAACGTGCGCGCGCCGTTCGTCCTGACCGCCCGGCTCGCGCCGAAGATGGCCGCCGGCGGGGGCGGCGGCATCGTCAACGTCAGCTCCACCGCGGCCGGCCTGGGCATGCCGCCGATGGCGGTCTACGGTGCCACCAAGGCGGCGCTGGAGTCCCTGACCCGCACCTGGGCGGCCGAGTTCGCCGCGTCGAACGTGCGCGTCAACGCCGTGTCGCCCGGCCCGATGACCACCTCCAAGGTGGTGGCGGCCATGGGACCCGACCTCGGCGGCATGGGCCTGACCACCGCGCTGAAGCGGACCGCCGACCCGGCCGAGGTCGCCCAGGTGATCGCCTTCCTCGCCAGCGACCAGGCCAGCTACGTGACCGGCGCCGTCGTGGCCGCCGACGGAGGCCGGACCGCCATCTGACCCGGGACACGCCTGCCGCCGACACGGCAAAGGCGGTGTGGCGTTCTCCGAGATGGCGGGGACGGCCCGTCATCGCTGCCAGAACCACCGCTACCGGAACCACGCGCCTCGGGCGCGAGTGAGGAGAATGAGACCGATGGGTCGTCTTGAGGGAAAGCACGCCCTGATCACGGGCGGGACGGGCGGCATCGGGCTTGAGACCGCCCGCCAGTTCCTCGCCGAGGGAGCGACCGTCGCGATCACCGGCCGCTCGCAGGAACGGCTGGACGAGGCCGCCCGGCGGCTGGACGGCCCGCTGCTGCCCATCCTCAGCGACGCCGGCGACGTGCCCGGCCAGGCGGCGCTCGCGGCGCGGCTGCAGCGGGAGTGGCCGCGGCTCGACATCCTGATGAGCAACGCCGCCGACGTCACCCACCTCCCGATCGAAGAATGGACCGAAGAGGCGTTCGACAAGCTCGTCGCCACCAATCTCAAGGCACCGTTCTTCCTGATCAAGGCCCTGCTGCCGCTCTTCTCACGGCAGGCCTCGGTCATTCTCGTCGGCTCGGTCTCCGCTTTCATCGGGCACGAGAACGCGGCGGTCTACGGTGCCGCCAAGGCGGGCCTGCTCTCTTTCTCCCGCGGGCTGACCTATGAGCTGAAGGATCGGGGTATCCGGGTCAACGGGCTGAGCCCGGGGCCGACCGTCACCGACACGTTCAAGCCGCTCGGCCCCGAGCGACAGGCCGCCATCTACGAAGAACTCCGGCGGACCGTGCCCCTCCATCGCCTCGGCACCGCCACCGAGCTGGCGAAGGCGGCCGTCTATCTCGCCTCGGACGAGTCCGCCTACACCGCCGGTACCGTGCTGCGCGTTGACGGCGGCATCGGGGAGCTCGCGTACTGAGCGCCCGCATCGCGAGTCGCGAGAGGCCGGCGTGTCGTGCGCACCGGTCGTCCCGACGCTGCGGCGGCCTCCCGTCCCGCACGGCTCACCGTGAGCGTCATTCCCCACCGCCCGCGCCTGGTTGACCGCGGCGACCGCAGTGCGCGCGTCGAGCAGCGAGCGGCGCCAGACCAGCACCGCGGCGTCGGCACCGACCACGCCGGTGCCGACGTGGTCGGTGCCGAGCCCGTGCCCGGGCGCCAGTTCGACCGCGCACCCGCCCAGGCCAGCCGACCGCCGCGGCGGTGAGGTGGCCTTCTCCACTGAAGTGCCGAGCTCGACGTGCTGGAACGGCCATAGTCGCCCTGGCTGACCATGTCCCCAACGGCACCCATGGCATCGGCGCCCTGGCTGAAGGCGCGGCCGTCCCCGACGTGGGATCAAGCGGGCCGGTGCGCTGGGCTCGCGGTGGAGGTCAGGAACGGTTTGAGGGCTGCCAGCATCTCCTCGGGGGCCTCTTCGGCCGGGTAGTGGCCGCAGTCGGGGATGATCACGCTTTGCACGTCGTCGGCGGCGAGCCGCATGGTCTTTTCGACCAGGTCGCCGGAGTTGCCCGCTCCGGCGATCGCCAGGACGGGAACGGTCAGCCGCCGGGCCTTGCGCCGCTGGTTCTGCGCGATGGTGGTGTCGAGCGCGCGGTAGAACGCGAAGCTGGCGCGCAGCGCGTCGGGGTCGGACGCGAGGGGGCCGACGTAGTGTTCGACGGCGTGGTCGGGGAGCTTGCGCACGGCCTTGGTGGCGAACTGGTGCCCGAAGAAGACGCGCTCCTTGCCCTGGACGAGCAGCTCGTTCAGCTCGGTGAGGCGGTTGAAGGCGAAGTGCCAGAGGCGGTCGTTGGCCTGGGCGCCGTGGAAGAGCGGCGGTGAGGGGGACAGGCCGGGGATGGCGGCCTCGGCGACGGCCAGGCGGTCGAGCCGCTCGGGGTGGTCGGCGGCCAGCGCGTAGCCGGTCCACATGCCGACGTCGTGACCGACCATGGAGAAGCGCTGGTGCCCGAGCGCGGTCATCAGCGCCACCATGTCGGCGGCGAGGGTGCCGGTGTCGTAGCCGTCCTGTGGTTTGTCCGACAGCCCGACGCCGCGCGGGTCGACCGCGACGACGTGGAAGTCGGCGGCCAGCGCGGGCATGAGCAGACGCCAGGCGTACCAGCTCTGCGGCCAGCCCGCCAGCAGTAGCAGCGCGGGTCCCCGGCCGCCGGTGACCGCGTGCAGGCGCACGTCGCCTGTGTCGACGTAGCGGCTGGTGAAGGTGTCGGTGAAACCGGGCGGCAGGTACGGGGCTCCGGTGACCGAGCCGGGGCCTTCGGGCATGGCTGCGTTCACGGCGTTCCCTTCTGGTGGGTGATGCGGCCGCGTCAGGCGGCGGCCGGGGTGGGACGCTTCAGCGCCGAGGCGAGCGTGGTGGCCACGACGGCGGCCGACAGCAGCAGCGTCGCCAGGTTCTCGTTGAGCGCCTGGTCGAGGAGTCCCAGCGCCAGCGTCGGGACGATCGATCCGGTGTAGGCGGCCAGGAAGTAGGTGGACAGAAGGTCCGCCCGACGTTGCGGGTCGGCCAGCCGCTGGGTGACGGCGATGCCGCTGCGGAACACCAGCCCGATACCGGCGCCCGCCAGGATCGTGCCGCCGACGAACAGCGGCAGCGACCGGGTCCACAGCGCGGTCTGGACGGCGGCGACGCCCGCGATGAGCAACAGCGGCGCCGGCCGGTGGCTGGACAGCCACCGCGCCGGGGCGGCGACCTGGGAGACCAGGGCGATCAGGAACAGCAGCCCGATCTGCGCGCCGATGGCGGCGATGTTGTGGACGTGCAGCCGGTCGTGCAGGAAGCCGGGCACCAGGGAGGAGAACAGGCCGCCGACCGCGAACGCGGCGAGGACGGCCGCGGCGGCCCGCCAGAACTCCGGCCTCCCCGCGTCCCGGGCCGGTACGGTCGGCCGGCGCACGGCCAGGGCGGGCCGTCCCCGGACCACGACGGTCTCGGGCGTGATCGCGACGGCGAGAAGCGCGGGCGCCAGCGTCGCCAGGTAGGCCCAGAAGACCAGGTGGGTGGGGTCGGCGCCGTACTGGGCGAACACGCCGGCCACGACGGCGCCGAGCCCCAGCCCGCCCAAGTTCGCCGCGGTGGACACGATCGAGGCGCGTCGCACGTCGCCGTCGGCGAGCTCGTTCAGCGCCGCGGTGGCGGTGGAGTTGGACACCCCGGCGGCCAGACCGCACAGGAACCGCGCCGCCAGCAGCGTCCCGACGTCCCGGGCGACCAGGAACAGCGCGGTGCTCGCGGCGGCCGACAGCAAGCCGGCCGCCAGCAGCGGTCGGCGTCCCGCGCGATCGGACAGGGGCGCGAACATCATCAGCGCCAGCACCGTTCCCAGCGCGTAGACGGCGAAGACCAGCGTGGTGGTGAAGGGCCCGAAACCCATCTGCGGCGCCCAGAACGCGTACAGCGGAATCGGCAGGGTGCCGCCCAGCATGACCAGGGCGTACACCGCTGCCACGAGCCAGAACCCGATGCGGACGCGACGGCCGCCGCGGTTCTGCGAATCGATTTCGGGAGCGATGTCTTGGATCACAGTGGTTCTCCCTTGCGAGTACGTCCAGCACGCTATGCCATGTTGGACTGAACAGTCAAAGATAGTTTTACCGTTCAGTCCAACATGGCGGTAGAATCGCGGCGGGTACCGAGAATCCGGGAGGTGCGGCATGTCAGGCCGCAAGCAGTTCGACGTCGGCGCCGCCCTGGACCAGGCGATGCGCGTGTTCTGGCAGCGCGGGTACACCGACGCCTCGCTCGACGCGCTAGGCGCCGCCACCGGCCTGGGCCGCGGCTCGATCTACGGCTCGTTCGGCGGCAAGGACGCCCTGTTCCGCCAGTGCCTCGACCGCTACGCCTCCACCTACGGCGCCCGGTACGAGGAGGCGCTCGCAGCGCACTCCGACGATCCGGTGCGCGCGGTCGAAGCGTTCCTGGACGTCGTGCTGGCGCGCATCGCCGACCCGTCGGTTCCTGCGGGGTGCCTCATCGCCCAGTCCGCCGCACAGTCGGCGATCCTCGGCCAGGAGAGCGTCGGCCATGTGCGCGCCCTCCTCGACGCCCAGCGCCGACGGGTCCGCGCGGCGCTGGCGGCCGCACCGGCCGATCCCCACGTCCTGGACGAGCTGGCCACGTACGTCGTCGCCATCAACCAGTCGCTGGCCGTGCTCAGCCGCGCCGGCGCCTCCGACGCCGAACTGCGTTCCGTGGCCCGGCTCGCCTGCACAACGGTGGCCGACACCCTCACCCGCGCGGCGGCGGACGAGGCCGCAGGCAGCTGAACGACGATCTCCGCGCCGACCGCTGTCCGAGATTTCCTTGCTCCCTGGTGTGCGCCGCCCTCGTCGGATCAGGGAATGGCGGGGTCCATAGCAGAGACCAACCTGGACCGGCAGCTCTGTTGGGAGCGGCCGGATCGGGGCCGGGCCGGCGTGGTGGGCCGCCTGCGCTGAGCGGCGGGTGGACCGCGTTCAGGGCCGAGGGGTGAGCGCGTCCTCCAACGCCGCCCGCGCGCCGCGCAGGGCGAGGCGGAGCTGGTCCGGTGTGCGGCGGACCTGGGCCAGCAGGAGGCCGCCCTGGATTGCGGCCATGGTGAGGTCGGCCAGCTCCGTCACGTCCACGTCCGGGCGCAGCTCGCCCGACTCCTGCATCCGGCGCAGACCCGAGATGAGGGGGGCCTCCCAGCGCGCGAAGGCGTCCACGAACGCCTGCCGGGTGAGGTCGTCGCGGCCGCTGAGCTGGCTGGCCAACGAGCCGATCGCGCAGCCGCCGACCGCGTCCTGCCGCGTTCCGTTGGCCACGATCGCGTCGAACCAGCGGTCGATGCCGGCCATCGAGTCGACCTCCAGGAGCAGCGGTTCCTGCGCGGCCAACACCTTGTCCACGGTGGTGTGGACCACGGAGCGGATGAGGTCGTCCCGGTCGTCGAAGTAGTGGTAGAGCTGGCTGCGGCCGACCCCCGCGGCGCGTTCGACATCGTCCAGCGTCACCGCCGCGACGCCACGCCGCTCGATGAGGTCCGCCGCCGAATCAAGGATGCGCTCTCGGGTCGCGCGCCCCCGCGCGGTGGTCGGTGTGCGTCCCACGGCCCCTCCCCCATGTTCTGTACCTCACAGTACACCAGTTCTGTACTTCCTGATACAGTCTGCCGCAGACCTTCTGTACTGAGCGATACAGCCCGGCGGCGAGGTGGAAGAAGAAGCGTGCCCCTCGTCCACACCACGGGGTGCCCCAGCGTCGGCGCTTCGCGCCCGCGACCACGGTCGGCGCCATCGCCGCCCCTCTCCGTCCCGCACGACCGAAAGGAAGGCCATGTCCCTCTACCGACCCACCGGGCTGCGGCGGCGCGCCGCCACGCTCGGCCTCGCCGCCCTGCTCGGCGCGCTCGCCGCGGCCCCGGCGGCCTTCGCCGCCCCGGACCCGACCGCGGTCTCGACCACCACCCCGACACACCCAGACCGCACAGCCGGCGCCCGCCTGGGCGACGTGCGCGTCCTCGCCCACTTCGACCGGGCCGCGGGCCAGGTCGCCGAGAGCATCGCCTTGGAGCCCGGCGGCGGCGTGGTCATCGGCATGATCCCCGCCCGCCAGGTGGTGCGGGTCGCGCGGGACGGGGCCCTTCAGGTACTCGCCACCATGCCGCTACCTCAGGATGGCGGCGGCACCACCCCGGTCATCGGGACCCCCGTGGTCACCGGGGTCGCCCGGTCGGACAGCGGCGCCGTGTACTTCCTCTACTCCTCCGGGCAGGGCGGGCTGACCGGGATCTGGCAGCTCCCTCCCTCCGGCAAGCCCCGGCTCGTCGTGCCGCTGCCCGCCGACACCTTCCCGAACGCACTGGTCATCGACGGTAGGCGGAACCGCTTCCTGGTCACCGACTCCACCGGCGGGCGCATCTGGCAGGCCCCGCTGAGCGGCGGCAAGGCCTCGGTGTGGTCGGCGGACCCGGCCCTGGCGCCCGCCGGCTTCTTCGGCGCCAACGGCATGAAGATCCACGACGGTGCCGTGTGGGCGACCAACTCCGACCACGGCACCATCGTCCGCATCCCGGTGACCAAGGACGGCGGCTCCGGCCGCGCCGAGGTCCGGGCCACGGGGCTGGAGGGCATCGACGACTTCGACTTCACCGGTCGGGGCAGCGAGATCCTCGCCGCGATCAACCAGAGCAGCAAGCTCGTGCGCGTGGGCGCGGACGGCGCCCACGAGACCCTGCTGGACGCCGATGACGGCATGCAGGGGACCACGGCCGTCATTGTTCGAGGAAACCGCGTTTATGTGACCAACGGCGCGAACCTCGCCGGAAACGACCCGACCCTGATGCTCGCAAAGCTGCAGCGGCGCTGACGCACCCGCGCGGGTTCCCGCGACGCCATCCCGACCCTCGCGTTCGAACAGCCGTTTCCCGGTGTGGTCGTACTTGAGGTGGTCGCCACCCTCGAAGTTCCAGGTCGGCTCGAGCCGTTGGGTCACCGCCAGCTCTGCCGTATGCCCTGGGAGCTAGTGCGATGACCACTTACGTTCACCGGGTCTGGTGACACGCCGACCGATGTCCGTGGTGGCGATGTCTGCGGGCCTCACTCTCGATGGTGACGTGATCGCTGTCGAGGTGAGGTGCGTGGATGGCGGAGCCGGTGAGAAAGCGGCGGCCACGACGCGTCCGGTCAGGCTGGGACGCCCGCTCACGCACTGGAGCGTCCGCACGCTCGCCGGCTGGACTGTGAGGGAACCGGCGCGACCAGGGCGTCGACCCGGTCGCGATGGGCCAGCGCGGCGGTCACGAACGACGCGACCAGCGGCCGGCGGTCCCGCTCGTTCCAGGCGAGGACGAGGCGGCTGAGCGGCGCATCGGTCACCGGGACGCACACCAGGCCGTCCGGGGGCGGTGAGACCAGCGAGCGGGGGAGCACTCCGATCATCCGGCCCAACGCGATCATGTGGAGCAGCTGGACCACGTCGGCGACCTCGGGTCCGGTGCCGTCGCCGCCCGGCACCCCCTTCCAACGCGGGAGCGTCTCACCCTCCAGATCGGACATTCGCACCTCAGCCCGTCCGGCCAGCCGGTGACCGGACGGGACGATGACCACGCGGTTCTCGACGATCAGCGGCTCGTGGGCGAGGCCGACGAGATCGTCGAACGGCGCGTAGAGGAGGCCGACGTCGGCCCGCCCGTCGCGCAGGAAGTCGGCGCGGTCGGCGGGCCCGCTGAACAGGATGTCCACCCTGCGGGCGTCGGGCTGGTGGGCGTACTCGCCCAGGATCCCCGACAGCAGGCCGGCATCGCCGCCGGGCTTGAGCACGAGCCGCAGGTGATCCTGGGCGACGCCGGCGCGCCGGGCGTTCCGGACGGCGGCGCTGACCGCGTTGAGCGCGTGCCGCCCGTGTTCCTGCAGCGCCGCCCCGGCCGGCGTGAGCTCGACGCGCCGGCTGGAACGCACGAACAGCGGGACGCCGAGCCGGGTCTCGATACGCCGGATCGCCTTCGACAGCGCCGGCTGGGCGATCGAGAGCCGGTCGGCGGCCCGGCCGAAGTGCAGCTCGTCGGCGACCGCGATGAAGTACTCCAGCTCGCGGGTCTCCAGTTCACTCATTCCCACAGGTTATCGCCGGTGAGCGAACCGGTCTTGGACACCCGCGGCGCACACCTCGAGAATCGGCACATGGTTACCCACACAATGATCGTTGCCTTCGATCGTCCCGTACCTGACACCGAGCTCGATCAATATCTCTCGGACATCGAACGGGCCATGCTGGACACCGGCCTCGCGCAGTCGGTCGCGGCGCGGCGCCACATCCCCGTCCCCGGCGAGGAGGCCATTCCGGCACTGATCGCCACCGCGATCGTGCAGGTCGCCGTGGCCGACACCGACGCGCTGGCGAAGGCGTTCGCCGAGCCCGGCCTGCACGAGGTCATCGAGCACTGGCAGGCACGGCACCCGTACAAGGTCGCCTGGGCGAACCACGAGCCGCTGGCATGAGCGACGTTTCCGGGAAGGCGGGGCTGGTCACCGGCGCCGGCAGCGGTATCGGCCGCGCGACGGCGCTGGCCTGGCCCGCGGCGCAGCGGTCGCCGTGCTCGACATCGACGGCAGCGCGGCCGCCGAGACCCCCGAGATGATCAAGAAGAGCGGCGGGAAGCGCCCACGCTGATCGTCGACATCGCCGACGAACGCTGCGTGCGGGCAGCCATCGAGCGCACAACCGACAGTGATGCCGCCGCGCGCTGAACCAGGCGACTGCGCCCTCACCGGCCTCAAAAGTCCCAAGGCCCACCCGGCAACCAGGGACAGGCTGCGCTGTACCGTTGAGAGATACAGATGAGCCCCCACTGCTTGTTGCAGGGGGGCTCATTCCGTCACTGTGATGTGATGACCCGTTCACCACCAGCGTGTTTCCAGCGGGTCGCCCCCTGGAAACGACAAGGAGCAGCGGCCCACACCTGCGGCCACTCGCCCAGCCCCGAAAGGCACGCCCCCCAGGGCAGGCCCAACGGGCGTTCCACAGGCTCGCCCCTGGGAAAACGACAAGAAGCAGCGGCCCACAGCCGCGGCCACTCGCCCAGCCCCGAAAGGCACGCCCCCCAGGGCAGGCCCAACGGGCGTTCCACAGGGTCGGCCCTGCGAAAACGACAAGAAGCAGCGGCCCACGCGGGCCCTCGCCCCAGCCCCCAGAGGCACGCCCCCCAGGGCGGGCCCGACGGGGGTTCCACAGGCTCGCCCGGTGGGAAAACAACAAGAAGCAGCGGCCCACAGCCGCGGCCACTCGCCCAGCCCCGAAAGGCACGCCCGCCAGGGCGGGCCCGACGGGGGTTCCAGGGGGTCGCCCCCTGGGAGAAACGACGAGGAGCAGCGGCCCACGCATTCCGTGGGCACACTGCTCCCAGCTCCGAGTGGGCGAGGAGGGATTTGAACCCTCACGTCCTTGCGGACACACGGACCTGAACCGTGCGCGTCTGCCGTTCCGCCACCCGCCCGGGTGCGGCCCCCTCTCGGGGGGTGCTCGAAAAGGCTAGCACGGTCTCGGGAGTGGTTAGGTATCCAGATACTTCGAGCGAACCTTCGCACCGATACGATCGTCTACCAGTGGGGAAGGGAGGTGCCCGTGGGCGTCATTCAGCGCTTCGAGCGACGGCTGGAGGGCATGGTCGAAGGTGCCTTCGCCCGGGCCTTCAAGTCGGAGCTGCAGCCGGTCGAGGTGGCCAGCGCTGTGCAGCGCGAGATGGACGACCGCGCCGCCATCGTGGCGGCTGGACGCACCCTGGTGCCGAACGACTTCGTCGTCGAGATCTCCGAGCAGGACGGGCAGCGGCTCCAGGTGTACGCCGACAGCCTGAGCCAGGAGCTGGCGAACCTGGCCCGTGAGTACGCCAAGGAGCAGGGGTACTCCTTCGTCGGGCCGGTGCGCGTCCGGTTCGAGAACGCCGGGGACCTGGCCACGGGCATGTTCCGGATCCGGTCCGGCGTCATCCGCGGCTCCACCGTGGAGGGTGGAGAGATCCGCCGCCCGGTGAGCGACGTGCCGCAGGGGAGGGGCGGGGCGTTCGCGGGCCGGCCGCGGCTGCTGGTCACCACGGCGGTGGAGGGCGGCGACGCCACCCAGCGCACCTATGAGATCAATACGCCGGTGACCCTGCTGGGTCGCGGCACCGACTGCGATCTGCGCCTGGTCGACCCCGGCGTGTCCCGCCACCATGCCGAGATCCGCGTAGAAGGTCCCGAAGTCGTGCTGGTGGATCTAGGGTCGACGAACGGCTCCTTCGTGAACGGTCAGCCGATCCGGCGGGTCACGCTCGTCGACGGTTCGCGGGTCACGATGGGGCGGACAACCCTGGTCTTCCGCCGCGATAGGGAGTAGCCCCGACTCCGATGTCCGAATTCACCCTCACGCTGATCAAGCTGGCGTTCCTCGCGGTGCTCTGGCTGTTCGTCATCGCGGCCGTCGGCGTGATCCGGGCCGACCTGTTCGGTTCCAAGGCCGCCGCCCGCGCGGCCCAGCCGCCGCAGCGGGCCGCCCGGCAGTCCAGACCGCCGCGGGCACAGCGCAGCAACGCGCCGACCAAGCTGGTGGTCGTCCAGGGCGAGCGGGCCGGCACCGTCATCGACCTGACGGGGGTGCCGATCAGCATCGGCCGGGCGAATGACTCCACGCTCGTGGTGACCGACGACTACGCTTCGAGCCGGCATGCCCGACTTTACGCGCAGGACGGTCAGTGGATCGTGGAAGATCTCGGCTCGACCAACGGGACCTACCTCGGGCGCACGAAGGTGAGCCGGCCGATGCCGGTTCCGCCGGGCGTACCGATCCGTATCGGCAAGACGGTGATCGAGCTGCGCAAATGACTCTGGGAATTCGCTACGCCGCGCGGTCCGACGTCGGCATGCTGCGCGAGGGCAACGAGGACTCGGCGTACGCGGGCGCCCATCTGCTCGCCGTTGCCGACGGAATGGGCGGGCACGTCGGCGGCGAGATCGCCAGTGCCGCCGCCATCGCCGAGCTGCGCAAGCTCGACAAGGAGCTGCCGGCCAACGAGCTGCTGGCGGCGCTTGAGCACACGGTCAAGGCGGCCAACGAGAACCTGCACCACATCGTCGAGTCGGACCCGGCGCTGCAGGGCATGGGCACGACGCTGACGGCGATGCTGTGGGCGGGCAACCAGGTGGCGCTGGTCCACATCGGCGACTCGCGGGCGTACCTGCTGCGCGACGGGAGCCTGTTCCAGATCACCCACGACCACACGCTGGTGCAGTCGCTGGTGGACGAGGGCCGGATCAGCCCCGACGAGGCGGCCTCGCATCCGCAGCGTTCGCTGCTGCTGCGCGCGCTGGACGGCCGGGGCGAGGTCGACCCCGACCTGTCGCTGCGCGAGGCCAAGGTCGGCGACCGTTACCTGCTGTGCTCGGACGGGCTGTCCAGCGTGGTCACCGCCGAGACGATCTTCCAGGTGCTGACCGACATCGACGATCCCGAGCAGGCCGTCCGGCAGCTGATCGACCTGGCCAACCGGGGCGGCGGGCCGGACAACATCACGTGCGTGGTGGCGGACGTCGTCGACCTGGGGCAGCAGCCGCCTCCGCCCGGCCCCGGCCATGCCGTGGGCGCCGCGGCCACGGCCCGTCCGCCGGATCTGCCGGGCGGTCCCGGCACGACGCAGCCCGCTCCGCCGGCGCCCGGCCAGGGGCCCGAGGGCGGCGCCGACACTCCGGCGAGCCGGGCGGCGCAGCTGCGCGACACGATGCCGCAGCCGCCGGTGGCGGTGGACGAGATGCCGCCCCCGCAGCCCGCGCCGATGCCGATGGGGCAGCCGATGCCGGGCGGGCCAGGTGGCCCCGGCGGGCCTGGAGGGCCGGGTGCGCCGGGCGGGCCGCCGGACGTGATGGCCCCGCCGGAGGCCCCGGCCCGGGGACGCCGCCGCGGCCCGCGACGCTGGACGTGGCTGATCGTGACCGCCGGGGTGGCCGTGGTGGGGCTGGCCGCCGTGGGGTTCGTGGGCCTGCAGTCGGTGCGCAACGGCTACTACATCGGCGAGGAGAACGGGCAGGTCGTGTTGTTCCGCGGCACCACGCAGGAGGTGCCGGGGCTGAACCTGTCGCGCAAGGCCGCCGCCAAGGAGCAGCCCAACCCGCCCATAAGGGTGGCGGACCTGCCGCAGGACAAGCAGCAGGCGGTCAAGAACACCTACAGCGTCAGCGGGCCCAAGGCCGTGCAGGACCTGCAGAACGCGGTGTGCAAGTACTCGCTGCGCGACCAGGACGGCAAGGTCGTCATCGTCCAGGGGGCGGGCCAGAAGAACTGCCGTGAGCAGACGATCGCCGACAGCGCCGTCAACCTCAGCGAACTTCCGGAGAGCGACGCGACCGGCGTCCGCCAGGGGTCCTTCGCGTTCGTGGGCCGGGCGCAGGCCGAGAAGAAGCTCGGCGATCTGGAGAGGCGCCGCGACGCCTGCCGTACCGGCAGCCCGAGGATCCAGGACTGCCCGGCCAACGGGGGTAAGTCGTAGATGAACCAGCTCGGGGAGCAGATCCGCCGCCAGCTGCCGTACCAGCGGCGCAACGCGGCGGCGCTGGCGCTGCTCATCTTCGCGATGGTGCTGACGCTGTCGGCGTTCGCGGAGGTGGGCCTGGCCCGTGACGGGCAGATCCCCGCCGGGCTGTTCGGGTACGGCGGCGGCCTGGTGGTGCTGGCGCTGGCCGCCTACTTCGTGCAGGCCAAGTTCGCGCCGTACGCCGATCCGCTGCTGCTGCCGCTGGCGGTGGCGCTGAACGGGCTCGGCCTGGCCATGATCTACCGGCTGGACCTGGACACCAGCGCCGACCGCAAGGCCGCGGCCGCCGCGGGCCGGCAGGTGCTCAAGGACGCCGCCGACGCCCCGTCCCAGCTGATGTGGACCTTCGTCGGCATCGCGCTGTTCGTCGCCGCGATACTGATCATGCGGGACACCAGCCGGACCGACGCGCCGCTGTCGTTCACTCCCAAGACCGCCCAGCGCTACACCTACCTGATCGGCCTGGGCGCGATCATCCTGCTGCTGCTGCCGATCGTGCCGGGCATCGGCGCGGAGATCAACGGCGCCCGCGTGTGGATCAACGTGGGCGGGTTCTCGGTGCAGCCGGGCGAGTTCGCCAAGCTGATGCTGGTGGTCTTCTTCGCCGGGTATCTGGTGAACAAGCGGCAGGCCATGTCGCTGATCGGCAAGAAGATCGGGCCGCTTAGCCTGCCCCGGGCCCGTGACCTGGGCCCGATCATGGTGATCTGGGTCTTCTGCCTGGGCGTGCTGTTCATGCAGAAGGACCTGGGCACCGCGCTGCTGTACTTCGGCCTGTTCGTGTCGATGCTCTACATCGCCACGCAGCGGGTGTCGTGGGTGCTGATCGGTGTCGGGCTGCTGGCGGCGGGCGTGTTCATCGCGACGCTGCTGCCGTTCATGGGCCACGTCAACCAGCGCATCGACATCTGGCAGAACCCCAAGCCGTACTTCGACGGCGGCTGCATGCTGGAGAGCGGCAAGGTCGAGCCGGTCAACCCCGAAACCGAGATCTCCAAGCAGTACGAGGCGGAGCTCGAGCGCAAGGCCGACGAGTACGAGCGGGCGGGGCAGACCGAGAAGGCCGACCAGACCCGCCTCATCGCCCCCGGCTGGTACGCCTGCAGCAAGCTGGGCGGCGAGTACTCCGACAGCGCTCAGTTGATGAACGGGCTGTTCGCGCTCGGCGAGGGAGGGGTGCTGGGCGCCGGCCTGGGCCAGGGCGAGCCGTGGCGCACCCCCCTGTCGTTCAGCGACTTCATCTTCGACTCGATGGGCGAGGAGCTCGGGCTGACCGGGCTGATGGCGCTGCTGCTGATGTACGCGTTGATCGTGCAGCGCGGCATGAAGACGGCGATCGCCGCCCGCGACCCGTTCCTGAAGCTGTTCGCCGGCGGTGTGTCGTTCGTGCTGGCGCTGCAGGTGTTCGTGATCGTCGGAGGCGTCACCCGGCTGATCCCGCTGACCGGTCTGACCACGCCGTTCCTGTCGCAGGGCGGCTCGTCGCTGATGGCCAACTGGATCCTGATCGCCATCCTGGTCCGGATGAGCCACGACGCGCGCAAGCCGGCGCCGCAGGCGATCCAGGACGAGGGCATGACCCAGATCGTGAGCACGAGGTGATCCCGCACCGATGACCAGCGAAGCCGCCCCCGTCCCCGACACCGAGCGGAGCGTCGCCCGATGAACATGGACAAGCCGCTGCGCCGGGTCGCGATCTTCGGGTTGCTGCTGTTCTTCGGCCTGATGGCGCAGGTCAACTACGTGCAGGGCAGCCAGGCCGATGACCTGCGCTCCGACGAGAACAACCGCCGCAAGTTCGCCGAGGTGTTCAACTCGCCGCGCGGGCAGATCATCGCCGGCGGGCAGGTGATCGCGCAGTCCGACCCGACCGGCAAGGAGAACCCCAAGTACGGCCGCACGTACAAGAACGGCCCTGTGTACTCTCCGGTCACCGGCTACTTCAACGGCGGCGCGTCCAAGGTGGAGCTGGCCTACAACTCGCTGCTGGGCGGCACCGACAAGCGGATCACGCACCAGCGCTGGTTCGACGCGTTCATCGGCAAGAAGGCCGAGGGCGCCAACGTGGAGCTGGCGCTGAACACCGAGGCGCAGCAGGTGGCCTACCAGCGGCTGCGGGCCAGCACCAGCCGCCGGGCCGGGGCCGCGGTGATCGACATCAAGACTGGCGCGGTGCAGGTGCTGGCGTCCTACCCCTCGTACGACCCGAACGAGGTGGCGCCGCAGAAGGGCCAGAAGGGCGGCCAGCGGCTGACCGAGCTGGACAACGCCAAGGGCGTCATCAAGCCGCTGATCGACAACGCGATGAGCCAGACGTTCCCGCCCGGCTCGTCGTTCAAGACGATCACCGCGGCGATCGCCATGGAGCAGATGGGCCTCAACAGCGGCTCGGTCGTCAACACCGGCCCGCTGATCCTGCCCGAGTCGAACAAGCCGCTGCCGAACTCGCACGACACCGGCGAGTGCGCCGGACGGGCCTCGCTGCGCGGTGCGTTCGCCGAGTCCTGCAACACCACGTTCGGCGAGCTGGCGATGAAGATGGGCATCGAGAGGCTCAACCAGGGCGCCACCAAGTTCGGCTTCAACCGCAAGTTCGAGATCGAGCCGGACGTCAGCCCCGCCGAGAGCGACGTTCCGGTGTCGGTGCGGAACCTGGAGACCGGGGAGATGATCCGGACCGGCCAGGACGGCACCGCCCGCTCGGGCATCGGGCAGGAGAACGTGCGGGCCACCCCGCTGCAGATGGCGATGGTCGCCGCCGCGGTCGCCAACGACGGCAAGATCATGAAGCCGTACCTGGTGCAGACCGTGCGGGCCAAGGACCAGAGCGAGCTGTACAGCGCGCAGCCGCAGGAGTACTCGCAGGCCATCAAGTCCGACACCGCCGAGCAGCTGGCCGACATGATGCGCGCGGTGGTCACCGAGGGCACGGCCAAGAACCTGCAGCCGTACAACATCGCCGGTAAGACCGGCACCGCCGAGCAGGGCGACGGCAACCCCAACGCGCGGTGGTTCGTCGGGTTCGCCCCGATGAGCAAGCCCCGGTACGCCTTCGCTGTCGTCACCGAGGGTTCGGGCGACGGCGCCACCAACGCCGGCCCGGTGGCGGGGGCGATCATGGCCCAGGTGTTGAAGAAGTGAGTCCCGATCTCGTCCTGAACGACCGGTACCGGCTGGTGCAGCCGGTCGCCACCGGGGGGATGGGCGAGGTCTGGACGGCCCGCGACGAGCGGACGGGCCGCGACGTCGCGGTGAAGCTGCTGCGCGAGGACCTGCCGGCGGACGTGGCGGCGCGTGAGCGGTTCACGGCCGAGGCCCGGTACGCGGCGGCGCTGCGGCACGAGGGCATCGCGCGGGTGTACGACCACGGCGCCCACCGCGGCCGGGCGTACCTGGTGATGGAGCTGGTGCCGGGGGAGCCGCTGTCGGCGGTGCTGGCGCGGGTGGGCAGGCTCACCGCCTGGCGCACGCTCGACCTGGTGGCGCAGACCGCGCGGGCGCTGGCCGCGGCGCACCGCGCCGGGATCGTGCACCGCGACGTCAAGCCCGGCAACCTGCTGGTGACCGCGGACGGCACCGTGAAGATCACCGACTTCGGGATCGCGCGCGGCCCCGAGCCGGCCGGGGTGACGGCGGCGGGGCGGGTGATGGGCTCGGTCCGCTACCTGTCGCCCGAGCAGGCCACCGGGCAGGAGCTGACCCCGGCGGTCGACCTGTACGCGCTGGGTGTGGTGGCCTTCGAGTGCCTGGCGGGCCGGGTGCCGTTCGACGGGGACACGACGGTCGACATCGCGCTCAAGCACGTCCGGGAGGCGCCGCCGCGGCTGCCGGACGACGTTCCGGCGGACGTGCGGGCGCTGGTGTTCGCGCTGCTGGCCAAGGAGCCGGCCGAGCGGTTCGGCGGTGACGCGGACCGGGTGGCCGAGCGGGCCGCCGCGCTCCGCGACGCCCTGCCGCCGCCGGCCCCGCCGGCCGCCGCGTCAGGGACCGCCCCGGAGACCCCACCGGACATTTCAGGCAATCCGGACGATCCATCCCCCCTGCCGCGCGGGTCGCCAGAATTCGCCCGCGGTTCACCAAGGTTTCCCCGCGGATCGCCGGGGCGACCCGGCGATCCGCAGCGGGCGCCCGGCACGCCGACCGAATCGCCGGAATTTGACGACAGCATTACGCCCGGTAACCTGCGCGTCGGGGACATGCCGGGGCAAGGACGCACGGCACCGGCGCATCGCACCCAGGCGGGCGCACCCACCCGCGAGCCAGGTCGGCCCGGTGGGCTCGACCCGCGGGGATCCGTTCTGGCGGGGCCCGGATCCCGCGGCTTGCGGCCCCAGGGGCTTGCCTCCGCGCGGCCCGTCCGGGACGATCGTGAGCCGCGGCCAGGACCGAGGGCAACGACCCCGTACCGCAGCGCGTCCCCTTCTGAGAAGTCGACCACAGATCCGACCGGGGCGGCCCCCGGCCCCCCGAAGCCAGCACCCGCACCGACGGGGAGGACCACGACTCCGTCAACTCCGAGCCCGGATCCCTCGCACGTCCACCGCGGGGGGCTAGGTTCTGAGGACAAGGTGTAGACGTACGAGGGAAAGTGCACATATGAGTCAACCTCGGCTGCTCGGCGGCCGCTACCAGCTCGAGGGCGTCATCGGGCGCGGCGGCATGGCCGAGGTCTACCGTGCCAGAGACCTGCGTCTCGACCGCGTCGTGGCGGTCAAGACGCTGCGCTCCGACCTGGCTCGCGACCCCACCTTCCAGGCCCGCTTCCGGCGGGAGGCGCAGTCGGCCGCGTCCCTGAACCACCCGTCGATCATCGCCGTGTACGACACCGGCGAGGACACCGTCGGCGACACCTCCATCCCGTACATCGTCATGGAGTACGTCGACGGCAGCACGCTGCGCGACCTGCTGCGGGAGAACCGGGCGCTGCTGCCGGAGAAGGCGCTGGAGATCACCGACGGGATCCTGCGGGCGCTGGACTACAGCCATCGCGGCGGCATCGTGCACCGCGACATCAAGCCGGCCAACGTGATGCTGACCCGGGCCCACGAGGTCAAGGTCATGGACTTCGGCATCGCGCGGGCCATGGCCGACTCGGCCGCCACGATGACGCAGACCGCCCAGGTGATCGGGACGGCCCAGTACCTGTCGCCCGAGCAGGCCCGGGGCGAGCGGGTGGACGCGCGCAGCGACATCTATTCCACCGGCTGCGTGCTGTACGAGCTGCTGACCGGCCGGCCGCCGTTCACCGGCGACTCCCCGGTGGCCATCGCCTACCAGCACGTACGGGAGGAGCCGGTGCCGCCGTCGCAGGTGGACGCCGACATCCCGCAGTGGGCCGACGCCATCGTGCTCAAGGCGATGGCCAAGGACGCCGACCACCGCTACCAGAACGCCAACGAGTTCCGGCAGGAGATCCAGCGGGCGCTGCACGGGCAGCCGGTCGCCTCCACCGCCGCGTCCACCATGCTGATGGGCGCGCAGCCGCAGGGCACCCAGGTGATGGGCGGCGTGCCGCCGCGCACCCAGATGCACCCGCCGGCCGGCAACGGCTACGACCTGCCGCCGGTGCACTACGAGGACCCGCAGCAGCGGGGCGGCGGCGGCAAGAAGGCCGCGCTGTGGGTGGCGCTGGCGGTGGTGTTCATCGGCGGCGCCGCGCTGGTCGGCTGGGCGCTGTCGGGCCGGGGCGGCGAGGAGATCAAGCAGGTCGCCGTGCCGAGCAGCATCGTCAACCAGTCCCAGGACGAGGCCGTGGCCGCCCTCGCCCGGGTCGGGCTGAAGGTCGGCCAGACCACGGAGGAGTACAACGACGACGTCCGCCGCGGCTACGTCATCAGCACCGACCCGCGGCCGGGCACGCAGGTCGACGAGGGTTCGCCCGTCAACCTGGTGGTCTCGCGCGGCAAGAAGCCGCCGGAGCAGGTCGAGGTGCCGGACGTCGCGGGCCGCCCGTACGACGAGGCGGCGCAGATCCTGACCGGCCGCGGCTTCCGTGTCGCCCGCGACTTCGCGTCGTCGTCGGACGTGCAGCGCGGCATGGTGATCCGGACGACCCCGCCGAGCGGTTCCAAGGTCGACGCCAAGTCCCGCGTGGTGGTCGTGGTCTCGACCGGGCCGAGCCAGATCAAGCTGCCGGACCTGTACAACCAGAGCCAGCGCGCCGCCTGCAACCGCCTCAAGGGGCTGGGGCTCAAGTGCAACGTGCAGAAGCAGCCCGCCCCGCCGGACAAGCCGGTCGCCCCGGGCCAGGTGTTCGCCCAGAGCCCCGAGGCGGGTGCGACGGTCGCCCCGGGTGACACGGTGACCGTCATGGTGAACGAGCCGCCGCCGTCCAGCCCGCCCCCGGGCTCGGAGGGGCCGCCGGACGGCCACCGGCCCGACTCCGGCTGACCGACGGGCCCCGGATGCCTATCCAGGGATCCGGGGCCCTTGCTTGTGCGGAGAGAACTGTGGTCGTGGACGCCCCCGATGACCACGGGGCCAGCATGACCCGTCCGATCACCCGCCGCAACAAGAGGGTTTCAGAAAGTGAGGAATCCGGGGGCGGGGGTGGCGAGAACGTGAGAGAGGGCTTCCGCCACTCGGGGGCAATGGCGGAAGCCCTCTCGTGATGGTCTTCGGATACCGGGCCGGACGCGTTACGGGTTTCCGAAGAAATTTTTGCCTCGCACCGGCGAAGGGCTCGCCGCCACCCCGGTCACACGGTAGATGCGCAGGTGGCCAGCCAGTTCCGGAGCAGCGCGTGGCCGGATTCGGACAGCACCGACTCGGGATGGAACTGCACGCCCTCCAGCGGGCGGTGCCGGTGCCGCAGGCCCATGACCACCCCTTCGGGCGTGCGGGCGCTGATCTCCAGGACGTCGCCGGGCACGGTCGCCGGGTCGACGGCCAGCGAGTGGTAGCGGGTGGCGGCGAACGGGTCGGGCAGACCGGCCAGCACGCCGCGTCCGTCGTGGTGGATCGGGCTGGTGTGGCCGTGGACGATGCGC
Source organism: Actinomadura sp. NPDC047616 (assembly GCF_040642915.1). Lineage (NCBI taxonomy): Bacteria > Bacillati > Actinomycetota > Actinomycetes > Streptosporangiales > Thermomonosporaceae > Actinomadura > Actinomadura sp. NPDC047616. The sequence goes on from NZ_JBEYTB010000001.1 coordinate 460,295, forward strand.
GGCGCCCGGGTCACCACCGCGCCGTAGGCGTGGGCGATCACCTGGTGGCCGAGGCAGACGCCCAGCAGCGGCAGGCCGCGCCGGTCGGCGTCGCGGACGAGGTCGAGGCAGACGCCGGTGTCGGCGGGGTGGCCCGGGCCGGGGCTGAGCAGCACACCGTCCACGTCGCGGGCGTCGCCAGGGAGCACGTCCGAGCGGTCCTTGACCACGCAGTCGGCGCCCAGCTGCAGCAGGTACTGGACGATGTTGAACACGAAGCTGTCGTGGTTGTCCACGACGAGAATGCGCACGCTCTTATTGTCGCAGGTCAGCGGCCCGTAGAGGCGGGGGCGGAGGGGGTGGCCCCGTCGACGACGCCGCGGTCGAACTGCACCTTGGGTTCCAGCCAGGGGAACACGACGTACCACAGCAGCAGGACGGCCGCGGCGGCGAGCGCGAGGGCGGCGAGCGCCTTGGTCCGCAGCCGCTCGCCGGGCAAATGCCGCCAGATCCAGGCGTACATCGCGGAATCCTCCAGGGTCAGTCGCCGGCCTGCGGGCTGGTGGGGGCGGTGACGCGCGCCCGCGTCTCGACCAGCCGCCCGAAGACGATCATCCGTTCGGCGGCGGAGTACTTGGGATGGCAGGTGGTCAGGGTGATCAGCCGTTCGGTGGGACGGCGCCGCGGGTGGTTCGGCACCGGCGCGATCACCTCCACGTCGTCGGGCTTGACGATCTGGCGTCCGGTGACCTGGTAGACGAACTGGCGGTGGCGGGTGTCGATGAGGATGCGGTCGCCGCGGCGCAGCTCGCCGATGCGGTTGAACGGGGCCGAGTAGGTGGTGCGGTGCCCGGACACGACGAAGTTGCCGACCTCCCCCGGCATGGCCGTGCCCGGGTAGTGGCCGGGCCCCTTGCGCAGGTCGGACAGCTCCACGCCCTCGATGACGACGTACCGGTACTTGCTGCCGAGCCTGGGGATGCGGATCATGGCCAGGCCGCTGCCGAGCTTGACCTTCTCGGTGGTGACCGGCGGCGCCTGCCACGACTTCGCCAGTTCCTCGCCCAGCCGGTCCTGCTGCTCGCGGGTGTAGCGGCCGGTCCCCCACAGGCTGTAGACGACGAACAGCAGCAGGACCAGACCCCCGGTGATGCACAGCTCCCCCAGGCCACGGATCATCGTCCGCACCGCGCGTCGTCCCCCCTCGCTGCTCGTCGGGTCGCCGTCCCGCGGTCGCCGCCCGGCTAGGGGCCCGCGTACGGCGGCACCGTGGCGTGCTTCATGGTCACGTTGCCGGTGAAGGCGGGCAGTTCCACACGGCGCAGCGTCCGCACCGTGTAGCCCAGCCCGTACTCGCGCACGTACCGGCGGTAGACCGCGATCTCGGGCGAGTCGTCGAGCGCGGCCCGCAGCCGGTCGGGGTCGCCGACCGCGGTGACGCGGAACGGCGGCGAGTACACGACCCCCTGGAGGATCAGGGTATTGCCCACGCACCGCACGGCGCTGGTGGAGATCACCCGCTGGTCCATGATCTGCATGCCGGTGGCGCCGCCCGCCCACAGCGCGTTCACCACGGCCTGCACGTCGGCCTGGTGAACGACCAGGTCGTCGGGGCTGGTCCCGCGCGGCAGGTCGCCGGACTCGGGCTGCGGCGCGTCGTCCAGCGTCACCCGCACGCCCCGGCCGCGCAGCGGGGTGAAGCCGGACGCGGCGGCCAGCCGGTCGGCCCCCGCCTGGGCGTCCTTGACCCGCGTGTCGTGCCGTCCGGCCTGCCGGGACGCCCGGTCGACCTCGTCGCGCAGCCGCCGGTACTCGGCGCGTTCCCGGTCGCCGCGGCGCTGCTCTGCGATGATCAATTCGGTCAGCCGGGTACGGCCGGTGTCGCGCAGGTCGGTGCCGCGGGACGTGCTCGCCCCGGCTGCGAACAGGGTTCCGGACAGGACTGTCAGGAGCGGGAGGATGCTTCGCCACGCTCTACGCCGTACGCTGCTCACCAGCGACTACGCTAACCGACAAAGACCCATGTGCGGACCGGCGCTCCGGCCGCCGACCGCCCGAGGAGATCGATCCGACCGTGGCCAAGTCCAAAGTCCGCAAGAAGGCCGTCTACACGCCGCCGCAGAAGTCCAAGGCGCCCGAGGTCAGCCCGCGTTGGCTGGTCCCCACCATGATCACACTGTGGTTGCTGGGGCTGGCCTGGATCGCGACGTTCTACGTGACGGCGAGCACGGGCACCGAGCTGCCGTTGATGACCGACCTGGGCAACTGGAACCTGGGCATCGGGTTCACCGCGATCATCCTGGGCGTGATCCTGTCCACGCGCTGGCGCTGACCGTCCGCCGGTCGGCGTACGGCCGCGTCCGGTCACGTTGTCCACAGGCGTAAGGCCCGCGGCACGGAGTTGTCCCCAGGTTTTCCACAACCTTCGTGCGTTCCGTCGTGGCCGGACGCGGCCAATCCTGGCTGCCGCACGCCCAGGGACACCCGCCGGCGCCGCAGCGCCGCGAGCGAACGCAGGCGCCGCGGACCGCGGTGGTGTGCTCGGTGGCGTTACAGCAGCATGCCGCCGGAGGTCAGTTCCGCGGTCTTGACCGCGACCAGGATGGCGAGCACCGCCAGGACGGCCACCGGAGCCGCGATGTGCACCGCCCCGCGGACGCGGTCGGGCGCGTAGGCGTAGGCCGCCGCCAGGACCCCGCCGGTGACCAGGCCGCCGACGTGGCCCTGCCAGGAGATCCCCGGCACCGCGAAGGTGATCACCAGGTTGATCACCAGCAGGAACACGATCGGCCCGACCTGGCCGCCGAGCCGCCGTCCGATCACGAAGTACGCGGCGAACAGGCCGAAGATGGCGCCGGACGCGCCCACCGCGCCCTCGGTCGGCGCCTGCAGGTAGAGCAGCACCGACCCGCCCAGGCCCGACAGCAGGTACAGCGCCAGGAACCGCCAGCGGCCCAGCACCTGCTCCAGCGCCGGGCCGATCGCCCACAGCGCCCACATGTTGAACAGGATGTGGGTGATGCTGAACGAGCCGCCGCCCGGCCGCTGGTGCAGGAACATCGAGGTGACCAGGCGGTACCACTCGCCCTCGGCCACCCCGATCATCCGCCCCGTGCGCCCGATGCCCTGGCCGACCATCATGAAGTCCCACACGACCCGCAGGGACGCCAGCTCCGCCAGGTAGACCAGCGCGCAGATGCCGATGAGCGTGTAGGTCACCACGGGCGTCGCCGAACCGGACGCGCGGGCGCCCAGCGTGGTGCGGGGTTGGCGGACGCCCCGGTTCCCCTCGGCCACGCACTCGACGCACTGGTGCCCCACGGCCGCGTCCCGCATGCACTCGGGGCAGATGAAGCGGTCGCACCGGGTGCAGCGGACGTAGGTCTCCCGTCCCGGATGCCGGTAGCAGGTCGGTACCGGCGTCCCGGATCCGGACGCGAGGTTGGGGTCTGTGCTCATTCAGCGGCTCCGCGGGCCTGTGCGTGGGCTCTCACATGTACTACGACTGGCGGCGCTCGATCGTCACCGACTGGATGACGACGTCCTCGCGCGGCTTGTCGTTGGGGCCGGTGGGGACCTTGGAGATGCGGTCCACCACGTCCGTGCCCTGGATGACCTTGCCGAAGATGGTGTGCCGGCCGGTCAGGTGCTGGGTGTGGGCGACGTTGGTGGTGATGAAGAACTGCGAGCCGTTGGTGTTCGGCCCGGCGTTGGCCATCGCCAGCAGGTACGGCCGGTCGAACTTCAGCGACGGGTGGAACTCGTCCTCGAACTCGTAGCCGGGTCCGCCGATGCCGCGGCCCAGCGGGTCGCCGCCCTGGATCATGAAGTTCTCGATGACCCGGTGGAAGATCGTGCCGTTGTAGAGCGGGGTGCCGGTCTGGATCTCCCCGGTCTCGGGGTGCCGCCAGGTCTTGGTGCCCTCGGCCAGCCCGACGAAGTTCTCCACGGTCTTGGGCGCCTTGTCGGGGTACAGCTGGATCACGATCGGGCCGAGCGACGTCTGCAGCGTCGCGAAGATCTCCTCCGCCATGGCGGGGCCTCCTCGTCGTCGAGTCGGGAAGTATGTCGGATCGGTGCGTTCGACGCGTTCGCACACGTCGAGTGCGGTCACACACGCGGCCTGCTCACCCTGCGTGACGCTTCGGACGCGCGAACGGGGTTTACCCCCCGCCTCCTGGGAAGGGTGCCGACAGGACCTCGCAAACAGGGAGGTTAGCGTGTCCCTAAAGATGAGCATTCGCCGCAGGCCGCGAGAAGTGGCAATCTCGCGGTTGGAGCGTATGCAGGAGGCGTGCCGGCAGGGCGCGTTGCTGTGCCGGCAGGGTGCCTCCGGCGCCACCGAGCGGATCGTTCCGGCGGCGCGCCAGACGCGTGACATCGCCGCCGAGCGTGTGCTCGTCGCGCGCGAATGGAGCGCGCCCCGGCTGGAACAGGCCGCCGGGTACGTGGAGACGGGTCTGGCCCCGCGCGTGAGCTCGTTCCTCACCGAGGTCGCCCACCGGGTGGAGCCGCCCCGCCGCCACCGGCGCGGCCGCAACGCCGCCCTGATGACGGTGGCCGGTGTGGCCGCCGTGGGCGTGGCGGGTGCGCTGCTGACGCGGCGCGGCGTCACGCGCAGTGCGATGGACGAGCTCAGCGGGTCGCAGTCGCAGCACCAGTCGTCGTCCGACGGCCAGGTGCACACGTCCTAGCGCCGGGGGAGTCCCCCCACAGCGTGGTGAGGGCCCGGCCGTCCGGCCGGGCCCTCACCTTGAGCTGGGCCTTCCGTCGCGGGACGGGGGCGATTCCGGTGATTGCTACCAACCGGTACCGTGAACGCCATGTCGCCGAAGGCCCGTTCGCTACGGCAGTTCGTCGCCGTCCAGGCCCGCCGCGCCGCGCACGCGGCCGTGCACCGCGGCTGGGAGTGGATCCAGCGCCAGGGCGAGATCACCCCGCACACCCCCGGCCGCCGCCGGTTCGCCTACCTGGGCGAGGGCGCCTGCATCGGGTTCCCGGTCGGCGCCATCTACGGCGAGCCGTGGATCTCCATCGGCGACCACACGCTGGTCGGCACGCACTGCACGATCTCGGCGGGGTTCGTCCCCGGCCTGGACCTCGGCCCCGACCTGATCGTGCGGATTGGCAAGGGCTGCTCACTGGGCCGCGGCACGCACATCGTCGGCCACCAGTCCATCGAGATCGGCGACGACGTGTTCACCGGGCCGAACGTCTACATCACCGACCAGAACCACAGCTACGGCGACCTGGACATGCCGATCGGACGGCAGTGGCCCGAGAACAACCCGGTCGTGATCGGCGACGGCTGCTGGATTGGCACGGGCGCCATCATCCTGCCCGGCACCCGCCTGGGCCGGAACGTCGCGGTGGCGGGCGGCGCCGTGGTGCGCGGCGAGTTCCCCGACCACTCGGTGGTCGGCGGCGTCCCCGCCAAGCTGCTGCGCCGCTACGACGCCGAGCTGGGCTGGCAGCCGCCCCTGCGCAACCGCCCCCTGGCCTCCCTGGAGGAGCTGGACGGCCTGGCCGCGCTCACCCTGGACGACCTGCGCGAGGAAGCCAGCTGAACCGGCCGGGGCCGGCCCGGCACGACCGGTTCAGACGACGCCGGCGCGGCCCGCACAGAGGCAGGCCGCGCCGGGACAGGTATCTCAGGAAGGGCGGGGGTCTCCGCTGCGGCGGCTGCTGTGGGCGGCGGGACCGCGTCCCCCGTGCGGGGCACCGCGGCGTTCACCGCGCTCGGGGCGTCCGCCGGAACGGCGGCCGCGACGGTCGCGGTCGCCCGGCGCGCCGCGGTGGACCCGGCCGCGCGAACCGCCCGGACGGCGTCCCCCGCTCCGCTGCGGACGTTCGGGGATCAGCGGCTCCTCGATCGGGATGCCGGACGGCTGCCGCGCCCCCGTCAGGCGGACCAGCTCGTCGTCGCCGGACGCCACCCGGACGCGGCGGGCGTCGATGCCCGCCCGGCGGGTCATGGCGGTGGTCGCGCGCACCTGGTGCGGCAGCACGAGCGTCACCACCGTGCCCCGCTCGCCCGCGCGCGCCGTCCGGCCCGCGCGGTGCATGTAGTCCTTGTGGTCGGCGGGCGGGTCGACGTGCATGACCAGGCTGACGTCGTCGACGTGGATGCCGCGGGCGGCGACGTCGGTGGCGACCAGCACGTTGATCGAGCCCTCGCGGAACTCGGCCAGGGTGCGGGTGCGCAGGCCCTGGCTCTTGCCGCCGTGCAGGCCCGCGGCGCGCACCCCGACGTTGGTGAGCTGCTTGGTGAGCCGGTCCACGCCGTGCTTGGTGCGGGCGAACAGGATCGTCCGGCCCTCCCGGTTGGCGATCTCAGCGGTGATGAGGGCCTTCTCCTTGGGCGCCACCAGCAGCAGGTGGTGGTCCATGGTCGCGACGGGCTCGTCCACCGGGCCGATGGCGTGCGTCACCGGGTTGTCCAGGTAGCGCTTGACGAGCACGTCGACGTCGTCGTCCAGGGTGGCGGAGAACAGCAGCCGCTGCCCGCCCGGCCGGGCCTGGTCGAGGATGTCGGTGACGTCGGGCAGGAAGCCCATGTCGGCCATGTGGTCGGCCTCGTCCAGCACGACGATGCGCGTGTCGCCGAGGTCGCAGGCGTCCTGGCGCATGAGGTCCTTGAGCCGCCCGGGGGTGGCGACCAGCACCTCGACGCCGCGGCGCAGCGCGTCGATCTGCTTGAACATCGAGGTCTGCCCGATGACGGTCTTGAACCGCAGGCCGACGGACCGGCCGAGCGGCTCCAGGTTCGTCTGGACCTGCTGGGCCAGCTCGCGCGTGGGCACCAGGATCAGGGCGAGGGGACGCTTGGGCTGGGCCCTCTGCCCGGCCAGGCGGGCCAGCAGCGGCAGGCCGAACGCCAGGGTCTTGCCGGAGCCGGTCTTGCCGCGGCCGAGCACGTCCCGTGCGGCCAGCACGTCGGGGATCGCGGCGGCCTGGATGGGGAAGGGTTCGTGGATGCCCTGCCGGGACAACGCCGCCACGAGCTGGTCGGGCAGCCCGAGTTCGGCGAAGGAGGGCAGAGCGATGTGGTTGTCAGCGGGCGGTACGGTCACGCATTACCTTCCGAGAGGGGGCTACGTCTCGGGAGGCCACCTCGGATCTCGGAGCGGTGGGCTGCGCGGACGAGCCGGACGCGGGGGCGTCGAAGAAAAATCGGTTCGGCCAGTCTAACGCCGGGACGGCACGCGTTTATGCCCGATCCTCTGGGATCCCTCTCACCACAGCCGTCTGCGAGACGGGGTGGGGGGCCTGGACGGTGACGCCGCCGAAAAGGGAGAACGCGCGAATCCGCAGGGTGGGCGCGTCGGGCGGCAACGGCTCGCAGTCGTCGTCCGCGCGTCCGCCGAACAGCCCGGCGGCGCGCAGCAGGCTGCCGCCCTCCAGGACGACCCGCACGCCGTGCGGCACGCACACCGTCACCCCGCCGAGCAGGGAGACCTTGGTCAGCGTGACCTCGGGGGCGGTCAGCTGCGCGTCGCGCAGGTCGAGGCAGGTGCCGCCGACGACGCTGAGCGACACCAGGTGCCGGTCCATGTGCCAGCGTCCGTGCCGCCGCAGGCCGCCCACGGGCGCCACGTGCCACTCGGTGCCGCCCTCGGCCGCGGCGTCGCCTTCGGCCGCGGCGTCGCCTTCGGCCGCGGCGTCGCCCTCGGGCAGATCGCGGACGAGCCGTTCGAGATCGTCCCGGGTGCGGGCGAAGTGGATCTCCTCGACCCGCGCGCTGTAGTCGCGCAGGCTGAGCAGGCCCTGGCCGCAGGCCCGGTTGAGCCGGGCCACGACGGCGTCGCGCGCCGCGTCCGGCACCGTCTCCGCGTCCGCCCTTCGCCGTGGACGCGCCGTTTGGCCTAGTTGTTCCATATCGCAGGTCCTACCCAAGAAGTCCGAGATAGTGCAAGGTTCGACAATCAAATCCGAGACGACCGGAGCCTCCCGCAGACTCCGCCTCGCCTGGCCACCCGTACCACTCGGTGCAGCCGGTGGATGTCAGGTGTTGCGCGGGACCACCAGGCCGGATTCGTAGGCGAGGACCACGAGCTGAGCGCGGTCACGGACATGCAGTTTGGCCATGGCCCGGTTGATGTGGGTCTTCGCGGTCATCGGGCTGATCACCATGCGGTCGGCGATCTGGTCGTTGGACAGGCCCCGCGCGACCAGGGCGACCGCCTCGCGTTCGCGGTTGGTCAGCTCTTCCAGCTCCGTGCCGACGCCGGTGCCGAGCGGCTGGGTGACGTACCTGTTGATCAGCTTGCGGGTGATCGAGGGGGCGAGCAGGGCGTCGCCGCGCGCGGCGACGCGCACGGCGTGCAGGAAGTCCTCCGGCTGGATGTCCTTGACGAGGAATCCCGCCGCGCCGGCGCGCAGCGCGTTGAAGACGTACTCGTCCAGGCCATAGTTGGTCAGGATGACGACGTGCACCCCGGCCAGGGTCGGGTCCGCGGCGATGCGCCGGGTCGCCTCGATGCCGTCGACGACCGGCATCTGGATGTCGATGAGCGCGATGTCGGGCAGGTGTTCCCTGGCCAGCGCCAGGGCCTCCTGCCCGTCGGCGGCCTCGGCCACCACCTCGATGTCGTCTTCGAGGTCGAGGAGCGCGCGGAATCCGCTGCGGATGAGCGGCTGGTCGTCGACCAGCAGGACACGGATCATGACGTCTGGTCCACGGGGAGTTCGGCCTGGACGGTGAAGCCGCCCTCGCTGGGCGGTTCGGCGCGCAGCCGGCCGCCGAGGGCGGTGACCCGTTCGCGCATGCCCAGCAGCCCCACACCGGGCGTCGGGGCGGTGCCCGGCGCGGCCTTGCCGTCGTCATCGATGCGTATCGCGAGGACGTCCGGGCGGTAGTCGATCCGAACCGACGCCGTGGCGGCGTCCGCGTGCCGGGCGATGTTGGTCAGCGACTCCTGAACGATCCGGTAGACGGTCCGGTCCACCGCCGCAGGCACGTCGTGCCGGTCGCCCTCGATCGTCAGCGTCGTGTCCAGGCCGATGGTACGGGCCCGTTGCACCAGTTCCGGGACGTGGTCGAGCCCACGCGGCGGGGCCGTGTCGTCGTCGCGCAGCGCCTCCAGGGTCGCGCGCAGCTCCCGGGTGGCCTCACGACCGGCCTCCTGGATCGCCAGGAGGGCCTCCGGCACCTGTTCGCCACGCCTGCGGGCCACATGGACGGCGACCTCGGCCTGCACCTTGATGATGGAGATCTGGTGGGTGAGCGAATCGTGCAGCTCCCGCGCGATGCGCAACCGCTCCTCGTTGGCGCGGCGCCGCGCGGTCTCCTCCCGAGTCCGCTCGGCTTCGTCCGCCCGCCGCTCGGCCTGCCGCACCGCCTCCCCCGCGGCGCCCGCGGCGATCAGCCAGGCTATCTCGAGGGCGCCCCGGGACCGCGCGAACGCCTCGCCCGTGTCGTGCAGGCCCGAGGCCAGGGCCGCCAGAGGGAGAGCGGCCAACATGGTCACACTCGCCGCCACCGTGATGGTGCGGTGTCCCGCCCGTACGGCCGCGTACACGGCGAACAGGTACGCGACGGCGGGCACGTCGAAACCGGCCGCCTGGTAGCCCAGCGCGCACAGCCCGGTGACGACCAGGACGGGCACCGGAGCGCGGCGGCGCGCGGCCAGCGCCAGGCCGCCGACCGTCAGCGGCACGTAGCCGAGCAGGTCGAGGTCCGCGGCGGAGTGCTGCCCGGACAGCCCGGTGACCAGCAGGAGCGTCGCCACCCCGGCGGCGATCGCCCAGTCCCTGGCATCGATCCGTCCCCTGCCCATGCGCGCACCCTAGCCGGGTGTTCACGCGGGTCGGCTCCTGCGCTCGGATGATCAGTCGGCTACCGCGCACGCGGTACCTTCCGGCCCCTGCGACGTCCGCGGTAGCCGGATGCGACGTCGGCGGCAGCGCGAATTGCCCACCTCCGCCGGACGACCGGCGGCAGACCCGGCGGTCATGATCAGGCGACTTCCAGTCGCAGAGGAGAAGGAGCGCCCCATGTCCGTCCGTCACCTGCTCGCCGCCGCCGCGACCGCCCTGCTCAGCGGGATCGTGCTCGCCACACCGGCAGCCGCGCACGTCTCGGCCGAACCGGCCGCCGCCGGCGCCTACGACCTGAGCCCCGGACGACTCGGGGCCATCGTGGCCGCGCTGTTGGGGCTGGTCAGCGTGGTCATCGGCGGGCTGGTCCTGGCCCGTCCCACCGGTCGCGGACGAAGCAGGGCCAACATGGCCTTGGCGGCGGGACTCATCGGCATGGCCCTCGGCGGAGTGGTCGTCGCCACCGCCGACGGCGGTCTCGGCACCGGCAACGGCCTCGGCGGGGGCATCGTCGCCCTGACACTGGGCCTGATCGGCACAGCCCTCAGCGCCCTCTCCCTGACCCGCTCCCGCCAAACCAACTGACGGTCCGCGCTTTGGGGTGAAGGTATGGGGCTTCGACCCCGGACACCTGGCCTGCGAAGCCGCTCATGCACCGCGGAGAACGCAGCGCAGGCCCTCACCGTCGCCCGAGCCAGCGGGTCGATGAGAATCCTGTCCATGGTCACCTCAGTTGCCACGGACCTGGCGTCGTATGGGACCTGGCCCCGGTCGCCGCGCTCCTGGCCGACGTCGCGGATACACGGGCCGTGTGATGGCCGTCGATGGTGAAGTCGCCGCGGTGCGGCGGGCGATCGCGCTGTCAGCGTTGGGCCTCGGCAGCACCAGTCCCAATCCACCCGTCGGCTGCGTCATCCTGGACCTGAACGGCAATGTCGCCGGAGAGGGCTACCACCTGCGCAAAGGCCGGCCACACGCCGAGGCCAATGCGCTGGCCGCCGCCGGGCCGCGCGGCCAGGGCGGAACCGCCGTGGTCACTTTGGAGCCGTGCTGCCACCACGGCCGCACACCCCCATGCCACCAGGCGCTGCTCGACGCCGGCATCGCGCGGGTCGTCGTCGCGTTGATCGACCCGACGTCCCGTGACGATGGCGGTGTGGCCAAACTGCGCGCCGAAGGTGTCGACGTGGAGGTCGGTGTACTGGCCGACGAGGCCCGCATCGTCCTCGGCCCATGGCTCCACGCGCTGCACACCCGGCGCCCGCACGTCACTTGGGGCCGTCTCGCCGCGAGCTCCCCAGAGCTGGCGGCGCTGCGGGTCGGCGTGGACGCCGTGCTGCGCGGGACCGGCCGTGTTGAGGAAGGCCGGCCCGGCGCGCACGCACCGGACGTCTTCCAGTTGCACGACGTCGACATGGCCACCGGGCCCCACGCCGTCCTGGAAAGCCTGTACGGGCAGGGGGTGCGCAGCGTCCTGCTGGACGCTGACGATGTGGTGGCCGGGGCGTGGTTGGCCGCCGGGCTCGTGGACCGGCTCGTTGCACACACAGCGGATCAGGGCCCGTCGTCCCCCGGCAAGGCATGTCCGCTGCCGGAAGGCTTCGCGCTGGTCTCGACAACCCGCGTGGCGTCCGGCGCGCTGGTGGAGGCGCGGAAGACCCGGTAAACGCGACACGCCTGCTGGTCCAACCACCGCAGTTCGCACATCCAGCCCGAAAGGCGATCGGGGCGGAAGGGCAGGAAGCGGGCCTGAGCGGTGGAAGCCCAGGTGGGGGATTGTTCCTTCTGGGTGGAGGCACGGGGATTCGAACCCCGGACACCTGGCTTGCAAAGCCAGTGCTCTGCCAACTGAGCTATGCCCCCTGGTGGGCGCCGCGGGCGCGGCAGGCGACAGCTTACCCGGGTGCGGCGCTCAGCGTGTCATCGTCGCGCGTGCCGCCGGACGTGGTGAGGACCAGGTCGGGGAAGTCGGCGATGCTGGGCAGCACGTGGGTGGCGCCGGCGCGCAGGAGGCGGTCGCGGTCGTGGGCGCCGGTGAGGACGCCGGCGACGATCGAGGCGCCCGCGCGGCGGCCGGACAGGACGTCGTTCTCGGTGTCGCCGCAGACGGCGATGTGCCGGACGTCGTCGACGTTCAGGTGGAGCGCGGCGGACAGGACGAGGTCGGGCCAGGGACGGCCCCGGTGGTCCTCGTCGGGGCACAGCGCCAGCTTGACGCGGTCCCACCAGCCCAGGGCGTCCAGGATCCGGCCGAGGGTGCGCTGGCTGAACCCGGTGATCAGGCACACGTGGACCCCGGCGCCGGCCAGCCGTTCGATGGCGGTCTCGGCGCCGGGCACGGGGACCACGCCCCGCCGGTCGACGATCAGGTCGTAGGCGCGTTCGAACGACAGGTGCGCGGCCCGCGCGCGGGCCTCGTCCTCCGGGAACAGCGCCCGGAAGATCTCGATCTTGGGTCGTCCACGCCAGTCGCGCACCCGCGCCATCGCGCGTTCGTGCGCCGCCGTGCCGGGCGCGATGCCCAGCGCTGCGATCGCCTCGGCGAAGGCGGTCTCCACGGCGTCCCCGTCGGCGACCGTGGTCCCGGCGAGATCGAGGCAGGCGACGGTGATCCGCCCCGCTCCGGTCACGCCGGGCCCTCCTCGAAGTCGGTCTCCCGTCCGCCGCGAAAGCCGCGTCGGTGGATCAGTTGTCGGAGGACGTCGCCTCGGTCCACAGGTCCAGCTCGGCACGGTCCTGCTGCAGCCGACGCCACACGACGAAGCCACCGAGAGCGACGACAGCGAGAACAAGCAGCTTCTTCACGGTGGGACCCCTTACCTCGACTATGAAGCCAGCCCCTGGGGAAGGAACGGATGCGAAAAGAGTCTCCCCCAGGCTCTCCGCAGCCTAGCAACCGATGCCGGTCGGTCCGCACCCCAACACCGGTATCGGACAAGGTGTCCGGTCCGTCCAGGCCGGACCGCGCGACCCCGGGGGGAGGGGGGCGAATGCGCGCTGAGGACGACTTCGGTCTCTGGGAGCAGGAGCTGCGACGCGACCGGGCGGACGCGGCCGAGGACCGCGGCGGCCAGCGCGGCATGCTGCTGGTGGCGATCATGACGATGCTGGGCTGCACGGCGATGATCGCGATCGGTCAGACGCCGCTGGGGGCGGCGGGGCTGGTGGTGTCCGGGCTGATCCTGCTGCTGTGGCGGACGGGCTGGTGACCGGCGATCTCCGCCCGGAGCCGCGAAGTGATCTCGTCGGTGGTCAAATGAAGACACGACCACCGAACGGACATTTGGGGGATGCATGAGTGACACCGCACGTCCCGCGACCGCCAGCGGCACGTTCACGATCGGCGGCGACCTGACCGTGCACCGGCTCGGCTACGGCGCCATGCAGATCACCGGGCCGGGCGTGTGGGGCGAGCCCGCCGACCGCGACGAGGCCGTCCGGGTGCTGCGCCGTGCCGTCGAGCTGGGGGTCGACCTCATCGACACCGCCGACTCCTACGGCCCCTTCGTCAGCGAGGATCTGATCGCCGAGGCGCTGTACCCGTACCCGGAGGGCCTGGTGATCGCGACCAAGGGCGGCCTGACCCGGCCGGGTCCGCACCGCTGGCTGCCGGTGGGGCGTCCGGAGTACCTGCGGCAGTGCGTGGAGATGAGCCTGCGCCGGCTGCGGCTGGAGCGCATCGACCTGTACCAGCTGCACCGCATCGACCCGAAGGTGCCGCTGGAGGAGCAGCTGGGCGTGCTGCGCGAGCTGCGGGACGAGGGCAAGATCCGCCACATCGGGCTGTCCGAGGTGACGGTGGAGGAGATCCGGGCCGCGCGCGAGCACGTCGAGGTGGCGTCGGTCCAGAACCTCTACAACCTGACCGAGCGCAAGTCCCAGGACGTCCTGGAGTACTGCGAGAGCGAGAAGATCGGGTTCATCCCGTGGTTCCCGCTGGCGACCGGGGAGCTGGCCAAGCCGGGCGGGGTGCTGGCCGAGGCGTCGGCCCGGCACGACGCCAGCCCGGCGCAGCTCGCGCTGGCGTGGCTGCTGCACCGGTCCCCGGTGATGCTCCCGATCCCGGGCACGTCCAAGGTCGCCCACCTCGAGGACAACGTGGCGGCGGCGACGATCTCGCTGACCGGCGAGGAGGTCTCCGATCTCACCGAGCTGGCCTAGGCGCGCGCGGGTCCGGTGTCCTCGGCGACGGGCCGGGCGGGGAGTTCGGCGGACGCCGGGGGCGCCGGAGGCGGCGCGTCCTGGGCGCGGCGGGCGGTGGCCATGAGCGAGCCGCACAGGATCAGGGCGAACGCGGCGGCGATCGTCAGGGTGAGCGGCTCGTCGAGGACGAGCACGCCCGCGGTGACCGCCACGGCCGGGTTGACGTAGGTGAACACCATGGCGCGGGACGTGCCGGCCTCCCGGATCAGCTCGAAGAACACCAGGAAGGCCAGGGCCGTGCACACCACGCCGAGCCCGGCGAGGGCCGCCAGGACGCGGCCATCGGGCAGGTCGGCGGGCCAGGTCGCCAGCGCCGGGGGCGTGTAGACCAGCGCGGCCAGGGTGAGGCAGGACGCGGTCAGCGGCAGGCTCGGCACGTCCCCCAGCCGGCGCGCCACGATCATCGGCGCGATGGCGTAACCGACGACGACGAGCAGCACCTCGGCCACCGGCCACACGGCGGCGTCGCCGCCGCCCAGGTGCGGCGCGGCGAGGACGGTGACGCCGCCGAGCCCCAGCAGCAGCCCGGCCCAGCGCAGCGGGCCGAGGCGTTCGGTGTCACCGGTCGCGCGGGCGAGGACGGCCCCGACGATGGGCACGGCGGCGATCAGCAGGCCGGTCATGGAGCTGGACAGGTGGCGTTCGGCGTCCGACAGCAGCGCCCACGGTCCGATGATCTCCATCGCGGCGAACGCGAGCACCGGCCGCCAGTGGCGGCGCACCCGGTCGAAGCCGCCGGCCCGGACGGCGAGCGGCAGCAGCACCAGGGCGCCGAGCGCGGTGCGCGCGAACACCAGCACGGGCACCGACACCCCGTCCACGGCCACCTTGATCATCAGGTAGGGGACGCCCCACAGAACGCTCATCAGCGCGAACAGCACCCAGCCGCGGCGACTCACCGCACCCTCCGCTACGTTCCCGGCCGCCGGACGGCCCGGCGCGCGCAGAGGTCAGCTTGGGGCGATGCGGACGATTCCGTCTTGAACGCTGTTGCGGTACGCGCCGGGCGTGACGCCCATTACGCGGCGGAACCAGCGCGTCAGGTGGGCCTGGTCGGCGAAGCCCACGTGGGCGGCCGCCTGTGCGGGACGGTGCCCCGCGTCCAGCAGCGCACGGGCGCGGGAGACCCGGTACTGGGCGAGCCACGCGTACGGCGGCATTCCCGTGGCGTCGCGGAACGCGCGTAGGAGGCGGTAGCGCGACATGCCCATCTCGGCGGCCAGTTCCGCGAGCGTGGGAGGGTTCGTCAGCTCGTCCGCCAGGCGTTGGGCGACCGTTTGGGCGATGTCGCGTCCGGCTGAGGGTGTGCCACGGTCGGGGGAGAAGACGGCGTGCCTGTGGACGAGCGTGCCCAGCACCCACAGCAACCGCGACTCGGCCTCCAGCACGTCCAACGCCCTGGGGCGGGTCAGGGCGCGGTGGGCCAGCCCGAGCTCTCGGGCGAGTTGCGCGTCCTGGATGACCGGAGTGGGGAAGCGTGGCAGGGTGCCGGGGCGGCGGGCGTCCTCCGACACCAGATCGGCCGCCGGGTACAGCACCCGGTAGGCGAAGCCCTCGGTGCCTGCGGGGCCGCCGGTGTGGGTCTCGCCGGGCTCCAGGACGACCAGCGCCCCTGGGCCCGCGTAGAGACGGCCGCCCCGGTACTGGATGACCTCCAGGCCGTCCGTGCAGACGCCGATCGCGTACTCGGCGTGGGTGTGCGGCGCGTAGTGACGCCGTCCTATGCGGGCGGTCAGCAGGTCCAGGGACGCGCCCCGGATGCCGTTGACGCGCGTCCAGACGGCCTTGTCCCGGGCCGCAGGTGGGCCCGGGAGCGGGCGATGGGTCGTGTCAGGCGGGGAAGACATGCCGGAGCCGCCAGCGGTCGGCGTCACGGCCCAGCTCCGCGACCGCAACACCTTCGGCGCTGTTGACTCGCACCCGGTAGACCGTGCCGTGCGGGGGCGCCGCGTAGGTCTTCAGGACCGCGGCCACGGCGTAGCGGGCCCCCCGCCATTCGTACGCGGTGAGCCGTCCGGAGGCGTCGTGCTCGGCGCGGATCGGCTCGTTGAGAAGCTGCCCCATGGTTCCGCGAGCCTAGCACCGTTCGAACGTATGTTCGCAGGTTGGAGGCCGCGTGGGACGGCTCCGGAAGGGCCCGGATCGGCGTCCCCGCAGGGCCCGTGGGCCCGTGCGGCACCCGCGGAGATTTTACGTGTCCGGATGCGGCCCGGCCGCGAACCGCCACACCGCCGCGCGCCACACCGCCGCGCGCCGCGAGCCGGGAGCGGAGTTGACTTCATGTGCACATGAAGTCGCAGCATGCCCGGCATGTCCATCGACGCACTCATCGCGCGGCTCGACGCGTTCGACGCCGACCCGGCCGCGGTCCGGCTGCGCACCCGTTCCTACGAACTCCTCGGCGACCCCGCCGGCCTGGTGGCCGACGTGGGATGCGGCGCGGGCCGGGCCGTGGCCGAACTGGCCGACCGGGGCGTGCACGCGGTCGGCGTCGACGTCAGCGAGCGGATGATCGAGCTGGCCCGCCGCCGGTGGCCCGGCGCCGACTTCCGGATCGGCGGCGCCGGCGAACTGCCGTTCGGCGACGGCGCGCTCGCCGGGTACCGCGCGGACAAGGTGCTCCACGAGCTGGCCGACCCGGCGCGCGCCCTGGCAGAGGCGCGGCGGGTGCTCGCCCCCGGCGGACGCGTCGTCCTGGTCGCCCAGGACTGGGACACGTTCGTGCTCGACTCGTCCGCCCCCGAGCTCACCAGGCGCATCGTGCACGCCCGCGCCGACCAGATCCCCTCCCCGCGTGTGGCCCGCGCGCACCGCTCCCTGCTGCTGGACGCCGGGTTCGTGGACGTGGCGGTCGAGGTGCACACGGGCGTCTTCACCGGCCGGACGGCCGAGCCGATGCTGGGGGCGCTGGCGGCCGCGGCCGAGGCGGCCTGCGCGTCCGGCGCGGTGACGCGCGCGGAGGCGGACGGCTGGCTGGCCGAGCAGCGCGACCGCGTCCGCTCTGACCGTTTCCTCCTGGCCGTGCCGATGTTCGTGGCCGCCGCGACCCGCCCGCCCGCCACCACCTAGCACACCTGTGGATATCAACAGGCTGTGGAAAACTTTGTGCACACGCTCCGACCGGTGCGCACGCGCACCTGGACGCCTTGTCTCCACACGGAAATCCCCAGCGGACCGGGCTTTCCGCAGCCCGTTGAGCGAGTTTTGCACAATCGTCCCGGCCAAACGATCACCTGTGGACATTCCCCAGGCGTCCACAGCCTGTGGATAACCACGGTGCACAACCTGGGGGTGAGCGGCGGGGCGATGGTCCACCGCTCATCCCCACCTCCACCCCCAACCCCCGGACCGCTTATCCACTCGGTGGATAACGCGCTGACCAGGCGACACAGGTGAGATGATCACTCACCGCACCCGTCCATTCACAATCTGTGGACAAATCGTCTCCACAGTGCCGCCGGACAGGTGGATGACGTCACCCACCGTCTGTCCCCAGGACGGTCCCCAGGGACGGGCGGGTGTGGAGGACACGATCCCGGCAGGACGCACCCCGGTTCCACGCGACACACCGTCAGCGCGCGGGGCGTTGTTCCTCAGAGGTCGTCCAGGTTCACGGCGGCGGCGATGGCCAGGGCGCCCGCGTCGTTGGGGTGCAGGCCGTCCATGAACACGTAGCCGGGACGCGGCCGTTGCGGGTCCCCCGGGTCGGCCATGGCGCGGTCCACGTCCAGCACCGCGTCGTACTCGCCGCTGGTGCGCATCCACTCGTTGACCTGCCGGCGAACCTTCTCCGCCTCCTGGCTCCAGATCGGGAACAGCGCGCCCTTCATCGGCAGGATGGTCGCGCCGATCGCCTTGATCCCGTGGGCGTGCGCCTCCCGGATCAACCGGCGGTGGCCGTCGATCAGTTCCTCCGCGCTCACCTTCGGATTCGGCCGGACGCACGGGTCGTCCACCTGCGGAGCCCCGATGTCGTTGGCCCCCAGATGCACGATCACCGCGCGGACGCCGGGACGGCCGAGCACGTCGCGACGGAAGCGGCCGACGCCGCTCTGTCCGCCGCACGCCGAGTCGCGCAGCAGCTTGCCGGTGCCGACCCCCGCGTTGACGACGCCGAACGGGCGGCGCGCCGCGGCCAGCCGCTCGGCCAGGCCGTCGGGGAGGCGGCGGTCGGCGCCCGAGGTCGTGCCCACCCCGTCCACGAGCGAGTCGCCGAGGACGACCACCGTCCGCCGCCCGGCCCGGCCGCCGTCCACATCGATGCCGCTCAGGAAGTACCAGGAGCCCGTGGACGCGCCGAACGCCTCGGCGCCGACGTCCGACAGGTGGTCGCCGTCCGCCCGGTAGGTGGAGTCGAGCGCGAAGCGGTGGAAGGTGGCCGGGCCGGTGGCGCCGGTGAACCGCAGGTTCACCGTCAGCCGTTCCAGCGGCGACGTGCGCAGGGGCACCGCGTCGCTGACCACCTCCCGCCCGGGCGGGATCACCGTGCCGGGGGCGCCGCCGAACGTCACCTTCCGCAGGCTGTCCGGCCACACCAGGGCGCCGCCCGCCGACCTGCCCACCGTCGCGCCGTCCACCCGCAGCGGCCTGGTGCCGAACACGTTGGACAGGCGGACGCGCATCCGCGTCCCGCCCACACCGACCCGCACGACCTGCCGGACGGTCTGGTTCCGGAAGCCCTCCTTCGACCAGTTCTGCCCGGAGTCCTCATCGCCCGCCACCGGGGGCTGCACGGCCGCGCCCCAGCCCCCCACCCAGGTCGTGGCGTTGGACTTGGTGACGCCGGCCCATGCCGCCGCCACCGCCGGACGGGACGGCGAGGTGTGCACCATCCCCGCGACGAGCGCCAGACCGACGACGCTGCCCAGCGTTATCTGCACGCCCCGGGCGGGTGAGTTCAGGATTCGCATGCGTCTGAGCCTTCCGGCCGGAAGGCTGGGGCACAGCGGGGCTGCCTCCCCGCCCGGGGGTGCGGTTTCCCCCACCATGGCGTCAACGCCGGACACGGCTACGCGGCGGAACCTTTCCCCGGAGGCGGGCGGTTCCTTTCGCCGCCGACATATCTTCCACAGGTTGTGGATAACTCGCCCGGCAGTACCTGAGCAGGGACGACGCGGATGGATCGCGATCTTGTAGGAGGCGTCGTCCCCAGGCCGGAGAGCGCGGCCATGATCGCACACCGCCTCGAACGCCGCCTACGATGCGAAGGTGAGCGACGATGGACGCGTCCGTCAGGCCGCCCTCGCCACCACCGCCACGCGCACCGACTCCCGCCTGTGGCCGATCCTGGTGATTCGTACGGCCGACTGGGCCGCGCCCGTCCGGAACGACGCCAGGACCGTCCTGCGGGATGCGCTCGCCGCCACCTACGGCAGCTCCTACAACGCCGCGCTGCTCAAGGCCATCGACGTGGCCCTGCAGATACGCGAACAGCACCGTGCCGACGCTGCCATGGCGCTGGTGACCGAGGCCGTACGCAACAGCCCGCCGGAGGTGCTGGCCGCCGCACGCGAATCCCGGAGCCTGCCGGCGCGGCGATGGGCCTATCGGCTGTGGCTGGACGGCACGGTTCCCTCGGACACGCTCGTCGACGCCGCCTTGCGGGAGACCGAGATCGTCTGCCGCATGCTGTGCGCCGAGGCGGCCGCTGAGCGCGCTCTGGCAGAGGGAAACGCCCAGCCGCTGGAACGAATGCTCACTTCGCGCAACGAACGCGTACGGGCAGAGGCCCTCACCGCATTGGTCAAGCTGGGCCGTGCCGACCGCGGACGGGATTTCCTCACCAGCCGCTCCGCGCTGATGCGGGCCACCGCTCAGTGGGCCGTACGGCAAACGGGCGCCGACCCAGTGGAGTTGTACCGCTCCGCCCAGGCGTCCCCTGCTGAGCTGCCGGGGCTGGTGGCGGGCCTGGGCGAATGCGGGGACGCGCGGGACGTCGAACGAGTGCGCCCCTACCTGCGTCACGAACGTCCACGGGTGCGAGCCGCCGCCGTCCGCGCCTTCCACCGGCTCGGCAGGCCGGACGAAGAGGTCGCGGCGTTGCTGACGGATCCGTCCCCGGCCGTGGTCCGCGCGGTGACGCGGCGACGGGTGACCGCCCTGCCCCTGGAACGGCTCCAAGAGCTGGTGGCCGATGCCGCACAGCCGCGTCACGTCCGCCAGGGCGCGTTCCACCTGGTGAAGACCCACGGCGCCTGGGCACGGGTCGAGGCCGACCTTCTGCTGCTCGCCTCCGATGACCCGGCCCTGGGGCGGCTCGCCCGCGCGGATCTGCTGGCGTGGGTGTACGGGGACTCCGCCACCGTGTACACGACGCCGTCCCCGCGAACACGCGAACGGCTGCGCGCACTCGCCGACCAGGCCGGGCCGCGCCTCGGCGACGACGGGCTGCGCCGGCTGCGCTGGCTCCTCGGCCACGACCGCCCCTGACCGCCGGGCCCCACGCGGCAGCCCTCCCGGCACCGAGCGAGCGGACGGCCGATTCCGGCAAGGCGCACATGGCTTCCAGACCCGTCGGGAAGGATCTTCGCCAAGCGCCGAAAACAACCCCGGAACGGTCATGCACGCCATTTCAAAAGGTCCGGTGAACCACACATCACACCGGTTCGTCGGAATACCACAGGGGTCCATTTCCCCAGAACTCGACCTATGAGAAGGTGATCACACCGCCATTCGCCTAGGCTCGCGACAGGACCGGCGGTCGAAGCCGTGAACGCCGGTACGCCCACCCCCCGAAGGCCGACCATGGAACCGCGGCACCACACGATCTTCTGCGTCGACATGGTGGACTCCACCAAGAGGCCCACCGACTGGCATCGGCGCGTGGCGCGGGACGGCATGTACCGGGCGCTGCGCCGGGCGTTCGTGCGGGCCCGGCTGCCCTGGTACCTGCCCTGGCGGCGGCACCGCGAGGACCGCGGGGACGGCGCGCTCATCCTGGTCTCCGCGTCGGTGCCGACCGCGCGGGCGCTGAAGGCGCTGCCGCACCTGGCCCGCGAGCTGGCGGCGCACAACGCCACCACCAACGCCGGCGCGCACATCCGGCTGCGGGTCGTCCTGCACGCCGGAGAGGTGGGCCACGACCCCCACGGGGTGTCCGGCAAGGCGGTCGACGACGCTTTCCGGCTGCTGGAGGCGCCGGAATTCAAGGCGGTGGCCCGTGAAACGGACGCCGCCGTGAGCGTCATCGTCTCCGATTCGTTCTACAACGGCGTCGTCAAACAGGGCGGTCCGCACAACGATCCGGGCGATTACCGGCCGCTGACGGCGTCGGTGCGGCAGGACCGGCCCGCGCGGGCGTGGACGAGGTCGTTTCCCGCGCCGCGGCTGCGCGTCCGCGTCACGGGCCTGTCGGCGCCGCGCCGTCTCGGCGGCGTCGTGGCGGTGGGCGTGGTGACGCTGGCGCTGCTGAGCCTGGTGCCGGGGGAGTCGCGGCCGCTGTTCTGCGACCGCCCGCCGGTGCAGGTCCGGGTGCGGGTGTCCGCCGAGAAGGCCGACGTCGTCCAGGCGCTGACCCAGGATTTCGAGAGCCGCCGCCGGCGCGAGGCGAGCGGCTGCCGGGCGGCCGACATCAACGTGGTGACGGCGTCCAACGCGGGCGGCATCGAAGAATCGATCAGGCAGGGCTGGCTGACGCGCAGCCCGGCCCAGGCGGCCGTCGAGCAGACGGCGACGACGGCGCAGGCCACCGGCGGTGAGGTGTCCGACGAGGCGGACGTGTGGCTGCCCGACTCCTCCCTGGAGGTCGAGCAGTTGCGGGAGGTGCTGCGCGCCCAGCGGATCGGCACGGTCACGCTGGGCGTCAGGGGGTCGGTCACCGGATCGCGCCTGGTGGTGGGCGTGCCCCGGCCCATGGCCGACGAGCTCCGCCTGACCGGACGCCAGTACCGGGACCTGTCCTGGGACGAGGTGCTGGCATGGCCGCAGCACGGCTACCTGTTCGGCCGGGCCAGCCCCCGCACGTCCAGCACGGGCCTGGCGGCGACGGCCGCGCTGTACCGTGCCGCGCTGGGCCGCGACGTGCTGAACGAGGACACGCTGGGCGGCACGGAGGCGGCCACGCGGCTGCACGCCGTGGAGCAGGCCGTCGCCCGCGACGACGACGAGCCGGAGCGGCTGCTGTGCGCGGTGCGCACGTCCCCCGCCGGCAGCGACCTGCACGACAGGACGGCGGTGCTGGTCTCGCAGAAGGCGCTGATCGACTACCGTTCGGGCGGCTCGCTGGGCGGCCGCTGCCCGCTGCCGTCCGGCGCCGCCCAGCCCGACCTGCTGACGTTCGTGGTCCAGGCGGAGACGCCCTTGTTCGATCACCCGTACGTCGTGATCAACCGGACGCCGCAGGCGAGCCCCGAGCGGCGGCGGGTCATCGACGAGCTGTACCGGTTCCTGCTCACGCCCGAGGCGCAGCAGCGGTTCCGCGACGCCGGGTTCCACGACGTGAAGGGGCAGCTCCCGCTGCAGGACGTGGTGGTGACGCCGCGGCTGCTGGACCTCACCGGGAAGATCCACTACGGGCCGCTGCTGGAGGCGTGGGACCGCGTCCGCAGGTCCGCCGACGTGCTGATGGCGGTGGACGTGTCGCGGGCGATGGACGCCTCGTTCCCCGACGCCGGCGGCACCCGGCTGGCGGCCGCCGAGGACGCGATCACGCGGTCGCGGCGGCTCATGGGCGGACGCGACCAGATCGCGCTGTGGACGTTCGCCCGCGACCTGGACGGCCGCCGCGACCACCGCTCGGTGGTGCCGCTCGGGCCGCCCGACCGCGCGCAGAACGACCGGCTGAACAGGGTCCGGCTGGACACGGGCGGCCGCGGCACCGTCCTGTACGACCCCGTCCGCCAGGCCGTGCGGGAGCTGCGACGGTCCGGCGGCGACGGGCGGGGGCGCAAGCCCGCCGACGCGCCCACCAAGGCGCTGATCGTGATCGCCGACGGCACCGACGACGGCGGCGACGACCAGGCGCGGGCCGACCGGCTGCGCGCCGAGCTGCTGGACGGCGTCCCCGTCCGCCTCTACGTCCTGGCGTTCCACAGCGGCGGCTGCGAGAACGGCCTGGACCGGGTCGCGCAGGCGGGCGGCGGCGCGTGCTACCCGATCAACGACATGACCGCCATGCGCAAGGCGCTCGACGGCGTGGCGGCCGGGCTGTGGGGCAATCCCCGGCGGTCTACGTGAGGCCCGGCCGCGTGTCCCGCCCACGCGCGGCGCGCGGCCGACGACGAGGGAGTCGCGATGGAACTGGCTTCGCCGGCGCTCCGCCGGGCCGTGTCGGCGGTGGCGGCCGCGTCCGTGGCGGTGACGCTCGCGGCGGCGTGCACGTCCACGGGGCAGGACGACGAGGACGCCGACGGGGTGGGCCGCATCGTCTTCGCCGACAGCCACGACACCACCCGCGGCCGCCAGATCAAACGGCTGGTCGACGCCTGGAACGGCCGCCACCCCGACGAGCGCGTCGAGATGGTGGAGCTGCCGGAGAACTCCGACGACCAGCGGGCCCAGCTCGTCGCGCACGCCCAGGACGCGGCCGCCGCGCGGGAACGGGAGGCCGGCGGGGAGGCGGCCGCGGCGACGGGCGCCGACGCCTGCTACGACGTCGTCTCCATCGACATCATCCGCACGGCCGAATTCGCCCGCTGGGGCTACATCGTGCCGCTCGACCGCGACGAATTCGAGGCCGAGGCATTCCTGGCCAGGCCCATCGAAGGCGCCAGCTACCGGGGCGGACTGTGGGCGATTCCGCTGCGTGCGGATGTCGGGCTGCTGTATTACCGCAAGGACGTGCTCGACCAGGCCGGTGAACACGTCCCCAAAACCTGGGAGGCACTGCACAGGACGGCTCTGAGAGTGGCGCCCGCGAACAAGCTGGCGGGTTATGTCACCCAGCTGGGGGCCTACGAGGGATTCACCGTGAACGCCATGGAGGCGTTCTGGGACACGGGCGGGGAGATCCTCGGCCCCAAAGGCGAGATCCTCGCCAGGCCGGAGGCGCTGCGGGACGGAATCGACCGGCTGCACCAGGGCATTTCCGAGGGCTGGATTCCGCGGGAGACCCTGTCGTTCAACGAGGAGGGCAGCCGGGCGGCGTTCCAGGACGGCACGGCGCTGTTCATGCGCAACTGGACGTACGCCTACCAGGTGCTGAACTCCAGCGGCTCGCGCGTCGCCGGCAGATTCGGGGTGGCGCCGCTGCCGACTCCCTCGTCGCTGGGCGGCTGGAACCTGGCGTTGTCGCGCTGCTCGCGGCACCGCGACACGGCCCGGCGGTTCATGCGGTTCCTCACCGGCCCGGAGAGCCAGCGGACCCTGTTCAGCCAGGCCGGGGTCGCCCCGACCCGCAAGGCGCTCTACGACGACGCCGCGCTGCGGAGCGCGTATCCGCATCTGGCGATCATGCGGGAGGGAATCGAAGGGGCCCGCACCCGTCCGGTCACGCCCTATTACGACCAGGTGTCCAGCCTCATCCAGACGCATCTGCGCCGGGCGCTGGTCGAGCCCGGCACCATGAACCGCGAATGGGTCGCCGTCAGGGACCGGGAACTGAGAATCCTCAACGAGCAGATGCGCACGGCCGCGGACGGCCGGTGACGTTCGGGGCGGCCCTTTCGGGCCCTTCCGCCACGGGTGCGAGAGGATGGAGGGCATGGGACAGGTCACTGCCACCGCCGAGAAGACGGTCAAGGCGAGCCCGCAGCGGGTGCTGGAGGCGATCGGCGACTACGACGGCGTACGTTCGAGAACGCTCACCGGGCACTTCAGCGAGTACGAGGTGCGCGAGGGCGGCAAGGGCGACGGCACGGTGGTGCACTGGAAGCTGGCCGCCACCAGCAAGCGCGTCCGCGACTGCCTGATGTCGGTCAGCGTCCCCGACGAGAACACGCTCGTCGAACGCGACGCCAACTCCTCCATGGTCACCACCTGGACGGTCTCCCCCGCTGGTGATGGCACGCGCGTGCGCATCACCACCACCTGGAGCGGGGCGAGCGGCGTCGGCGGGTTCTTCGAACGCACCTTCGCGCCCCGCGGCCTGCAGCGCATCTACGACGAGCAGCTCGCCAAGCTCGAATCCGAGCTCGCCGGATGACGCGCGCCGCCGAGAACGCGGCAGGCGACGACGCGGCGGGTGAGCGGTACCGGCGCCATACGGCGCGCGTGCTGCTGGTGGACGACGCCGAGCGCATCCTGCTGTTCCGTTTCATGCGCGTGGGGGGCAGGCCCGACCTCGGCTACTGCTGGATCACGCCGGGCGGCGGCATCGACGACGGCGAGACCCTGCGCGAGGCGGCCGCCCGCGAACTGCGCGAGGAGACCGGCCTGGTCGTCGCGCCGGGCGAACTCGGCCCGTACGTCGCGGTCACGTCCGGCTACGCCGACCTGGGGTGGGCGAAGGGCCTGTTCCGGGAGGACTTCTTCCTGCACCGCACGGCCGCCTACGAGATCGACACGTCCGGGTTCGAGACCCTGGAACGCGACCAGATCACCGATCACCGCTGGTGGACGCTGGACGAGCTGCGGTCGGCCGACGAGCCCGTCTACCCGCTCGGCCTGGCGCCCCTGCTGGTCGACCTGCTCGCCGGACGCGTCCCCGACGAGCCCGTGCGTCTCCCCTGGCACCACTGAGCAGCCGGCTTCGCGAATCGGATTTTTCTGGACGACCATCCAACTCTTGGGGTGGACTGGTCGTCAATTTCTGTGCCGGTCCCCCGGGAACGCCCTGGTGCGCGCGTTCGAGGCGGGGTGGCCGTCCGGCCGTTGACGCCGGAGTCACGGATCATGGTCGCGTCGTCGCTCCCTGCGACACGAGCTGGTGAGAAGAGGAACAGTTGAACACCGAGGGTGGGCGTCCCGAAGAACCTCGTCATCCTTCCGAGCAGGGGTCCTGGGCCGACCCCGCCGCGGGCCGGCCCGCACCGGGTCAGGGCCAGGGGCAGCCTCCGTCCGCACACCCCCCGGGCCGGCCGCCAGGTATGGCCCAACCACCCGGCCAGCCACCCGGGCAGCCACCGGCAGGTCAGCCGTCCGGCCGGCCGCCGGCCTGGGCCGGGCAACCGGGCCGGCCGCCGGAGACGCCTGGGCAGGGGTACGGAGGGCCGCCGCCCATTCCGCCCGGCGGCCACGCCATGGCGCCCGGCGGGCCGACCATGCCGCCCGGTGGCATGGGGCCGGGGCAGATTCCCACGATGCCCTCCCCCGGTTTCCCCGGCCAACCGCCGCAGCCCGCGCCGCGCAAGAACGGGCGCCTGATCGCGCTGCTGGCGGCCGGTGGCGTCGTGGCCGTGGTCCTGCTGGCGACGGTCGCCGTGGTGGTCGTGCGGAACGCGAGCGACGAGCCGAGCGGCCCCGTCGCGGCCGAGCACTGCATCGACAAGCGGCTGGACCTGAGCGGCAAGTCCAGCACCCTGCAGACCGTGCCGTCCGCCCTGCGGGTCGGCTGCAAGTCCGACGAGGCGAAGGGCCGGGTCACCAAGGTGCTGCGCACCGGCCAGGGCACCTTCGGCGGTTTCAACTTCTCGGCCGAAGGGTGCCCGGACGATTCCGACGGCGGTGCCCGCGTCAGGGTGTCGGCGAAGGAGACCCAGTACTGGGACGTCTGCGTGCGCAACCTCAAGGGCCCGCACCCCGGTGATCCCGGCATGGGCGGCGGGCAGCTCGGCCCCGGCGACTGCATCAGCAACAGCATCGCCTTCAACCGCGAGGTGCCGTGCTCGTCGGCGGACTGGTACGGCAAGGTCATCGCGCGGGTGGCGACGGAGGCGCAGTGCCCCGCGCCGCGCACCATGGAGACGGCCAAGTTCACCAGCTCGTCCGAGCGGCGTCCCGTCCTGTGCCTGGGCGCGGGCGGCGCGGTGCTCGGCCCGGGCGACTGCATCAAGGACCCGACGTACAGCTTCCGCGGCCCGGAGAAGGTCGAGTGCGGCGGCTCCGAGGCCGTCGGCAAGGTCACCGGCCGCGTCCGCACGCAGGGCGAGTGCCCGGCGGGGTCCGACAAGTACATGGAGGCCAAGGAGGCCTACCTGCCGATCCTGTGCCTGAAGCAGCTCAAGCCCACCCTCAGGGAGCAGCTCGGCAACCTCGGCCGCACCTGACCGGCCTGACCCGCCGCACCCGACCGCCCGGTCAGCTGTCGTAGTCGATCGTGAGGCGGTCGGTGGCGGGGGTGGCCTGGCAGGTCAGGACGAATCCGGCGGCGAGTTCGGACGGTTCGAGGGCGAAGTTGCGGCGCATGTCGGCCCGCCCGTCGACGACGCGGGCGCGGCAGGTGCCGCACACGCCGCCCTTGCACGCGAACGGCAGGTCGGGGCGCACCCGCTGGGCGGCGTCGAGGACGGTCGCGTCCCGGGGCTGCGTCACGGTGGTGGCGCGGCCGTCCAGGACGATCGTCACCTCGGTGGCGGGCCCGGCCCCCTCCGGCGGCCGTTCGTCCAGGTGGCGGACGGGTTCGGGCGGCACGTCGTCCACGTGGAACAGCTCCTGGTGGACGCGGTCGTCCGGCACGCCGAGCCCCGCCAGCACGGCCCGCGCGTCGGTGACCATGCCGAACGGGCCGCACAGCCACCAGTGGTCGACGTCGCGGACGGGCAGCAGCAGCGGCAGCAGGGCGCGCAGCCGGGCCGCGTCCAGCCTGCCGCTGAACAGCTCGGCCTCGCGCGGCTCCCGCGACAGCACGTGCACCAGCTCGAACCGGTCGGGGTGGGCGTCCTTCAGGTCGGCCAGCTCGTCGGCGAACATGACCGTGTCGCTGCGCCGGTTGCCGTACAGCAGCGAGACCCGGGACGCCGGGTCGCGCAGCGCGGACGCGGCGATCGACAGTACCGGCGTGATCCCCGACCCGGCGGCGATCAGCACATGGTGGGCGGGCCGCCCGAGGTCGGGCGTGAACCCGCCGGACGGCGGCAGCACCTCGACCAGATCGCCCGGCCGCACCTGGTGGACCAGCCAGGACGACAGCGCTCCCCCAGGGATCTCCCGGACGCCGATGCGCGGGGCGGCTCCCGCCGGGGCGCAGATGGAGTACGAGCGCCGTTCCTCGCGTCCGTCGACGACGCGGCGCAGGGTGAGGAACTGGCCGGGCCGGAAGGCGTACTCGTCCGCGAGCGCGTCCGGCACCTCGAAGGAGACGGCGACCGCGTCCCGGCACAGCCGCTCGACCTCGGTGACGCGCAGGGCGTGGAAGGCGGCGCGGCGGCGGCGCGGTCCGGAGGCGGGGGCGGGCGCGGTGTCGAGCGCGGTCACGGCTCAGATCTCCTTGAAGTGCTCGAACGGTTCCCGGCAGGCGCGGCAGCGGCGCAGCGCTTTGCAGGCGGTGGGGCCGAACCGCGACAGCTCGTCGGTGTCGGGGGAGCCGCAGCGGGGGCAGCGCACCACGGTGCGGGACGGGCCGAGGGTGAGCGGTATCGGCCCGGACGTGCGGCGGGGCGCCGGGCCCGGGGGAGCGATCCCGGCGTCGGCGAGCTTGCGCCGCCCGGACTCGCTGATCCAGTCGGTGGTCCACGGCGGGTGCAGCACCGTACGGATCTCCACCCGCGCGAAGCCCGCCTCGGCCAGCCGTGCGCGCAGGTCGTCGCGCATGGTCTGGACGGCCGGGCAGCCGGTGTAGGTGGGGGTGATCGTCACCTCCACCCGTCCGGCCGGGTCGACCCGCACGTCGCGCAGCACGCCCAGCTCGTGCAGGGTCAGCATGGGCAGCTCCGGGTCGGTCACCGTCTCGGCGACCGCGCGGGCCTCGGCGGCGCGGGCGTCGGCCGCGGCAGGAGCGCGGGCGCCGGTCACCATGTCGCCGGTCACCATGTCGCCCCCGGGTGCGCGCGGGCGACGCTCTGCAGCTCGGCGAGAAGCGCGTGGAACTCCTCCGAGTGAACGCCGTCGCGTCCGCCGCGGCCCGGCTCGTGCGGCGTCCCGGCGGGATCGGGGACGGGCAGGGTGGCCGCCGCGAGAACCTCGGCGATGACCTGGTCGAACTCGGCGCGCACCGTGGACGGGTCGACGCCGAGCCCCTGCTCGGCCATCCGCCGCTCCACGTCGTGCGGAGCGAACAGTTCCCCGGTCAGCGGCCAGACGGCGGCCAGGGCGCCGGCCATGCGGCGGCGCGACTCGGCCGTCCCGTCGCCGAGCCGGATCGTCCACATGGCGGCGTGGTCGCGGTGGTAGGCGACCTCCTTGACGCCCTTGGCGGCGACCGCGGCGAGCACGGGGTCGCGGGAGGCGGTGAGCCGGTCCAGCAGCGCCAGCCGCCAGGTGGCGAACACCAGCAGCCGCACGACGCAGAACGCGAAGTCGCCGCGCGGCGCCTCGGCCAGCCGGACGTTGCGGAACTCCCCCGCGTCCCGGAAGAACGCCAGGTCGTCCTCGGTGCGGCCGGTGCCGTCGGCCTGCCCGGCGCGGGTCAGCAGCAGCCGCGCCTGCCCGAGCAGGTCCAGGGCGATGTTGGCGAGCGCGACCTCCTCCTCCAGCTCGGGGGCGTGCGCGCACCACTCCTGCAGCCGGTGCGACATGATCAGCGCGTCGTCGCCGAGCATGAGGCAGTACGCGGCCAGGGCGTCGTCGACGCCGTCCGGCACGGCCGTGTCGAGCCCGGCGAGCGGGTCGTGGAAGCCGGTGCCGTACGCCCAGCGGGCGTCGTCGTGCTCCTCGGCGAGCGCGCCGAGCGCGTTGCCGGCCAGGTCGCCGGCCAGGTTGTCGCGCGACATGCGGCCCCTCAGATGTGCGGGACGTTCTCGGGGATCTCGTAGAACGTCGGATGCCGGTAGACCTTGTCGCCGCTGGGGGCGAAGAACGGGTCCTTCTCGTCCGGGCTGGAGGCGGTGATGTGCGCCGCCTCGACCACCCAGATGCTCACGCCCTCGTTGCGGCGCGTGTACAGGTCGCGGGCGTTGCGCAGCGCCATCTCGGGGTCGGCGGCGCGCAGCGACCCGACGTGCACGTGGTTCAGCCCGCGCTTGCCCCGGACGAACACCTCGTACAGGGGCCACTCCGCCCGCACCGCACCGTCGTCCGTCATGCCGCCTCCTCCGCGTGCCGAGACCGCCGTGCCCGTTTGGCCGCGTGGGCGGCGGCCGCCTCCCGCACCCACGCGCCGTCCTCGTGCGCGGCGCGGCGCACCGCGATCCGTTCGGCGTTGCACGGCCCGTCGCCGCCGACGACGCGCCTGAACTCGGCCCAGTCCACCTCGCCGAAGTCGTAGTGGCCGCGTTCGGGGTTCCAGCGCAGCTCGGGGTCGGGCAGGGTGACGCCGAGCGCCTCGGCCTGCGGCACCGTCATGTCGACGAACCGCTGCCGCAGCTCGTCGTTGGTGTGCCGCTTGATCTTCCAGGCCATGGAGCGCGCGGTGTGGCGCGACTCGGCGTCCGGCGGGCCGAACATCATCAGCGACGGCCACCACCAGCGGTCCACCGCGTCCTGCACCATCTCCCGCTGCGCGCCGGTGCCGCGCATCATCGTCATCAGCAGCTCGTAGCCCTGCCGCTGGTGGAAGGACTCCTCCTTGCAGATCCGGATCATCGCCCGCGCGTACGGCCCGTAGGAGCTGCGGCACAGCGGCACCTGGTTGCAGATGGCGGCGCCGTCCACCAGCCAGCCGATCACGCCCACGTCGGCGTACGTCAGCGTCGGATAGTTGAAGATCGACGAGTACTTCTGCGCACCGGAGATCAGCCGTTCGGTGAGGTCCGCGCGGTCGGCGCCCAGCGTCTCGGCGGCCGCGTACAGGTACAGGCCGTGCCCGGCCTCGTCCTGCACCTTGGCCAGCAGGATCGCCTTGCGCCGCAGCGACGGCGCCCGGGTGATCCAGGCGCCCTCCGGCTGCATGCCGATGATCTCCGAGTGGGCGTGCTGGGCGATCTGCCGGATCATCGTCGCCCGGTAGGCGTCCGGCATCCAGTCCCGCGGCTCGATCCGCTGGTCGCGGTCGATCGTCCGCTCGAAGTGGCCGGACAGCTCGCCGTCCTCGGCCATCACCCCTCCTTTCCCTCGGGACGCTTGGCCACCAGGGTCAGCACGTCGTACTCGGCGACCGCGACGCCGTCCTGCCGGGTGACCTCGGTGTCCCAGCGGACCTCGCCGTAGTCGGCGCCCTCGCGCGGCGTGATCTGCTTGGCGGTCAGCGTGACGGTCAGCTCGTCGCCGGGGAACGTCGGTGCCAGGAACCGCAGGTTCTCCAGGCCGTAGTTGGCCAGCACCGGGCCGGGTTCGGGGGAGACGAACAGCCCCGCCGCGAACGACACGACCAGGTAGCCGTGCGCGACGCGGCCGCCGAAGAACGGGTTGCGCTTGGCGGCCTCCTCGTCCATGTGGGCGTAGAAGGTGTCGCCGGTGAACTCGGCGAAGTGCTCGATGTCCTCCAGCGTCACCGTGCGCGGCCCCGCCACGACCGTGTCGCCGACCCGCAGGTCCTCCAGGTGCTTGCGGAACGGGTGGACGTCCGTGCCGGTGCGCGGCGCCCCGGGCACCCACCGGCCGGTCAGCGCGCTGAGCATGGACGGCCCGGCCTGCACGGCCGTGCGCTGCATGTGGTGCAGGACGCCGCGGACGCCGCCCATCTCCTCGCCGCCCCCGGCGCGTCCCGGCCCGCCGTGCACGAGCATCGGCAGCGGCGAGCCGTGCCCGGTCGACTCGCCGGCGTCCTCGGCGTTCAGCACCAGCAGCCGGCCGTGCGACGACGCCGCGCCCAGCACCACGTGCCGGACGAACCCGGGGTCGGCGCTCACCACCGACCCGGCCAGGCTGCCCCGCCCGCGCGCCGCCAGCTCGACGGCGTGGTCGGCGTCCCGGTACGGCAGCAGCGTGCTCACCGGCCCGAACGCCTCCACCTCGTGCGGCTCGGCGCGCTCGGGGTCGTCGGCGCGCAGCAGGACCGGCGACATGAACGCGCCGCGCTCGGCGTCGGCGTCGACCACCTCGACGCGCTCGGGGTCGCCGAACACGATCCGGCCCGCGTCCGCCAGCGCCTTGAGGCCCCGCCGTACCTCCTCGCGCTGCTCCAGCGTGGCCAGCGCGCCCATCCGCACGTCGGGGTTGGCCGGGTTGCCGACCGTCACCCGGCCGAGCCGCGCCCGCACCGCCTCGGCGACCTCGTCGATCCGGTCGGCGGGCACCAGCGCGCGGCGGATCGCGGTGCACTTCTGGCCCGCCTTCACCGTCATCTCGGCGACCAGCTGCTTGACGAACAGGTCGAACTCCGGTGTGCCGGACGTGGCGTCGGGTCCGAGGATCGAGCAGTTCAGCGAGTCGGCCTCGGCGTTGAACCGCACCGCCCGGCCGACGATCACCGGGTGGGTGCGCAGCAGCCGCGCCGTGGCGGCCGATCCGGTGAACGCCA
The DNA here is from genome assembly GCF_040642915.1 of Actinomadura sp. NPDC047616. Lineage (NCBI taxonomy): Bacteria > Bacillati > Actinomycetota > Actinomycetes > Streptosporangiales > Thermomonosporaceae > Actinomadura > Actinomadura sp. NPDC047616. The sequence goes on from NZ_JBEYTB010000001.1 coordinate 492,606, forward strand.
CCAGGTCCTGCTCGGTGAGGTGGTCGAGGAGGTCGCCGGGCTCGCCGCACAGCAGCTGCAGCGTGCCCTCGGGCAGGATCCCCGACTCGATGATCAGCTCGACCAGCCGCGCGGTGAGGTAGGCGGTCTGGGGCGCGGGCTTGACCAGGCTCGGCATGCCCGCCAGGAACGCGGGCGCGAACTTCTCCAGCGGCCCCCACACGGGGAAGTTGAACGCGTTGATCTGGACGGCGACGCCCCGCAGCGGCGTGCACAGGTGCTGGCCGACGAACGTGCCGCCCTTGCCCAGCGGCTCCACGTCGCCCTCCACCAGCACGGTGTCGTTGGGCAGCTCACGCCGGCCCTTGCTCGCGTAGGTGAACAGCACGCCGAGGCCGCCGTCCACGTCGATCTTGGAGTCGGCGAGCGTGGCGCCGGTGCGGGCCGACAGTTCGTACAGCTCCTGGCGGTGCTCGCGCAGGTGGGCGGCGAGCCGCTTGAGCAGCAGGGCGCGCTGGTGGAAGGTCAGCTCGCGCAGCGCTGGCCCGCCGACCCGGCGCCCGTGCTCCAGCGCGGCCGCGCGGTCGACCCCGGTCGCGGAGAACCGGGCGACCTGCTCGCCGGTCACCGCGTCCAGCAGCGGCACGCCCTCGTCCGGCGGCGCCTGCCAGGCCCCCGAAACATAGCTGCGCAACGGAGCCGTCGTGCCCATCGCGGGCCTCCTCACCTCGTCTTCCGACCCGAATAACCGACCGGACGTTCAGTTGGGATAGTAACTCCGGACGGGGGAGCGCCGCCAGGTCTCGGCACCCCTGGAACGCTGCGATACTGAGCGGCGTGACCACCGCGGACGGACGGCAGACGCGGCGGGGACGCCCCGGCTACGACAAGGAGTCCCTGCTCCAGGTCGCCGTCAAGGTGTTCAACGAGCGCGGCTACGACGGCACCAGCATGGACGAGCTGTCCAAACGGCTCGGCATCAGCAAGTCCGCCATCTACCACCACGTGTCCGGCAAGGACGAACTGCTGCGCCTCGCCGTCGACCGCGCCCTCGACGGGCTGTTCGCCGCCGCCGAGCAGGCCATGGCGGTCGACGGACGCGCCGTCGACCGCCTGGAGCATCTCGTGCGCGCCAGCGTCACCGTCCTGGTCGACCGGCTGCCGTTCGTCACCCTGCTGCTGCGGGTGCGCGGCAACACCACCGTCGAGCGCCGCGCCATGGCCCGCCGCCGCGAGTTCGACCGGATGGTGGCCGACCTGGTCGCGCAGGCCGCGGCCGAGGGCGACATCCGCCCGGACGTCGACCCGGCGATCACCAGCCGGCTGCTGTTCGGCATGGTCAACTCGCTGGTCGAGTGGTACCGCCCGCAGGGCCGCCGCAGCGCCGCCGAGCTCGCCGACACCGTCTGCAAGATCGCCTTCACCGGCGTCCGCCGCTCCGGCGGCGGCCCTACAGATGGGTGACCAGCACCTCCGGCCGCTCCACGCAGTCGGCGACGAACCGCAGGAAGCCCCCGGCGACGCCGCCGTCGCACACGCGGTGGTCGAACGTGAACGACAGCTGCGCGACCTTCCGCAGCCGCACCTCCCCTTCGAACCCCCACGGCCGGTCGGCGATCCGCCCGACCCCGAGCATGGCCGCCTCGGGATGGTTGATGATCGGCGTTGACCCGTCCACCCCGAAGACGCCGTAGTTGTTCAGCGTGAACGTCCCGCCCGTGAGCTGCCGTGGCGTCAGACCGCCGTCCCGCGCGGCCGCCGTCAGCTCGCGGAGCCGGGCGGCCAGTTCGGCCAGCGTCAGCCGGTGCGCGTCGTGCACCACCGGCACCACCAGCCCCCGGTCGGTCTGGGCGGCGAACCCCAGGTTGACGTACGGCAGCCGCACGATCTCCTGCCGTTCGACGTCCACGTAGGCGTTCAGCTCGGGGAAGCGCCGCAGCCCGGCGACGCAGATCCGGGCCAGCAACGCCAGCATGCCGATCCCGGCGTCCGGGGAGGCCCGGCGGATGCCGTCCTTGAGCTCCACCAGCGCCGTGGCGTCCACGTCGACCCAGGTGGTCGCGTCGGGGATCTCCCGCCTGCTGCGCGAGAGCTTGTCCGCGATGGCCCGCCGCACCCCTTGCAGCGGCACCCGCTCGACCTGCGGCGCCTCCCCGGCGCCCGGCGCGTCAGCGGCGGGCGTGTCGGGGGCGTGGGTCTCGTCGGACGCGGCGATGGCGGCCTCCACGTCCCGGCGGAGCACGACACCACGCGGCCCGCTGGGCGTCACCAGCGCGAGATCGATGCCGTGCTCCTCCGCCAGCCGCCGCACCAGCGGCGAGATGACCCGCGGCACCTCCTTCCCGGCGCCCCGTCCCGCGAGCCTCAGCGCCGCGTCCGCCTCAGCCCTCGGCAGGGCCGCCAGGCGGGACGTCGACACGGACGGCACCACCGCACCGGCGGCCCCGCCCTTGAGGGCACCGCCGACGGGCCCGGGCTTCACGGTCGCCGGCCCGGGCGGGGCGGCCGTGAGGGGCCTCGACGCCTCCGGTCCGGGTCGCTTGACGCGGGGACGGCGCCGGGACCGTTTGGAGGAACCGGTGCCGTACCCGACGAGGACGTTGCCCGACCCGGCGCGCTCTTCCTCCCGGTACCGCTCATCCGGGACGGCCACCGCGATCAACGGGGCGCCCACAGCGACGGACGTGCCCGGCTCGCCGTACAGGCGCACCACCGTCCCGGCGATCGGAACGGGCACGTCGACGGCCGCCTTGGCCGTCTCGACCTCCACCACGACCTGGTCGACGGCGACGACGTCCCCCACCGACACCCGCCACTGGAGGATCTCCGCCTCGGTCAGCCCCTCCCCCAGGTCGGGAAGGCGGAACACCTGCTCGGTCGCCGTCGCGGTCATGCCGCACCCGCCTCGGGCAGGTACCGGACGTCGGGTTCGTCGTCGCGCTGCAGCCGGTCGAGGGCGTCCAGGATCCGGTCGACGTCCGGCAGATGGTGATGTTCGAGCATCGGCGGCGGATACGGGATGTCCAGCCCGGTCACCCGCAGCACCGGCGCCAGCAGGCTGTGGAAGCAGCGCTCCTGGACGCGGGCGGCGATCTCGGCGCCCACCCCCGCGAACCCGGCCGCCTCCGCCACCACCACGCAACGGCCGGTCCGGCGCACCGACGCCGTCACCGTCTCGTCGTCGAACGGGACGATCGTCCGCAGGTCGACGACCTCCAGGTCCCACCCCTCCTCGGCGGCCGCCTCGGCGGCTTCGAGCGCGACCGGCACGGCGGGCCCGTAGGCGACCACCGTCGCGTCCCCGCCCGGACGGCGCACCACCGCACGGCCGAACGGCTCCGTGCGCACCGGCAGGGTCACCGGCGCCTTCGACCAGTACAGCTTCTTGGGCTCCAGGAAGATGACCGGATCGGGATCCTCGATCGCCTCCCGCAGCAGCGAGTACGCGTCGTCCACCGTCGCGGGCGTGACGACCTTCAACCCGGGCGTGTGCGCGTAGTACGCCTCACTGGAGTCGCTGTGATGCTCGACGCCGCCGATCCCGCCCCCGTACGGGATGCGGATGACCATCGGCAGCGCCACCCGTCCCCGCGTCCGGTTGCGCATCTTCGCCACATGCGAGGCGATCTGCTCGAACGCCGGGTAGGCGAACGCGTCGAACTGCATCTCCACCACGGGCCGGAACCCGCCCATGGCCATCCCCACGGCGAAGCCCACGATCCCCGACTCGGCCAGCGGCGTGTCGAAGCAGCGGTCCTCGCCGAACCTGGCGGTCAGACCGTCCGTGATCCGGAAGACCCCGCCCAGCGGACCCACGTCCTCACCGAACACCAGGACGCGCTCGTCGTCCTCCAGGGCGTCGCGCAACGCGGCGTTCAGCGCCTGCGCCATGCTGATCGTCGTCATCTCAGCGCCTCCTCGGCCTGCAGTTCGGCCTCCAGGACCTCGCGTTGCTCGGCAAGCTGCGGCGTGGGCGTGCCATAGACGTGATCGAACAGCCCCAGCGGCGCCAACCGCGGCTCGGCGTTCAACTCGGCCCGCACCCGGGCCGCGAACTCCTCGGCCTCGGCGTTGATCGCCGTGACGTCCTCGTCGGTGAGATGGCCGCGCCGCCGCAGATACGCCTCCAGCCGCGCGACGGGGTCACGCCGACGCCAGCGCTCGGCCTCCTTCTCCTCCCGGTACCGGGTGGCGTCGTCCGCGTTGGTGTGGGGCTCCATCCGGTACGTGTGGGCCTCCACCAGGAACGGCCCCCCGCCCGAACGCGCGTGCTCAGCGGCGGCGGACAGCACCGCCAGGACGGCCACGGCGTCGTTGCCGTCGACCTGCTCGGAACGCACCCCGTACCCGACCCCCTTGTACGCCAGCGCCGGCGCAGCGGTCTGCCGCTCCAGCGGCACGGAGATGGCGTACTGGTTGTTCTGGACGAGGAACACCACCGGCGCCTTGAACACGGCGGCGAAATTCAGCGCCTCGTGGAAGTCGCCTTCACTCGTCGCCCCGTCCCCCACGCACACGAGCGCGATGCGTCCCGTCCCCTTACGGAGCTCCGCATACGCCAGGCCCGCGGCGTGAATCGTCTGCGTCGCCAGGGGAGTGCACTGGGGAGCGACCTGGTGACGGTACGGGTCGTAGCCGCAGTGCGCGTCCCCTCGTAGGAGCGACAGCACCTCCACAGGCTCGATGCCCTTGGTCACAAGGGCCACCGAGTCCCGGTACGTGGGGAACAGCCAGTCGCCCTCCTCAAGGGCCAGCACCGCCCCTACCTGGCACGCCTCCTGGCCCTTGCTCGACGGGTACACCGCCAGCCGCCCCTGCTTGGTCAGCGCGGTCGCCTGGGTGTCGAACCGGCGCCCCACGACCATGTGCCGGTACGCGCGGCGCAGCAGTTCGGGGCTCGGCTCCGGATACGCGGGACGGCCGCGCGCGGGCGCCCCGCCGTCGGTCAGGAACCGGACCGGCCTCTCGGACGGAAGCAGCGCCCCCGGGCCTTCACGGCGTCGATCCGACATACGGCACCAACCTCCTCGTCCGTGCCTTCTTGGGAGGAATATGGATTAGTTCGGCCATACGTCTCAAGAACCGCGCTAAAGTCCGGACATCCGGCTTAACCAGGGGGCCACCATGGACCATCTGTCCCTCAACATCCCACCGGCGACCCCGCCCCCGGGACATTCGGCGACCCCGCTGGACGACGTCGACCGCGCGATCCTGCGCGAGCTGACCGCCGACGGCCGCCTGTCCATCCGCGCCCTCGCCGAACGCGTCCGCGTCTCCCGCTCCAACGCCTACGCCCGCCTGGAACGCCTGCTCGCCGAAGGCGTCATCACCGGCTTCACCGCCCGCATCGACCCGGCCCGCGCCGGCCTCGGCACCACCGCCTACGTCCTGGTGAACATCGACCAGCACTCCTGGCGGGACGTCTCGGTGAACCTGCGCGAAGTGCCCTACGTGCAGCACCTGGCGTTCGTGGGCGGCGACGTCGACCTGGTCATGCTCGTCCGCACCCCCGACACCGCCACCCTCCGCGACGTCGTCCTCGCCGGAGTCCACGCGGTCAACGGCGTCCGCTCCACCCGCACCTGGATCGTCTTCGAAGAGGCCCCCGGCTCCTCAGCCAACGGCTGAGACCGACCGCCACACGGTGACCACACGGCGGCCCGCCGGACGTCCTCCCACCCGCAGATCCTCCGCGTGAAGGAACGCGGCCGTCACAGCACGGCGAGCTCAGCGATCTCCGTCGACGACCCTGCTGGTGAACCCCGCCGCCACCAACCGCTCATACGCCCCCAACACCTCGGCGGGCACGTCCTGCGCGATGGCGAACCCGCGCTCCGCGTACAGCCACACCCGCTGCGTGTCCCCGACGAGCATGTTGATCACACGATCCACGTCCCCGATGCCGCGGACGTACTCGTCAAGCGACAGCGGCCGGGACGCGCACACGACCTCAAGCTCCGGCCACACCTTCTTCGCGGTCGCATAGGCCCGCCGCTGCTGATACGGACGGCAGATCAACAAGGCCGACCGCACCTCGATCCCCCTGCCGTCGAGCAGCCTGCGCGTCAACGCGATGTTCTGCCCGGTGTTCGTCGCCTCCGGCTCGACCAGGATCGCCTCGTCCGGCACCCCCAGCGCAAGAGCGTGCTCCCGATAGTGAACGGCCTCCCCACGCGGAAACCGCCCCACCGTCGTCGGCGCGTTCGCCCCCGTGAACACCACCAGCGGCACCATCCCCCGGTGATAAAGCTCGGCCGCGTACGTGGCCACCCCCAGATCATGGCTCCCGAGCCCGATGGCAACATCACAACGCCGCACCCCATGCCCCATGTCGTGATACCGCCACAACACCTCAACGTCCGCCCGCAGCCCCTCAGGCAAGCTCACGCCCGGCCACCCTCCAGCCACCTCAACGCCGCCCTGCCTCAAGGCCGTTCGGGCAGGCCGACCGGCTCGAAGAACGCGTCGCCCAGCATTTCAAGGGCCCCGCCCACCTGGTCGTCGAGCACCCCGGCAGCAGCTGTTCAGTGCCGGCGTTGATCACGCTGGGATCCGTTGGCGGTCACGCCTGCGGTACGTGGACGACAGTTCGATCAGACGGACGCACAGCATCGTCAGGGCGAAACCGACCACCCCCTGCGTCAGCAGAGGCGCGAGCGCCGCAGAGGAACTGGAGGCGTCCATGGCCGTCAGTGCCTCTCGAACGAGGAGGGGCGTACCGAAGAGCGCCAGGAGCGCGTAGCCCCGGCGTCCCTCATGAGTGCGCGACAGGGCGGCGGCGCCCAGAACGGCCGTGGTGATCACAGCGGCCAGTCGCAGGTCGGCCCACCCGACGAGCAGGGAGTCGAGCTGGTCGACGTCGTGATACCTGAGCGGGCCGAGATTCCCTTGAGAGATCAGGGTGAACAGCGGGAGGGCAGTGAACGCGACGAGCACGACCGCCATGGCCGCCGCACCGGCGACTCGGCGGCGGCCCAGCAGGCGGGCGCCGTGGCGCGGGCCGGGGGACGCGACCAGGGACGCGGTGACCAGCATCGCCAGCGGCAGCGAAGGCCCTGCCAATGAGGTCGCCAGCCACGCCCACGGAAGATGATGAAATCCCGCCCCGTACACCGCGACGACGAACTGGACGGCGGTCACCGCGCAGGCGGCCAGCCTCGCGGGACGGCGCCGGCCGCGCCAGGCCGAAACCGCGATGGCCGCCCACGCCACCCAGTACGGCCCGGTAGCGAAGTGGGAGGCGAGCAAGAACGGCAAGGACTCCCCCGAGCCCATCCTGTCCATGAGGTCCAGCGCCCCGTGCGGCGCGTTGACGAGGAACCGCACGCCGTCCGCCACGAGCAGGACCGTCGCCAGGAAGCCGGCCATGGCGAGCGCTCTCGGCCAGGCGGATCCGGTGGCCTCACCGGTGGCGCGGCGCAGCCGGATCCGGACGGCCCCGTAGAGCAGGTCGGCGGCGTCCGCGAAGGACGGCCGGGTCTGTCCGGGACGCGCGGCAGCCAGAAGCACCTCCAGCATTTCCTCCTCATGCCCGGACCGGTGGTCGGCGGGGTACCAGGCCAGCAGGCGGCGGTAACGGTCCTCAAGCGTTCTCAACGGGGCCCTCCCGCGGAGTGGGCCGCGAACGCCGGGGCACTGCCGCCGCCCACGGGCCGGAAGGCGGCGAGGCGGCGGGCGGCGACCTCCGTCCGCCGACGCAGCGCATCGACCTCGGCGGCGAGCGCGGCGGCGCCGTCCTCGGTGAGCCGGTAGTAGCGCCGCAGCCGGCCGTCCACGACCTCCTCGCGGTCGGGAGCGATCAGCCTCTCGGCCTGCAACCGGTCCAACGCGGCGTACAACGTGCCGGCGCGCAACCGGGTCCGGCCAGCGGATATCCGCTCGACATCGGAGATGATCCCGTACCCGTGCTGCGGGCCGTCGGCCAGCGCGGTCAGGATCAGGAACGTCGGTTCCTGCATCGCCCTACTCATGTCATCATGATATACCGATGATCTGACTATAAGGAATGCCGGGATGCCGCCGTAAGGGCTAGGCGTCGCCTCAGCGGCATCGGGCCGGGGCCGAGGAGGCAGCACAGTTGATCTCCGGCAGGACGGGTTCGGTGTTCGTCCAGCCGGCGTCCTGCCGGGCGGAGTAGGACACCCGCCACCCGGGTCGCAGCCCGCTTCCGCCGGGCCTGACGACCATCTTCTGGTCCGCGAGCAGCAGGCCGGTGCCGGGATCGATGATGAGCTGACGTTCCACGGTGGAGCCATCCGGCCCGGCTTCGGTCATGGCGACGCCGACACCCGGGCGGCCGAGCGGATCCCGCAACCGGCCGAGCGATCGCACCCTCGGGAGTTCCGCGAGCATGCGATACGTCGCCGCGCGCACCTTCGGGGCGACCGGGACATCCATCAGCAGTCGCGCACCGACCTGGAATGCCAGCGTGTCCGGATTCTTCGACGTGCTGGGATCGAACATGTCCCTACTGCCGTCGGACTTCGCAACGATCCTTGCTCTGAGCCGGGCCGGATCGGCGGGCAACCCCTGAACGTCCCGGACGCTCGCCCACCAGTTACCCAGATAGAGCCCCCTTCCACCGGGGTCCCCCGGGACGGCCGCCGCCCATTCACCGTTCGTCACCAAATCCTGGCCCTCGATGGGCGACTGGCTGACACCCTGCTGATTCAGACGCCATCGACGCGGAGAACCGGCGCGTCTCCAGACCTCCTCGTCGGCACCGCTGCGCGGACGCGCGGCGACGTCACGTGTGACGAACCACGACCGTGTGCGTGGATCATGCGCGATCCACTGGTCGGCGATCCAGACGGTGTCGTGCCAGAAACCGGTGTCGGCCGCCAGGGTGCGGATGATGCGTTTGATCCGCGGCAGCGCGGCCCGCAGCCGCTTGTTGTAGCCGGGCTGCTGCGGCACGAACGGAAACAGGTGGCCCAGGTGGACGCGGACATGACGCAGCCAGCGGGCCTCGGAGGTGAACCCGAGCATGGCCTGCATGACCGCCAGGCAGAGCAGCTCGGCATGGCTGAGCTTGGGCGGCCGTCCGGGCAGCCGGGCGATCCCGGCCGCGTCGTCGTCGATCTTGACGTACAGTGCGATCACGAGGGTGTCCAGGTTGTTCTCCACAAGACGATCTTGGACACCCTCTTCGCATGCCGCAGTGGGTCGGCCACATCGTGATCATTAGGAATCACTCGTCTAGGGTCGCCGCGTGTATTTCGGCGCTGTCGTGTGCGGGTTGTTCGCTCTGGTCGGCGCGGGCCTGCTGGTCTGGGCACTGCGAACGGCCCGCCGGGAGCGGGAACGGATCCTGCTCGTCCCGGCCGCGGTGGGTCTCGTGATGGCCCTGGGCATGAGCGGCGCGGCATACGCGATGGCCCGCTTGGGACAGGAGATCGCTCGGACATCGGTCGACCGGGACCGGGCCGTCGCCTGCGTGGCCCGGATCGTCGGCCAGGAGGATCTCTCCGCCCTGGTCAACGACGACCGCGTCTACCGGCTCGACCTCCAGGTGAGCGGTCCCGGCGGGGCCGAGTACCGGGCCGTCAGCACAGCGGCGGTCGGCGCGCTCGATCTCGGCAGGATGGGGGCGGGCAGAACCCGCTACCACTGCCTCGCCGACCGGGACGACCCCAAACAGGTCGAAATCCTCTGGGAACGCACGATCGGCTAGAGCCCCCTCACCTGACCGCCCTGCCGCACCCTCACCCCACCAGCACAGCCCCGTTCGGCCCCAGACCCACCTTGCGGGGCGTACTTGGAGCTTGGAGGCCCACGTCACGCGTGCCTGTCTCGCGACGTTCACGGCGGCGATGTGGTCGGCCGGTCCAGCGAGTCCGCAGACAACGCACGCGAAGTCATCGGGACGGTTTTCACGGGGAACGTGCCGACAGCGCGGACACGTCTGGGAGGTGTGGGCCGCATCCACCTCGATGACCGGTACACCAGCCGGCCACCACCGCCTTGGCGATCTTGTGGTTGACGCAGGCGGCGTGCCGGGCCTCCCGGCGCGCGTGCCGCTTGAGCTTGCGCTTGACGGATCTGGTGCGCTTGGCTCGTAACTCGGCACGCAGACGCGCCATGCGCCGCCGGTACCGCTCCGAGCCACGCCCCTGGTAAATGGCCCCGTCGCCGGTGGTGGCCGGATTTCACCGGGGCTGTGCGGGGCGGGCAGAAAAAGGAAATGCCCGGATCAAGATCCGGGCAAAATGGACAAAAGTGGGCGTACGTGGACTTGAACCACGGACCTCATCCTTATCAGGGATGCGCTCTAACCGACTGAGCTATACGCCCGAGGGGGTCGCCGTCCTTGCGGCGTACCGAGAGACTACCCCATCGCGCGGTGCGACCGGTAATCAGTTCGGCGGACGGCGGACCCCGTCGCTACTCGGCCTCCTTGAGGGTGACCTCCACGCCTCCCACCAGGTCGGCGACCAGGTTGTAGATGACCGAGCCGACCGTGGACAGGGCGGTGATCAGCAGCACGTTCAGCGCGCCGACCAGCAGCGTGTAGGTGAAGATGCGGGCGAAGGAGAACCAGCTGCCGGCGTCCAGGCCGCCGGTCGTCTCGCCCTGCTGGCGGGTCAGGTCGTTGACCGTGTCGCTGATCGCCGAGAACACGCCCAGGCCGGACAGGATCACGTACAGGACGACCACCGCGACCAGCAGGACGATGAAGCAGACCAGCGACATCATGAAGCTGAACTTCATGACCGACCACGGCTCGAGGCGCGACAGCTGCAGCTGGGCCTTGCGGGACGGGCGGCCCGACGCGGACGACGAAGACGACGCGGGTGCCCCCGGCCCGGGCGCCGTCGCGCCCGGAGCCCCGGGTGCACCGGGCGCACCGGGTGCACCGGCCGCGGCGGCGCCGGCCACCGGTGTGGCTACCGGGCCCGCGCCGGGCGCCTGACGGTCCTTGACGGCGGTGCCGGTGAAGCCCGAGCCCGCGGGGCGGCCGGTCGGCTGGTCGGTGCGCTCGGCGGAGACCGAGCCGGCCGGTTCGGCCGGCTTGGCCCAGCCGTCGACGGTCGTGTCGTCCGTGACCGGCGCGATCTTGGTGTCGTCCTTGGCGGCGCGCAGGTCCGGCCGGGTCTCGTCGGACACCGGGGCGTCGGGGATGTTCACGGTCGCCTCGTCCCGGTCGGACCGGGACGAGGCCGCCGAGGTCTTCTTGCCGCCCCCGGAGGCGGACGAGGAGCCGGGCGAGGAGCCGGATGCCTTCCCCTTGGGCTTACCGGGCTGGGTGCTCACGTCTCCTCCTGGGCTGCGGGCCTGCGGACGTCACTCACTCTCGCTCTCCTCGCCGCCGTTGTCGGCGTCCGAGTCCTCCATGGACTCTACGTTCCGCGCGATCGCGACGACGCTGTCCCCGTCGGCGAGGTTCATGAGGCGCACGCCCATGGTCTGCCGCCCCGACTGCTTGACCTCGGCCGCGCTGGTGCGGATGACGCCCCCGTTGGAGGTCATCGCGAACACCTCGTCGTCCGGGCCGACCATCAGTGCGCCGACCAACCTGCCGCGAGTTTGCACGATCTTAGCGGTGAGCACGCCCTTACCACCCCGACCTTGGACAGGGTATTGGCCCACAGGAGTCCGCTTCGCGTAGCCGCCTTCGGTGGCCACCAGGACGTCGTGCGTCTCGTCCTGGACGACCAGCATGTTGAGGACCTCGTGGTCGCCGTCGAACCGCATGCCGATGACGCCGCTGGTGGCGCGGCCCATCGGGCGCAGCGAGTCGTCGTCGGCGTGGAACCGGATGGCCTGCGCGCCGGTGGAGACCATCAGCAGGTCGTCCTCGGGCGCCACCAGGCGGGCGGAGATCACCTCGTCGCCCTCGGCCAGGTTGATGGCGATGATGCCGCCGCTGCGGGGCGAGTCGAAGTCGCGCAGCGGCGACTTCTTGACCTTGCCCTGCTTGGTGGCCAGCACCAGGTACGGCGCGACGTCGTAGTCGCGCAGGTCCATGACCTGGGCGATGTGCTCGTCCGGCTGGAAGGCCAGCAGGTTGGCGACGTGCTGGCCGCGCGAGTCGCGGCCGCCCTCGGGCAGCTCGTAGGCCTTGGCCCGGTACACGCGGCCCTTGTTGGTGAAGAACAGGATCCAGTGGTGGGTGGTGGTGACGAAGAACTGGTCGACGATGTCGTCCTGCTTGAGCTGCGCGCCGCGCACGCCCTTGCCGCCCCGCCGCTGCGCGCGGTACAGGTCGGTCTTGGTGCGCTTGGCGTAGCCGCCGCGGGTGATCGTGACGACGACGTCCTCCTCGGCGATCAGGTCCTCGTAGGACACGTCGCCGTCGAAGGGGATGATCTCGGTGCGCCGCTCGTCGCCGTACTTCTCGACGATCGGGGCCAGTTCCTCGCCGACGATCCGGCGCTGCCGTTCGGGGGAGCCGAGGATGTCGTTGTAGTCGGCGATCTCGGCCATGAGCCGGTCGTACTCGTCGGTGATCTGCTGGCGTTCCAGGGCGGCCAGCTTGCGCAGCTGCATGTCCAGGATGGCCTGCGCCTGGACCTCGTCGATCTCCAGCAGGTTCATCAGGCCCCGCTGGGCCTCCTGCGCCGAGGGGGAGCGCCGGATCAGCGCGATGACCTCTTCGATCCGGTCGAGCGCCTTGAGCAGGGCGCGCAGGATGTGGGCGCGTTCCTCGGCCTTGCGCAGCAGGAACCGGGTGCGGCGGACGATGACGTCGATCTGGTGCGCCACCCAGTACCGGACGAACTGGTCGAGGCGCAGGGTGCGCGGCACCCCGTCGACCAGCGCCAGCATGTTGGCGCCGAACGTCTCCTGCAGCTGGGTGTGCTTGTAGAGGTTGTTCAGGACGACCTTGGCGACCGCGTCCCGCTTCAGCACGATCACCAGGCGCTGGCCGGTGCGGCCGGAGGTCTCGTCGCGGACGTCGGCGACGCCGTCGAGCTTGCCGTCCTTGACCAGCTCGGCGATCTTGAGGGCGAGGTTGTCGGGGTTGACCTGGTAGGGCAGCTCGGTGACGACCAGGCAGGTGCGGCCCTGGATCTCCTCGACCTCGACGACGGCGCGCATGGTGATGGAGCCGCGGCCGGTGCGGTAGGCCTCCTCGATGCCCTTGCGGCCGACGATCAGGCCGCTGGTGGGGAAGTCGGGGCCCTTGATCCGCTGGATGAGCGCTTCGAGCAGTTCCTCGTCGGAGGCGTCGTAGTGGTCCAGGTACCACTGGACGCCGTCGGCGACCTCGCGCAGGTTGTGCGGGGGGATGTTGGTGGCCATCCCGACCGCGATGCCCGCCGATCCGTTGACCAGGAGGTTCGGGTAGCGGGACGGCAGTACGTCCGGCTCGGCGGAGCGACCGTCGTAGTTGGGGGAGAAGTCGACGGTCTCCTTGTCGATGTCGCGCAGCAGCTCCATCGCCAGCGGCGCCATGCGGCACTCGGTGTACCGCATGGCCGCGGCGGGGTCGTTGCCGCGCGAGCCGAAGTTGCCGTTGCCGTCGACCAGCGGGTAGCGCATCGCCCACGGCTGCGCCAGCCGTACCAGCGCGTCGTAGATGGCCGAGTCGCCGTGGGGGTGGTAGTTCCCCATGACGTCGCCGACGACGCGGGCGCACTTGAAGTAGCCGCGGTCGGGCCGGTAGCCGCCGTCGTACATCGCGTACAGCACCCGCCGGTGCACCGGCTTGAGTCCGTCGCGGACCTCGGGCAGCGCGCGGGACACGATGACCGACATCGCGTAGTCGAGATAGCTGCGCTGCATCTCGACCTGGATGTCGACCGGCTCGATCCGCTCGGGCCGCCCCCCGCCTTCGGTGGTCACGTCCGTCACTGTCTAAGACCTCTTCTACTGGGTGAAGTACGGTCGGCGTCTGGCCCGCACGCCCGGCCTGCCGCCGACCCGGGGCCGCCTGCCCCCGAGGTTCGTGGCCCCTGTGTCGTCCGTCCGCCCCGGGTCTCGCCGCCGCGCGCGCGTCGCGGACGTTCCGCGTGCGGCACCGCGCCGGATTCCGGGGCGCCGGTCCGGCCGTGGGTGTGGCCGGGCGCGGGCCCTGGAGACGGACCCGGACGGGACCGGAGGGACGGCGAGGGAGTCATCAGATGTCGAGGAAGCGCACGTCCTTGGCGTTGCGCTGGATGAACTCGCGGCGCGGTTCGACGTCCTCGCCCATGAGGACGCTGAACAGCTCGTCGGCCTGGGCGGCGTCGTCGAGGGTCACCTGGAGCAGGACGCGGTTGTCGGGGTCCATGGTGGTGTCCCAGAGCTCGTTGGCGTTCATCTCGCCCAGACCCTTGAAGCGCTGCACCTGGTCGCGGGGGCGGGGGTCGCGCTTGCCGGCGGCGATGCCCGCCTCGATGATCGCGTCGCGTTCCCGGTCGGAGTAGGCGTAGTCGACGTCCGAGCCGCGGGCGTCCCACTTGATCTTGTAGAGCGGCGGCTGGGACAGGTAGACGTGCCCGGCCTCGATCAGCGGCTTCATGAACCGGAACAGCAGCGTCAGCAGCAGCGTGTTGATGTGGTGGCCGTCGACGTCGGCGTCCGACATCAGGATGATCTTGTGGTACCGCAGCTTGGAGATGTCGAACTCGTCGTGCACCCCGGTGCCGAGCGCGGTGATGATCGCCTGGACCTCGTTGTTCTTGAGGATCTTGTCGATCCGCGCCTTCTCGACGTTCAGGATCTTGCCGCGGATCGGCAGGATCGCCTGGAAGTGCGGGTTGCGGCCGCCCTTGGCCGAGCCGCCCGCCGAGTCGCCCTCCACGATGTACAGCTCGGACTTGCCGGGGTCGGTGGACTGGCAGTCGGCCAGCTTGCCCGGCAGCGACGTCGACTCCAGCAGGCTCTTGCGGCGGGTCAGGTCGCGCGCCTGCCGCGCGGCGATGCGGGCCCGCGCCGCCTGGGTGGCCTTGTTGATGATCTCCTTGGCCTCGCCCGGGTTGCGCTCGAACCAGTCGCGCAGGTGCTCGTGGCAGGCCTTCTGGACGAACGACCTGGCCTCGGTGTTGCCGAGCTTGGTCTTGGTCTGCCCCTCGAACTGCGGGTCGGCCAGCTTGATCGAGATGATCGCGGTGAGGCCCTCGCGGATGTCCTCGCCGGTGAGGTTGTCGTCCTTGTCCTTCAGGAGCTTCTGCTCCTTGGCGTACCGGTTGACGATCGCGGTGAGCGCCGCCCGGAAGCCCTCCTCGTGCGTGCCGCCCTCGGCGGTGTTGATGGTGTTGGCGAAGGTGTGCACCGACTCGGCGTACGAGGCGTTCCACTGCATGGCGATCTCGACCGACATGCCGTCGGTGTCGTCGCCGAAGTAGATCACCGACTCGTGGACGGCGTCCTTCTTGCTGTTGATGTAGCGGACGAAGTCCTCGATGCCGCCCTCGTAGTGGTAGCGGGCGACGCGGGGCTCACCGTTGATGTGGTCGGGCCGCTCGTCCCGCAGCGTGATGGACAGGCCGCGGTTGAGGAAGGCCATCTCCTGCATCCGCCGCGACAGCGTCTCGAAGTTCCACTTGGTGGTCTCGAAGATCTCCGCGTCCGGCCAGAAGGTGATCGTGGTGCCGGTCTCGTCGGTCGGCTCGCCCTTGGCCAGCGGCGCCTCGGCGCCGCGCCAGGTGTAGGCCTGCCGCCACACGTGCCCGTCCACCTTGACCTCGGCCTCCAGCCGGGTGGACAGCGCGTTCACCACCGCCGAGCCGACGCCGTGCAGACCGCCGGAGACCGCGTACGACTTGCCGTCGAACTTGCCTCCCGCGTGCAGGGTGGTGAGCACCAGCTCGATGGCGGGACGCTTCTCCACCGGGTGCTCGCCCACGGGGATGCCGCGGCCGTTGTCCTTGACGCGGACGCCGCCGTCCGCCAGCAACGTGACCTCGATGGTGTCCGCGTACCCGGCGAGGGCCTCGTCGACGGAGTTGTCGACGATCTCATAGACGAGATGGTGGAGTCCGCGTTCACCGGTGGTGCCGATGTACATGCCGGGGCGCTTGCGTACCGCCTCCAGCCCTTCGAGGACAGTGATCGAACTAGCGTCGTACGCCAAAGGAGATCCTCCTGCCGGGGACGCTCGCCGTCCCGCGCTCGCGGGGAACGCGGTGTGCCCCGTAACACACGTAAGGGCGCCCTTCTCCAACCAACACCGCGGGGCCCTGGCCCGATCGGCCGACGGCCGATGTGCGGCAGGACCCTTCACGTGCTCCGTTGCGTCGGAGGGGAGCCGGGCGACCCGTGACGGCGCAGCATCCTGAACCCATCATCATTCTACCGGGTGGACTGACAAAAAGAGGCACTCACGGGCGCTGTGTGCGCGTGTGGCGGCCCAGCGGGCGAGGAGACACATCCCCCCATTCGACTGGGGGTGTCATCTTCCCTACGGGGCACTGGCAGCGGAATCGGGTGACACGCGCTCCGAACAGATGTTCGCCCGCGTCCCGCGCTCCCCTTCGACGGTACGCGGCGAGGCCGGGTGGTCCTGCCTCCGTCCAGGGCTGGTCCACCGGATGCGACCGTGGAACCCGCGAACGCGCTCACCGGCGGCGAGGCCAGCCCGCGACAAGGCGAACCTAACCTCCGCCACCGACAGTCTCCCGCCCCTGTTCTGACGCCTGCGGGGCCATCGCTTGTTCACCGCTTCGGCCACGAATCCCGCACGCATCCGACACAGGCCGCCTCACCGGCCCGCGAGTTCTCCACAACAGGTCGGCCCCCGGCACGCAGCGCGCCACGGCGCTGGTCGGCGCGGCCTGGTCGGCGCGGCCTGGTCGGCGCGGCCTGGTCGGCGCGGCGGTGGTGGTCAGCGGACGCGCCAGGTGCCCGGGCGGCGCGGGCCTGACGACGGGCCCACCACCTTGACGCGGCGTACGGTGCCGTGGCCGAGTTCCTCGTTCAGGCGCCTGACGAGGGTCGACGACAGCAGGCGCAGTTGGGTGGCCCAGGTGGTGGAGTCGGCGGCGACCGTCAGTTCGCCGTCCTCGAAGCGTTCGGGACGGGTGTGCTCGGCCAGCTCCGGGCCGACGATGCCGGGCCAGTTGCCGAAGACGCCGCCGACCGCGGCGCGTTGCTCCCATCCCCGGGAGGCCAGCAGGTCACGGATGGCCGCGCCGAACGCCTTGGGGTCGCCGCCCCGTCCCGGTTCCCTCAGCCGTACGGGACGTTGCGTCTTGCGCTGGCCGCCCCCCTGTCCCGGCACCGAGCCGCGCTTACGAGCGTCCGCCTTGGCCTGGGCCAGGGCCTGGCGCGCCAGCTCTATCCCCGACTTGGCGGGCGGCTCCGGCGGCTGCGCAGGGCTCTGGCCGTCTGGGCGCGGCGCCTGAGGCTCCGCCGAAGCGCTCGACTCTGCCTCGGCCCCGGGGGTCGCGGGGTTGTGCACATCCTGTGGATGATCGTTCATGTCGGCTCCCCTGCGGGCCGCCGCGGTGCGCCTTGCCGGGACGTCATGCCGGCGTCACCTTGCCGTCGGACACGGCGAACGACGCGCCGGTCAGCTCGTCCGGGACGTCGGCGGGCACGGCGGCGGTGATGAGGACCTGTTCGGCCGGGGCGACCATCTCGGCCAGGCGGCTGCGACGACCGG
This sequence comes from Actinomadura sp. NPDC047616, assembly GCF_040642915.1. NCBI lineage: Bacteria > Bacillati > Actinomycetota > Actinomycetes > Streptosporangiales > Thermomonosporaceae > Actinomadura > Actinomadura sp. NPDC047616. Next base: position 510,115 of record NZ_JBEYTB010000001.1, read on the forward strand.
CGTCGAGCTCGGCGAACACGTCGTCCAAGATCAGGACGGGGTCGTCGCCGTCGGCGCGCAGCAGTTCGTAGGCGGCCAGCCGCAGTCCCAGGGCCAGCGACCAGGACTCGCCGTGGCTGGCGTAGCCGCGCGCGGGCAGGTCCCCCAGCCGGATCAGAAGCTCGTCCCGGTGCGGGCCGACGAGGCTGAGCCCGCGTTCCAGTTCCTGGCGACGTGTCTCGTTCAGCGCCTTGAGCAACACCTCGGCCAGTTGTGCACGGTCTGTGGACAACTCGACGTCGCCCAAGGAGCACTTGTAGGCGAGATCGGCCGCGCCACCGGACGGGGCCAGGGCCTCGTAGGCGCGGGCCATGAGCGGACGCAGCGCGGCGACGAGGTCGAGCCGGGCCGCGAGAAGCTCGGCGCCGGTACGGGCGAGATGGGAGTCCCACACGTCCAGGGTGGCCAGAACCTCGGCACCTGGGGCGCGCCTGTGGGCGGCCGCCGATTTCAACAGGGCGTTGCGTTGCTTGAGGACACGTTCGTAGTCGGATCGCACCCCCGCGAACCGGGGCGCGCGCGCCGTCAGCAACTCGTCCAGGAACTTGCGACGCTCCCCCGGGTCGCCCTTGACCAGAGCCAGGTCTTCCGGGGCGAACAGGACCGTCCGCAGCATCCCCAGAATCTCGCGTGGCCTGGGGACAGGGGCGCGGTTGAGCCTGGCCCGGTTCGCCTTGCCCGGGTTGATCTCCAGCTCGATCAGGGCCTTGCGGTCGTCCCGTACCACTCCGGCGCGCACGATGGCCCGGGGCGCGCCCTGCCTGACGAGGGGGGCGTCCGTGGCGACACGGTGGCTGCCGTGGGTGGACACGTAGGCGACGGCTTCCACGAGGTTGGTCTTGCCCTGCCCGTTGGGGCCCACGAACGCGCTGACCCCCGGCTCAAGCGCCACGTCGGCGGAGGCGTACGAGCGGAAGTCCTGGAGCGAAAGGTGGGCGACGTGCACGGAACACGAGCGTAGAGCCTCCCGCGGGCCACGTCCGCCACGGCGTGTCTCCCACAGCCGCCCCATAGTTGTCCACAGACCTGTGGACAACTATGGGGCGGGGGGTATACGCCTGGGGATCAGACGGCGGGCGGGGCCACGTCGGCGCCGGGGGAGTCGGCGCCCTTGGCGGCCTCCACGGCGTGGCCGCCGAACTGGTTGCGCAGCGCCGCCACGACCTTCATCGCGGGGGAGTCCTGCTGGCGGGAGGCGAACCGCGCGTACAGCGACGCGGTGATGGCGGGCAGCGGGACGGCGTGGTCGACGGCGGCCTGCACCGTCCACCGGCCCTCGCCGGAGTCGTGGGCGTAGCCGCGGATCTCGTCCAGGTGCGGGTCGTCGGCCAGCGCCCGGTTCATCAGGTCCAGCAGCCAGGACCGGATGACCGAGCCCTCCTGCCAGCTGCGGAACGTCTCGGGGACGTTGGTGACGATGTCGCTGGCCTCGATCAGCTCGTAGCCCTCGCCGAAGGCCTGCATCATCGCGTACTCGATGCCGTTGTGGACCATCTTGACGAAGTGCCCGGCACCGATCTTGCCGGCGTGCACGAAGCCGAACTCGCCCTCCGGCTTGAGCGTCTCGAAGATCGGCATCAGCCGCTTCACGTGCTCGTCGTCGCCGCCGACCATGAGGGCGTAGCCGTTCTCCAGCCCCCACACGCCGCCGCTGACGCCGCAGTCGAGGAAGCCGATGCCCTTCTCGCCCAGCTCCGCGCCGTGCCGCTGGTCGTCCACATAGTGCGAGTTGCCGCCGTCGACGATGACGTCCCCGGCCTGCAGCAGTTCCCCCAGCCTGTGGATGGTGTCGTGGGTCGGCTGCCCCGCCGGCACCATCACCCACACCGCCCGCGGCGGGGTGAGGCGCTCGACCAGCTCCGTCAGCGACCCGACGTCGCTGACGTCGGGGTTGCGGTCGTAGCCGACGATCGTGTGGCCGCCGCGCCGCAGGCGCTCGGCCATGTTCCCGCCCATCTTGCCGAGGCCGATGATCCCCAGCTCCATGCTTCAACTCTCCCTGTCGCGTTCGGCTCGTCCGCCTTCGGCGCGCCCGGCCCGCCCTGCGGGCGCCCGTCCGCGGCCCCGTGGGCCTCGGACGGGTCCGGCCTCTCGGACCGGCGGCGGCCCGCTCCGTCCACTGCCTGTGGACGGCCCAGGCCGGACGGCCCGGCGCGGCCCGGGACGTGCTCCCGACGTCGCCCCGTAGGCCGCGGCAGGCGTCCGGCCGGCCCGCGCTCGGACCCGTGACGCGGTTCGTCCTGGTATGACCGTGCCCGCATGGCCCAGGGCCTACCCACGGCGGCGCGGTCACTCCCGTGCGAACCGTCCACGAACGACCGTGCGGCGGGGGGCGCCGCTCGGCGGCCCGGGGGGCGCGCCGGTCACGCGTGCGTTCGGCTTCTTCGCTCGTTCCGGCTTGATCTGACTGTTTCGCTGCTCTTTCGGTTGTGAGGCTACGACCGTGGGGGACGGACCGGTACGCCGCCCCCGGCGCCGCACGCGACCCGATCGACCGACGCGTCCCGGCCTCCCATCCCGTTCCGGTATGCCCCGGCGTCGCCGGTTATGCCGGCCGGGCCCGCAGCGAACCTCCGGACGCTCAGCCGGACAGCCGCACCGGCATGATCAGGTACCGGTAGTTGGGGTCGGAGCCCTCCTCCGGCGGCTTGCCGGTCAGCACGGCGGGCTTGGTCGGCGTGGTGAACGACAGCCGTGCGACGTCCGAGCCGATCGCAGACAGCCCGTCCAGCAGGAACCCGGGGTTGAAGGCGATGTCGATGTCCTCGCCCTCCAGCGTGGCCTCCAGCGCCTCCACGGCCTGCGCCTCGTCGCCGGTGCCCGCCTCCAGGACGACCTCGCCCTGCCGGAACGACAGCCGCACCGGCGTGTTGCGCTCGGCCACCAGCGACACGCGCTTGACCGCCTCGATGAACGGGGACGTCTGCACCTCGGCGAGCCCGGCGTACTCGCTCGGCAGCAGCGAGCGGTACTTGACGAAGTCGCCGTCCAGTAGCCGGGAGGTGGTGCGGCGGCCGCCGCCCGCGAACCCGATCATGCCCTCGCCGCTGCCGCCCGCGCCGCCGAGCGCGATCGACACCTCGGCGCCCGCGGTCAGCGACTTGGCCGTGTCGGCCAGGGTCTTGGCGGGCACCAGGGCGACCGCCGAGAAGTCCGGACGCTCGGGCTTCCAGTGCAGCTCCCGCACGGCCAGCCGGTAGCGGTCGGTGGAGGCCAGCGTGACGGTCTCGCCCTCGATCTCCACCCGGACGCCGGTGAGCATCGGGATCGTGTCGTCCCTGCCCGCCGCGATGGCGACCTGGCCGACGGCGGCGGCGAACTCGTCGCTGCCCACCGCGCCCGCCGCCGGAGGCATCTCCGGCAGCGTCGGGTAGTCCTCCACAGGCATGGTCAGCAGTGTGAACTTCGCGCTGCCGCAGCGCAGCATCACCTTGGCGCCGTCCGTGCTCACCTCCACAGGCTGTGGGGGCAGGCTGCGCGAGATCTCGGCCAGCAGCCGTCCCGACACCAGCGCGGTGCCCGGCTCCTCAGTGTCGATGTCGGTGGCGACCTGCGCCGACACCTCGTAGTCGAACGCCGACAGCGTCAGCCGGTCGGCGGCCTGGATGTGCATGCCCGCCAGCACGGGCACCGGCGGCCGGACGGGAAGGGTCCGTGCCGTCCAGGCCACGGCGTCGGCCAGGGCGTCTCTGTCGATGCGGAACTTCACAGGGACCCGCCTCCTGCAGGTTTCGGACTAGGGGTGAGGTGGAAGAGATCGTTCAGTCGGCGCGCCCGGGGCACGGGATCCCCAGGCCCTGAGTTGAGATGAGTTTTCTCTTGGGAAGTACATAGGGAAGTACTCGTCATAGGGGCCGTGGATAGTGTGGACAACACGCGTTTTCCCAGGTGACGGCGCGAATTTTTGTCCACGGCGGCTGTGCGTTCCGGGTGTGCACGACGGCCCGGCCTGAGGACGAAGCGATTGTCCCCACACGCCATCCTCATCTCGTCCCCCGGTTGTCCACGAGTTTTCCGCAGGTTGTCCCGGCCCCGCGCGTCCGTGTCGCGGCCGGCGGGCATCGGACCGACGCGCGTCCCCAGGGCATCCCCAGGAATTCCCCAGGCCTTCCACGGGGTCGTCCCCAGGGGGCCGGTCGGCCGTCCCCAACGATCCCCAACTCGTCCACGCATCGTCCTCAGGTTCTCCGCAGGTTGTCCGCAAGTTGTCCCAGGGGTTTTCCACGGAAATCCCCAAGGTTTTCCACAGGCTGTGGGTGAAGGGGATTCGTGCCGGGCGCCGATCGTCCGCTTTGCGACGCCGTCGCCGACCGCCGCGACCCTTCCCCGTCCGGGCCTCCGAGGCGCCCGGCGGCCGCCGTTCAGCGTTTGCGGGCCTGGTGCTTGATCCGTCCCGTCAGCTCCGTGACCTGGTTGTATATCGCGCGACGCTCGGCCATCAGCGCCCGGATCTTGCGTTCGGCGTGCATCACGGTGGTGTGGTCGCGGCCGCCGAACTGCTGTCCGATCTTGGGCAGCGACAGGTCGGTGAGCTCGCGGCACAGGTACATGGCGATCTGCCGGGCGGTCACCAGCATCCGGGAGCGCGACGGTCCACAGAGGTCCTCGATCGTCGTCCCGAAGTACTCCACAGTCTGGGCCATGATCATCGCGGCGGTGATCTCCGGGCCGGTGTCGTTGGGGATGAGGTCCTTCAGGACGATCTCGGCCAGCTTCATGTCCACCGACTGCCGGTTCAGGCTGGCGAACGCCGTCACCCGGATCAGCGCGCCCTCCAGCTCCCGGATGTTCGTGGCGATCTGCGAGGCGATGAACTCCAGCACGTCCGGCGGCACCGCCAGGCCCTCCTGACGCGCCTTCTTCTGCAGGATCGCGATCCGGGTCTCCAGCTCGGGCGGCTGCACGTCGGTGGTCAACCCCCACTCGAACCGGTTGCGCAGCCGATCCTCCAGCGTCACCAGTTCTTTGGGCGGACGATCACTGGAGATCACGATCTGCTTGCTCGCGTTGTGGAGCGTGTTGAAGGTGTGGAAGAACTCCTCCTGGGTCTGTTCCTTGCCCTCGAGGAACTGGATGTCGTCGACGAGGAGGATGTCCACATCCCGGTAGCGGCGGCGGAACCCGTCGGCCTTGCCGTCGCGGATCGAATTGATGAAGTCGTTGGTGAACTCCTCGGAGCTGACATACCGGACACGCGCCCCGTTGAACAGGCTCTGCGCGTAATGCCCGATCGCGTGCAAGAGGTGCGTCTTGCCCAGCCCCGAGTCTCCGTAGATGAACAACGGGTTGTACGCCTTGGCGGGCTGCTCCGCCACGGCGACGGCGGCGGCGTGCGCGAAACGGTTCGAGGAGCCGATGACGAACGTCTCGAACGTGTACTTGGGATTCAGCCGGGCGTGCTCGCCCACACCCCCCGGCGCCGGCCCCGTGTAACCCGCGACGGGCCCGTTCGGCGGCACCGGCCCACCACCAGGCATGGGACCGTGCCCGGGGGCCGCCTCAGGGGAGGGGGAGCCGCTCGCCCCCACGCTCCCCGGCGCCTCTCCCAGCGACGACTGCTCGTCGTCCTGGAAGGGCTGCTCGTCCTGCCGCCCGTTCTGCGACTCCCCGCGCTGCTGCCCCTCCAGACCCCCACCGGGACCACGCCGTGGCGCCCCGAGCGTGCGGTCGTTCAGATGTGACGGGGCATGCCCGTGACCGACGGGCCCTGCCTGCGGGGCCTGCCCTCGCTGCCCCTGCCCGCCGGGCCCGTACCCGTCGCCGGGACGCGGCCCGGGCCCTCCCCCCGGCCCTGGCCTGCCCTGACCGGGGTAGCCGCCGTGCTGGCCGCGCGGGTCGAATGGGAAGTGCTGGTCGCGCTGAAGCTCCGGCCCCAGCCCGTAGGGAACGGGACGCGGCGCGTAGTGGTCGTTGTCGCGCTGGGGCCAGCCCCGGTCGTCATCCCCAGGCGGGGGATAACCGCCGGGGACGTTCTGAGGCAGCCCGCCGTACCCCTGCTCGGAGTACTCGGAGTAACGGTCCGCCCCACCGTACGGACCACGTTCCGTGTAAGGCCCCTCGTTGTACGACTCGTTGTACGGCTCGCCCCCATAGGGGCGCTCGCCGTACGACGGCCCCATCTCGTGGTGCCCCTGGCCCTGCGATTCGGGCTGCGCCCCCTGCGCGGCGGGCGGATCCGGCTGGACGGTCACCGCGACACGGATCTCCCGGCCCAGCTCGTGGGACAACGCCTGCGTGATCAGGCTGCGCAGCCGGGTCTCCAACGCGTCCTTGGCGAACTCGTTGGGCGCGGCCAGCAGCGCCGTCCCCTCAACCAGCGCCAGCGGACGGACCATCGGCAGCCACGCACGGTAGCTCGCGGGGAGCTCCCCCTCGGACAGCGCAGTGAGGGTGCGGGCCCAGACCGATGCGAGATCTTGACCGTCCATGCGCAAGGTCCCTCCCCAATCTCCGTCACCCGGAGTTACCTACTGCCCAGCTGTCCCGCGCGCACGAGAACGCCCCAAAGACCACACCCGGCGCTGCGGAAGACCTACTCTCTCACGAGTTGTCCACAGAGTTGTCCACATGCTGTGCATGAGCATGGGGAAACCCCTGTGCAAAAGTCACAGCGCAAGTGACCGGTCAGGCGTTGATCGGGGAGCGTTCGCGCCGCGCGAACCCGCGGCATCCTTCAGGAGAGGGGGTGCCGGCACACAAGCCCATCGGCCCTGCCAGCTCGATCGAAGACATTAGCGCCCGCCCGACGATGCTCGCAACACAAGTCCCACACCACCACGAGAAATCCACAACAACCCCCCACCCCTGGGGACAGCCCACCCCCGCAACCCCAGCCCCCAAAGCACTCCATCCACAGCCCACCCACCCCCCAACAAGAACCCCGCAAACGGCGACAGCCCCCGGGCGCCCCGGGCAAACGGCGCCGGAGTCCCCTGGCGCCAAGCCCATCCCGGAGCGTGCAGGGACCGCCATCGCCGCCGAGTCGCGTAGATCACTGCGAAAGCCCGCACCGTTGCGGCCGAGCCTCCCGCCCCCGGAAGGCCACACAGCGCCCCATAGGAAGCATGCCTCCACCCTTGCCCAGCGACATGTCCTCCGTGGGGGAGCGCGCTGGCGGTGCTGTCGTCGGTGTGCTTCGGCGCGTCCGGGCCGTTCAGCAAGGCCCTCATCCACGCCGGGCACCAAGAAGTCGCCGCCCGCGCCAGCACACCGGACCCTGACTCTTCCCAAGCCGCCCCGACGTTGACTCCCCTGCCGGCCTCCCGCCCGTCTGGCGGAAGACGCAAGCCCACCTCGGCGAAGCGGGCGGCGCGCCGCCGCCCTCGTCGCTACGGCACATGCACCAGTACGGCGCGCCCCGCACCGAACGCTGTACGTCCGCAAAACCGCGGGGCATGCGACCGCCCCCCAGAGAACCGCGCCAACCATGCGCGGCGGGCCCCAGCAGCCGCGCGCAAGCCAGCCGAAGGGACAGAAGCCGCCTCAGGACGGCCGACAACGCCCTCCCGAAGGCTGCCTCCCGACCGTTCTCCTGTGCCTGACGGGGCGTGGCCGCATCCCCCCTGCAGTCCACGCCCGACCCGGGCGGGGCGCTCGTCGCCGACCCGCCGCCCCCGGACGCGGCCCCGCGCATCCCCCCTGCAGCCCACTTGGGCCCCTTGAGACTGCGGACGCACCTGTGTCTTGAGACAAGCCGCGCGCCGCCGAGGCAACTCGCGCCCGTCGCGAAGTACTCGCCCGCAGAGTGCGTCGGGCACCCCCTCCCCACTTCGAGGGCCGCTCCCGGAGCCACAGCGGACGAGTGGGGAGGGTGCCGTGCGGCCGAGGACGTCCCGTGCTGAATGGCCGTGCGGGGACTCGGTGCCGTTGTAGCGCTCTCCTGGCGCGTGCGCTGCCAGAGGGACCGGAGGCGGACGAGCAGGGAGGTGCCGTGCGGAGCATCGGCCGGCCCGAGCCAGCGCGGCGAGGAATGCGGGAAGCGACTTGTGTCGAGGTCGTTCTCCGCGTGTGTAAGGCCGCGCGGGGGCACGGTGCTGTTGCCGCGCCTCTCGGGGAGTCTTGCGGCGCTCCAGGAGAGGCCGGGCGTGTCCGTCAGTTGTTGACCGGCGCCCGCCACGCTCGTCCGCCCCAAGCACCCCCAACCGAGTAGGTTCGGGAGGAGGCGTCGAGGTGCCGCTGCTGCCGTCCGGGTTGCGTTCGGCGTGGGCATCGCTCGTCCGCCTCGGGACCGACGGCAGCGACCGGGTGGACGGCGGGCGGAGGGGTGCTCCGTTTGACCTGATGGCTCGGTAGCCCGTAACGTGCTGAGGTCGAGTCGCATCGGCGGAGATGACGCGTGCCCGCCGTCGGACCCCCTAGGAACTACGGATGGGCCCCCGGCTGCGGGGGACCAGACGCGGCCCTCGATGCGAGTTTTCGCGCCTGAAGACAATCCGACCGCAGCACTGGAGCCATCGAGTGAGCAAGCGTACTTTCCAGCCGAACAACCGTCGCCGCCACAAGAAGCACGGCTTCCGGCTGCGCATGCGCACCCGTGCGGGGCGTGCCATCCTCGCCGAGCGGCGCCGCAAGGGGCGCGCGCGCATCGCGGTTTGACCGACCCCGCACCACGCTCATGCTGCCGTCCGGCAACCGGATGCGGCGGCGGGAGGATTTCACCCTGGCCGTCCGGCGCGGTCGCCGCGCCGGACGGCCGACTGTCGTCGTGCACCTGCTCCACCGGGACGACGCCGCACCGTCCGGCACCGCCCCGCTCGTGGGGTTCATCGTGGCGCGGACGGTCGGTAACGCGGTCGTGCGCAATCGTGTGCGCCGGCGGCTGCGTCACCTCGTCCGGCCGCACCTCGATCGACTTCCGCAAGGTAGCCTGCTCGTAGTGCGCGCGAACCCCCGCGCGGGATCGGCGCGCCACGACGAAATGGCCGCGGATCTGGAGTCGGCGCTCGACCGGGTGCTGCGGCCCGCGTCCAAGGGGCGGAAATGAGCCAGCCAGGGGGATCGGCCTCTTCGCAGCACGCGGCCGGGGGAATCAGCCTCGCGGCCCGTCTGCTCGTGCTTCTCGTCCGCGCCTACAGACGCTTTCTCAGTCCCCTGCTCGGGCAGCAGTGCCGCTTCCATCCCACCTGTAGCGCGTATGGCCTCGAGGCGCTGCAGACGCATGGCGCCCTGCGCGGCACCTGGCTCACCGTCCGGCGGATCGGGCGGTGCCATCCATTCAACCGCGGCGGCTACGATCCGGTTCCGCCCCCCAAGGCACCCAAGGGCCGCGAGGCCGCCCAGGAAGCCCAGGAATCCGAAGGCCCCACGGACCCCGCCCCCAAGGACGCACCTGAGGTGCCCGCCACGACCTCCTCCGGCCGCGAGCAAAGCGGCCCCGCGCTAGCAGAGCCCAAGGAGCTGCCCGGTGCTTGATTGGCTGTACGAGATAGTCGCTCAGCTCATCGTCTGGATCCACAGCGGTCTGAGCCTTGTCTTCCCCAAGAACAGCGGGTGGGCCTGGGGCGGCGCCATCATCCTGCTGACCGTGTTCTTCCGGATCCTGCTGTTCCCCCTGTTCGTGAAGCAGATCCACGCATCCCGGAAGATGCAGGAACTGAACCCCAAGGTTCAGGCGCTGCGCAAGAAGTACAAGAACGACAAGCAGCGCCTCAACCAGGAGGTCATGAAGCTCTACCAGGAGAACGGGGCCAACCCGCTGTCGGGCTGCCTGCCGATCCTGGTGCAGATGCCGGTCTTCATCGGCCTCTTCCAGGTGCTGCGGCGGATCTCGGACGCCAACCCGGGCCAGGGCGTCTTCGCGGTCACCCCGGACCTGGTCAAGAGCGCGCAGGAAGCCAACATCTTCGGCGCGCACATCCCGGACACCTTCCTCAACGCCTGGGGGAGCGACCCCAAGACCTGGAGCGCGATCGTCGTCACCGGCCTCGCCGTGATCATCAGCTCCTGCACGACGTTCTTCACCGTCCGGTCCAGCATGCAGCGCGCCAAGATGCAGCAGGGCGCGATGGACGAGAACAACCCGATGATGCAGGCGCAGAAGATGATGGTCTTCATGGCGCCGTTCTTCGGCCTGTTCGGGCTCGGCTTCCCCCTCGGTGTGCTGATGTACTGGGTGACGTCCAACAGCTGGACGCTCGCGCAGCAGCACTACATCTACAAGCGCTACCCGCAGCAGCCGGCCGGAGCCACCGCCGGCGCGGGCAACGGTGCCGCGGCCGGCAAGACCAAGACCGTCAAGGGCACCACGAAGACCGGCGGCACCGCGACGACCGGGGCCGGCGCGGGTAAGAACGCCAAGGGCCGTACCAAGGACGCCGCCGCGCCCGCCGACACCGTCCCGAAGCCGAAGGTCGTCCGCAACCAGCCGACCCGCAAGCCGCGCAGCAAGCGCAGCGGCAGCCAGAAGCGCTAGGTTGTGAACCCGGTCCATGCCGAAGAAGGAGACCCCGTTGAGCCAGACCGACACCACTGAGGTCGACGTCCAGGCGCTCGAACAGGAGGGCGAGATCGCCGCCGACTACATCGAGGGCCTACTGGACATCGGTGATTACGACGGCGACATCGACATGGACGTCGAGGGCGAGCGCGCGCTGGTCGCGGTGGTCGGCGCGTCCCTGGACGAACTGGTCGGCAAGCGCGGCGAGGTGCTGGAGGCCCTGCAGGAGCTGACCCGTCTCGCGGTGCACCGGCAGACCGGCAACCGCAGCCGCCTGATGCTCGACATCGGCGGCTACCGGGAGCGCCGCCGCGCCGAGCTGACCAAGCTCGGCCAGGACGTGGCCGACGAGGTCAAGCAGAGCGGCACGCCCAAGCCGCTGGCCCCGATGACGCCGTTCGAGCGCAAGATCGTGCATGACGCGGTGGCCGCCGCCGGACTGCGCAGCGAGTCCGAAGGCGAGGAGCCCGACCGCTACGTGGTCGTCTACCCCTCCTGACGTCGCCCGTTCCTCTTTCTCGGCTGCCCACAGGCCCCCACGTCCCGATGAGACGCGGGGGCCTGCCTGCTTTTTCGCGCACCCCATGGCCGTCCTCCCGTAGTCCCAGCCCGTCGATGCACTCCGAGCCCGAACGGCCACCAAGGCACCGAGTGCAACCCCCCACGTCCCCCTGCCCCTGGCCAAGACGACAGGCCTGAGGCCCGAGGGTGAGGTGATCGCCGAGCACGGTCGGGGCCGCGGCTCGCTGGCGGCCTCCAGCCTGGCCGGCTGCGGCAACGGGCACATCCTGGACGGCGAGCAGGCCGCGCTGCAGGACACCTGGCAAACGCTGGCCGCCTCGCCCGGCCGGGAGCCCGACGAGACGGGCGGCGAGGTGTGGCGCCCACCGCCGGGCCTAGCGCGACCAGCAGCAGCGGCGGTGATGGCGTTCTCCCGCGTGTTCGTGGGGGTGCACTACCCGCACGACATGGCCGCCGGGGTTCGTGCTGGGCGTGGTGGCGGCGCCGCTGGTGGCGGTCGTGCCGCAGAAGAACAGCACCCAAGGGTGGTCCCGCGCATCCGATCCGGCTGGGGCGGTCGGCGCAGTGAGGACACGGATGCTCGAAGGCCCGGATCCAGATGAGCGCGGGAACAATCAAGAGTGCGGAGATCCCGGTGAGTGAGCTCCCGAAAAGGAATCACCTCACGGGGAAGGCGCGCCTTCCACTACCCACAGCCCGCAGGCCGGTCGGGAGCCGGCGCGGGTGAGTGAGGGCATCGAGCGGCGCCCACCGGGGCAAGGCCGCTGGCCGGCGATGGCAGGCACAGGCTGGCCTTGGCGGCCTAGAAGTCGGAGGGGTGACCGTCGAACTCGGCGGGCGGGAACTCCGCGATGGACGCGCGCATGGCCCACCGCATCGTCCTCACCTTCGACGCCCAAGGCAGCCAGGGCGACCCCCGTCCGCTCACATCATGCTGCTGTCCGACGACGACAACAGCACCGGCCGCACCGCTGCCTCGGTCGCGTGCGGGTTGCCTCGGGACGCAGGTGCATCCGCCGTCTCAAGAGGAGCCAAGTGAACTGCAGGGGGGACGCCGCCACACTCCGTCAAGCGCGGGATGACCGCCCGGGGGCCTTCGGGGGGCGTTCAGTGAGGCGCCCACCCGTCGAAGCGCCACCGTAGTTGGACGGGCGCGGACGACCTCACCCGGCGGCGACACGGCACCGCCGGGTGGCATCGCCGCCCAATGGGGTCGGCCGCCGAGTGGGGAGTCCCCCAAAGAGCAGGTCAGCTGCGGTTGCGCCGTGTTCGGCGACCGGGTTCGGACGGCACACGGCCGGGTTCGGATGTGAGAGGAGGGTTGTTCTGAACCGCCGGGTCTTGGGCGTACTCGGGATCCTGGGCCACGGCCGGGTCCTGCGCACTGTGTCCCTGGGGCGTCGTCGCCGGCGGGGGGACGGGGCGTTCGATAATACGTTCGACACGCTCGACGTGCGGTTCGGTCGGCCGTTCGATGACGCGTTCCTCATGGACCACCGGATCCGCCTCGTCGGGGCGTTCCACGTACAGCGGGTCGGTCCCGGCGGCGACCGGGTCGGCGCTGCGGCGCGGTCGGGTGTACCTGAACGTGAAGAACAGGCTGACCAGCCCGACCAGGATCAAGATCCAGCCGACCATCCGGATGTCCACGCCGCTGAGATCGACGCGAAGCGCGAACGCCAGGATCGCGCCGACGGCGATGAAGGCGAGGCTGACTCCGATTCCCATGCCTCGGTGCCTCCTTCCGTGATGGGCACTGCTTCCCCTTTACCCGCGTGACGCCGAATATGCCGGAAGGCCTTGCGGCCAGGGGCTTCCAGGCACCTTCCGGGGTTGTCCACAGGCTCGTTTCATGTGTGCGACCCCGGGGCCCATGTGGAACGATTCGTACGGTGGGGATGGCACGAGAGGTCTTCGGCGAGTCGCTGCCCGTCGCGGAACGGTATGCGGAGTTTCTTGCCGACGCGGGCGTGGTACGCGGTCTGATCGGTCCGCGCGAGGTCGATCGGCTGTGGGAACGCCACCTGATCAACTGCGCCGTGGTGGCGGAGGTGATCCCGCAGGGCGCGCAGGTCGTGGACATCGGCTCGGGTGCCGGCCTGCCCGGTGTGGTGCTGGCGATCGTCCGGCCGGATCTGCAGGTCACGCTGCTGGAGCCGCTGCTGCGCCGGACGACGTTCCTCAACGAGTGCGTGGACATGCTGGAGCTGCGCAACGTCCAGGTTCGCCGGGCCCGTGCTGAGGAGGTCGTCCGCGAGTTCGCCGTGGACGTCGTCACCGCACGCGCGGTCGCCCCACTGGAACGCCTGGTCACCTGGGCGTTGCCGTTGCTGCGGCCCGGCGGTGAGTTGCTCGCGCTCAAGGGCGAGCGCGCCGCGGTCGAGCTGGAGGAGGCGCGGCCGGTCCTGAAGCGCTTCGGCGTACGCACGAGCGAACTGCTTCAAGTCGGGCGCGGTAAGGTCGACCCGCCGACAACGCTTGTCCGTGTGGTCGCCGAACGCGTGCCCCGCCGCGCTAAAGGGTCGAGGAAGAGGTCTTCATGAGCACGGGACCAGGACTGGGCTGGCCGGACCGCGCCAACGAATCCCCCGACAACCGAACGACCGGCCTGGGCTGGCCCGAGGAGGGCGAGGCACCCGAGGAAGCGACGCCGGCAAACGCGGCGTCAGCGAGTGAGCAACCCGGGAAGACCGCCTCGGAGGCGGGGGCGAAACCTCCGTCCGGGCATGCGATGTGGGGAAGTACGACGTCCGGGACGGCGGAGAGCGTCGGCTATGTGCCGACGGGCGGTGGCGCCGTGCAGCAGCCGCAGGGTCCGCGTCAGGGGCCATCTCAGGGGGAGTCGGAACTGGTGCGTGAGGCGCTCAAGGACGCCAAGGTTTCACGTGAAACAACCGCGAAGGCGATGTCGGGCCGACGGGAGAAGGAGTGGCCTCGACCACCCGAGTGCCGGATCATCACGATCGCCAACCAGAAGGGCGGCGTAGGCAAGACCACGACCTCGGTCAATCTCGCCGCCTCGCTGGCGATGCACGGGGCCCGCGTGCTCGTCGTCGACCTCGACCCCCAGGGCAACGCATCGACCGCGCTCGGCGTGGAGCACCGCGCCGATGTCCCCTCGATCTACAACGTGCTGATCGAGGACATGCCCCTGGCCGACATCGTGGTGCCGGCCCCGGACATCCCCGGCCTCTTCTGTGCCCCCGCGAATCTCAACCTCGCCGGAGCCGAGATCGAGCTGGTCTCCAAGGTGGCGCGGGAGTCGCGGCTGCGCCGGGCGCTGGACTCCTACGACACGGGTCAGTTCGACTACGTCCTGATCGACTGCCCGCCCTCCCTGGGGCTGCTCACCGTGAACGCGCTCGTCGGCGGGGACGAGCTGCTGATCCCGATCCAGTGCGAGTACTACGCGCTGGAGGGGCTCGGTCAGCTGATCCGCACCGTCGACCTGGTAAAGGCTCACCTCAATCCAGTGCTGAAGGTGTCCACCATCCTGCTGACCATGTATGACGCCCGTACCCGCCTGGCCGCCCAGGTGGCCGAGGACGTGCGGAACCACTTCGGCGACATCGTCCTCAACACCGTCATTCCCCGTAGCGTCCGGGTCTCCGAGGCCCCCAGCTACGGACAGTCCGTCATCACCTACGACCCCGGATCCAGCGGCGCGCTGGCCTACAGCGAAGCCGCCTCCGAGATGGCCCATCGGGGAGCCGCCAAGTGAGCCAGCAGCGTCGAGGACTGGGCCGAGGGCTGGGCGCCCTGCTTCCCACGGGCGCCGACGACTCCGCGGGTGCCAACGGGACGGCACCCGGTCCGAACATGCAGCCGGTGGCCGGAGCCCACTTCGCCGAGCTGCCCCTTGACTCGATCCGGCCCAACCCACGCCAGCCCCGTAAGCACTTCGACGATGAGGCGCTCGACGAGCTGGCAGCGTCGATCAGCATCGTGGGTCTGCTCCAGCCGATCGTGGTCCGCAAGATCGACTCGCCGGACCACGACTACGAGCTGATCATGGGCGAACGCCGGTGGCAGGCGTCCGGGAAGGCGGGCCTGGACACCATTCCCGCCATCGTCCGGGACACCAGCGACGATGACATGCTCCGCGACGCGCTGATGGAGAACCTGCACCGCCAGCAGCTCAACCCGCTTGAGGAGGCGGCCGCCTACAAGCAGCTCCTAGAGGACTTCGGCGCCACCCATGAGGAGCTCGCCGCGCGGATTGGCCGTTCCCGCCCGCACATCACCAACACGCTCCGGCTGCTGAACCTGCCGCCGGGCGTCCAGCGCCGCGTCGCTGCGGGCGTGCTGTCCGCCGGCCACGCCCGGGCGCTGCTCCGCCTCGACAGCGTCGAGGCCCAGGAGCACCTCGCCCAGCGCATCGTGGCCGAAGGCCTCTCGGTACACGCCGTGGACGAGATCATCACGATGCGGGAGGCCGAAGAACCCCCCAAACCACGCCAGGGCCGCCGCAAGCAGCCGGCCGACCCCGTGCTCAGGGAGATCGCCGACCGCCTGTCCGACCGGTACGAGACCCGAGTCCGCGTCGACATGGGCCGCAACAAGGGAAAGATCGTCGTCGAGTTCGCCACCAAGGACGACCTCGAACGCATCCTCAAGGCGATGGACCCCGACGACTAACACCACCACTCGCCCCCTCATCCCCTGCTGACCGCCGCCCGGACCACCTTCCGCGCGGCGACCACCGACGCCCCGGCCCACACCGCCGGGGCGTCTTCGTCCTCCCCCGACACCCCCTTCATCCCGCCCCGCCGAACGCCGTCCCAAAGCCCCCCAAACCCGCTGGACCCCCGAGGTACACACCTCGCCCCAACGGCAACAAAGCCGCCCAACGAGCGGCACCACCAGATCGTCAACGGCGTCTCGCAGCAAATAGAGCACAATCTCGCCGACTTCCCGCCGATCCCGGAAGATGACCGCCACCCCGCACCGCCCCACGCATCCGCCCAACGAGGTGCGGGGCAGGCGGAACGGCTGAACCTCCCGGTTCGACCTGTTCATCACCTCCAGGGGAGGCCATGGCGAACGACAAGTCGAGCAGCGCCGGAGCAGGGCGCACTACGTCGGCGAGGTGGTTGCCCCAGGGGCGGCCGTCAACGTCTGGCACTGCACCAGCCGGGTGCCGTTCTACCGGGCCACCGCCTGCGTGTTCTACCCCGACATCGTGCACCTGCGTGCGATGTGCGTCGGGCGGGCGCCGATGATGAGCGGACCGGCCGCCCCCGCTGGACGATGAACCCGCCCGGGCGCGGGACGAAGTCCTCAGCCAGGTCGCCGCAGGCGTCGCGCGAAGTTGTGCAGATGAGTTGCACCGGGCGACGACCTGGGACACCAGCCCGGCGTTGGCGTGCCGGGAGCGCAACGACGTGGCCGCAGTGTCCGCAAAGGCAGAGAAGTCGCCCAAGGAAGGCGGCCGAGCGGGGCGGGGGAGTCGTTGACGTAGTGCAGGAGAACGCCGCGTCCGTCACCACCTCCGCCTCGGCCTTCCTGAACGCCTCCAGGGGCGTTGCCCTGGCGCCCACCCTTCGTGCCGCAGTGAGGCCGTGTGCATGGCTGCGACGCCAAACCGCCTCCCAGGACCGGCCCTACTGAGGAGATCTGCGAAGTGATCGTGGTGCCGGGCAGCTTGGCTGGCACGCTGCCCTGGATAATGAGCCGCTGCTGGGGTGGCTGGCCACCGCGCACCTATCGCCAGCCCCTCACGCTGGTGTAGAGGAAGAGCCTGGCAGCCCGTCAAGGCGGCAGCCGGACGTTGTATCTGTCGACGCGACACCTGTCCAGGCGACGCGTTCAGTGCCGAAGGCAGATCCCCTCACCCCTGCCGTCGTCGGTGCGGGTTGAACTCGTGTCCGTGATCGTGTGGAGTCCGGTCGGGTGGGGGAGTTCTGCCGTCCGCAACGTCGAGCGCGTCTTCAGCGGGTTCTCGGCCGGGCGGATCGACGTCGGCCGCCGCCGGCGCGCCCACCAGGCGACGCCACCGTGCCAACCTCTCCGACGTCGCGCACGGCTGCTCGCGTACTCCAGGTCGAACCGGTCCAGCCCCGGATCATCCGCCCTGTGGTGTCGACGTCCACCCGCGCTCTTGACGTCCACCCGCACCGGGCCCGACGGCCCAGCGCGTCATGCACCGCCTTCACCCACGCGAGGTTGTCGCCCTCCTCCTCCGTCCAGCGGCCTTCATCCTTCGCGGTCCGGCACCAGGACGTCTCCGCGCCGGGCCAGCCTCCTGCCGCTGTACGTATATACGAGTGGTGCGGCGCCATATGGATGGGGCCGTGGACCTGGCCGTCGTTGAGGCGGCCTCGGGCACCATGTGCAGAGCTTTCCATGAACAGCGAGCTGGGTGACTGGCAGGAGCTGCGAAGCGGGACGCGCCATCCGCGAGGAGACGCTGCTCAATCTGGACGGGCACCTGGGACGGCTGGAGAAGTAGGTCATGAGCGGCAGGCGTGATCCATCGCTCCCCAACTCGCTCGCGGCTCCGCAAAAGCAACTGCATTCCGCGCCTTCGCCCTCAGGTGAGCCGCGCCCGTAGCGGCACCTTGTCGGCCTGCCCAAATCGGTAGGAGGTGCTGCATCCTAGGTGCCTCCTCCCCGAGGTTTCACGTGAAACCTCGGGTAGGAGGCACAGCGTCGCGCGTAGCGCCGCTCGACCTACTTCGGCCATCACCTCGTTAGCGCCGAGACCCCACCAGCGGTTTGCTTCGTCACCACGGAGAGTTGCTCCCGGGGCATTCCAGGACCGGACGCCTAGGTATGGCCCTCCGGCGCGGGCGGGGTAAGGTCATTGCTTCTCTCATGCGCCAGGCGAGACGAGATCGGACGCGCGCGGTAGCCACCGCACCTCTACAGTGGCGCAGGCCGCCCGCCGTCTGGACACGGACCCGCGCGTCTGGCCCGACGAAATGCGGGTTCTGAGGCCACCTGTCGCCTCTCGGCCCACGAACCCTACTTGGGTTGGCGCCCTTATCGGTGAGCTGTGTCTGGCCCTCGTAGCGGGGCGGCAGTGCCCTCGGGTTCGCTGGTGTGGGCGATTAGTGAGCATCTGGTTGAGATGGCGGGTCGGCCGTTTCAGGAGCCCCCTCGGGCTGCCGTACCGCCACCAAGCCGGTGGGAACCATGGATTACACCGCGCCAGCTCGCCCCACTGATACGCCGTGCGCCGTCAAGTCAACCGGACGATACTGCGGCCGCAACCGCCTGACGCGGGTCATGAGCAGCGACGTCGACCGCGTCCAGCCGGTCCGCTGAATGATCAGAGCGGCGGGCAGGTTTGGAGATTCCTCCGAAGCGGTTGGATCTGTGGTTCTATCGGCCTTCACGATTGGGCCCTATTTCCACCGCCGAACTTGGACGGCATGGGCTGCCAGCGTCGCTCCTGGCGGGGTGCTTTGAGGTGCCTCTCTGCCCAGCGATCCGGCGTACCCGTGGTGCGGTGTCACCGGCGGATCTCCGCCCCGTCCTCCACCTTGGTGACCCGGCACAGCGTGGGGAAGGTTGGATTCCGGTCGTTGTCTTACGCTAGGCGCTCTCGCCGACTGGCCTGTCGCCAAGCACGGTTTCCGGATCGTGGTCACCGTCGGTCTGGCACTGGGCGGGCTGGGCCTGCTGGCGCTGGGCTTCGTGCACGAGCACACCGGCTACGGCAACGTGTGGTGGCGGCTGGCGATCATCGGGCTCGGGTTCGGCCTGACCATGTCCCTGCTGACGGGCGCCGCCATCGCGGCGGTCAGCCCGCAGGAGGGCGGTCTCGCGTCGGGCATCAGCAGCACCACCCGGCAGATCGGCGCGGTGCTCGGCGTGGCCGTGCTCGGCGCCATCGTCCACAGCCGGAGTTCCGGTGGCGCCTCCTTCGAGGCCGGCCTCAACAGCGCCTTCATCGCGGCTGGCGCCGTCACCTTGGTCAGTGCCGTGTTCACCGGCCTGTGGCTGGCGAACTCCAACCCCGCGAAGGTCTCAGCGCCGCAGGCACAACCCACCGACCCACCCACGGTCACGACACCGTCCTGACCCGCTAGGCCCGCAAGCGGGTCTTCTCCTGGACCTGCTTGCGGGCGCGGGCGCCTACCGCGGTATCGTCCGCGACTTGGCGGCGCACGGCGTATCAGTGGGGTGAGCCACGCCGTATGGTCTGTGGTTTCCGCCGGCTTGGTTCCGATAGGGCCAGGCGGCAGGCCGGCCGGAGGGTGCTCCTGAAACGGCCGGCCCGCTGTCTCAGCCAGATGCTCACTGATCGCCCACACCAGCGACAGCGAGGGCACCGCCCGCCTCGGTACGAGGGCCAGGCGCCGCTCACCGATATGGGTGCCAACTCAAGTCAAGGTCTCCATGGCGCGCATGCCTGGCTCGTGCCCGTACAGGAAATGGTGGGCAGGGTTCCGAGGCTGCCAGGCTTTTGGAGGCGGGAGGCCGTGTGAGGCGATGATGTTTCACGTGAAACGTTGGGTGAGGAGGTCGCGACAGACTTGGGAGAGGTCCAAGCCCGCGGCGGCGACGGCGCGGGGGAGGAGGCTGGTCTCGGTCATTCCGGGAGCGACGTTGACTTCCAGGAACTGGACTTCGCCCGAGGAGTCCACGATCAGGTCGGTGCGGGAGAGGTCACGCAGTCCGAGGGCGCGGTGGGCGGTGACCGCTGCGGCGGTGACCCGCTCGGCGGCCTCGGGGGAGAGACGGGCGGGAGTGACGAACTCGGTGTCGCCCGCGTCGTAGCGCGCGGTGTAGTCGTAGCGCCCGCCGGCCGCGACGATCTCAACGGCGGGCAGCGGATACGGCTCGCCGCCACGTTCGATCACGCTGACCGCCACCTCCGTGCCTTCGACGTACCGCTCGACCAGAGCCGTGTCACCGTAGGCGAAGCAGCCCACCATGGCGGCAGGGAGTTCGTCGGCGTTGCGGACGACGGAGGCACCGAGGGCTGAGCCGCCACGGGTGGGCTTGACCATGAGGGGCAGCCCCATGCGGTCCACGATTCGGTCGAGTACCGAGGCGGCGCCCAGGTCGTGGAAGATCTCCTTCGGCAACGCCACGGACGCCGGAGTGGAAAGGCCGGCGCGAGCGACGACCGCCTTGGCGGTGGGCTTGTCCCAGGCGACCCGGCAGGCGTCCGGTCGCGCGCCCACGTACGGGACGCCAAGGAGTTCCAGGACATCCCGGATCGAGCCGTCCTCTCCGGCCGCCCCGTGCAGGACGGGGAACACCACGTCCGGGGGATCGGTGGCCAGCGCGTCCAGGAGCGTCGCGTCGGTGTCGCGCAGTTCGACAGGGATGTCGAGGGCGCGCAGCGCGTCCGTGACGCGCCGACCGGAGCGCAGCGAGACCTCCCGCTCGTACGACAGCCCGCCAGCGAGGACGACCACGTGTCCGAGTTCCACACCACTGCCTTTCACGTTGAACGGAAAACGCCGGCCCCAGCAGGGGAGCCGGCGTTCCCGACGAAAATCCGTCAGACCAGACCGGGGCCCGGGGTGTCGACACCGCCGGACGCCGCGTCACGGGTCACCCCTCCAAAAGTGTCCCGCAGGCGGATCTCCTCCTCCAACACCCCTGCGAGCCGACGGACGCCCTCACGGATGCGGTGGGGTTCGGGGTAGCAGTACGACAGTCTCATGTGGCGTCGTCCGTCCCCGTTGGAGTAGAAGCCGGTGCCGGGCACGTACGCGACGCGTTCGGCGATGGCGCGGGGGGCCATCGCCTTGGTGTCCAGGCCCTCCGGCACGGTGAGCCAGACGAAGAAGCCGCCCGACGGCCGAGTCCAGGTGCAGCCCTTGGGCATCAGGGTCTTGAGGGCGTCCAGCATCGCGTCGCGGCGCTCCCGGTACATGACCCGGAAGTCCTTGATCTGCTCGCGCCACGGCTGGGTCGTCAGGTACTCCCGCACGGCGAGCTGCGAGAGGCTGGAGTGGCAGAGCACGGCGGACTCGGCGGCCAGCACCAGCTTGGCCCGCACCGCATGGGGGGCCAGTGCCCAGCCCAAGCGCAGCCCGGACGCGATCGTCTTGGAGAACGAACCGAGATAGATGACGCGTTCGGCGTCGTCCGCGCGCAGCGCCCGCATCGGTTCCCCATCGAAGCCCAGCAGACCGTACGGGTTGTCCTCGATGACGAGCACGTCGTACTCGGCGCAGATCTCAAGGATCTGTACACGCCGCGCGCGGGTGAGCGTCACTCCGGCGGGGTTCTGGAAGGTGGGCACCGTGTAGAGGAACTTCACCCGACGTCCCTCGCGGCGCAGACGCTCCAGGGCCTCGCGCAGGGCGGATGGGATCAGTCCTCCGTCGTCGAGCGGAACATGGACGACGTCGGCCTGATAGGTGGCGAACGTGCCCAAGGCCCCGACATACGAGGGGGCCTCGGCCAGCACCACGTCACCGGGATCCACGAAGATCTTCGCGATGAGATCGAGGGCCTGCTGGGCGCCCACCGTCACGACCACGTCGTCGGGGTTGGCGCGGATGCCCTCCAGCTGCATCACCTCGCAGATCTGCTCGCGAAGTACCGGGTCGCCCTGCGCCGAGGAGTACTGCAGCACCTGCGCGCCGTTGCGGGCCACCAGTTCGCCGATCATCTCGCCGACCCTGTCCAGCGGCAGCGCGGACACGTACGGCATTCCGCCGGCGAGGGAGACGACCTCGGGACGGTCGGCCACCGCGAACAGAGCCCGGATCTCCGAAGGCACCATGCCGGCGGCACGGGCGGCGTAGCGGTCGATGTAGGCGTCTGTTCGCGAGTGCTGTTCCACGAGGCACCTCCAAGGGTGATCGGATAACCCAGAAACCTACGGCATGGCCTTGGGCTGACGTGGCGGAACCCCCCGAGGGGACGCCAGCTGGATCTGAGGGGCCGGGCAGCGCCGTTGCCGCCCGGATGGTCCTCTCCCCGTGTGGCCGAAGCCGAGACCCCGCCGTCATGGGCCGTCGACCCCTTCCAGCGGCGACGGGACGGATGGTCCGAGGCACCGATAGGAGGACACTGTGTACCCGTCAGAAACCCGGATCACAGCCCCCTCGACGAATGATCGAGGCATCTTTGCCCAACGTTGCCCCGCTTACCAAACGCCGACCGCCGACCGCGACGGAAAGAAGCCCGCTGTTCGATACGATGCCTCAGGGTCCCGGAACGTTGCCGGGATTTTCCGCGAAGTGGCGCTCCGCACAGCAAGCCCCGCAGCGAGCACGCTCGTTCACCGGTTCCGACCGCGCCACAGAGACGGACCGGCCGAACGAGCTTCAGGGGGTGCCGATCCGGTGTCGCGTCGTCTCGTCAACATCACGTTGGACAATCTCGACGACCTCCCGCGTCGCTGCCGCCGCTGTGTTTTCTGGGAACTCGACCCGGTCAGCCGAGATCGCGCCATGGACACGGGAGACCCGGGTCTGGAAAAGGAGGCGTGGATCTCCTCCACGCTGCTGGAGTGGGGCAGCTGCGGAAAGATCGTTTACGTGGACGACGTGCCGGCGGGCTTCGTCATGTACGCGCCACCGCTGTACGTACCGCGTTCTGTCGCCTTCCCCACCAGCCCGGTCAGTGCCGACGCCGTGCTGCTGATGACCGCCCACATCCTGCCGGAGTTCGCCGGCGGGGGACTGGGCCGGATGCTCGTCCAGGGCGTCGCGAAGGACCTCACACGGCGTGCGGTCAAGGCCATCGAGGCATTCGGAGATCTGAAGGGGGAGGACGGCGCCTGCATGGTGCCTGCCGACTATCTCCTTTCGGTCGGCTTCAAGACCGTCCGGCCGCATCACCGCTATCCGAGGCTGCGCCTGGAGCTCAAGTCGGCTCTGTCATGGCGTGAAGACGTCGAGGTGGCGTTGGAAAGGCTCCTGGGCTCCATGACCCCGGAAGGTGCCCTCCGGCCCGTCTGAGCGCCTCTGAGAGCCCCGTCTGTATGGGGCGCCCCGCCTGCGAGCCGCGCGCCTCACTCGTTTGGCTCTCTGAAGCCGAACCGGCCGGCCCGACCGGGGATTCTTCGCCTGGCCGTTGTGGCGACGAGACGTGGGGCCGTGGACAGACGCTCGGTGGCCGAAATCCGCCAGCCCCTTGGCCCGTGTAGTTGGCCGGTTGCCGCGGACGATACGGGAGCTCCGGCTCTGGACCCTCTGGGCACCTCGATTGCCACGGGAGCAGAGATTCAGGTCCCGCCAGCGTCTTCGGGACCCCTCCCGCGGTGCCCTCGCCTCCCTCGTTAAGCCAATGACCGCCCCACAGCCTGCTGGCCCATGAAGAGATGACGGACGTGGCGTCCGCTTACCCCGCTCTCGTCTGCGACACGGATGCAGGTCATGACGGCCAGGTCGCCCAGGATGGCCTAGATCAGGCCGTCGACTACCGGTTCCGCCGCGCCAGCAGCCGGGCGGCCGGTCCGGGGACGCCGCCCCCGCCTGCGGCGTCCCCGGCGATGCCCACGGCGATCAGGGCGGTCGCGTCCGGCGCGATGGCCAGAGCGTTCACTTGACGCAGCCCGGTCGGCGCGGTGGCCCGCCCGTAGCGGCCACGCCGAGTCCAGTCGGCCAGCAGCGCTGAGAGGGTGTCGTCGCGGTCCTCGCCCGCATGCACGCGCCCGGCGTCCGCCCAGGTGCGCAGGGCGGCGGCGCGGTCGCCGTCCCGCCAGGTCACCAGCGCGGCGCGCAAGCTGGTCGAGGCCGGACGTCCTGCGGCGGCTTCAAGCCGATCTCCTCCAGGTGGTCCGGAACACGAATCAGCGGGTCCAGCCATAGGAACATCAGGGGCGCTGCTGAAGCGGCTGGCTCTTCGAGAGAAAGATCTACGGAAGTTACCTCCGTATGGTTTGTCGTCAGGCCTGCTCAGAGATGTTTCACAAGAAACCTTGGTCACGTCTGTCGGTTTGATGGGCAGGAAGGCCGCCGGGTGCTCCTCTCCTCTCGTGCGGGACGGTAGCGCGCGACCTCTGCACCGCGCCGACTTGCTCGCCATCCTGCAGCAGGCGTTGCCGCCCGAGGCGCCGAACAGGATCGTCCGGCCCTCCCGGTTGGCGATCTCGGCGGTGATGAGGGCCTTCTCCTTGGGCGCCACCAGCAGCAGGTGGTGGTCCATGGTCGCGACGGGCTCGTCCACTGGGCCGATGGCGTGCGTCACCGGGTTGTCCAGGGTGGCGGAGAACAGCAGCCGCTGCCCGCCCGGCCGGGCCTGGTCGAGGATGTCGGTGACGTCGGGCAGGAAGCCCATGTCGGCCATGTGGTCGGCTTGTTCAGCACGATGATGCGAACGGTGTCCAAGTTCACCAGGTGCGGACCCGGCGGCACATCGACCACCCTGGCGGCACCTGCATTGCTGACGTGGTGGTTGGCGCCGACGGCGTGCACCACGCCACCCGACGCTCGAAGTGGTCGAAATTCTCTCTGCCCCGCGACACCGGCTACACCGCCTGGCGGATGATGGTCGCCGGGCGTCCCGTCGACGATGATCCAGGCGGCCAGGAGCCAGCCGGGGGAGGCGTGGTCGCCGCCGGGCGCGGTGGCGGGTGCTGCTGGGCCTGGTGCTGCGCGACACCTTGCCCTCCGTCGCGCATCTTGTGGACCCCAGGGGATGACGTCCCCGAGGGCGGTTCCAGCAGAGCCTCCGCGCTCAGATCCATGACCACACGTCAATGCCGCATCATTCCGCTGGCACTCGGCTACCCTCACCGCACCCTGTGACGATCATGCGGCCCAGCCACCGAACGGTCTGGGCGACCGGGACGCCGCCTGGCCCTGATCGGTTCGGTCGACCTGGTGCGGGCGGCCTCATCGCTGTATCACGTCGCCGACCCGGACCGGATGCTCGGCGACGTGCACGCCGCCCTGCGCCCCGGCGGTCTGCTGGTCGTCATCGAGATGGACGCGCTGCCGCGCTTCCTCCCGGACGGAGCTGGGCTGTGTTTCATCAAAGTCCCGGCCCACGACGCTCGCCTGGCGGCTCGCACCTCACCGGGCCTTGGCGAGCGCGACATCGCTTCGCGATCTGCCCGGTGACGCTCGCCTCCGGCATCGCCTCACCGGCCAGGCAACGCGCTCGCGCGCGGCTGAGGCCACTTCGAGGCAGGCCCTAATCCCTACAGCACCGCTTGCCCTGACGTCTGCCAGGTTCCAACCCGTCCCACCCGCCTACCGGCCCGCCCGGCACCGAGGAGGGGCGCGGCTTCCGCACCCCGCAGCACGAGTACCCCATCGCGGACCCCGGTGGCGGCCAGCCGTCGGGCGACGGTCGCCCCGATGCTGCCCGTGGAGGTGCGCTTCCACCCGTCCGCCATGCCGCCCGCTGCCACTGCATCGGGCGCCCCGACGCCCTCACGGCCCTAAGGCGACTCGGCCGACCTGCCGCATGTCCGCCTACCGCAGCGTCCACTTCATCGAGTTCGGCATGGCCACCGGCTCCCGCGGCATCCGCTGGGAATGGGGTGTTCATCGCTTTCGCGATTCGCCTCCTCGTGCACCGTGTGGCTCTAGGAAGACCGATGCGGGTGGCGGCGGTCGGGCCAGTCGGAGGCGATCCACCCGGTCATGACTGCATCCCGACTGCTGCCGCGTGCTCCTGTACGGGCCGTCTCTGTGGGCTCGCGGAGACAGCCGCCCTCCTGAGGGGCGGCGGCGACTGTGCTTATGGCGACGGGCTCCGTCCCAGAGGCCGGAACGGAGCCCGTCGCTTTGCGCTCGCCGCGGGAGGGCGAGGGTCAGATGAACTCGGCGAGGTCGCGCAGGAGCGCGGACTTCGGCTTGGCGCCGATGATCTGGCGGGCGACCTGGCCGTCCTTGAACACGAACATGGCCGGGATGCTCACGATGTCGTACCGCTGCGGCACGTTGGGGTTCTTGTCGATGTCCATCTTGACGATCTCGAGCTTGTCGCCGTGCTCAGCCGAGATCTCCTCCAGGACGGGGGCCACCATCCGGCAGGGGGCGCACCATTCCGCCCAGAAGTCGACCAGGACAGGCTTGTCGCTCTTGAGGACCTCGGTGTCGAAGTCCGCGTCGGTGACGGCTTTCATGGCGTCTCCTTCGTGTTCGTCAGGTGGCGGACCGCCTCGCCGGCTCAGCCCTGACGGGTGAGCTCGGCCGGATCCTGCGGCACGGTCTCGGCCTGTCCGCGCTCCTGCAGCCAGCGTTCGGCGTCGATGGCGGCGGCGCACCCGGTGCCGGCCGCGGTGATGGCCTGACGGTAGACGTGGTCGACCACGTCCCCGGCGGCGAACACGCCAGGGATCTTGGTCCTGGTGGTCGGGGACTGCACGATCAGGTACCCGTCGGCGTCGGTGTCCAACTGCCCGGCGAACAGCTCGCTGCGCGGATCATGCCCGATCGCGATGAACAGCCCCGTCACCTCCAGCGTGGACTCCTCGCCCGTCCGGGTGTTGCGCAGGCGCACGCCGGCCAGGCGGTCGTCGCCCAGGATCTCCACGACCTGGCTGTCCCACACGAAACGGATCTTGTCGTTGGCGAACGCCCGGTCCTGCATGATCTTGCTGGCGCGCAACTGGTCGCGACGGTGGATCACGGTGACCGACCGGGCGAAACGGGTCAGGAAGATGGCCTCTTCCATGGCGGTGTCGCCGCCGCCGACCACCGCGATGTCCTGGTCACGGAAGAAGAACCCGTCGCAGGTGGCACACCAGGACACGCCCCGCCCCGACAGCCGCTGCTCGCCGTCGAGGCCGAGCTTGCGGTATCCCGATCCGGTCGCGATGATCACGGTCTTGGCGCGGTAGACCTCGTCGCCCACCTTGACGATCTTGGGGTCGGCGGTCAGGTCGACCTCGGTGACGTCGTCGGTCACCAGTTCGGCGCCGAACCGCTCGGCCTGCTTGCGCAGGTTGTCCATCAGGTCCGGGCCCAGGATGCCGTCGGGGAAGCCGGGGAAGTTCTCCACGTCCGTGGTGTTCATCAGCGCACCGCCGGCCGACACCGAACCCTCGAACACCAGCGGCCTCAGGTCGCCGCGGGCGGCGTAGATCGCGGCCGTGTATCCCGCCGGGCCCGACCCGATGATGATGACGTTACGCACGTCGCTCACTGTTCTGCGCCTCTCCTCTGCTCGCCTCAGGTGCAGGACGATGCCGTGACCGCCACGGTGTCGTTGTACGCGCCCTCTGCAACATCATGCCCCTTATGCGAATTCGTACCTTTCGGTGCTCGACGCTCAGAGCGCGTGACCCGGCCTGCCAGTCGCGTCAACCGATCCTAGGGCCCGGGGATTCCCGGCCGGGGCAGCCCGGCCCTCAACCACGACCACCGTTACCAGGGGCACAGCCACATGGGCTTTCTGTGACCGGAAGCTTGAGCCGGTTGAAAGCGGCCTGGCCCCGCCGCCGGGGCGGCATGGAGGCTGGTCTGACGCACTCGACGGCGGCTCGCCGTGACGTTCTGCCGTCCCTGGCGACAGCAGTCCGACGAACCACAGCTCACGCCTTCCCACGGCAACGGCGACGGCATCGCCAGGCGCCTGGAGAAGCCTGCACTGCTCGCTAACGAGCTGAGCGGAAGCCACCGGACGCTGGACGCTGGCCGGACGAGGGGCGTTGCCCGGAGAAGGCGGACGAGGGGCCTGGTCGAACGAGGGGCGCTGGCGCGGACGAGCGGTGTTGACCGGGCGAGCGGTGTTGACCGGGCGAGCGGTGTTGGCGGGGCGAGGGGCGTTGGCGGGGCGAGGGGCGGTGCTCGGACGACGGGCGTTGGCCGAACGAGGGACGTTGGCTGGGCGAGCGGCGTTGGCCGGACGAGCGGCGCTGGTCGGACGAGCGGCGCTGGTCGGACGAGCGGCGCTGGTCGGACGAGCGGCGCTGGTCGGACGAGCGGCGCTGGCCGGACGAGGGACGCTGCTCGGACGACGGGTGCCCTGGCCGGACGAGCGACGCTGGTCGGACGACGGGCGTGGACCGGGCGAGCGGTGTTGGCCGGACCAGCGGCGTTGGCTGGACGAGGGGCGTTTGGGGAGGACGAGGGGCGTTGGCTGGGCGAGCGGCGTTTGGGTGGGCGAGGGGCGTTGGCGGGGCGAGGGACGCTGGTAGGACGAGGGACGCTGGTCGGACGACGGGGGGCTGGCCGCCGGTAGGAGGTTGTGGGGGCGTGGTCTTGACGACGCGGGCGCCTGGATGTTCTCCCGCAGTGCGCCTGGGCGTCCCGCTGCGGCTCGGTTGTCCTCAGGCTGTGGAGGGCGCAGCCGTCGTTGTGACGGATCGTCTACGGCGGCTGGGGGCGACTGGACTTCCGTAGCTTGCGGCTGACTTGGGAGGGCGGTCACGTGCAGAGGTCACTAGGGCACCATGGCTGGTGCCTGGGCGTGGCGCCGCTGGCAGCTCGGCCACACGCGCTGGCTCGCGCGTAGCCGACAGCGTGGTGTCGCTGCTGCGGCCGGACGGTGCGCCACCAGGGCGCCCCGCACGCCGACTACCTGGTGGGCTCGTGTCGCAGAGAGACTCGGCGGAGACCGAGGTGACGGCCTGGAATAGTCGTCGGATAACGGCCACATACACACTGCCGCCCTCGGACTTCTCAGGGCTGCGGAACGGCAACAGGGCGATGCACCGCAGAGCGTCGCTTAGTGGCCACCCGGGAGCAGTCCTCGTGGCCGAGCCGAGGCCCGCCCCCGACATCCCGACCACCCAGGTGCGGGTGCGCCTCACCGATATGCCGTCGAAGTCGCTTCCATCAGGGGAGCTGGGTTGGCGCTTGCACTGGGTGAGGCGTGCATGGGTCTTCCGCGCGATCTGTTTCTGCAGGTTCGGCGGTGAGTGCCTGCTGATCGATCTTGTCGCCGGGAGCGGCGCCGCTGGTCACTCGTAGTTTGGGCATTTGGTGGTGGGCCTTGTCCCGGCGGCCTGCTCCGGCGGCGCTGTGCCGACCAGATGCATGATCGTGGGGCGGGCAAGGTGTGAGGGGGTGGGTGGCTGGTGCTGTTGACGGGGGCGCCGGTTATGGGGGCGGCTGACCTTAGGCTTTGGGCATGGCGAGGATTCTGCTCTTGCACTCGATGTACGGGCTGCGGCCCGCGGTCCACCAGGCGGCCGACCGGTTGCGCGCGGCCGGGCATGAGGTGCATGTCCCGGACCTGTATGACGGGCGCGTCGTGGACACCCCGGAGGAGGGCATCGGGATCAAGGAGGAGATCGGCCGGGACGAACTGCTCAAGCGCGCGGTGACGGCCGCGGCGCCGTTGTCGCAGGAGGGCCTCGTGTACGCGGGGTTCTCCCTGGGGGCGGCCCTGGCCCAGAATCTCGCCCTCGCCGACGAGAAGGCGCGCGGGCTGCTGCTCATGCATGGCACCTCCGACATGGCGGACGACGCGTCCACGGACATTCCGGTGCAGTTGCACGTCGCCGACCCGGACACCTACGAGCCGGTCGACTGGCTCAACGCCTGGTACCTGCGCATGCGCCGCGCCGGAGCCGACGTCGAGGTCTTCCGGTACCCGGGCGCCGGGCACCTGTTCACCGACTCCGATCTGCCCGACTACGACGCGGACGCGGCCGAGCAGGCTTGGGCAGTGGCTCTGGACTTCCTTTCTGACCTCTGAGGCGGGGCGCATACGGCTGTTCGCGTGGTGCCGGTCGCCGCGGCCGGGCCCGCCAGGCCCGCCAGGTCCACCGGGCCCGCCAGGTCCGTCGGGGCCGCCAGGCCTGCCACGTCCGCCAGGGCCGGCGGGGCCGGCGGGCTTGCTGGTGCCGCGCATGGACGGGCTGTTTCGTGTGCCGCGATGATGATCGTGGAGGGGTGGCCGAGGCGCGCCCTAGCTGTCGGTCGGTGGGCGCCGGTATAGGAGAAGAGACGGGCTCACGGTCGCGAGGGTGCGGCCGTGAGCCCGTCTCTGCAGGGCGCCTAGGAGGCGGGGGCGTCGGTCATATGGGTGCAGACCCAAAAACGGCCGACCCATCTGGTCGGCCCCCGCGATCAGCGCTCTGTTTTCTCGTGTTTGATCAGATCCGTGTCGCCGGACGAACATCCGGGCCCCACCACCCAGACGTCCAGGCCACCGGATCCACCCGTGGGCAAGGCGATCACCGTGGCCGGGCGGCCCTCGTATGTCGCCACGTCCACCACCTTGGGGACCTTGCCCTGGGCTATTCGGTCGACGCACTGGGAGAGCCGGCCGTCCGGTTCGCCGCCGGAGAGCGTGAGCTGGCGGCCCCCGTTGCCGACCAGTCCCGTGATCTGCCGGACGAGCGTTCCCGCGCGGTAGTCCGTGCCGCTGTGCAGGACGGTGTAGCCGGGCCCCTGCATGGCGTTCGGCGACGGCGCCGCACCGGGGGAGAGCGATCTTCGGTCGGGCGGGTCCTGCACGGGCGTGCTCGCCGCGGTCTGGTGCCCCGCGTCCGACGAGTCGCCGAGCAGTTGGTATCCGACCATCCCTCCGCCGCCGACCACGACCACCGCCGCGGCGGCCGCCGACAGGATCCGCCAATGCCGCCTGCCGCGCCGCTGTGCCAAGCTCACCACGGCCGCGCTGTGCATCGACTCCGCGGCGATGGCCGAGTCGATGCGGGAAGCAAGGTCGGCGGGCATGGACGGTACGGGTGCCTCCGCCAGGATCCGGGAGACGTCGGACAGCTCGTCCGAGCGTTCCCGGCATTCGGCACAGGTGTCGAGGTGCGCGGTGACGGAGGCGGCCTGATCGTCGTCGAGAAGGCCCTCGGCCAGATCGGCCAGGGTGTCGTAGTCAAGGTGGGCGGGGTTCATCTGGGCATGCCACCTCCTTCCACACCTCCGACGTTCTTGCGGCCCTCACGGTTCCTGTGGTGCGCCAGCAGCGGGGCGAGCCGGGCCCGTCCGCGCGCGCAGCGGCTCTTGATCGTGCCCGGCGGCACCTCCATGACCTGCGCGGCGTCGTCCACCGAGTAGCCCATCATGTCAACGAGCACCAGTGCCGCGCGCTGCTCGAACGGCAGCTGCGCCAACGCGGACCGCACGTCCAGCGACACCCCGTGGGCGTCGGTCGGGTCCGGCATCTTGGGCGCCACGGCGTCGAACGTGGCGTCGTCGCCCATGGGCGTGGCCGGGCGCACCGACTTGCGGCGGACGCGGTCGAGGCAGGCGTTGACGACGATGCGGTGCAGCCAGGTGGTGACGGCGGCGTCGCCACGGAACCGTGCCGCCGCGCGGAAGGCCGACAGGCAGGCGTCCTGGAGCGCGTCCGCGGCCTCCTCCGGGTCGCCCAGCGTCCGCATGGCGACGGCCCACATCCGGTCGCGGTGCCGGTTCACGAGTTCGGAGAACGCGTGCGGATCGCCGTCAACGTGCCGTGCGAGCAGTTCCTTGTCCGGTACCTCGTCGACGCTCATGCTCATCGACGCCATGAGCGCCTGCTCTCACTCGCGGCACCACCGATCCGTGTCGGGTAGGTGCAATCGATCCTGCCAACTCGGGTCGACACCACGAAATCCTGGGGGGAGGGGACATTCTGCTCAGAGGCACGATACCGACTGGCACCGTCAGTCGTCACAGCTCGTTCGATCTTGACTACACGGACCGTAACGATGATGTTTTCGCGGTCGCCGGTGGCGTTCCGGCGAACCGTCGCCGGACTGGCAACGGCCGGATGGTCACTTTTTGTGGACGGTTCGGCGGCCTGCGATAAATGGGTCAGCCGGCGGTGCCGTAGACGGTGACGTCGTTGAGCTTCGCCTTGAAACCGGGCGGAACGGGATTGGTAAACCAGATCAGGACGTACTGGCCGCGAGCCTCCCGGGTGGCCTTGATGGTGAACTGGCCGCTGCCCTGCTCCTGCCCCACCACTCGCAGGGCGCCGAGGCTGTTGCCGTCCCCGACGCGCAGCTGGATGGGGACGGAGGTGCTCACCGGCGCGTCGACCAGCACATGGTCGACCTTGACCTGTTTGCCCATGTCGAGCACCACGCCGAAACCGTTGGACAGGTTGCCGAAGTTGCTCGACTTGTACGTCTGGGTCTGCCACTGGGTGCTGGACTTGCCGTCCAGCACCGCCTCCGGGTTCTTGGCGATGGACGTGTCGTGGCTGCCGCGCTTGGGATCCTCCAACGCGGTGGCGCCCTGGGCGGACAGCTTGGTCGCCGTCGGTGACGGGGGTGCGGAGGAATGGCCCGGGTCGGTCACGCCGGCCTTGTCGGTGCCCTTGTCGGACGAGCCGCCGGCGTTGCCGATGGCCCACGCGCTGAGCCCGACGATGACGGTGGCGGCGGCCGCGGCGACGCCCAGCAGGGCGCGGTTGAGCGGGCTGCGCGGCGCGGACCTCGTCCCCGGGACGCCGACCGGGGCCGTCGGCGGCGGGACGGAGTCGTGCCGCGTACGAGGCGCGTGCGGTGCGGGCGCTGGGGCGGCGCCGCGGCGCCGAGGCTGCTGCGGCGCCTGGTGGTGGGACGCGGGAGCGGCCGGCCGGGCGGCCCGCGTGGAAGCGGCGGGGGCGCCGGGCGCATGCGCGGGACGGGTGGGCGCGGACGGGGCCGGCGAGTGGACGCCGCCGAGCCCCGCGAACAGCGGCAGTGGCGTACGGGGCACGCCGCGCATCGCCTTGGCGAAGTCGGCGGGGGTGGTGAGCGGTTCCTGCCCCGGCACCTGCAGGCCGAGGGCACGGCACACGATGGCGTCGACGGCGTGCGAGATGCCCGCCTGGACCTGCCGAGGGGCCCGCACCACGCCGTCCGCCGCCGGCGCGGCGGGCAGCGCCGACAGCTTGGGCTCGCCCGGCCAGTGCGCGGTCAGCGCCGCGTACAGCAGGCCGCCGAGGCCGCGGACGTCCTCGCGGGCGGGATCGTCGGAGTAGACGTCGGCCAGCGCGGCCGCGGTGGCCACGCCGAGCAGCTTGACCGTCCCGCCGGTCGTCCACACCAGGTCACGGGGGGACAGGCACAGGTGGGCCAGCCCGGCGGCGTGCGCGGCGGCGATCGCCTCGGACGCCTCGTACAGCAACGTCGCGGCACGCCCGGGCTCCAGCGGCGCCTTGGCCAGCATCTGCTCCAGCGTCTCGCCGGAGACCCACTCGCTGACCACGTACGCGCTCTCGCCGCTGTCGTCGGCGTCGAAGACCTGGGTGAGACGCGGGTCGGTGAGCCGAGCCGCGGCGCGGGCAGAGGTGACCACCTCGGCGACGCGCGGGAACTCGGGGTCGAAGGTCCGGACGGCCACGGCTCGCGCCAGGATCTCGTCGATGGCCTTCCACTGTGCGGACCCGCCCGAGTCGCTGATGCGCTCCTCCAGCCGGTAACGGCCGGCCAGGCGGGTTCCGGGCTCTATGACTGACGTGCTCACGGCAACGTCCTGCGCAGGTGGTCAGAATCCATGTTCGTGGCGTGGCAGCTTACGCCTCCGACCCTCCTCTTTGCGTTCCCCAGGGTGTCGCCCCGCAAGCCGTAGTCCCCATCATGGTAGTGGTTACACAGATCAGCGACGGCGTTATCGGCGCGCGTGCCGTGTACTTTGCCACGCTATACCCGTGATCTATTCCCGGTCTGTAGGTCATCACCGACCGACATATGTCACCCCGGGACCTACATGTGTCACCCCAGCTCCGGGCCACGTCACGCCCCCGTGGGCCCCTTCGCCGCCCCCGGCCTCACCGGCGTCGGGTTCGTCCGCAGGCACCTATCTCTGCAGCCCGAAACCCCTTACCACTCGGCCACAGCACCCCTGTGAGCCCTGACCCAGCCCTCGCCCCTCCTCACCCAGCCTGCCGAAGAGCCACCGAACGAAGCGACACGCCCTCGCCACGCCCGGTGACCAGAGCCGAGCGCTGACGGGACGCCGCTCGACCAGCGGGAAGACGCACGGCCGGCCCTCGTCCACCCGCGTCCAACCTTGGCGGGACGTCCCACCTTCGTCACCCAGCCCCGCCGTACACCGCACCATCCGCTCCGCGTGTCCTGATGCGACGACCACGTCCTCGCGGAAGAGCCCATGCCCACACACGCCGGCGCCACGCGCGGCGCACGCGTCAGCAAGCGATCCTGCGGACCAACGTGCGCTGTGACCGCTCTCAGTACCGTCGCACCTTACAGACACACGTTGACCGTCCGGTCGGCGAAGCGGCATCCAGCCCTGCGGCGCCGGTTCTGGCGGCCCCGCAGGGCCGGCGGCGTGGGTTCGTCAGCGGCGGCCGGGGAGGCGGCGGGCGAGCATTCCGGTCATCGTCTGGACCTCGTCGACCCGCAGGAGCCGGGCGAAGACCAGGTAGAGCAGGCCGCCGCCGGCGCTGCCGACGACGAGCGCGATCAGGCCGGGGGCCAGGCCGGTGCCGAGGGCGGCCTCGGTGATGGCGTGCGTGGCGTAGGCGAAGCCGAGCAGCGGCCACAGCGCGACGATGAGCTTGAGGTAGGCGCCCGCGATACGGCGTCCGTCCATGCCGCCCAGCCGCCGCCGCAGGATCACCCAGCTGACCAGCGTGCCGACGACCTGGGCGAGCGCGAAGCCGCCCGCGATGCCCATGACGATCTTGTCGGTGGGCAGCACGTTGTACATGGTCAGCGCCATGCCGATATTGGTGGAGACGACGGCCACGCTGATGAACGCGGGCGTGCGGGTGTCCTGCATCGCGTAGAAGACCCGCATCATCAGCTGGTACACCGAGAACGGCACCAGCGCGATCGCGAACATCTGCATGACGCGCGCGATGACCAGCGCGTCGGCGTCGGAGGTGTTGCCGTGCGCGAACAGCACGGTGGTGATCTCCGGGCCGAGCACCAGCATCAGCGCCGCCGCGGGCAGGATGATCACCGAGGACAGCCGCAGGCCGCCGGCGAAGGCGGCGCGCACGTCGGCGTGCTTGCCCTCGGCGGCGAAACGGCTCATGCGGGGCAGCAGCGCCGTGATCACCGAGACGCCGACGATCGCGTACGGGAGCTGGAACAGCTGGTAGGCGTTGAAGTACGGGGTGTAGCCGTACCCCTCGCCGAGTCCCTCGGCCACGCCCCGGTCGCCGGCCCGGTTGGCCAGGGCGGTCACCACGCCCAGCGCGACCTGCGTGGCGACGACGTACATCAGCGTCCACCCGGCCATCCGTCCGACCTGGCCGATCTCGCCGCGCTTGAAGTCCAGGCGGGGCCGCCAGCGGAAGCCGACCCCGCGCAGCGACGGCCACAGCGCGACCGTCTGCAGGACGATGCCGCCGGTGGTGCCGAGCGCCAGCAGCATGAACTGGGTGTCGGAGATGCTGGACGGGTCGACCCGGCCGGAGGAGATCGTCAGGAACGCGCCGCCGACCGCGATCACCACGATGTTGTTGAGCACCGGCGCCCACATGGGCGCGCCGAAGCTGCCGCGGGTGTTGAGGATCGCCCCGGCGAACGCGCCGACCCCGTAGAAGAAGATCTGCGGCAGGAAGAACTGGGTGAACAGCACGGCCACCCGCCGCTGGTCGCCCGTGTAGCTGCCGGCGAGGACGTCGATGAACAGCGGCGCCATCAGCACCGCCACCACGGTCAGGACGGCCAGGCCGATCACCGCGAGGGTGAACATGCGCTGCTCGTACTGCTCGCCGTAGGCGCGGTCGCGTTCCTTGGCGCGCACCAGCAGCGGGACGATGACGCTGGTCAGGATCCCGCCCAGCAGCAGGTCGTAGACCTGGTTGGGAATGGTGTTGGCGGTGTTGTAGGCGTTGGCGAGCATGCCGGTGCCGAGCGCGGCGACGATCACGGCGGTGCGCAGGAAGCCGGTGATCCGGGACGCCAGCGTTCCCAACGCCATGATCGCGCTGGACTTCAGCAGGCCCCCGCCCTTGCCGGACGGCTTCTCCTCCTCGACGACCGCCTCGGCGGTCTGGGCGGCCTGCCCCATGTCGGCGGACAGGGGACCCGCCGGCCCCGGAGCCACCGGCCCCGGTCCGTGCGGATGAGGAGCGCCGCCGACCGCTGCGGGGTGCGGGGGTTGGTGCGCCCCCGGGCCGGGGGGATGCTGCTGGCCGCCCCAACCTGGGCCTGGGCGGTTCTGTCCTGCCGGGTTCATACCTCTGGGACTGAAATCTGCGGGGTTCGGTTCGCCGGAGTCGGCGTCCATGGGCTGCGGCCATCCGGGTGGGGGACCCTGGTGGCCCGGACGTGCCGGAGGCCGTCCGTCCCAACCGCCCCCGGCAGGCGGCGTCGGGCCCCCGGCGGATGCCTGGGGGACGTTCGGCGTCTCGGGCCTGCTCATTCCGGGATGTCCAGGAGGAGGCTGCCCGTACGGGTTCTGCCGGGATGCCATGTCGCCGCCTGTGGCCGAGCCCTCTGGCGCCCACATGCCTTGTGCCGGCGGCCCGCTCTCAGGGGGCGTCCCCCAGTTCGGGGCTCCCGCCCCACCATGGCCTGCCGCCGGGGGCCCTGACGCGAAGTGTCCCTGGGCGAAGCCACCCGAGCCCGGCGCCTGCGGCCCCATGGCCCCCTGCGCGGACGGCTCGGACGGAGAGGAGCCAGACAGGAAGGGGCCCGGTGCCGCCGGAGGGCCGGACGCGCCACCGACACCCTGCGCGGCCGCGCCCCCTGCGGACGGTGCCGCCGACGGGCCGGAAGGGAGTCCGGGCACACCTGAGGCACCGGGGCCCGGCGCCGAGGGGCCGGGCGCGAACGGGTCGTCAGGCGCCGAGGAGCCATGTGCCGACGGGTCGGGACTGTAAGGGCCCGGGTTGGGTGGTGACGGGGGATAGCCCATGGGAGTGGTGGTTTGTCCAGGGGTAGGGCCCGCGGCGGCCGGAGGCGAGGCGCCCCACGGCGAAGACCCGGCGGGCGGCTGAGGGGACGGTGGCTGGGACTGTTCGTTCTGCCCGGGGGCAGCCGAACGTTGCGGGCCCTGAAGCCCGGCCCCGGGCAAGCCCCCGGGTGGCGGGCCGGGGGTGTGTTGTCCGGGCACGGAGTGGTGCCCCCAGCTGAACGGAGGCTGCCCTTCGCCGGGAGCGGGAGGGGTTCGCCGCGAGGTGGCCGGGTCAGGGGTTGTTGGTGAAGGTCGGGGGGTTGCCTGGGAGGGGGCCGTCTCGGGAGGGGCGGGGGGCGGAGCCGGCTCCTGCTTCGGGGAGGTCGGGGGTTCCGGGGTCCCCGGGTGCTGGGGCCATGGCCCCGATGGGTGCTGGTTCCGCTCCTGTCGACCCGTCACCGCCTGCCTCCGCTTTCCGGCGGCGCCTTGCTCGCATGGCCCGCACTCCGACGCCCACGAAGAGTACGGCAAGTGAGCCGCCGGTGATGAGCAGGGCCAGCCGCCCGTATCCCGTGGTGCGCACCGTGATCTCTTCCGTGCCGAACACCCTGCCCTCGGCCGTGATCAGGCGCAGCCGGACCCGGAAGTTGCCGTTGCCGGCCGCCTGCACGGGGATCTTGCGGCTCACCTTCTCGCCGGGGCCGAGTTCGAGCACCAGGTCCTCGGCGGCGAACCGGCCGATCTGCAGCTTGGCGCTGTTCTCGGAGGTCACCTCCAGGCGGACCTTGATGTTCTGGTCGGGCAGGTTGTTGGCGACGCTGACCAGGATCCGGCCCGAGCTGCCCGCCAGGGCGTTCTGAGACGGGATGATCTTCACTCCGGCCTTGTGGGCGCCGAGTTCGCGGGCGAGTTCCTCGCGTGCCGCCCGGGCGCGTTTGCCGTGCCCGCGCCAGGCGGCCGACTCCATGCGCAGCACGGCCCTGGTGTAGTCGATCCGCACCGGGTCGGCCGTCACCTGGGAGAACAGGGAGACGTCCCGCGCGATCCGGCGCACCTGCTCCAGGTAGGCGGGGCCGAGCTCGTACGCCTCGTAGGCGTCGGGGTAGCCGGTGAAGAC
Source organism: Actinomadura sp. NPDC047616 (assembly GCF_040642915.1). Taxonomy (NCBI): domain Bacteria; kingdom Bacillati; phylum Actinomycetota; class Actinomycetes; order Streptosporangiales; family Thermomonosporaceae; genus Actinomadura; species Actinomadura sp. NPDC047616. Next base: position 547,799 of record NZ_JBEYTB010000001.1, read on the forward strand.
CCGGGGCTGCGGCTTGGCCTTGATGGCCGTCTGGAGGTCGACCGCCTTCAGCCACGGCGCCGACTTGGTGTGGCCGAGGATCCTTTGCGCGAACTCGGGCGAGGGGTTCCAGTGCCGGTCGGGGACGACGACCAGGGTGCGCCTGAGGTTCGGCGCCTCCGCCGTGATCATCGCGGTCTCGGCGAGGAAGCGCTGTTCGGCGAGGGCCGCCGCGCCCGGGGACCGGGTGCCCGAGCTGACGACGTCGTTGATCGTGTCGTCGTAGGTGAGGACGCGGCGCGTGCCCTGCTTGGTCTGCACCGCGGTGGTGGCGCTGGGCGTGTAGCCCTGCGGGTTCTCCTGGAACGCCGAACCGCTCAACAGGAACGCCCCGTCCGTGCCGATCTGCCCGTAGCGCGACAGCGCGTCCAGCGTGTCCGGGCCGGCCATGCCGGACGGCGGCCAGGCGACCTTCACCGTCGGCGCCCGGCCGAGGACCTCGGCGGCCACGGCGGTGTTCTTGTAGGCGATGTCGAGGTGCCGGGCCATGGACTCGCCGTACCGGACGAGCGCGACGGCGTCGGGGTCGGCGTAGGGGAGGACGAAGTACGGGTCGTCCTTGGACGCCCGCTTCAACCTGTCGATCCACAGCCGGGCGGCGGGGTTGGCGGACGTGCGGGTGCCCCTGTCGGCGGTGCCGGGACGCTTGACGACGTAGTTCCGGTTCATCGCCTGGACGTCGTCCAGCAGTGCCGGGTCGATCGCCCAGGTGACGGGCGTGGTGGTCGTGGCGGCCGCGTCGACGAGGGAGCCGAGCCGGCCGCGGGTGAGGTCGGTGGCGAGCCGGTCGTCGATGAAGGTGCTGTCGTTGGCGCGGTGCTGGCGGTCGATGAGCGGCCACACCCAGGCGACCGACAGCGGCTGGGTGCCGCGGGCGTTGCCGGTGAAGGTGACGAACGTGGTGAAGCCGGCGAGAACCTGCTGGTAGGAGTTGATGACCTCGACGCCGAGCGGGTACACGCCGAACTGCCGCATGCCGACCGCGGCCGCGTTGCCGGTGAGCCTCCACGCCTGGGTTCCGCCCGCCACGGCCGCCTGGGGCAGCGGGCGCGGGGTGGTGGCGCCCGGCAGCCTGGACGGCGCGGCGGTCGCGTACTGGGCGAGCTCGCCCCTGCTGGTGATGCGCTGGGAGCTGTAGCGCAGCCGGACGGACAGCCCGGCGAGCGCGTGGCCGGAGCGGTTCTGGACGGTGCCGGTCAGCGTGAACCTGGAGTTCTTGCCGGACGCGGTGATGGCCGACGGGGTCACCTTGGACAGCGCGAGCGCCACCTGTGACTGCTGCTGTCTGCCGGCGCGTTGCGGCGCGGGCTCGGCCGGAGCCTGCGCCTGCGGCGCCCCTTGTGCCTGTGGCGCGCCTGGTGCCGCCGCCGGGTTCTGTGGCCGGTCCGGAGAACCCTGTGCCGTCTTCGGTGTCCTGGGTGCGGCCGCCAGCGCGGGCGCCGTGACCGCAAGGACGCAGGACACCAGTACGGCCAGCCAGGCCGCGCGTTTGACCGTTCTCACGCCATGTCCACCCGATGGCCGCCTGTCGCAGGAGGCCCCGCCTGAAGACAGCGGGCGTCGTAGTCCCGCATCACGCGCTCGATGGTAGCCGCGCGACGGCTGCCGTCAGACCTTCCTCCCGCCTCTTCGCCCGATTCCATTGCAAACCCGCACATGGTCCCCCCTGCTGAGGAGGAGATCCACACCGGTAATGCGCCTACTTCCCAGCAACGCGCGTCCGAACCGCGATCGTTCCTGGCTCGTCCCGGGTCATGTGCGGTGCGGTTCGGGTCGGCGGGAGCGGGGTTCCGCCGTCGTCGGCGCCGGATGCGACGTGGGCGCCGGTCTCTTCGCCGGCGCGGGGGCCGGGGGCGAGGCGGAGGGGTAGGCGGACGCGTAGACGGAGGTGGACGCGGCGCCGGTCTGTGCGGACGGGAGGGCGACGGGCTTGGCGCCGCTCACCGTGTACAGGTCGAGGCTGCGGATGGCGAGCGCCGTCGACGGCTCGCCGGTGGCGGTGTAGACGACCTCGTCGAGCGGATTGGCGTCCACCACGGACTGGTCGATCAGCAGCGGCATGGCCTCCGGCAGCAGGAGCGGGCAGACCAGGCCGGCGGCGTACTCGGTGACCGCGTTCACCAGGTCCGGCCGGGCCGGGCGGATCAGGCGGGCGCCGACCGCGTGGCGCACGACCTCGGTGGGCGGCAGGGTTCCCGCCGCCACGACCACGCCGGTCAGGAAGCGGCGTTCACGGTGGACGTCGTTGCACGCGTAGACGCGCGTCACCAGGCACCGCCGCGCCGGCAGGCCGAGCGCCCTCGGCAGTTCGTCGGCGTGTGTGATCGCGACGGGCAGTCGCACGATCTGGTGCGGCGTCTCCCGGTCGAGCAGCGCGCGATGGATGGTGAGAGCGTCCTTCATGTTCTGCTCCGTCCTGCGGGGACCCCCGCCGACAGCCCCGCGCTCCCCTTCGTCTGCGCCCCCGTACACCCCCCATTCCGGGGGGAATCCCCTCTTACCCGGACAGGCCGGGATAATCCTCGGAGCGGCCGACCCCTGCGGTGGGCCGCGACCCGGCGGGCCCCGCTACCTTTGGTCGTACGGGAGACTGCGGTGGTGTGCGGCGGGCGTCCCCCCGGGGTGCCCAGAACGTAACCCGGGGGCCGCGCGACGGGAAGAGTTCGTCGCGCATTCCGCAGGAAGTTTTCCCGAGTCGCCTCCCGGGTGCCGAACAAATTCTTTTGTCAGCCCTCAACCAAGGAAATACGCTCGATGGCCGTGCCCGACCAGAATGTGACCCAGCAGCAGCCGACACAGCCCGCACGGCCGTCCCAGCAGCAACGGACGGCCATCGCCGAGCTGCTGCGCCGGGTCGCGCCGCTCGCCGACGAACTGGGCGAGCGCTTCCGGGCCGCCGGGCACGAGCTCGCGCTGGTCGGCGGGCCGGTGCGGGACGCCCTGCTGCGCCGCGTCGGCAAGGACCTGGACTTCACCACCGACGCCCCGCCGCAGCGCGTTCTGGAGATCATCCGCGGCTGGGCCGACCACGTCTGGACGATCGGCATCGAGTTCGGCACCGTCGGCCTGCGCAAGGGCGACCACCAGCTCGAGATCACCACCTACCGCAGCGAGTCCTACGACCCCAAGTCCCGTAAGCCGCAGGTCTCCTACGGCACCTCGCTGGTGGAGGACCTGCGCCGCCGCGACTTCGCCGTCAACGCCATGGCGGCGCGGCTGCCCGGGCACGAGTTCGTCGACCCGTTCGGCGGCCTGGCCGACCTGGAGCGCAAGGTGCTGCGCACGCCCGGCCGCCCGGAGGACTCGTTCAGCGACGACCCCCTGCGGATGCTGCGCGCCGCCCGCTTCGCCGCCCAGCTCGGCTTCACCGTCGCGCCCGAGGTGGTGCGGGCCATGACCGACATGGCCGGACGCATCGAGATCGTGTCGGCGGAACGGGTCCGCGACGAGCTGTCCAAGCTGGTGTGCGGCAGGTACCCGCGTCAGGGGCTGGCGCTGCTGGTCGACACCGGCCTCGCCGACCACGTCCTGCCGGAACTGCCCAAGCTGCGCCTGGAGATCGACGAGCACCACCGGCACAAGGACGTCTACGAGCACTCGCTGATCGTCCTGGAGCAGGCGATCGCCCAGGAGGAGGGCGGGCCCGACCTGGTGCTGCGGCTGGCGGCGCTGCTGCACGACATCGGCAAGCCCAAGACGCGCCGGTTCGAGGCGGGCGGCCGGGTGTCGTTCCACCACCACGAGGTCGTCGGCGCGAAGATGGCCCGCAAGCGGCTGACCGAGCTGCGCTATCCCAAGGACGTCGTCGCCGACGTGTCGCGGCTGGTCGAGCTGCACCTGCGCTTCCACGGGTACGGGACGGGCGAGTGGACCGACTCGGCCGTCCGCCGGTACGTGCGCGACGCCGGGCACCTGCTGTCGCGGCTGCACAAGCTCACCCGCGCCGACTGCACCACCCGCAACCGCCGCAAGGCCGAACGCCTCCGCCGCACCTACGACGACCTGGAGGCCCGCATCGACCGGCTCGCGGAGGAGGAGGAACTCGCCAAGCTGCGTCCGGAGCTGGACGGCAACGAGATCCAGCGCGTCCTGGGCATCTCGCCGGGCCCGCTGGTCGGCAAGGCGTACAAGTTCCTGCTCGACGTGCGCCTCGACCGCGGTGTGATCGGCAAGGAGGCCGCCACGGAGGAGCTGCTCCGCTGGGCCGCCGCCCAGGGCCTCCCCACCCCCACCGCCACGGACGACGAGCGGGACGAGGACTCCACCGCCACGGCGGCCGACGCGTCCGCCCCGGCGAGCACACCGGGTTCGGGTGACGCGCCCGACGGCCCGGCGGCGAACGCGGCGGCGACGTCCGGCCGGCCCGGTGCGGCCGACAGCGCCGCAGCGGACACGGCCGACGCCGATGGTCAAGTGACAGGTGGTCGAACCGCACCCGGCCGGGACGATGCCGCCGGGGCCCCCACGGCCGAGGACGGCGCGGGCGAGGGCGGCCGGGCGTGATCGAGGTCAGGTTGGGGCGGATGAGCCCCGCGGAGATCGAGCGGCTGCAGGCCTTCGACCGCGACCACATCTGGCATCCGTACGCGCCGATGCCCGCCGCGGTGCCGCCCGAGCTCGTGGTGTCCGCGTCCGGGGTGCGGCTCACCCTCGCCGACGGCACCGAGCTGATCGACGGGATGTCGTCGTGGTGGGCGGCCATCCACGGCTACAACCACCCCGAGCTCAACGCCGCCGTCACCGGGCAGCTGGGCCGGATGGCGCACGTGATGTTCGGCGGGCTGACCCATCCCGGGGCGGTGCGGCTGGCCGAACGGCTCGTCGAGCTGACGCCCGAGCCGCTGACCAAGGTGTTCTTCGCCGACTCCGGTTCGGTGGCCGTCGAGGTCGCCATCAAGATGGCGCTGCAGTACTGGCGGTCGCGGGGGCGTCCCGAACGGCACCGGCTGCTGACCGTCCGCGGCGGCTACCACGGCGACACCTTCGGCGACATGGCCGTGTGCGACCCGGTCAACGGCATGCACCAGCTGTTCACCGACGTGCTGGCGCGGCACGTGTTCGCGCCGCCGCCCCCGCTCGGCTACCTCGCCGAGCCCGACCAGGCGTACCTGGACGAGCTGGCCGCGCTGGCCGCCGCGCACGCCGGCGAGCTGGCCGGGATCATCGTCGAGCCGGTCGTGCAGGGCGCGGGCGGCATGCGCTTCTACGCCCCCGAGTACCTGCGGGCGCTGCGCGAGCTGGCCGACGAGCACGACCTGCTGCTGGTCCTGGACGAGATCGCCACCGGGTTCGGCCGCACCGGCGAGATGTGGGGCTGCGACCACGCCGAGATCGCCCCGGACATCATGTGCGTCGGCAAGGCCCTCACCGGCGGGTACATGACGATGGCCGCGACGCTGTGCAGCGACCGGGTGGCGCACGGCATCACCACGGGCGAGGCGGGCGTCCTCATGCACGGCCCCACCTACATGGCCAACCCGCTGGCGGCGGCGGTGGCGTCGGCGTCCATCGACCTGCTGCTGTCGCGCGACTGGCGGGACGAGGTCGACACCATCGAGGCCGTGCTGACCGCGGGCCTGGACGGCGCCGAGGAACTGCCCGGGGTGCGGGACGTGCGGGTGCTCGGCGCGATCGGCGTCATCGAGGCGCGCGAACAGGTGGACGTCCCCGCCGTCCAGAAGATCGCCATGGACCACGGGGTGTGGCTGCGTCCGTTCGGCCGCCTCGTCTACACCATGCCGCCGTACGTGTGCACGGTCGAGGAGACCGAGCGCATCGCGGACGCCATGTACGCCATCGCCGAATCGCTCTGACGCCGAACCGTCCCGGCGACGTCGGACGACGTCAGGCGGTGGCGGAGACGCGGGACAGGCGCGTCGCGCAGGCCCGGAAGGCGACCGCGGCCAGCACGTAGGCGACCACCACGGCGACGAGCGTCGCGTAGGACACGCCGTCCGGGGGAAGCCAGGTGGCGGCGATGGCCGCCGCCGCGGCGAACGTGGCGTTGAACAGCATGTCGTAGACGGCGAACACCCGGCCGCGGTAGGCGTCCTCGATCGACTCCTGCAGGGTCGTGTCGACGCACAGTTTCACGCCCTGCGACACCACCCCCAGCACGAACGCGCCCACCACCCACGGCCCCCGGGCGAACGGCAGGCCGAGGACCAGCAGCGCCACGCCGCCCCCCGCCAGCAGCCAGGTGATCCACGCGGCCTTGCTGACGCGCCGCACCACCGGCGGCGTGACCAGCGCGGCGGCGAAGTACCCGGCGCCCGACACGCCCAGCATGACCGCGAACGCGGCCATGCCCGCGTCCGGGTCGGTGGTGAAGTGGTTGCGGCACAGCAGCAACGTCATGATCAGGACGATCCCGTACAGGAAGCGGTGCACGGAGATCGCCGCCAGCGACAGCGCCGCCGGGCCGTGGCCGATCATGTGCCGCGCCCCGTCGGCGAGCCCGTGCAGCACGTTGCCGAGGGCCTTGCGGGTGTGCGGGGCGGCCCGGTCCAGGTGCGGGCCGAGCAGCCGCCGCGGCAGCGTCGTGGCGACCAGCGCCGCCGCCACCCACAGCGCCGCCGCGCCCAGCAGGATCAGCGCCGTCCCGTCGTCGTGCGGGCCGAACACGCGCCGCATCAGGTAGCCCAGGCCCGCGCCGACGAACGCGATCACGGTGCCGGACGTCACGGCGAACGCGTTGGCCGTCACCAGGTGCTCGCGCCGTACGACGTGCGGCAGCGCGGCCGACAGCGCCGCCAGGAAGAACCGGTTGACGCCCAGCACGACCAGCACCGTCACGAAGAACACCGCGCCGTCCTGCCCGGCCGCCACCAGCGCCGCGACGAGCACCGTGAGCAAGGCCCGGACGACCGGCGTCCACATCAGGATGCGCCGCCGCTGCCACCGGTCGATGAACACCCCGGCGAACGGCCCGAGCGCCGAGTACGGCAGCAGCGTCACCGCGAACGCGGCCGCCGCCTTGCCCGCCGACGTCTGCCGCTCGGGCGAGAAGAAGACGTACCCGGCGAGCGCGACCTGGAAGACGCCGTCGGTGAGCTGCGACGTGAGCCGGGTGCCGTACAGGCGGCGGAAGTCCCGTCCGCGCAGGATCGCCCGCAGCGCGCTAGCCCTCACCCGATCACCCTATGCGCTAGATCGCCCGCATCCTGCCAACCCGTCCCGTTGTGCTCATACGTCCCCGTCCGTGAGGGTGCGGGTCAGTCGGCCAGCCAGAGGCGGGTGTAGTCGTAACCCGCCGCCGTCGGCAGGAAGACCGCGCCGCGGACGCGGGCGGAGCGGTAGATGGTGTGGGCGCGGTTCAGCAGCGGGACGATCGCCGCGTCCTGCATGATCAGGTCGTCGGCGCGCTGCCAGAACCCGGCGGCGCGGGCGGCGTCGGGGGCGGTCAGCGCGGCGTCGATCAGGGCGTCGACCTCCGGGTTGCGGTAGCCGCCGTAGTTGCTGGAGTTCGGGCCGTAGCCGCGGCCGTCGAACAGGGGCTGCACGACGGTGCGGCCGTTGTTGCCGTACCAGTCGGGCGTCCAGCCTGGGGCGGCGATGTCCCACTGGCCCGCCTCCGTCCGCTCCGGCGTGGAGAGCGTCTTGCCGTAGAAGTCGCCGCCGGTGTCGGGGATCAGCTCGGCCCGCACGCCGCACGCCGCCAGGTTCTGCCGGATCGACTCGGCGATCAGCTTGTGCACGCTGTTGGTGCGGTACGGGAACTTCAGCGCCAGGCCGTCCGGATGCCCCGCCTCCGTCAGCAGCCGGCGGCAGCGTGCCGGGTCGCCCGCCTCGCCCGGCGTCGGATACCGGTCGGCGGGCGCGTACCCGGAGGAGCCCGGCGGGATCACCGTGTGCAGCGGCTCGGCCACCTCCGGCCCGCCCACGATCTTGATGAGCGCGGTGCGGTCGACGGCGTACTGCAGGGCCTGCCGCACCTCGCGGCGGCCGAGCGCGCCGTCGTTGTTCGGGCTGCGGGTGTTGAACACCAGGTACGGGCTGCTGCTGGGAGTGCGGTGGACGGCGAACCGCTCGTCCCGCCGCGCGCGCAGCCGGGGGATCGCGGCGGTGGGGACCGGCTGGTCCCAGGCCAGGTCGGCGGTGCCCTGCTCCAGCTGCTGCTGGACGGTGGCGGGGGAGTCCTGCCCCAGCGTGATCTGGATCTTCTCGACGTGGCGTTCGCGCAGCGGATCGGTCTCGCGCCGCCACACCGGGTTGTGGGTCAGCACGTACGACATCCCTGGCCGGTAGGAGGTGATCTGGTACGGGCCGTCGGAGATGGTGTGCTGCCGGAACTCGGGTCCGTCGGGGACGTACGCGTCGTACTCCCTGGGGGCCGCGGCGGTGTACGGCAGCGTCAGCAGGTTGAGGAAGTCGCTGGCGGGCTCGCGCAGCGTGAACACCAGCGTGTGCGGGTCCTTGGCCTGGATGCCGTCGATGTCGTGGGAGTTCTGGTACGCGGCGATGGCCTTGGCGTCGTCGGCCCTGACGTGGCCGAAGCCGCGGCAGAACTCCTCCATGCCGCGGATGGTGGACGTGTAGTAGCCCCGCCCCGGCGCCGGGGCCGCGGGGTTGCAGAGCCGTTTGAAGCCCCGGACGAAGTCCTCGGCGGTGACGGGGCGCGGCGGGCGGGTGTTCCACAGCACGCCCTCGCGCAGCCTGAGCGTGTAGGTGCGGCCGTCGTCGCTGATGCCGCCGTTCTCACGGCTGGGCACCTGCGTCGCCATGTCCGCCTGGACGGGCAGGGTCTCGTTGAAGTCGTTGGACGCCTTGATGCCGAGCAGCGTCCGCGCGTAGGTGCGGTTCAGCCCGTACGCGCCGACGCTGTTGGCGCCGGCGGTGTCGAGGTGCGGCACGTCGGACGAGCCGACGACGCGCAGCGTGCCGCCGTCGCGCGGCGGTCCGTCCGTGGCGCGGCCGGACCCGCCCCCGCCGCACGCCGTCAGGCCCATGGCCAGCCCGGCCAGTCCCGCTGTCACTTTTCCCAGGTCGCGTGCCATCCAAGTCCTCCAGTCGGCCACTGGAACGGTACGCACATTCACTGACGGTGCAACAGTAGGACCAGAGCGTGACAACGTCCGCTACATCAGCATTTTCGTCATGAAGGACATGCCCGGTGACGACGGTGGATCGCCGTCCGGAGCCCTGATCGCCCGCCGGTTGACCATCTTTCCCGACCGCGGCCGGAACATCGGTCCGGCACACGCCGAACGGGCGTGTCATGGGCCGCGGCCCGGCGAGCCGCGCCGATGACCGGCCCGGGAGACGTCGATCACACGCGCTTGTACTCAACCCGGGTTGAGTTAGGAGGGTTGCGTTCCGCCCGGCCGCCACGGAGGCGCGGCGGCGTACGGGCGCGACGGAGGTGGAAAGTGATCCCATCGTGGACTCTGACCGAGGCCGCGGCGGCGTTGCGGGCTGCCGCTGTCAATGCAGATCGCGGGCCCGGTGTTCGGCGAGGCGGCGATCGTGCGCGGCGCCGAGCCGCCGTCCTGTGCTGCCTGGTCGGCGCCGCCCGGCCCGCCGGCGCGGCGCCAGCAGCCCGCGGCGCTCCCAGTAGTGCAGCGTCGAGATGGGCAGCGCGAACCGGTCGGCGACGTCCCGGATCGGGATGAGGTCGTCCATCCGGCCATTGTCCTTTCCCGGCCGGCCTGCGGAACGCCGAACGGCCGCCCGGATGTCCGGGCGGCCGTTTCAGCTTTTCGGTGTTTCAGCGAGCAGAGGTCAGCGCTCGACCTCGCCGCGGATGAACTCCTCCACGGCCTCGCGCGCCCGGTTGTCGTCGTACTGGACGGGCGGGGACTTCATGAAGTAGGAGCTGGCCGACAGGATCGGGCCGCCGATGCCGCGGTCCTTGGCGATCTTGGCGGCGCGGATCGCGTCGATGATGACGCCGGCGGAGTTGGGGGAGTCCCAGACCTCCAGCTTGTACTCCAGGTTCAGCGGGACGTCGCCGAACGCCTTGCCCTCCAGGCGCACGTACGCCCACTTGCGGTCGTCCAGCCACGGCACGTGGTCGGACGGGCCGATGTGCACGTCGCTCTTGGCCATCTCGCGCGGCACCTGGGAGGTCACCGACTGCGTCTTGGAGATCTTCTTGGACTGGAGCCGGCTGCGCTCCAGCATGTTCATGAAGTCCATGTTGCCGCCGAAGTTGAGCTGGTAGGTGCGCTGCAGCTCGACCCCGCGGTCCTCGAACAGCTTGGCCATCACGCGGTGGGTGATGGTCGCGCCGATCTGCGACTTGATGTCGTCGCCGACGATCGGGACGCCCGCCTTGGTGAACTTCTCCGCCCACTCGGGGTCGGAGGCGATGAACACCGGCAGGGCGTTGACGAACGCCACGCCCGCGTCCAGGGCGCACTGGGCGTAGAAGCGGTCGGCCTCCTCCGAGCCGACCGGCAGGTAGGACACCAGCACGTCGGCCTGGGTGTCCTTGAGCACCTTGACGACGTCCACCGGCTCGCGGCTGGACTCCTCGATCATGTCGCGGTAGAACTCGCCGAGCCCGTCGTAGGTGTGGCCGCGCTGCACCACGACGCCGGTCGGCGGCACGTCGCAGATCTTGATGGTGTTGTTCTCGCTGGCGTTGATGGCCTCGGACAGGTCCATGCCGACCTTCTTGGCGTCCACGTCGAAGGCGGCGACGAACTCCACGTCGCGGACGTGGTAGTCGCCGAACCGGACGTGCATGAGACCCGGCACCTTCGTCGCGGGGTCCGCGTCCTTGTAGTACTCGACGCCCTGGACGAGCGAAGCGGCGCAGTTGCCCACTCCGACGATGGCCACGCGCACCGAACCCATCCGGTTGCTCCTTCTCTGTTACGGGACACGGGTGCGTTCCACCCCTCCCCGGTCATGCGGCCGCGGCGTTCAGCGGCCGTCGCCCCGGGGCGTGTCCTGGTTCTTGTCCGAAGTTTTCGCGTTCTCCTGTGCCGCCCGCTCGCGCCCGATGAGCTCGTTGAGCCACCGGACCTCGCGTTCGACCGACTCGAGCCCGTGGTTGTGCAGCTCGAGCGTGTAGTGGTCGACCCGTTCCCGGGTCCGCGCCAGCGCGGCGCGCAGTCTCTCCAGCCGCTCCTCCAGCCGGCTGCGCCGGCCTTCGAGGATCCGCAGCCGCACGTCGGCGCGGGTGTGGGAGAAGAAGGCGAAGCGCACGCCGAAGCCCTCGTCCTCCCACGCCGCCGGTCCGGCCTCGGTGAGCAGGTGCTGCAGCCGCTCCTTGCCCTCGGCGGTGAGCCTGTAGACGATCTTCGACCGGCGGCTCTGCAGGGCGATCGCCACGTTCGGCTCCTCCGGCCGGTCCTCGACGATCAGGCCGCTGGCCAGCAGCTGCTTGAGGCACGGGTAGAGCGAGCCGTAGGAGAACGCCCGGAACATGCCGAGCAGGGCGTTGAGCCGCTTGCGCAGCTCGTAGCCGTGCATGGGGGACTCGTTGAGCAGGCCGAGCACGGCGAGCTCCAGCACGCCGGTGCCCCTCTTGCCTGCCATCGCGTCCCCCTCGGGTCGCCGGTCGATGTTCCCGCCCCGGATCGGGGGCCGTCCCCCGAGAGGCGCCGCGGGCCCCGGTCGAACCGACCGCTGGTCGGCGCCGCCCGGGCCACGCGATGTATCGAGTCAATGTATCGCTTCGATACATCGCAAAGATACGTAGCTCCCGCGCTTCCTGGCAAGTGGCCCAACCCCGGAAATCCGTACCGTCTACCGCCTGGTCGGGGGGTAATTCGTCACCTTCCGTACTGGTTTGCGATCTTCCATGGCGCGCGGGCGCGACGTACGCTGCTGGCATGTCGGGGCGGAGGGACCGCCGATGAGGCCGCGCCTGGTCGTCGACTACGGGCTGGCCAAGCGGGCGGCGCTGGCCGAACTGCGGTCCGGCCAGCTGACCCGGGACGACGCCTGCGACGCGCACCCCTACCTGCTGCGCGCGGCCAAGTACCACGGCGAGCCCACCGACAAGCGCTGCCCGGTCTGCCGGCGCGAGCGCCTCACCCATGTCACCTATGTGTACGGGGACGAACTCGGACGGTACGCGGGCCGTGTCAAGGCGACGTCCGAACTGGCCGAGATGGCCCAGGAATATGGCGAATTCCGCGTGTTTGTTGTCGAGGTATGCCAGGGTTGCGCCTGGAACCATCTAACGGTGTCATACGTCCTCGGGCACGGAGACGAGCCCCGCGGCCAGCGGGGATAGCTCCGGGTCACGCGTTCCGCCCGGCGCGTCAGCGCGGGGCCGGACGAGCGGATCGTGCACAGCCGTCTCCCGCTCATCAGCGTGCACAGTAATCTTCGGACGACGCACCATCCGTACCCCCCGTTGATGAGGTCGCGTGAGTATTCCAAGCCAGCCCCGACCAGGACCCGGGTCGCAGTGGCCGGGCGGGCAGAACGGTCCCCGCTCCGGCCGGTCCGGGACGCCCAGCAGGCAGGGCATGCCGAACGGCGGCGCAGCCGCCTCGGGCATGCCCGGCCGCCCGCCGCAGCCGGGTCGCGGTCCCGGCGGGCGAGGCGCACCAGGCGGACCGGGCGGACCAGGCGGGCCGGGCGGCGGCATGGGCAGGTCGCAGGGCGGGCCGGGACGTCACAGCGCGGGCCGGGCGCCCCAGGGGCCCGGTGGCGGCGGACCGCGCCGCGCCGCCAGCGGCATGCCCGGGGTGCCCGGCGCGCCCGGTGGCCCCGGCCGTCCCGGAGGTCCCGGGGGCCCGGGTGGGCGCGGCCCCGGCGGCCCCGGCGGCCCAGGGGGACGAGGTCCGGGAGGGCCGGGGAGGCACGGCGGTGGTCCGGGCGGTCCCGGCGGACGCGGGCGTGGCCCCCGCGAACCGGAGGAGCACGAACGCAGGTGGTACGACCATCTGCGCTCCCGTCCCACCGGCTGGCGCCGGTTCCTGCCCTCGTGGAAGCTGGTGACGGGCGGCGGCCTGCTGGGTCTCCTCGGCCTCACCGCGTTGATCGGCGTCGCGTACGCGCAGACGCCGGTGCCCAAGCAGGGCAACGAGGAGGCCACCAAGACCGCGGCGATCTTCTACTACCGGGACGGCAAGACCGAGATCGGCCGGATCGGTACGAACCGCGAGCTGGTCACCTACGACAAGGTTCCGGAGCACGTCCGCTACGCGGTGATCGCGGCGGAGAACCGCACCTTCTACACCGACAGCGGATTCTCGGTGAAGGGCATCAGCCGGGCGGTGTGGAACAACCTCACCGGCGGTCAGACCCAGGGCGGTTCGACCATCACCCAGCAGCTCGCCAAGAACTACTACCTCACCCCCGAGCAGACGGTGAGCCGCAAGTTCAAGGAGATGTTCATCTCCTTGAAGCTCGAGGACGAGCTGGGCAGCAAGAACAAGATCCTTGAGCTGTACCTGAACACGATCTACTTCGGCCGCAACTCCTACGGCATCCAGGCGGCGTCCAAGAGCTTCTTCGGCAAGGACGTCAGCAAGCTGAGCCCGGACGAGGGCGCGCTGCTGGGCGCCATCATCCAGCAGCCGGGCCGGTTCGACCCGCTCAGCGACGACCCGGAGGCCGTCAAGCAGACCCAGGCGCGCTACCTGTACGTGCTGGACGGCATGCGCAAGATGGGCAAGCTGAGCGAGGCGGACTACGCCAAGTACAGCCAGCGGATGCCGAAGACCAAGGAGATCGGCGGTGACGCCACCTTCGGCGGTCAGAACGGCTACATGATCAAGCGGGCGCTGCGGGAACTGCAGCGCGACCAGGGCATCACCGAGAACGAGGTCATCCGCAACGGCCTGCGCGTCACCACCACCTTCGACCGCAAGAAGATGATCGCGGCCAAGCAGGCCATGGAGCGGTCGGTCCCGGGCGTCGACCCCAGGAAGCTGCTCAAGCAGCACGTGCGGCTGGGCCTGACGTCGGTCAACACCACCAACGGTGAGGTCGAGGCCATCTACGGCGGGCCGGACTACCTCAAGCAGTCGTTCGACAACGTGTGGGCGGGCTCGGCGCAGGCGGGCTCGGCGATGAAGCCGTACGTGCTGGCCACCGCGCTGAAGAACGGCTGGAGCCTGAGGACCACGGTGGAGAACCGCTCCGGCGTGTCCTTCAACGGCAGCGGCCAGGTCGTGCCCACCGGCACGCCCGGCGCGCTCGCTCCCATCCGCAACAGCCACTCCGGTCCGGCGGCGATCGACCTGATGAAGGCCACCCAGGAGTCGAGCAACACCGGGTACGTGCAACTGGCGCTGAAGGTCGGCGTCCCGAACGTGGCGAAGACCGCCGAGGACGTGGGCGTCGCGTCCGACCTGGTCGAGCCGTACAAGAGCCAGGCCGGTCTGGCGCTGGGCATCAACGACATCCGGCCCATCGAGCAGGCGGCCGGGTACGCGGTGTTCGCCAACGGCGGCACGTACTACCAGCCGCACGTCGTCCGGCAGGTCCGCACCAAGGACGACTCGGGCGAGTACAAGAAGCTCACCTGGAAGAAGCGCGAGGACGTCTTCACCGAGGCCGTCACCCGCGACGTCACCTACGCGATGCAGCAGGTCGTCAAGCCGGGCGGTACCGCGACGGCCGCGGCGCTGGCCGACCGTCCGGTGGCCGGCAAGACCGGTACCACGGAGAAGAACGTGGCGACCTGGTTCGTCGGCTACACCGCGAACCCGAAGCTGTCCACGGCCGTGACGATGTTCAACGACAAGAAGAAGACGCTGTACATCCCGGGCCTGGGCGAGATCTCCGGTGGTGTCGTCCCCGCACGGATCTGGCACGCCTACACCGCGGCGGTCGCGCAGGGCACCACGCCCGAGCAGTTCCAGCCGCCGGCGTTCGGCGGCAACCAGCAGGCGTTCGCGAAGGTGCCCAAGCCGAAGCAGACCGAGGAGCCCGAGCAGCGCGAGGAGGAGCAGCCCGACTGCGAGGACCCGCGGAACCGGCGCAACCCCCGTTGCGCCGAGGAGACGCCGTCGAGCCCGCCGCCGTGCCCGCCGGGTCACGGCAACGGCAACGGCGACAACTGCACCCCCACGTCGTCGCCGCCGCCGGACAAGGACCAGATCTGCCGGTACTTCCCCAACCGTCCGGAGTGCAAGGACACCGATGAGCCGGAGCAGCCGGGCGATCCGGGTGGTCCGGACCCGCAGCAGCAGTCGCAGCCGCTGACGTATTCGAGGTCGAGGCCATAGCGCCATGACCCACCACGAACGGCCCCGCCCCGGGCGACCCCCGGGCCGGGGCCGTTCGTCTTGCCGGGGCTACGATCCGCTCGTCCGCGTCGTCCTCCGGCCGCCGCCCCGGCATGGGGCCACGCGCGTGTCGACGTGCGCAGTACCCTCGGACGACGCAGAGCCGTGCCGTCTTTCGACACCGAGCAGGAGTGAATCGCGCACAATGGCAGCCCCGAACGGCCTTGGGCGCACTGGTCCTCCCACGTGCGACCGCGAGCGGCGACGCGCGTCTTGCGTGCGGGGGCGTGTTCCAGCGCGGCGGGTGCCCTTGCGTCCTGCCATCTGGGCTCAGCCAGAGGCGGCGTGGAAGCCCAGGGCCATCTCTCTGGTGGAACGGGCCGGCCCGTCGGCGCAGGCCCCTGCATCCCAGGCCGACACCGTATGTACATTCGCGGTAACGGAAGCGTCAAAGTAACTACCTGATGAGGTCTCGTGAGCTACCGAAGCCAGTACGGACCTGAATACGGAGAGGGCCCGGCGCGGCGGTCGGGCTCGTACCCGCCCGGCGGGGCGGAGGCGTCGGGCGGCGGTGCGCCCGACCTGGGTTCCGCCTCAGGGGCGGGGGGCAGACCGGGCGGAAGGGTCTCGGCGCGTGGAGCACCGGGGCGAAGACGACGCGGCGCCCCGCACTCCGGGCGCGGGGCCGCCGCCGGCCCGATGCCCGGCGGGGGGCCACCGTGGGGGCCCGGCGACCCGGGCGGACCGGGCGGTCCCGGAGGGCCGGGCGGTCCGGGATCCGGTAGCAGCGGCAAGGGACGTAGACGCGCCCGCTCCGGCAAGCCCGCCAAAACCGGATGGCGGCGTTACGTACCGTCCTGGAAGATCCTCGCAGGGCTGACGGCGCTCGTCCTCCTCGCCGGGGTGACGCTGTTCGTGGTCGGCTTCACGATGACGCCGACGCCCACCAAGCCGCAGGACGGCGTGACCGACGAGGGCTCGGCCATCCTCTACGCCGACGGCAAGACCCCGATCGTCCGGCTCGGCGCGCACCGCGAGTCGGTCCCGCTGGACAAGGTGCCCCCGCACGTGCGCAACGCCGTGCTGGCCGCCGAGGACCGCGGCTTCTACGAGGAGAGCCTCGGCGTGTCCCCGAGGGGCCTGGCCCGCGCCGTGTTCAAGACCGCGATCGGCGGCGACACGCAGGGCGGTTCCACGATCACCCAGCAGCTGGCCCGCAACTATTACAAGGGTCTCAGCCAGGACCGCACCATGAGCCGCAAGATCAAGGAGATCTTCGTCTCACTCAAGATCGGTGAGAAGCTCTCCAAGGACAAGATCCTGGAGATGTACCTCAACACGGTCTACTTCGGCCGTCAGGCCAACGGCATCCAGGCCGCGTCCCGGGCCTACTTCCACAAGGACGTCGGCAAGCTGACCGTCGCCGAGGGCGCCCTGCTGGCCGCGATGATCCAGCGGCCCACCTACTTCAAGACCCGGGGCCACGACGAGGCCAACCGGGCGCTGCGGTCCCGCTGGAACTACGTCCTGGACGGCATGGTCGAGATGGGCAAGCTGACGGAGGCCGACCGGCAGCGGCTGAAGTTCCCGGTCACCGAACGCGAGTGGACCGACACCAAGCAGACCAACCAGACCGGGTTCATCAAGGAACGCGTGATGGACGAGCTCCGGCAGATCAAGGGCCTGCCGGACGACGTGGAGAACGCCGGGCTGCGCATCACCACCAGCCTCGACCCCCGCTGGATGTCCTACGCCCGGCAGGCGATGTCCGAGGCCGGGGTGAAGAACTGGCCGAAGAACATCGGCACCGGGCTGATCGCCGTCGACCCGGAGAACGGCGAGATCAAGGCGTTCTACGGCGGCGATCCCAAGCGCAGCCAGGTCGACACCGTCTTCACCCCGAGCGCCCAGGTCGGCTCGTCGTTCAAGCCGTACGTGCTGGCCACCGCGCTCAAGAGCGGGCAGAGCATCAAGTCGACCATCGACGGCCACTCGCCGCAGTGCTTCGACGGCAGCGGCGAGAGCCACCCCGTCTCGTCGAGCTGCTACACCGTCAACAACGACGAGGGCGACCCGCCGATGGGCGTGATCGACCTGGTCACCGCCACCGAGAAGTCGGTCAACACCGCCTACGTCAAGCTCGGCCTCAAGCTCGGCCTCGACCAGGTGGCCGAGACCGCCGAGGAGTTCGGCGTCCCCAAGCGCTACCTCGACCCGCACCGCGGCGCCGGTGGTCTGTCGCTGGGCATCGCCAACATCCCGGCGGTGTACCAGGCGGCGGGGTACGCGGCGTTCGCCAACGGCGGCACCTCCGTCACCCCCCACCTGATCAGCAAGGTGCAGGTGAAGACCGAGAACGGCACGTACCGGTCGATCCCGCTGCCGTGGGGCAAGGACAAGGGCGACCGGGTGCTCACCCAGGACCAGGCCGCCCAGGCCACCTTCGCGATGCGCAAGGTCGTCACCAGCGGTACCGCCACCAGCGCACAGCTCAGCGACGGGCGTCAGGTCGCCGGCAAGACCGGTACCACCGACAAGAACGCGGCGGCGTGGTTCGTGGGGTACATCCCGCAGCTGTCCACGGCCGTGACGATGTTCAACAAGAACGGCCAGAAGTCGATCACCGGCATCCCCGGGTTCCAGGGCAACAGCATCTACGGCGGCACCGTCCCGGCGAAGATCTGGAAGAGCTTCATGGAGAAGGTCATCGCCGGTGAGCACCTGCAGCCGGAGACCTTCCCGCTGCCCACCTACAGCGACACCTCCGCCAAGGCGTGGGACACGCCGCCCCCGCCGAGCCCCAGCCCGACGCCGACCCCCTCGCCGTCGCAGACCTGCCCGCCCGGGCAGGAGGAAGGCCCCGACGGAGACTGCAGGCCGGCGTCGCCGTCCCCCTCGCCGAGCGACACGGCCACGCCGCCGAACGGGCAGGTCCCCTGCGACCAGTTCGGCATGCCGATCGGCTGCAACCCGAACGTCCCCCCGTCCGACCCGCCGCCACCATGGTGGTGCAACTCGCACCAGAACCACCCGAAGTGCGAGTCGACCGAACCGGACCCCGGGACGAACGAGTGACGGCCACGCGGGCCCGGCCCTTCATCCGGCACTTCGCCGAGGGCCGGGCCCGCGTGCCATAGTGTGCGACCATGTCGCCGTCTTCTTCCGCGGATGGGTACGCCGACCCCGAGGTGAGCGCGGGGCCCGCCGCGTCCACCCCGTCCGGCGCGGGCGGCCGCCTGCGCGGCCTGGTGCCCGTGCTGACGGGCGTGACGAGCCTGGTGTGCCTGCTGGGCTGGCTGCAGAAGCAGCCGTGCGCGACCGCGGGGTTCGACTTCGTCAGGACGACGACGCACGGCTGCTACACCGACATCTACCCGCTGTACTTCGTGCGCGGCCTGAACGAGAACAAGATCCCCTACTTCGACTCCTTCGCGGGCGACTCGTTCCGCTACGTCGAGTACCCGGTGCTGAGCGGCGCGTTCATGCAGGTGGTGAACTGGCTCGTCCAGCCGTTCGGCGCCGACGCGCGCGGCATGGCGTTCTACAACGTCACCGTCGTGCTGCTGGCGGTTCTGGCCGTCGTCACCGTGCTGGCCACCGCGTACGCGGCGGGACGGCGCTCGCTGCGCGCGGGCCTGATGGTGGCGCTGTCCCCGTCGCTGCTGCTCACCGCGTACATCAACTGGGACCTGCTGGCCGTCGCCCTGACGGCGCTGGCGGTGGCGGCGTGGTCGCGCCGCCGTCCGGCGCTCGCGGGCGTGCTGCTCGGCCTGGCGATCGCCGCGAAGTTCTACCCGGCGCTGTTCCTGTGGCCGTTCGTCCTGCTGTGCGTGCGGACGGGCCGGTGGCGGGCGATGGGACGCCTGCTGCTGGGCACCGCCGCGAGCTGGCTGGCGGTGAACCTGCCGGTGATGCTGTTCGCCTGGGACGGCTGGCTGACCTTCTACTCCTTCAGCCGCACCCGCGGCATCGACTGGGGTTCCATCTTCTTCATCCTCCAGGACCACGGACTGGAGGGCGTGGCCGAACGCGACCAGCTCAACCTGGTGGGCACCGGCACGTTCGCGTTGCTCGCCCTGGCCATCGGCGTGCTGGCATTGGCCGCCCCCCGCCGTCCTCGCCTGCCCCAGCTGATGCTGCTCGTCCTCATCGCGTTCATGCTGCCCAACAAGGTGTGGTCGCCCCAGTACGTGCTGTGGCTGCTGCCCCTGGTGGCGCTTGCCCGCCCCCGTCTTCCCGCCTACCTGCTGTGGCAGGCCGGTGAGATCGTCTACTTCTTCGGCATCTGGTGGTACCTGCTGTCGGTGTCCCTCCGTGTGGACGGCGCCGGACTGTCCGGGACGCTCTCGACGCTGCTGGGCTTCGACCTGCCCACCGAAGGCGTCGACACCAACGCCTACTACGTCGCCCTGCTCGCCCGCTTCGTCACCGTCCTGCTGCTCGCCGCGCTGGTCGTCCGCGACATCCTGCGGCCGTCCGGTGACGCCGTCCGCGCCGACGGCGACGACGATCCCGCCGGGGGCGTCCTCGACAAGGCCCCCGACGCCTTCCGCCTGTCCCGGCGACTCGGCACTCTCCGCACCCTCAAGACGGCGTGAACCGCGTCGTCGACGTGCCCGCCGCACGGCGGGCCACAGGCACGTGCAGGTCCCGGGCAGGCTGCATCGCGGCTGGTGGTGGGGCCGCACCGGGTCGGATGCCGGTGCGGCCGCACCATCCGCGGCTCGTCGGTGACCGCCTGATCGGCGGCTCCGGGCCCTGCGCCGGGGAAGGCTAGACGCGGGCTTCGAGGGCGGTGATGAACCACTCGAAGAGCGGCGTGAGCGTCGGGATCTCCGGCATGCCGTTGATGACGGCGATGAGCTGCCAGTAGCGCTCGGCGCGGGGCTCGTTGCCGATGCGCATGCGTTCCAGCAGCGTGCGCCGGAAGTCCGGGCCGTCGGTCTCGCCGTACGCCGTGGCGTACGCGGCGGCGAGCTCGTCCACCACCGCGTCGGCCCCGGGCGACTCGGGGGCGATCGCGGCGGCCTGGGCGGCCGCCACCCGTTCGAGGGTGAGGTCGGCCAGCTCCGCGGCCTTGTCCGGGACGCGGATCTGGCCGCGCGTGGCCGCCTGGTGCTCCATCATCTGCCGGATCCGCGCCCGGAAGTCCGGGTCCTGGACCAGCTCGGCCAGCTCGACCCACGCCTCGACCTGCGCGGGCGACGGGTCGTCGGGCAGTTCGGGGATGCCCGCCCGCATCTTGGCGGCGAACTCGGGGATGACGTCCAGCCCCTCGAAGACCTCGTCGAGGAAGTCGGCGATGATCCGCCGCCGCTCCTCGTCCGAGAGCCTGACCAGTTTGTGCATCAGCTCCAGCTCCTCCTGACTCGAACCACGACCGGCCACCGCCCGCAGTACCGCCCGGCGCAGCCGCAGCGTGCGGATCTGCGCCTCCAGCGCGTCGGCGTGCGCCGCCGCGACCGCGGAGACGGAGATCTCGCGCGCCAGCACCCGCCGGATCGTGGCCAGGTCCACGCCGAGCTCGCGCAGGGTCCTGACCAGGTCCAGGCGGACAACGGCCGCCAGGTCGTACAGCCGGTAACCGGCGTGGGTACGGCCGGACGGCGCCAGCACCCCGCTGTCGGAGTAGAACCTGATCGTCTTGACCGGCAGCCCGGTGCGCCGGGACACCTCGCCGATCGTGTACAGCCTGTCGCCGTCCATGTCCCTCACCCTGGGGCCTCCAGTCAGGGGAGACTCAAGCCGACTTTTCCCGCGGCGGACGACCTCGGCGCGCGTTCCGCCGCGCACGCCCTGTCGTCCTCGCCGATCGCCACGGTATGTGGTGTGGTGCCGCCCCGAAGACAGTGCGTCCGGCCGGTCAGGACGTGGACGTGGTCACCCGATCACCGGCTCCCGCCCGTCTCGGCCGCGGACTTCTTGAAGACCTCGAACATGGCGAAATAGTTCTCGGCACCGTGCCCCAGGGCGATCGCCTGTTCGGCGAGCTCCTTCATCAACCGCGGCAGGTCGGAGTGGACGCCCTGCTCAACGCTGGTGCGGGCGATGTGCTCCAGCGCGTTCAGGTTCATCTCCATGGTCCCGAGGTCACCGGGGTAGACGCCCTCGTCCAGGTTCGGTGCGTGTTCGGCGAGGCTCGCGGGGGCCAGCACCACGGGCATGAACCAGCCGAGCGCGAGTTCGGCGAATTCGACTGCGGGCACGTCCGCCGAGCCGACCAGGGCGGCGCCGTGCAGGAAACCGTTCAGGGTCGCGTACATCATCGCGAGCAGCGCCGTGTTGAACAGCACCGCCAGGCCCGGGTCGGCGCCGAGGTACCGGGGGTCGCCCAGCAGCGCCAAAGTCGCCCGGTTCTGGTCGAAGACGTCCCGCGGGCCACCATAGAGGAAGACCGATTCGGGATGTCCGACCAGTGGCGGCGGCACCATGATCGCGCCATCGAGATAGTCGAGGTCGCGCTCGGCCGCCCAGTCCGCCGCCGCGCGGGCCTGTGCGGGTGTCCCCGAGTTGAGGTTCACCAGCGTGCGGCCCTCGAACGCGCCGCCGGCGGAATCGAGAACCCGGTACATGGTCGTGTAGTCGTTGAGGCACATGATCGTGACGGGGCTCGCGGCCACGGCCTCGGCGACGGTGGTCGTCCGGTTCGCCCCCTTGGCGACCAGAGCGTCGGCCTTGCCGGGGGTACGGTTCCAGACCGTCAGGGACCGGCCGTTGCCCAGAAATGCCTCTGCCAGCGCCGACCCCATCGGGCCCAGACCGATGACGGTGACGTCGGTGCCGTTCTGTCCAGATGAATGCTGATCTTTCATGCCGGATACGTTGGACCCTCACACCGGCGTGAGAGTCAACTCGAAGTGGTGGTCGTCACATGCGGATCGGAGAGCTGTCCCGGCTCACGGGCGTCAGCGTGCGCTCGTTGCGGTACTACGAGGAACAGGGCCTGCTCCGGCCGCGGCGGCGGCCCAGCGGCTACCGCGAGTACCGAGCGGAGGACGCCGCCACGGTGCGCGGCATCCGCCTCATGCTCGCCGCCGGGCTCAGCACCGCGACGATCGGCGAGCTGCTGCCCTGCATGACCGATGACGGCGAGGCGCTGACTCCGTCCTGCTCCGGAATGCTTCCCGACCTGCACCGCGAACGGGAACGGCTGAGCGACGCCGCGGCCGACCTGCTGGCCGCACGCGACCGGCTGGACACCCTCATCGAGGCCACCGCACGGCTCGATCCCGCCGACCCGGTGGAGTGCGACGCGCTGGTCCCGTCGTCCGCTCTTCCTCCGCACACCGGACGGCTTGCCTGACCGCGGATCGGCGGAGGCGGATCCCGGGTTCCCGACCGTCCTGACGCTGCCACGCTCGCCCTTGCGGTGCGGGCTGGGCCGACCGCGTCCGGACGCCCGGGTCACGGCGTCTTACGGCCCGTGGGAACGCGGGCGCGAAAAGGAACGGCTGTCGGCGCGTGTGCTGCGAGTGGTGGTGGGAACGGTGGGAGCCATGTCCAGCTCGTCCCCTCCGTTGACGACGACGTCCGGTCCGGGTGACGCCGTGGCCCCTGCCCACGTGGCGCCTGCCCGTGGACGCGGACGCCCTGATCACCCGTCGTCAGCCGTGGAGACCCGGGTGGTGCCGATTCCGCCACCGGACGCCGGCGGCCTCGCGAGCCGGAATGACGACATTGCCGGGAGATGACGTTTCGTGGATGCGAACCAAGCACTGAACGAGTTGCTCATCGGACGGTTGAAGCCGGGCGTCTACCAGTGGCGGATACCGCCGACGCCCAGCGCCGTCGGCGACACCGGCTGGACGGAACGCGCCCGGGCGGCGGGCTGGCGCGCCTACCACCTCGACGGGCGCCGCGCCCGCGACAAGGACGCCTTCCTGCGCCTGTGCGCCGAGGTCTTCGCGTTCCCGGCGACGTTCGGCGGCGACTGGGACGCGATGGAGGAGTGTCTCACCGACCTGTCGTGGGCCCCCGCGCGCAACGGCTACCTGGTGCTGTACGAGTCGTGGGCGGAGCTCGCCGAGACCGACCAGCGGTCGTTCCGCACCGTCCTGGACATCTTCGCCAAGGCCGTGGAGATGTGGCGGGAGACCCCCACCCCCATGACCGTGCTGCTGTCGAACGTCGGAGTGGAGGTGGCGGGCGTCCCTCGCCTCGCCTGACGACCGCTACGACCTGACGATCACGACGCGACGGCGCCCCGACGGCCCCGGTGGTGATCCCTCCGCCCGGGGCCGTCGGGGCGCCGCCGTCTAAACCGCGTCAGTAGGTCGACGTCCCGCTCTCGCTGATGCTCCACAGCGCGAAGCCGTAGAACCCGAAGATGACCACCCAGTAGATGATCCACAGGGCCGTGACGATGTAGCCGAGGACGAGTCCGGCGGTGGCCTGGCCGTGCCCCTCCTGGCCGGTGCGCTTGATCTGGCTCTGCGCGATGTGGCCGCAGATGATCGCCGGGATGGAGGTCAGCCCGCAGAACACGAAGCCGACGAGCCCCAGAACCAGCGACGCGGTGGCCAGACCGTTGGTGCCCACCACCGCGGGCTGGGCGGACGGGTAGTAGTGGTGCTGCACCGCGGGCTGCTGCTGGTAGGGCTGGGCGTACGGGTCCGGCTGCCCGTAGGAGCCGTATGGATCCGACGGTCCGTAAGGGGGGTGTGCCATGGGGGTCCCGATCGGTCTGGGCGTGCTCGCCACGGGGCTGGTTCCGCTGGGGAGGAGAGCTTCGCCGGGTTGTTCGTGATTGGTGACGGTGTTCAGTAGGACGCCGTTGATCGCTTACAGGTTCACTACGGTGCCGGAACCGGGCCCGGGGGCGGGCCGGAACCGGGTCAGGTCGTCAGGTTGGCGCGCAGCCAGGAGATGTCCTGCGCCTGGCCCGCCATGGGCGTCTCCACGACCACCGGCGCGCCGGCGGCCCGCACCACCGAGAGGATCAGCTCCGGGTCGATCGTGCCGCTGCCCAGGTTGGCGTGCCGGTCGGCGCCCGAGCCGAACGCGTCCCGGCTGTCGTTGCAGTGCACCAGGTCGATCCGTCCGGTGATGGACTTGATCCGGTCGACGGCGTCGATCAGCTCCTCGCCGGCGGCGTGCGCGTGGCAGGTGTCCAGGCAGAACCCGACCTTGGAGTCGAGGTCGGCGACCCCCGACAGCACCTCCCACAGCCGGGCGATCCGGTCGAACCTGCGTGCCATGGCGTTGTCGCCGCCCGCGGTGTTCTCGATGTAGATCGGAATCGGGCAGTCGAGCCGTTCGAAGACCTTGCGCCAGTTCTCGAAGCCGGTCTCGGGGTCGTCCTGCTTCAGCACGTGCCCGCCGTGCACGATCAGTGCCTTGGCGCCGATCGAGGCGGCCGCCTCCAGCTGCTGGGACAGCACCTTGCGGCTGGGGATGCGGATCCGGTTGTTGGACGTCGCCACGTTGATGATGTACGGGGCGTGCACGTACACGTCCACCTCGGAACCGCGCAGCGCCTCCACGCCCTCCGGCAGGACGGGCTTCTTCCAGCCCTGCGGGTCGCCGAGGAAGAACTGGACGACCTCCGCCCCGATCGAACGGGCGGTGTCGAGCGCGTTGCTCTGGTCGACGTGGGCTCCGATGCGCATGCCCCGAGCCTATCCGCGACCTCCGACATCGGCTTCCCGAGCCACCCCGGCCGGCCACATCGGACACACCCGCCACTCCCGCCAGCCAGGTGCGCGCCCGGCACCGGACTGTCAGGAGACTGGGGCTCACATGGAGCTGACGGCCTTCTCGACCGTGGGGTGGAACGCGAAGACGCGGTCGAGGCCGACGATGCCGAACACGCGCCGCAGGTCGGGATTGAGGCCGGCCAGCGCGAGGGGAGCGTCGGCCTTCTTGGCGCGGTGATAGGCGGTGACGAGCACGGTGATGCCCGTGGAGTCGCAGTAGGTCAGGTCGGTGAGGTCGATGACCACGCCGGCCTTGGTGAACTCGGTCTCTTCCAGGGCCTCCCGCAACTGGCCGCCCGTGTGGTAGTCCAGCTCACCGGCGACGGTGAGCACGGTGGGGCCGGCGGAGTGGGCGTGGGTGTCGATGCTCAGGACGTGGTCGGTCACCGGTTCTCCTGTACGGGGACGGCGGTGGGGCGGGTCGGCACGGACAGGGCCAGCAGGGCGGTGTCGTCGCTGACTCCTGCGCCCAGGTCGTTGAGGAGCTTGTCGATCTCGGCGAGGAGACCGTCGGCGCCGCGCGGCGCCGTGGCGGCCAGGTGCGCGACGACTCCCTCCTCGCCGAGCATCGCGCCGGTGGCGGTGCGGGCCTCGGTGAGTCCGTCGGTATAGAGCAGGAGCGTGTCGCCGGGAGTCAGACGGGTGGTGGCGGGGGTGAACCTGGGGTCGGGCAGCAGGCCGATGAGCTGTCCGCCGGGGGTGGGCACCGGCTCGACGTCGCCGTTCGCGCGCACGACCAGGGCCGGAGGGTGCCCGCCGCTGGCGAGGGTGACGCTGAACGCGCCGCCCGGCTCGGGGTGCAGTATCCCGAAGATGGCGGTGCAGTGCCGGGGGTCGCTGCCCTGGTACTCGCCCTTGAGGACCGCGTCCAGGTTGGTCAGGGCGGTGCACGGGTCGGGATCGTAGATGGCGGCCGCGCGCAGGGTGTAGCGGGTCAGCGAGGTCAACGCCGCGGCCTCGGCGCCCTTGCCGCACACGTCGCCGAGGAAGAACGCCCAGCGCCCGTCGTCCAGCGGGAACAGGTCGTAGAAGTCACCGCCGACCTGGTCGATGGACGCGGTGTGGTAGGCGGCGGCGGCCTCAAGACCGGGGACCGTCGGCAGGGCTGGAGGCAGCAGCGTGCGCTGCAGGGTGCGGGCCAGCGTCTCCGCGCGGGTGCGCAGCTCACGCTCGGTGGCCACGGTGCGGATCGCGGCCAGGCGCACCTCGAGCTGGTCCATCACCACCGACGCCAGGTCCTCCAGGGTGGCAAGCTGGTCGTCGGTGACGTCCCGGGGGCGGGTGTCCAGGACGTTGACCGTGCCGAGCGGGTACCCGTCGCGCGTGGTGATGGGCGCGGCCGCGTAGAAGCGGATGCCGAGCTCGCCGTGGACCAGCGGGTTGCCCGCGGTACGCGGGTCGGTCAGCGCGTCCCGCACGACGTACGGCACGTCCTGGAGGATCGCGGAGGCGCACAGGCCCGGGACACGGTCGATCTGGGAGACGCCCTCGGGCAGCCCCTGGGCGGCCTTGAACCAGATCCGGTCGCTGTCCACGATCGTCACGGTGGCGATCGGGGTGCCGAAGACCCGGGCCGCCAGGGCGGCGATCCGGTCGAACGCCACGTCCGGCGGGGTGTCCAGGATCTGGTAGCGGCGGACCGCGGCCAGCCGCCGCCGCTCGTCGGCAGGGAAGGGCACCGTCTCCTGGGCGAGCGCGCCGTCCATCGCCGTCGCCATTCCCTTCTCTGCTCCGTTGATCGGCGCCCGCTGGGCGGGGGGCAACTGACCTATCCTACGGATCGCGTCAGCGGCCCACGCGGGGGCAGGGGCAGGGCCGGCGGACGCGCGTGCTTGGGCCGACCATGACCGACGCCGATACGGACGGTGACCACGGCGATAGGGTGACCGCGGACGAAAGGGAGTCGAGTGGCGCCTTCGGGAGACGCTGAGCGAGAGTCGCCGGCACGGACCGAGGTCGACGTGTTCGCCGCCGGCGGTGAGGCCGGCCGGGATCTGGCCATGGTGGACTGGGCGGCGACCCCGCTGGGACCGCCGGACGGCTGGCCGCAGAGTCTGCAGACGGCGGTGAGCATCCTGCTGTCGTCCCGGTTCCCGATGTGGATGGCGTGGGGCCCGGAGCTGACGTTCTTCTGCAACGCCGCGTACCGGCGGGACACGCTGGGCCGCAAGTACCCGTGGGCGCTGGGCCGCCCGGCCCGCGAGGTGTGGGCGGAGATCTGGGACGACATCGGCCCCCGGATCGACACCGTCCTGACCAGCGGTGAGGCGACCTGGGACGAGGCGCTGCTGCTGTTCCTCGAACGGTCCGGATACCCGGAGGAGACCTACCACACCTTCTCCTACAGCCCCCTGCGGGACGACGCGGGCGCGGTGGTCGGCATGCTGTGCGTCGTCCGCGAGGACACCGAACGGGTCATCGGCGCGCGGCGCATGGCGACGCTGCGCGACCTCGGCTCCGATCCCAGCGTGGTCCGCACCGAGCAGGAGGTGCTGACCTTCGCCGACCGCCAGCTCGGCCGCAACCGGCGAGACCTGCCGTTCACGCTGACGTACCTGTTCGACGACGAGGGCCGGGCGCGGCTGGCGGGGGCGAGCGGCATCCCGTCCGGGCACCCGGCCGCCCCCGCGACGCTGCGGGCCGACGACCCCGGCGCGGTGTGGCCCGCGACGACACTGCTCCAAGGCGAGTCGGCGCTCGTGCCGTTGGACGGCGGCCCGTTCGCCGGGCTGCCCACCGGAGACTGGACGGAGCCGCCCACATACGCGCTGGTGGTTCCGCTGCGGCAGCAGGGCGGCACCCCCTACGGCTTCCTGGTCGCGGCGCTGAACCGGTACCGGCCGCTGGACGACGGCTACCGCGGTTTCGTGGAACTGGTCGCCGGCCATGTCGCGGCGGGGATCGCCAGCGCCCGCAGCTACCAGGCCCAGCAGCGGCGGGCCGAGGAACTGGCCGAGCTCGACCGGGCCAAGACCACGTTCTTCTCCAATATCAGCCACGAGTTCCGCACCCCGCTCACCCTGATCATGGGGCCGGTGGAGGAGCTGCGCGGCAGGCTGGCCGGCGCCGACCCGCACGTGCGCGAGGAACTGGAGGCCATCCGCCGCAACGGGCTGCGGCTCGGCAAGCTCGTCAACACCCTCCTGGACTTCTCCCGCATCGAGGCCGGCCGGATGCGGGCCGCCTACGAGCCGGTCGACCTGGCCGCCGCCACCGCCGAGCTGGCCAGCGTCTTCCGCTCCGCGATCGAGAAGGCCGGGCTGGCCTTCGACGTGGACTGCCCCCCGCTGCCCGAGCCGGTGTACCTCGACCGCGGCATGTGGGAGAAGGTCGTCCTGAACCTGCTCAGCAACGCGCTGAAGTTCACCTTCGAAGGGTCCGTGCGGGTGTCCGCGCGCGCCGAGGGCGACCACGCGGTGGTCACCGTGGCCGACACCGGCGTCGGCGTCCCCGAACACGAGATGCCCCGGCTGTTCGAACGGTTCCACCGCATCCAGAACGCCCGCTCGCGCTCCAACGAGGGCAGCGGCATCGGCCTGGCCCTGGTCAAGGAGCTCGTCGGCCTGCACGGCGGCACCATCACCGCCGCCTCCACCGAGAACCAGGGCACCACCTTCACCGTTCGGCTGCCGTTCGGGCACGCCCACCTGCCGCCCGACGCCCTGGTGGACGCCGAGAGCACGGCCACCGTCACGGCCACCGCCGACCCGTTCATCCAGGAGGCGCTGCGCTGGCTCCCCTCGCCCGGCGCGGACGCGCACGAGCAGGGCTCCGGGCCCGGCCACGACGACGTCACGCCCGGCACCGACACCGAACCGGCGGCGGGAGCGGGCCGCGGCCTCCCCGCGCGGGTGCTCATCGCCGACGACAACGCCGACATGCGCGAGTACCTCACCCGCCTCCTGCGCGGCGCCGGGCACCAGGTCAGCGCGGTCACCGACGGCCAGGCCGCCCTGGAGGCGGCGCGCACCCAGGCCCCCGACCTGATCATCAGCGACGTGATGATGCCCCGCCTGGACGGGCTGCAGCTGGTGGCCGCCCTGCGCGCCGACGCGCGCACCGCCGGCACCCCCGTCCTGCTGCTGTCGGCACGCGCCGGACAGGAGGCGTCCATCGAGGGCCTGGCGGCGGGCGCCGACGACTACCTGGTCAAACCGTTCTCCGCCGCCGAACTGCTGGCCCGGGTGCAGGCCAACGTGGAGCTGGCCCGGCTGCGCACCCACCATGCCCGCTGGCGCACCGCCCTCGTCGACTCCCTGCAGGAGGCGTTCTTCGTATGCGACGAGCACGGCGCGGTCATCGAGATCAACGCCGCGTTCACCCGGATTCTCGGCTACGGCACCGAGGGCCTGCCCTACGGCCCCCTGCACCCGTGGTGGCCCGCCGCCGACACCGACGCCGAGGCCCACCGGCAGGTGGCCGACGCCTTCGCCGGCCTCGTGCAGCGGGAGCGCGGCACCTTCACCGTCCCCGTCACCCACCGCGACGGGCACCGCCTGTGGATCGCGGTCGCCTTCAACCAGGTCGAGGACCCCGACACCGGCCGCCGCGTGATCGTCGGCACGTTCCGCGACGTCACCGCGGAGCACTACACCGTCCAGCGCGAAAGCGCCCTGGCGGCAGTGAGCATGCGGCTGTCCCAGGCCGACGACCTCACCGACGCCCTCCGCGGCGCCCTGGAGGAACTCAAGGGGGTGTGGCAGGCGACGTCCGTGGTCGCCGCCACCTTCGACGGCGGCGAACAACCGCAGCTGACCGCCACCGACCCCGGACTGCGCTGGGACGACCTGCCCGCCGACCGGCGCGAGACCCTCACCGGCCTGCGCACCCGCCCGCTGCTCACCCCGGTCGTCAACGGCTCCGGCGGCGCGGGCATCGCCCTGGAACACCCCCGCGGGCTGCTCACGCTGTGGATCGACCTGGGGGAGAAGCGTCCCTTCACCGACCAGGACCGGACCCTGCTGGCGCTGTTGGCCGGCCACCTCGGCCAGGGGCTGCACCGCGTCCACCAGATCGACCAGCAGCGCGAGACCGCCCTCGCCCTGCAGCGCGCCATCCTCGGCCCCTCACGCCTGCCCCGCGGCTTCGCCGTCCGCTACGAGCCCGCCGCCCGCCCCCTGGAGGTCGGCGGCGACTGGTACGACACCGTCCCGCTGCCCGACGGGCGCATCGGCATCGTCGTCGGCGACTGCGTCGGCCGCGGCCTGGGAGCGGCCACCGTCATGGGCCAGCTGCGCAGCGCCTGCCGCGCGCTGCTGATGCGGGACCCCCGTCCCGACCAGGCTCTCGTCGCGCTGGACCACTTCGCCGCCACCATCCCCGGTGCGATGGGAAGCACCATCTTCTGCGGCGTCCTCGACCCCGACACGGGCCGTCTCACCTACTCCAGCGCCGGCCACCCGCCCGGCATAATCGTCCACCCCGACCGCACCATCCACCTCCTCGACCAGGGACGCGCCGCCCCCCTGGCCGTCCGCCCCGGCACGCCGCGCCCGTCCGCCGAGCACACCCTGCCCGCCCGCGCCACCCTCCTGATCTACACCGACGGCCTCGTCGAACGCCGCCGCCGGCCGCTGACCGAGGGCATCGGCCAGGCCGGTGAGGCCGTCCAGGAGGGCCGCGACACCGGCATCGACGAGCTGGCCGGCCACGTCATGACCCGTCTGGCCCCCGCCGACGGCTACGACGACGACGTCGCCCTGCTGCTGTACCGGCATCCCGCCCCGCTGGACATGACCTTCCCCGCGGAGGCCACCCAGCTCGCCCCCGTCCGCAAGGCGGTGCGCGGCTGGCTCGGCCAGTGCGACCTGCCGCCCCAGACGATCCAGAACGTGCTCGTCGCCCTCGGCGAGGCCTGCGCCAACGCCATCGAACACGGCCACCGCCACGCCGGCGGCGACCGCGTCCGCCTGCGCGCCGAAGCCCTCGTCGACCACCTGCGGGTGACGGTCGCCGACACCGGCCGCTGGAAGCCTCCGCAACCCAAGGCCGACAACCACCGGGGCCGCGGCCTGACCCTGATGCGCGCCCTGATGCAGCACGTGACCATCACCCCCGGCCCCGACGGCACGACCGTCACCATGGACACCAGGATCGCTTGATGACCACGCCACTGACCCTCACGCCGGACCGCCGAGCGGACGGCACGGTCGTCCTCACCGCCGCCGGCGAGATCGACATGAGCAACACCGACGCGTTCACCAGCGCCGTGGAAGCCGCCCTGGAGGAGGCCGCCGCCACCGTCGTCATCGACCTCTCCCGCGTCGAGTACCTCGACAGCGCCGGCCTGAGCGTCCTGCTCGCCCACATCGACCGCATCGAACTCGTCGCCAGCCCCCTCCTGGCCCCCGTCCTGACCATCTGCGGAATCACCGACCTGACCACCGTCCACGGCCTGGACCCGGCCGACCCCTCCACCCCCTGACCCGGCACGAACTGCCGGACGGGGTGCCGCGTGGGCAGAGGCATCGGGGGGCGCGAGCCACGGCGGGCTGGGGCGTAGAGGCAGGGCGGGCGGGGCGCGCGGCTACGGCGGGCGGCTGGGACGTGCAGCTACGGCGGGCTGGGGCGTAGAGGTACGGCGGGCGGGCGGGGCGCGCGGCTATGGCGGGCGGAGCCGGACGCTTGAGGGGACAGGGGCGAGGCCTGGTCGCGTCCGGCGCCGGGGTGCCTGGAGGCCGCACGTCCGTTCGGAGCCGGATGCGCGGGAGCGGGGACGGGTGTGTTCCGAAAATGGTGGTTTCGAGCGGCGGCTGCGCGGGTCGGCGCCCTCGCACGGCGGGCGGCTCAGAGACTGAATCCGCCGTGGCGCAGTGCGAAGGCGGCGCCCACGAACGAGGCGATCATGCCGATGACGTTGAGCCAGCGCTCGCCCGTGGTCGCGGAGATCATCTGCGAGAACAGGGCCAGCGGCAGGCCGATCACGCCCGCCAGCGCCCCGAAGAAGTGGGTCGCCGGGATGAATCCCAGCACCAGGGCGATCAGGCCGATCGTGATGGCGGCAACGGCCAGCGAGTTCTCCAGCGGGTGCCGTTCTCCGTCGGTGTTGAGCGTGAGCAACGGGCGCTTTCTTTCGGTCGCCTCGTCGGGCATCGGTCCACCCCCTCCGGGTGCGGTCGTGAAACTCGTCGGGTCGGGGTTCACCCGCGCGCCGGCCACGGGCGGCCGCGGATCGGCGTCGCGGGGTGCGACGGCGCGGTAAAGGGATTCCCCAGAGTCTGATAGATCAACCAGAGCCGAGGGTGCGGAAACTGTCGGCGGGGACCGGTAGTGTCGAACATGGATTCGAGGCCGCGTGGACACCCAGGAGGTGCCGAAGATGAGGGAGAGCGAACTCGCGGTCATCGGCGACGCGGAGCTCGTCGAGGAGCTGTCGCTGCTGACCACCCAGACCGCCCGCATGCGCGCCCGGATGGCCGACATCATGGCCGAGCTGGAACGCCGCCGATGTGCCCGGTCGGCCACCGCCACCGCGACCCGTCGCTGACGCCGCGTCCCGTGATCGCGACGCGGCGGCGTCGTGGCCGCCGGCCTAAGCGAGACCCGGCCCTGGCGACGCTGCCGGGCCCGGCCTCGTCGGCGAGCAGGCCGCCGTGGCCACGCCCCGCCGCGTCGACGATCGGCACGGTACGTACCTCCAGAAGCACCACCACCAGCAACCACCACTCACAACGCCGGTGCCGCGTCATCGGCATCCGGGGCGTCGGAGGCAACCACTCCATTCACGGCAACGCCGGTGCCGCCCCGCCCACCGTGACGGCGGCCAGTGGCCGTGGATCGACACCGACTGCAAGCCACACCTGGCACGCAACGTCGCACCCGGCTCACGCCGCAAACGCCCCAAGCGCACTGCGGCGCGAGGAAGTCGCGATGCTCGCCGGCCTCAGCGTCGAGTACTACACCCGCATGGAACGCGACCAACTCGGCGGCGCGTCCGAGGCGATCGCCCGTGCGCTGCAACGCGACGAAGACGACTGCGCCCACCTGCACCACCCCCCACGGCCGGCGATGCCCTCCTGGGTCTCGCCCTCGGGGCCGGACTCCCAGGCGGGGATGAACCCTTCGGCGAGCTTGCGGCCCGGGACGACGGGTGGCGTCGTCGAGCCCGGCCTGGGGGCGGCCAGCACCTGCAGGCCGCAATCCGCCACAACACCACTCCCACGGGAGCCGCAGCCGCCGCACATGTTCGTCCACGACCCCGTCTCCGTGACCACGGGACGCACCGGCGCGAAGGCGACGGGGCGGCCACCGGCCGCGGCGTTGGACATGCGCCGCCCAACATCATCCGGCTTCCAGAAAGGCACCCCGATGCGACCGTTCGCTCAGCCTCCGCCCCACGGGGTGGCTGGGCTCTCTCTTCGGGCGGAAGAAGCGGGTCGAATCGCGGCAGAGCAGGCAGAGCGCCCTGGCGGTGGCCCCGAGAAAGGGTTCGGAGAGTGTCTGAGCTTGGTAGCCTGTACCGGTCTCACGGATGGCGCCCCCCGATCATCGGTTCGGTTGGCCGCCGTGGGAGACGCAAGAGCCCTCCTGTCACGGAGAGACCGTGACCGCATCAGTCCAGAGGAGGTAGGGACACAAGCATGCGTCGTTACGAAGTCATGACCATCCTCGACCCTGCGATCGACGAGCGCAACGCGGCCGCGTCGCTGGACCCGTTCCTGAAGGTCGTCAAGGATGGCGGCGGCAGCGTGGAGAAGCTTGACGTCTGGGGTCGTCGGCGCCTGGCCTACGACATCCAGAAGAAGTCCGAAGGCATCTACGCGGTGATCGACCTGACGGCCGAGCCTGCCACGGTCAAGGAGCTCGACCGGCAGCTCAACCTGAGCGAGTCGGTGCTGCGTACGAAGGTCATCCGCCCCGAGGTCCACTGAGCGGGGCCCGGTACCGCACACCAGCCACACCAGCCGGAGCGAGCCCATGGCAGGCGACACCCAAATCACCCTTGTCGGCAACCTCGTCGAGGATCCGAATCTTCGCTTCACCCCCAGCGGGCAGGCGGTCGCGTCGTTCCGCGTCGCGTCCACGCCGCGGTTCTTCGACCGCCAGTCGGGGGAGTGGAAGGACGGCGAGGCCCTCTTCCTCACCTGCAACGTCTGGCGGCAGGCGGCCGAGAACGTGGCCGAGAGCCTGCAGCGCGGCATGCGGGTGATCGTGCAGGGCCGGCTCAAGCAGCGCTCGTACGAGACCCAGCAGGGTGAGAAGCGCACCGTGTACGAGATCGAGGTCGACGAGGTCGGCCCGTCCCTGCGCAACGCGACCGCGAAGGTCAACAAGACCCAGCGCCAGGGCGGCGGCGGCTTCGGCGGCCCCGGCGGTGGCGGTGGCGGTTTCGGCGGTGGCGGCGGCCAGGCCGGCGGCCCCGGCGGCGCCCCGATGGACGACCCCTGGGCCACCACCGGCGGTGGCGGTGGCGGCGGCGGGTTCTCCGACGACCCGCCGTTCTGACCCGCGCTCGGACACGCCTCGGCTGCGACCCGCCACGACCGACCCCGGTCGTGGCGGCCGTCGCACCCGTCGGCCGCACGGCGAGCGGCTCCACCCGGCTTGGCCGGTGGCGGCCTCGCGCCGCGTCGGCCGGCGTCCAACGAAACACACGTCCAT
Organism: Actinomadura sp. NPDC047616; assembly: GCF_040642915.1. NCBI lineage: Bacteria > Bacillati > Actinomycetota > Actinomycetes > Streptosporangiales > Thermomonosporaceae > Actinomadura > Actinomadura sp. NPDC047616. The sequence continues at coordinate 582,273 of NZ_JBEYTB010000001.1, forward strand.
TCCCGCGTGAGCGGGGCTCTCGTTAAAGGAGCACCACGATGGCGAAGCCACCTCCGCGCAAGCCCAAGAAGAAGGTTTGCGTGTTCTGTCAGGAGAAGATCTCCTACGTCGACTACAAGGACACGGTCCTGCTGCGGAAGTTCATCTCCGACCGCGGCAAGATCCGTGCCCGTCGCGTGACCGGTAACTGCACGCAGCACCAGCGGGACGTCGCCACGGCGATCAAGAACGCCCGCGAGATGGCGCTGCTGCCGTACACCAGCACCGCGCGCTGAGTGGGGAGGGACCAGCGAACATGAAGCTCATCCTGACCCAGCAGGTCTCCGGGCTCGGCGAGCCGGGGGACGTCATCGAGGTCCGTGACGGCTACGGCCGCAACTACCTCGTGCCGCGCGGGTTCGCGATCAAGTGGACCCGCGGCGCGGAGAAGCAGATCGAGTCCATCAAGAAGGCGCGTTCGGCCCGCGAGATCGCGACCATCGAGCACGCCCAGGAGATCGCCGGCCGGTTGCAGGCCCTGAAGGTGACGCTGCGCACCCGCAGCGGCAGCAACGGGCGCCTGTTCGGCGCGGTGACCGCCGCCGACATCGTCGAGGCGGTCAAGGCCGCCGACGGGCCCGACCTGGACAAGCGCCGCATCGAGATCGCCAACCCGATCAAGACGCTCGGCGCCCACCGGGTCAGCGTCCGGCTGCACGCCGACGTCAACGCGACGATCGACGTCAACGTCGTCGCGGCCTGACCCGACCGCGAGAACACCACTGACGCGATGCGCCACGCCGCCTAGGGGCCACCAGCGGCCGGCAGCCCCACCAAGCGACGTGGCGCATCGCGCCGGACACTCCCCGTCCGGCTCCGCTTCCCAGCCTCTCGCGCCTTTCCCCAAGCGGACGCACCCCCGGTCCCAGCGAGGGCCGTGCCGACCAGCACCAACGCCGCCCCACCAAGTGATCAAAACCAGCCCGGCAGCCCCCTCGCATCACCCTGATCAGGTGGCGGTTGGATGCCTGTCTGGGAGCGGTCTGTGGTCCGTTTCATGTGAAACGTCCGTGAAACGCCCTCTCTTTGGTGTCCCGTCTGCCGGACAACTACCTTCCGTAGTGATCGACCACGGGGGGAAGGGGCGATATGGCCGCGCTTTCGAAAGGTCATCCTGAAGAAGGCAGGGGGCCGATGCGCCGTACGGTGGCGGGGGTGCTCGGCATCGGCCTGCTGGACGCCTTCCTTCTGGAGACGCTGCCCGCGGTGGCCGCCGCGGACTCGCGTCAACTGCCGGCGGGCGGCTATGACGACCGCCGACTCTCCCTCACCGCTCTCCGTCCACGGATCTACACGCGCAGCGAGTGGGGTGCGCGGCCGCCTCGTGAACGCGCCCAGATTCTGCACCGTCCGCCCAGGAACATCGTCGTCCACCACACGGCCACGCCGAACTACCCGGACGAGTCGCTCCACCACGCCTACTGGCTGTCACGCTGGATCCAGCGTCACCACATGAGGGTTCGGGGCTGGGCCGACGCCGGGCAGCAGCTCACCATCAGCCGTGGCGGTCACGTGATGGAGGGCAGAAACCGCAGCCTGAGCGCCATCCGGAGCGGCCGCCTGGCCGTCGGTGCGCAGGTCCGGGGCTACAACCGCACCACCATCGGCATCGAGAACGAGGGCACCTATATGGAGGACGAGGTGCCCCGCCGGCTCTGGGTCTCCCTGGAGCGGGTCTGCGCGTGGTTGTGTGCGCAGTACGAGCTCGACCCGTTCCGCGCCATCGTCGGACACCGCGACTTCGCCGCCACCGACTGCCCCGGCGACGTCCTGTACGCGATGCTCCCCGACCTGCGGCGCGGCGTCGCGGCCCGTCTCGAACGTTCGACCAGACGCGCCCGGCCGAAGAAGCAGCGCGCGGGCAAGAAGGCCGATGCCCGTGCTTCGCATCCAGATGCCGACGCCGCCCCCACGCCGAGCACGTCGCCGACGCCTCGTCCTTCCGCGCCTGAGACGCCCAGTTCTCCGTCTCCCAGCCCTGACGCGACAACCGCGTCACCGAGACCGGCCCCGACGAATCCGTCCACTCCGCCACAAGCGCCCGGTAACGCCTACAGATTGCCACTGTTGGACCTTTGAGCAGGGGAGACGCTCCGGGGCGCTGACGTCTGCACTGATGTGTGAAACGCGCGGGAAGGCCACTGCGAAAAGACCTGCTTAAGCCGGGACGGTCGTCAATGTCGGTGCCGGCTTGTACGGCTCGGTCTGCGTCGCTCCGTTCAGGCTGGGCGAGGGTGTTCTGGAGCACGAGGGTGTTGATGTAGTCGGGGCAACCCTGATCACCGGCATCGTCGGGGGCCTGGTCGGCGGGCTGCTGCCCGGCGGCAGCCTGCGGGTCTCGGCCGCACGTGCCGAGCAAAGCCGTCCTGAACGAGATCAAGGCCGGCGAGGGCCGGGTCATCACGTTCATCGACGCTGTGTCCGTGCACGGTGCCGTGGCGGGCCTGTACGAGAGTTCGCGGTGTCTACGGGCTAGTTGTCGGTGGTCATATAGCGGCTGCGGCGGCGGGCGATTTCCGGGTCCATGCCCTCCACCAGGGACCAGATGCCCGCGATGCGTTCCACCAGGGTCTCCGGGGGCAGGCCGGCCATGCCCTCGGCGGCCAGGTCGTCGATCGCCTGGGTCAGCAGGGCGAGACGCTCGCCGTGTGTAGAACGCATGTTCGAATGCTATCGGCTCAGGGGGCTCGTGGAGAGGCTTTCGGCAAGCGAGTCCCGTCCATCACACAGACCCCTGAGGCGCGCTTTCATGCTGGTCAGCGGCGGACGGCACCGGTGACCAGCCAGGCGTCCCCGAGCGCTCGCACGGCCAGCGTGATCAACCGGGCGACCATCCACAATCCGATGGCCAGCCACAGCCCGACCAGTCCGGCACCCGCCCCGTACGCCACCAGTGCGGCGGGCAGGAACACCAGCGTCGCGATCAGGGTCGTGGCGGCCAGGTACGCGCCGTCGCCCGCCCCGATCAGGATGCCGTCCAGGACGAACACGACGCCCGCGATCGGCTGCAGCGCCGCGATCAGGAGCAGGCTGACCAGCAGCAGGTCACGCACCTGATCGTCGCTGGTGAAGAACCCGGGCAGCCACGGCCGTACGAGGAGGATGCCCAGCAGGAACACCGCCCCGCAGGCGAGGCCCCACTGCACCATCCGGCGGGTGGCGGCGCGAGCCCCCGCGGTGTCGGACGCCCCCAGATAGCGTCCCGTGATGGCCTGCCCGGCGATCGCGATGGCGTCGTGCGCGAACGCCAGCAGCGTCCACATCTGGAAACCCACCTGGTAGGCCGCGATCTCGGCGTCGCCCATGCGAGCGGCCACGGAGGTGCCCACGATGAGCACCACGCGAAGCGCCGCCGTCCGCAGCAGCAGGTTCACTCCCGCCGTGGCGGCGGTGCGCAGCCCGCCCAGATCCGGCCGTACCGGCGTGCCGTGCCTGCGGGCGGCGCGCAGCACCACCGCGACGTACACGCCGGCGCTCGCCGTCTGAGCGATGACGGTCCCCCAGGCCGAACCCGCGACGCCCCAGCCCAGCCCCAGCACGAACACCAGGTTCAGCACGAGGTTTCCCGAGAAACCTCCGATGGAGACCAGCAGCGGCGTACGGGTGTCCTGCAGGCCGCGAAGCACGCCCGTACCGGCCAGCACGACGAGCATTCCCGGAATGCCGAGGAGGCTGACCGCCAGATACGTCCGGGCGTACGGGGTGACGGAGGCCGAGGCCCCGAAGAGATCGATCAGCCAGGGGACCAGCGGCCAGCCCACGACGGCGAGGACCGTCCCGATGGCCAACGCCAGCCACATGCCGTCGATGCCCTGCCGGACCGCCGCCCGGACGTCGCCAGCCCCCACCTGCCGGGCCACCCCGGCAGTCGTGCCGTACGCGAGGAAGACGCACAGGTACACCAGCGTCGCCAGCGCCTGACCGGCCACGCCCAGCCCGCCGAGCTGCGCCGTGCCCAGGTGCCCCACGATGGCCGAGTCGGAGAGCAGGAACAGCGGCTCGGCGATCAACGCGCCGAACGCCGGCAGCGCGAGCCGCAGGATCTCGCGGTCGTGCGCGTTGCCGAGCCGGCGCAGGGGAGAACGGGCCATCACTGCCGCAACGCTACCAAGTCTGTAAGGAGTATGAAAAATTTGGATATTACAGCGCTGCCCGCGCGCTGCCCGACGTGATCCGCGACGAGAGCAGCGGCCTGCCGGACGGTGGGGTGTGGGCGCGGCTCGGGACGCAGGCTTGTGGCGGGAACGGTGGACTTTCTTTCCCACACACCCGGTGGATCGTGTTTTCGCAGGCCAGGGGCTTGCTAGGGGATCTTGGGTGGAGTTATCCGCAGGGTTGTCCCCAGGTTGTGCACAGGGTCTACCGGCGTGTCTGCACAGCCCCTCCACAGGCCGTCCACAGCCGCTTTTGCGCCCCCGGCACGCCGGCCAGAGAATGTCGGAGGCTTCCGGTACATCTGGGTTACGGGGGCGACATCGGTGCCGACGAGGCGTCCGGTGACCGAGTCAAGGGGGTGTGCAGGTGAGCGTGACCGATCTCGGACCCCAGGAGCAGGAGTTCGAACGCACCCCGCCGCACGACATCACCGCGGAGCAGGGCGTACTGGGCGGCATGCTGCTGTCCCAGGACGCGATCGCCGAGGTCATCGAGGTGCTGCGCACCCAGGACTTCTACCGTCCCGCGCATCAGATCATCTTCGACGTCATCCTGGACCTGTACGGACGCGGCGACCCCGCCGACGCCGTCACCGTGGCGGGCGAGCTGACCAAGCGCGGCGAGATCGGCCGGGTGGGCGGCGCCCCGTACCTGCACACGCTGATCTCCTCGGTGCCCACCGCCGCCAACGCGGGCTACTACGCCAAGATCGTCCGCGAGCGTTCGGTGCTGCGCAAGCTCGTCGAGACCGGGACCCGCATCGTGCAGATGGGGTACGCGGCCGACGGCGCGGACGCCGACGAGGTCCTCGACCGCGCCCAGGCCGAGGTCTTCGCCATCGCCGAGAAGCGCACCGGCGAGGACTACGTCCCGCTCAGCGAGATCATGCCCGGCGCCCTGGACGAGATCGAGGCCATCGGCAGCCGCGGCGGCCAGATGGTGGGCGTCCCCACCGGCTTCGCCGATCTCGACGCCCTCACCAATGGCCTTCACGCGGGTCAGATGATCGTCGTGGCCGCACGACCCGCCATGGGCAAGGCGCTGTCTCTGGACACACCGCTGCCGACCCCCGCCGGTTGGACGACCATGGGCGAGGTCGAGGTCGGCGACATGCTGATCGGAGCCGACGGGCGGCCGACCCGGGTCGTGGCGGCCACCGAGGTGATGTCCGGGCGGCCCTGCTACGAGATCGAGTTCTCTGACGGCGAGGTGATCGTCGCCGACGCCGAGCACCAGTGGCGGACCAGCACCCGAGAGAGTCGCCGCCGGCGGCCGTGGCGTAAGCGGGGCCACCACGGGGCCGAACTGCCCGTTGGGTGTGCGGTGGACGTGGCGAGCGGGCGGCACAAGGAAGCGGTGCTCGCGGTCGGCGACGGATCTTCCCGCGCCTCACATACGGTGACCGCGCTCGGCACGTGGCCGGGCTTCGACAACCAGCCGCGCAGCCGGATGTATCGCAGCCAGGAGCTTGCGGGGGGGCTGCTCCACCGGATCGCGCGTCCGGGCTGTGCCGACGAAGGCGGCTTCGTGACAGCGGCCGGTGCGGGCACCGTCTCGCGAACGGGCCGCACGATTGGTCAGACCGGGCGCTTCGGCGCAGCGGGCGCGCCGGTGCCGACCGTCTCGGACACGTCTGGGAACGTCGCGACCGCCGTCCAGCACGACCCGATCAAGACCACCGCGCAGATCGCCGCCACCCTGCGCTGCGACGGGGACAACCGTCCCAACCACGCCGTGGCGGTCGCGGCCCCGTTCCACCTGCCGCCCGTGGACCTGCCCATCGACCCGTACGTGCTGGGCGCCTGGCTCGGCGGCGGAAGCGGCGGGCACGTCGACGAGGAGATCGCGGGCGCCGGACAGCCGGTCGTGCGACACGCCACTCCCGGAGACGTCGGGCCGTCCGGCCTCCGGACGAGACTGCGTGAGCTGGGCCTGCTGGGGGGCAAGCACATCCCCGGCGTCTACCTGCGGGCTTCGGAGGAGCAGCGGCGGGCGCTGCTGGCCGGGCTGCTCGACACCCACGGCCACGTCTCCGAGACCGGGCAGGTGCAGCTCGGCCTGACGAATCGCAGGCTGGCGGAGGACGCCCGCGAGCTCATCCTCACGCTGGGCTACCAGGCCACCATGACGACCGAGCAGGTCGAGGGCCGCTCGGAGGAAACCTCGACGCTCTACCGGATCGGTTTCACTCCGGCCGAGCCGGTGTTCCGGCTGCCGCGTAAGGCCGCGCGGCTGCGCAGGACCGTCCGCCCGGAAAGCCGCGTCCGGTACATCGTGGACGTGCGGCCCGTGGAGAGCGTGCCGGTGCGGTGCGTGCAGGTCGACAACGACGACCACATGTACCTGGCCGGACGGTCGTGCATCCCCACGCACAACTCCACGCTGGCGCTGGACTTCGCCCGTGCCGCGTCCATCAAGCACGGGCTGACCTCGGCGTTCTTCAGCCTGGAGATGGGCCGCAACGAGATCACGATGCGTCTGCTGTCGGCGGAGGCGCGGGTGGCGCTGCACGCGATGCGGTCGGGGACGATGACGGACGAGGACTGGACGCGGCTGGCCCGGCGGATGAGCGAGGTCGCCGAGGCGCCGCTGTTCATCGACGACTCGCCGAACATGTCGATGATGGAGATCCGGGCCAAGTGCCGGCGCCTGAAACAGCAGCATGACCTGCGGCTGGTCATCGTCGACTATCTGCAGCTGATGACGTCCGGCAAGCGGGTGGAGAGCCGTCAGGTCGAGGTGTCGGAGTTCTCCCGTTCGCTGAAGCTGCTGGCCAAGGAGCTGGGCGTGCCGGTCATCGCGTTGTCGCAGCTCAACCGTGGTCCGGAACAGCGGACGGACAAGAAGCCCATGGTGTCCGACCTGCGTGAGTCCGGCTCGATCGAGCAGGACGCGGACATGGTCATCCTGCTGCACCGTGAGGACGCCTACGAGAAGGAGTCGCCGCGCGCCGGTGAGGCCGACCTGATCGTGGCCAAGCACCGTAACGGGCCCACCGCGACGGTGACGGTGGCGTTCCAGGGGCACTACAGCCGCTTCGTCGACATGGCACAGTGACGGCCGGTGCCCGTGTAGGGCCACGATTCGCTGAACAGTTCCATGCTGGTCGAACAGGCTGAGATCGATTCCGTAGCTGCCTGAACCCTGTCTCGTCGAGCGGGGCAGCGTGTCTCGTCCAAGATGGATAGGCCCCGGACCCAGCAGGGAGCTGGAACGCGCCGGGTTCCGCGTGGAGGTCTCGCCGGTTCCGCTGTGCTGCGGCCTGACCTGGATCTCCACGGGCGGCTTTGCGTCGCCGAACGCAAGACCCGAGGGTGGAGGTGAGCCCTCGGTGGCCGGCAGGTGGGCGTCGGTCTTGCTGGCGATGACGGCGTGCGCTACGTGTCGCTAGCGCCGAGACGTTTGGTGGGCGCGGGTGGGGATGGGGGCACGGTGGCGGGGCGTTCGGCGATGAGGGTGTAGAGCAGGGGCAGGTTCCGGCCGTTGAGGCGGAAGCGGTACCGTCCGTCGGCGTCGGGCGGGATTCCCCTGCCCAGGTCGAGCGGGGCGTCGAGGTGTTCGTCCAGCCGGATGACGTGCAGGCCCGCCGTCGCCGCCGCGGTGACGATCTCGCCGAGTGAGTGCGCGAACTGCACGGTCGTGGTGGTCTGTGTCGCGGCGGCGTACGAGCCGGTCGCGGTGAACTCGTGCGGTCCGTCGTAGGCGTAGGGGAAGTCCAGGACGAGCGGGTCGATGCTCTCGGTCATCTGGAACAGCGGGTGGCCGTCGACGAGCAGCAACCGGCCGCCGGGCTTCAGTGCCGCGGCGACCGAGCGCATCCAGGCGTCGATGTCGGCGATCCAGCACAGGACGCCGATGGTGGCGTAGGCGAGGTCGAACCGCCCCGTCAGCCGTGACGGCAGGTCGGTCACGTCGGCCTCGACGAACTCCACGTCCACGTCGCAGCGGCGGGCCAGATCGCGCGCCTTGCGCAGGGCCACCGGGGAGAAGTCGACGCCGGTGACGCGGGCGCCGCGGCGGGCCAGGGAGATCGCGTCGAAGCCGAGGTGGCACTGGACGTGGAGGACCCGCAGGCCGTCCACCTCGTCGCCGACGGCGGCGGCCAGCCCGGCGCGTTCGACGTCGGTCAGCGAGTCGGCCCCGGCCGCCAGGGCCGCGCTGTCGTAGTAGTCGTCCTGTCCGTGTGCGGCGGCCCAGATGTTCCAGGTGTCCCGGTTGGTCGTCGCAGCATCGTTGGTCACGTCTGGCGACGTTAGGGAGCGGCGACCCTTCGCCGCAACCGGATAGGGGCACGACGGACGGAGGGCGGCATCCGGTCCGGCCTCCGCCGTCGGCGTCGGTGTGCTGTGTCTTCGCCGGCCGGCCTCGGTGTTCCGGCCGTGGCGCGACGTGCTCGGTCCCTGGCGGAAGGGTCGGATTCCTTCGCGGAGATGGTCAACGGCACCTCGGGGGCGGCCTTGACGGCATATCGAAAGTCGATATTATCGAAAAACGATAAGCGAGCGGGGAGAGTGGAATGAAGGCCGCGGCATGGTGGAGTCGGCTCGACAGCCGGATCCTGGAGGCACTGCTCGGGCTGGCGTTGCTGCTGGTCGGGCTGTTCGAGGTCCTGTTTCCGGTCCTGGGGGTGACCGGGCCGCTGTCTCCCGTCGACACCCGCGAGGTCCATGTCGACGGTGTCACGCGGCTGCCCGGCGCGCCCGAGGCGACCGCCGAGGTCGCGCTGCGCGGCACGCGCACGGCCGAGCTGGTCGTCGCCGATCCCAGCCTGGGGGAGCGGGTGCTGCTCGTCCTCCCGGGGGTGGCCGGCGCCCTGCTGCTGGTGGTCATCCTGGAACTGCTGCTCCGGGTGGCCCGGACGCTGCGCGACGGCGACGTCTTCGACCCGCGCAACGCGCGGCGCCTGTACGTCATCGCCCTGGCGGTGCTGCTGGACGCCACGCTCGTGCCGCTCCTGGACACGATCACAACGACCGCCCTGGTCAGCGGCACGCCGGTGGAGCCGTCCGTCGAGATCTCCTACGAGCTGTCGGCGCTGTGGCTGCTCGTCGCGTCGCTCGTCGCCGCCGCGGCCGGGGCGTTCGGGCACGGCGCCCGCCTGCGCGCCGACACCGAGGGACTGGTCTGATGCCGCCGGAGGAGTCGCATCAGATCAAGGTCCACCTGGACCGTCTCCTGGAAGAACGCGGCATGACCCTGACCGAGCTCGCCGAACGCGTCGGCGTGACCGTGGTCAACCTGTCCATCCTGAAGAACGACCGTGCCAAGGCGATACGCTTCACGACCCTGAGCGCCATCTGCCGTGAGCTCGACTGCCAGCCCGGAGACCTCCTCAGCTTCGACGAGCCGTGAGATCCCCGCCTGCCGGCGTCCTCGTTGCAGACGTGGGACGCCGGCCGTCTCATCGGCACGTCACGCCGTGGGGGGCCCCTGCTCCGAGCGGGCCAGGAAGTCGCGGTAGTACTCGGCGAAGTCGGGCCGGGTGCCGTCGGTGTCGGTGAAGCCGTACTCCTTGGCCAGCTCACCCGTGCTGTACGAACCGCCGCTCTTGGACATGACGTCCGGGTCGGCCGCCAGCGCGACGACGGCGCGTCCGATGTAGGCGGGGGTCTCGGAGGCGCCGAAGTGCCGGTCCTTGACGACGGCGTCCCGCCAGTCGTCCTCGGTGACGCCGAAGTGGTCGAGCATCGCCTCCGACCGCAGGAAGCCGGGGGTGAGCGCCAGCGCGGCGACGTTGTGCTCGCGCAGCTCGGCGGCCTGGTTCCTGGCCAGCCGGATCACGGTCTGCTTGGCCAGGTCGTAGAAGAACGAGCCCCGGTAGCCGTTGAGCAGCTCGTCCACCATCCGTTCGGTGCCGTCGGTGATCTCGATGACGAGCCCGCGGCGCCGCGCCACCATCAGCGGCAGCGCGTGGTGGCTGGTGATGATGTGGGTGTCGACGGCGCGGTGCAGGAGCGTCAGGCCGGCCGACAGGTCCTGCTCCCACAGCGGACGGTCCCAGGTGGTGAGGTGGTCGCCGCCCCACACGTCGTTGACCAGCAGGTCGAGCCCGCCCTGCTCGGCCTCGATGCGGTCGAATCGTCCAGCGAGCGTGCGGCGCCCACCGGGCCTAGCCGCGCGACGCCCCCTGCTGATCGGGGGTACGGGGTGGCGTCAGGCGAGGGAGAGGCGCCAGAGATAGGTCGTTTCGGCGGCGCGGGCGGTGTGCAGCGGGTCGTCGGGGGCGGTGGCGCGTGGGTGAGCGGGTCGGGCGTCCAGCCGGCCCACGACCGTCAGGCCGGCCTCGGCGAAGGCGTCGAGCAGTTCCGTGCGCGTTCTGAGTTCGAGATGCTCGGCGAGGTCGGACAGGATCAGCCATCCTTCGCCGTCCGGGGTGAGGTGCGCGGGGAGCCCGGTCAGGAAGCCGCGCAGCATGGCGCTGTCGGGGTCGTAGACGGCGTGTTCCAGCGGCGAGGTGGGGCGGGCGGGGAGCCAGGGCGGATTGCACACCACCAGCGGGGCTCGTCCAGGGGGGAACAGGTCGGCCTGGACGACCTCGATCCGATCTGACAGGTTCAGGCGGTCGAGGTTCTCCTGTGCGCAGGCAAGCGCGCGCGGGTCGGCGTCGGTGGCGACCACCCGTGCCACACCCCGGCGTGCCAGAACCGCAGCGAGCACGCCCGTGCCGGTGCCGATGTCGTACGCGAGTTCGGTGGACGGGAGCGGGGCCCGCGCCACAAGGTCTACGTACTCGCCACGTATGGGCGAGAACACCCCGTAGTGGGGGTGGATCCGCTCGCCGCCCAAGGCGGGGACGGGCACGCCCTTCGCGCGCCATTCGTGCGCGCCGATCAGACCCTGCAGCTCCCGCAGCGACACCACGTACGGTTCCTCTGCCGGGCCGTAGACCTCCTGGCATGCGTCCCGTACGTCGGGTGCACGTCGCAGGGGGACGACATGGCCCGCGTCCACAGGGATCAGGAGCATGCCGAGTACGCGGGCGCGCTGGCCCTGTGCCTGCCTGTGCAGATGGAAACGCTGCGCGGGAGGCGGAACGTCGGCCTTGCCGTGGGCGCGGCGTTTGCGGCGCGGGGTGTGGTCGGCGCGCCGCGACATCGCCGACAGCAGCTGCCGCGCGTTCTGGAAGTCGCCGCGCCACAGCAGCGCGGTGCCCTCGCACGCCAGCCGGTACGCCTCGTCGGCCCGCATCCGGTCGTCGGCGACGACGACGCGGCGGGGCGGGGGCGTGCGGTTCTCCGAACGCCAGCGCGCCGACCGCTCCGCGTCGTCCTCACTCCACCTGACGATCAATTCGTCCGTCCGCCCGCCGCCCGCCTGCTCGTCCGCGCCTTGCCCGCCGCCCTGCTCATTGTCCGTCACCTGGGCGCCGACCTGGTCGTCGTGCCCGGCGGCCCGGCGGCCACCGGAGGCGCCGCGCCGGTGCCGGCCGGTGGGGCGCCTGTTCCCGCGGCGGTCGGCGCCGTGGTCGTCGCGGTGTTCGACGGCCCGGCGCCCGTCCGCTTCGTGGTCCATTTGCGATCACTGTAGGGCCGCGGGGCCCCGGCGTGCGAAATTCAGGCGGGAACCTTGTCGAGGAAGCCGTGGACCTTGCCGAGCCGTCCGTCCTCGGAGAACTCCGCCACGTCGAAGCCGACCACCACGGCCTCGCCGTCCTCGGGGCCCAGCTCCCAGGTGAACCGGGCCAGGTGGTGGTGGGCGTCCACGTCGCCCGCCAGGCGGAACACGAAGTCGGGGAACTGCGCCTGGACGGCCGCGATGGTCGCGTCGATGGCGTCGCGGCCCTCGGCGACCACCAGCGGGTCGACGTAGGCGGCGTCCTCGGTCCACAGGTCGTCGACGGCGGCGCGGCGGGCGGCGGGGTCCTTCTCGTTCCAGGCGGCCAGGTAACGTTCGATCAGTTCACGGGCGTCGCTCACGGGTTCTCCCTCGGAGTAGGCGGCGGGTTTGTTCCCGCCGGTCACCACAGTGGGGCCACGGCCGGGGCCGAATCGATTACCTGACGCGTCATGAGCCATGATGATGTCGGATTTTCGCTAGTGAACGCCGGTGACCATCGGTGAAGCTGGACGCATGCACGAAGACGTGGAGCGGTGCACACGGGCGGTCCAGGCGAAGGACGCCCGGTTCGACGGCTGGTTCTTCGTCGGGGTGGTGACCACCGGCATCTACTGCCGTCCCAGCTGTCCCGTCGTGGCGCCCAAACCGAAGAACATGCGCTTCTACCCCAGCGCCGCCGCCGCCCAGCAGGCGGGATTCCGCGCCTGCAAGCGGTGCCGGCCGGACGCCAGCCCCGGATCCCCCGAGTGGAACCACCGCGCGGACGTCGTGGCCCGCGCCATGCGGCTCATCGCCGACGGCGTCGTGGACCGCGAAGGGGTTCCCGGCCTCGCCGCCCGCCTCGGCTACAGCACCCGTCAGATCGAACGGCAACTGAACGCCGAGCTTGGCGCGGGACCGCTCGCCCTGGCCCGGGCCCAGCGCGCGCAGACGGCACGGCTGCTCATCGAGACCACGGCCCTGCCCATGGGGGACGTGGCGTTCGCCGCGGGGTTCGCCAGCATCCGGGCGTTCAACGACACCGTGCGGGAGGTGTTCGCGCTCACCCCCACCCAGTTGCGTGAACGGGCGACGCGGGGGCGGACGGCCCTCACGTCCGGGGCGCTGTCGCTGCGGCTGCCGTTCCGGGCCCCGCTGTGCCCCGACAACCTGTTCGGGCACCTGGCGGCCACCGCCGTCCCGGGCGTCGAGGAGTGGCGGGACGGCGCGTACCGGCGGACGCTGCGGCTGCCGAACGGGCACGGCGTCGTCGCGCTGCGCCCGTTCCCCGACCACGTGGCCTGCACGCTCACCCTCACCGACCTGCGCGACCTGACCATCGCGATCAGCCGGTGCCGCCGCATGCTGGACCTGGACGCCGACCCGGTCGCCGTCGACGACCTGCTGCGCGCCGACGACGTCCTGGCCCCGCTGGTCGACAAGGCCCCGGGACGGCGCGTCCCGCACACCGTCGACCCGGCGGAGTTCGCCATCCGCGCGGTGATCGGCCAGCAGGTGTCCACCGCGGCGGCCCGCACGCACGCCGCCCGCCTGGTCACCGCGCACGGCGAGCCGATCACCGATCCGGACGGCGGCGGCCTGACGCACCTGTTCCCGGCCCCCGAGGCGCTGGCCGAGCCGGACCCGTCCGCCCTGGCCTTCCCGCGCGCCCGCCGCTCCACCCTCACCGCGCTGATCACGGCCCTGGCCACCGGCGACATCGACCTGGACGCCGGCACCGACTGGGACGAGGCCCGCGCCCGCCTGGCCGCCGTGCCCGGCATCGGCCCCTGGACCGTCGAGACGATCGCCATGCGCGCCCTCGGCGACCCGGACGCGTTCGTCCCGACCGACCTCGGCATCCGCGTCGCCGCCGCCGACCTGGGCCTGCCCGCCACCCCGGCCGCCCTCATCCGCCGCGCGGCGCGGTGGCGGCCATGGCGCGCCTACGCCGTCCAGTACCTGTGGGCGACCGGCGACCACGCCATCAACCGCATCCCCGCCTGAAGACCTTCGAAGGGATCTGTGTCTCCATGACCTCCACACCCACCACGGCGACCGCGCCGGCGCCGGCGGTCGCGGCGCCCGAGGCCGAACACCGCACGCACGCCGTGCTGGACAGCGCCGTCGGGCCGCTCACGCTCGTCGCCCACGACGGCGTCCTCTGCGGCGCCTACGTGGACGCGCAACGCCACCGTCCGCCGGACGAGCGGTTCGGCGCGCGGGTCGCGGTCACCGACGAGCCGTTCGCGACCGTCGCCGAGCAGCTCAAGGCCTACTTCGCCGGCGAGCTGACCACGTTCGACCTGCCGCTGGCCCTGCACGGGACGCCGTTCCAGCGGCGCGTGTGGGCGGCCCTGCAGGAGATCCCCTACGGCGAGACGATCTCGTACGGTGAACTCGCCCAGGAGATCGGCAAGCCGACGGCGGCCCGCGCGGTCGGCCTGGCCAACGGCCGCAACCCGATCAGCATCATCGTCCCGTGCCATCGCGTCATCGGCTCGACGGGCAGTCTCACCGGGTACGGCGGCGGCCTGGAGCGCAAGCGCTTCCTCCTCGACTTCGAACGCCGCACCACCAAGGAGGCCGCCCTCTTCTAGCGGGCAGGCGCCTCCGCCCCCAGGCGGAGGCGCCCACCCCAGGAGCCCCCCGAGACAATCCCCCAACGGCAGCCAGCCCCCACCAGCCAACCCTCCGGCGGCCCCCTCACGTACGCCCCCTCCCAGGGGGCCGCGGCGGGCACCCCCAACAGCAGGCCCCCTCACGGCAGCCAGCCCTTCGGCGGGCCACCCTCGCGAAGGCCCACCTCAGGTGGGGAGCCTGACGGTGGGCGGTTCGCGGTGGGCGTCCTTCAGTACTCCAGTCGTAGATCGTGATCTTGTGGGCAGGGCCGGGATCAGGCGACCGGATCGATATCGGATCGCGTGAAGTGGTCGCCCGCTGGCACGCTGCCCCCATGGATCACGCAGAAGTACTGCTCATCGGAGGGCGAGCTGGTGTCGGCAAGACGACGGTGGGGTGGGAGGTCTCGGCGCTACTGCGCTCCGAGGCGGTCGCTCACGCGATCATCGATGGTGACTTCATGGGGCAGGTGCATCCGGCTCCAGAGGGAGACCCTCACCGCGCGGAGATCACCGAGATCAATCTGACTGCCGTGTGGGCGAACTTCGCCCAGCGCGGCTACCGGCGTCTGATCTATACGAACACCATGAGCGTGCTGCCGGAGGCGACGGGCATGTTCGAGCGTGCCATGGGGGCTGGAGTGGGGATCATACGAGTCCTGCTCACCGCCTCCGATGAAACCGCCCGCGAGCGGCTGGTGGGACGAGAACTCGGCTCAGAGCTGGAGCAGGAGTGGGAAGGAAGTGTCCGAAAGGCACGGCTCCTGGACCAGCGAGCCCCCGCGGAGACCGTCCGAGTGGCGACGGACGGACGGCTCGTCGTTGACATCGCACGGGAGGTAGTTGCCGCCACCGGTTGGGCCGGGCCTCACTTCGCCCGCAGATCATGATCGTTGATGGGCTGGCGAGATCCTGCCCGTTGGCAGGACATGTTCAAGTCCCTGATGGGCCGCATCGCGCCGCGGTTCGCGCGGGTGGAACCCCGCCTGCGGGCTGGGCGGTTGGTACTGGGCCTGCTGTCTGACCTGCCGCAGAAGAACTGCTGGACGATCGCGGAGTGGGGCGGGAAACGACCCCGCACGGCATGCAGTACCTGCTGTGCCGGGCCTCCTGGGACGCGGATGCGGTCCGTGACGACGTACGTGAGTACGTCGTCGAGCACCTCCGCGACGAGGTCGCGGTGCGGCCAGCAGCCAGTACACGTGGACGGCGGCGGACGCCACGCACCAGGACGGCCGCCACTACGTACGTGCCACCGAGCACCCACCATGACCGCCGCGTTGCGTTCATGTCCTCAACCCTGCTCGTCGTCAGCGGGCCGTGATTCCCTGCCGGTGGGCTTCGGCTCCTCCGTACGGGGGACACGCATTTTTGTCAGGGCCTGCGGTTAACGTGCGCTGTGACGACCGAAGGGGGCTGAGCCATGGTTGAGTTCCGCGTGGATCGGCAGACGCTCGCCGACGCCGTGGCGTGGGCGGCGCGCACCCTGCCGTCACGGCCCACGCTTCCGGTGCTGGCGGGGATGCTCGTCGAGGCGTCCGCCGACGGTGCGCTCACCCTCTCCGGGTTCGACTACGAGGTGTCGGCGAAGGCCACGATCGAGACGGACGTGACCGAGCCGGGCCGTGTGTTGGTGCCGGGACGGCTGCTGGCCGACATCGTGCGCAACCTTCCGCCCCACCCGGTCGAGGTGGTGACCAAGGGCACCGAGGTCGTGGTGAGCTGCGGCAGCGCCGAGTTCGGCCTCCAGACGCTGCCGGTGGAGGACTATCCGACCCTGCCGGAACCGCCGCAGCCGTCCGGGACGGTGCCCGGCGACGTGTTCGCCGCCGCCGTCGCCCAGGTGACGCCCGCCGCCGGACGCGACGAGACGCTGCCGATGCTCACCGGCGTCCGTGTCGATTTCGAGGGCGACACGATGTGGCTGGCCTGCACCGACCGCTACCGGATCGCCGCGCGTGAGCTGACCTGGTCGCCGTCGGTTCCGGACTTCACCGCGGGCGTCGTCGTGCCCGCCCGCACCCTCGCCGACACGGCCCGCGCGATCCGGGCCGGCTCGCAGGTCTCCATCGGCCTGGGCGGCGCGGGCGACACGTTGATCGGCATCTCGGGCGGCGACCGCAGCATGACCACGCGGCTGCTGGACGACCAGTTCATCAACTACCGGTCGCGGCTCACCGATGCGTGGTCGACCACCGCGCGAGTCCGCACCGCCCCGTTCATCGAGGCGATCAAGCGGGTGGCGCTGGTCACCGAGCGCAACACCCCGCTCCGCCTGGACTTCACCGGCGACCAGGTCCGGATACGGGCCGCCTCCGGCGACGCCGCCCGCGCCAACGAGACCATGCCCGCCCAGCTCACCGGCGACGAGATCGATATCGCCTTCAGTCCCCAGTACCTGCTGGACGGCCTGGCCGGCATCGACACCGAGTACACCCGCCTGGAGTGCACCGGCCCCACCCGTCCCGCGCTGCTGACGGCCATCCCCGACCGCCGCGACGACTCCGACACCGACACACCGCCCGACGACGCAGGCGACACCGGCTTCCGCTACCTCCTCATGCCCATCCGCCTCACCACCTGACCAACCACCGCACCCCCCGTGTCCAAGACCCACCCCCGTCCACCCAACCTGCGCCGCGTCGGCATGCTGTGCCGCGTCGTCGTGCCGCTGTGCTGGGTCGAGAAGTTGCGCTGTGCCGGGGCGGCGAGCGTCGCCGCGCGTGTTGTGGGTGGGGCGGTGGCTGGGGGAGAGCCGGGGCGGTGATGAGGGGCGGTCGGGGCGGGGCGTTGCTCTGTTGGGGTTACGGGTCTAGGACGGCTAGGACGAACTGGACGGTTTCGTCGGTCTCGTTGCTGTAGGAGTGGGGGCGGTCGCCGACGAAGACGGCCGCCGTGCCCGCCTGGACGGTGTCGCGGTGACCGGCCACGCCGAGCGTCAGGACGCCGTCCTCCACGTAGATGATCTCCTTGGTGCCGGGGACATGTGCGTCGCTCTGGCGGACCTCGCCGGGCCGCAGCACCCACCGCCACAGCTCCAGTGACGGCCGTGGGTCGCTGCCGCCCAGCAGGGTTCCGGTGCCGCCGGACGGGCCGTGCCACAGCACCACGTGCCGGTCGGGTGGGAAGAGCCGTGTCGCGGGCTCCTCCTCGACCTGCACCAGGCGCGTCAGCGGCACCCCGAGGGCGTCGGAGATGCGGATCAGCGTGCCCAGGTTGGGGTTTCCGCGTCCCTGTTCCAGGCCGACCAGGACGCCCTTGCTCACTCCGGCGCGGCCGGCCAGCTCGTCCAGGCTCCAGCCGTGCCCGGCGCGCAGAGACCGCACGGTCCTGGCGACAGCCTCGCCGATCGCTTCCTGATCGCTCACAGGTTCCTCCCGCCGCCGCAGTCCGGCCCCGGACCGTCGGTCGTTATACTGACTTTCGATTGCATTTTACTGACCGAGATGAGGGAACCCCCAAATGCTGGACCGGATCGTCGTCGACGACGCCGTGCGGACGCTGCGTCCCGACTTCGCGGTGCTCGTGATGACCGCGGAGGGCCTGCTCAACGGCCCCGGCGACGACACCTCGGCCGCGTGGCTGGCCGCCGCCGCCGAACACGCCGTCCCCGACGACCCGCACGTCACCGCCTGGCGCGAGGCCTACCGGGCGTTCGGCGCCAAGCCGCAGCGCACCCGGCCGTCGGTGGACGCGCTGCTGCGCCGCGCCGACGCCCTGCCCACGATCAACAAGGTCGTCGACGCCTACAACGCGGTCAGCGTGCAGTACGCGCTGCCGATCGGCGGCGAGGACCTCGACGCCTACCGCGGACCGGCGCGTCTGGTCCGCGCCGGCGGTGACGAGCCGTTCGACACCGTCGCGGGCGGTGAGCCGGCCGTCGAGCACCCGGACGAGGGCGAGGTCGTGTGGCGCGACGACGCCGGGGTGACCTGCCGCCGCTGGAACTGGCGGCAGTGCGTCCGCACCCGCATCACCGAGTCCACCAAGAACGCCCTCTTCCTGCTCGAACGCCTCGAACCGTACCCGCTGGACCGGCTGCGCGAGGCGGGCGACGAGCTGGCCGCCCGGCTGCGCGCCGTCTCGCCCGACGTCCGGATCGCCACCCGCCTCATCGGCGGGGAGTGATGGTGACCGCGCTGGCCCTCAGCGCGGCCTTCGTGATCGGTGTCGCCGACTTCCTCGGCGGCACCGTCGCACGTCGGTCGACCGAGTTGCGGGCACTGATCTGGTGCGTGCCGGCCGGACTGGTGGTGGTCCTCGTCGCCGCGCTGCCGGCCGGCGGTTCCCCGACCGGCCCGGCCATGCTGTGGGGGCTGGGCGCGGGCCTGGCCGGCGGCGCCGGGCTGATCGTCTTCTTCCGCGCCCTGGCCCGCGGGCCGATGAGCGTGATCGCCCCCGTCTCCGCCCTGTCCGCCGCCGTCCTGCCGGTCGCCGTGGGCACCATGCGCGGTGAACGGCTCGCCATCGGGGTGCTGGTGGGCGTGCTGCTGTGCCTGGTCGCCATCGCCCTCGTCAGCATGCAGTCCGATCCGGCCTCCGCGGACGCGGCGGACACCGCCGAGGGGGCGCCGATCATCAGGGAAGCGGTCGCGGCGGGTCAGGTGGACGACGGACGGGCAATGGCGCCGGTGCCCGGCCCTGGCGCGGTCGTCGAAGGCGGAGCGGGCGACGAGCCTCGGGCGGGTGCGGCCGGGCCGTCGCCCGTCACGGACGCCAGGCGCCGGAGGCGGCAGGGCTCCGGCGGGGGGCGCTGGCGGGTCCTGGACGACGGGCCGATCATGGCCGGGATCTCCGGTGCCTGCTTCGCAGCCTTCTTCATCCTGCTCAAGGGGGCGGGGGACGACGCGGGGCTGTGGCCGCTCGTCGCCGCCCGCACCGGGAACCTCCTGGTGGTCGGCGCCGCGCTGATCGTCGTGATGCGCCTGCGCGGCGCTTTGACAGGGCCGCCGGTGTCGGGACGGTTCCTGGTCGGGATGGCACTGCTGTCCGGCGCGCTCGACGCCTTCTCCAACGCGCTGTACTTCGTGGCCGCGCAGCGCGGCGTGCTCAGCCTCGCGGCGGTCCTGACCTCCCTGTATCCGGCGATCACCGTGCTGCTGGCCCGCATCGTCCACGGCGAGCGGCTGCGTGGCGTCCAGCGCATAGGCCTGGTGGTGGCCGGTGTCGGCGTCGCCCTGGTCACGACCGGTTGACACCCGGCCCGCTGTCCTCTCGGTTGCTGCCGCAGCTGTCCGTCTCGGCACCGTCCGCGAAGCGCCCACCATTGGATGGAATTTCAACATAGACACCAATTGCGGCGATTTGTCTATGATGCGGGTTGATTGGCGCAGAGAAACGCGGCCGATGGCGCCGGGTGCCCCGCCGCGGCGCTCCTGAAGTGGGGTGACGTCCGGAGCGGTCGGCCGCGGTGTCGCAGGATGACGTGCCGGTTCCACCCGGCGGACGACATCTCCTAAATGTCCACCAACGCCACCTCAAAAACTGCTAAAACCGGGGAACGAGGCATACAGTGCAGGCCGCTCGATCGCTTGTGAGCTTATCGTTACTGGCGGAATCACCACGGTTCGATGCGGTATCACCAGAGCCCATGGAGGTGTCGTCCGCGAAGGGCACAGGTGCGCGCGCACCGTCGGCCCGGACGGATCGGCCAAGGGAGGAGGGCCTGGGTGAGCGAAGGGCTTGTGGAAGGTCCGCAGGAGCGGCCGGATCGGGTACGGCACGAACGGCTGCGGCTGATCGAGGCCGTGGATCCCGGTGCCGGCGGCACCGACGTCCTGCGGTCCGCGCTCGCGCACGCCATGGCCGAGCTCGGCGGGCTGGGCGGCATGGCGCACCTGGGGGCGGGGGGCGTCGCCGGGGAGTTGAGCCTGGCGGCCAGCAGCGGGCTGCCCTCGTCGTTCACCCGGGCCTGGGAGATCATCCCGCAGGGCGACTCGGCCGCACCCGCCGAGGCCGGACGCGCCGGGCGCCCGGTGTGGCGGCCCGTCATCGAGTCGCCCGCCGCATGGTCGGAGGAGGCGCTGCGGCCCACACCGCCCCGTCTGCCCGTCGCCGCCGGAATGATCTCGGTGCCGCTGCCCGGTCCGGCCGGCTCGCTGGGCGCCCTGTCCGTGCTGGTGCCGTCGGACGCCGAGCCCGCCGACGACGAGCAGCAGTTCCTGCAGGACGTCGCGCGCAAGGCCGCCGAGGTGCTGTTGCGCGCGGTCCCGGACGCCTCGACCGCCGGGGCCGTCCGCCACGCGGGGAAGACCGGCGACGTCGAGCCCGCGGGCACCGCCGGGACGTGGGAGCTCGACCTCGTCACCGGTCGCGTGGTCTACAGCGAATCGCTGAGCGGGCTGATCGACGGCATCGGCTTCCACGGCCCCAGGGAGCGGTTCGAAAGCTGGAAGGACGTCATCCACCCCGACGACCTGCCGAACGTCGGCAAGGATCTGGACCGGGCCATGCGGTCGGATTCCAGGTACGAGACCGAGTTCCGGGTGCGGCACACCAACGGCTCCTATGGCCGGCTGCGGATCCGGGCCACGATCACCGTGGACGAGCCCGGCGGGGTGATCCGGCTGGCCGGCACCGCCTGGGACACCACGTGGGACATCGACGGGGACCACGCCGCCCTGAACTCGGTGGCGCGCCTCCTGTCGGCGGTCCGCGCCGCCAGCGCCCGCGCCGCGCTCATCGACCAGCTCACCCGCGCCCTCACCGAGGCCGTCACCACGCAGAACGTCGTGTCCGCCGTCGCGGAGAGCGTCCTGCCGGCCTTCCACGCCAGCGGTCTGCTCATCTGCGAGGTGCAGGACGGACGCATGCTGATCACGGGCGCCGCCGGGTACAGCCAGGAGTTCATCGACCGGCTGTCGGGCTCGCCGTTCCCGCCGGACTCGCCCTTCGGGCAGGCACTGCGCACCCGCGTCCCGCTGTTCTTCGCCTCCGCGAAGGAGATCGTCGCCCGCTATCCGGGCGTGGCCGGGTATCCGATGGCCGAGGAGAAGGACGCGCGGGCGTTCCTGCCCCTGATCGCGTCGGGACGCGTCATCGGCACGGGGGTGCTGAGCTTCGCCGGTTCACGCCACCTGAGCAGGGAGGAACGCACCCTGCTCACCGCCCTCAGCGGGTTGATCGCCCAGGCGCTGGAGCGGGCGCGGCTGTACGACGACGCCGCCACCCGCGCCCGCGAGCTCCAGCGCGACCTGCTGCCGCGCGAGCTGCCCGCGCTGCCGTGCCTGTCGGCCGAGGCGCACTACCGGCCCGCCGGGTACGGCGCCGAGGTCGGGGGCGACTGGTACGACGTCATCCCGCTGTCGTCCGACCGGGTCGCCGTGGTCATCGGCGACGTCATGGGCCACGGCATCGCGGAGGCCGCCACCATGGGACGGCTGCGCACCGCCGTGCGCACCCTGTCCGAGCTGGACCTGCCGCCCGACGACATCCTCGACCGGCTCAACGCGATCGTCGGGGACCTCGGCGAGGAGTACTTCGCCACCTGCCTCTACGGCGTCTACGACCCCGTCACCGGCGTCCTGTCGTTCGCCAGCGCGGGCCATCCGCCGCCGGCGATCGTCCGCCCCGACGGCACCGCCGCCTACCTGACGGCGGCCGGCAACCCGCCGCTGGGCGCCGCCGCCCCGCCGTTCGACACCATGGCCGCGCGCCTCGGCGACGGCGGCCTGCTCGTCCTTTACACCGACGGCCTGGTGGAGGCGATCGACCGCGACATCGACACCGGCATGGCGCATCTCACCAAGACCCTCACCGACACGCTGCGGGACGAGCCGGACATGCCGCTGCGGGCGGTCCGCGACACCGTCACCCGCGCCCTGCTGCCCGCCCAGGCGCCGATCGCCGACGACGCCGCCCTGCTCGTCCTGCGCACGCACCGGCTCGCCCCGGAGAACGTCGTCTCGTGGACGTTCGCCGACGACCCGAGGGCCGCGGGGCTGGCCCGTGAACACGTGCGCGCCCAGCTCGCGGCCTGGGGGCTGGGCGAGGAGCTCCTCATGACCACCGAGCTGCTGGTCAGCGAGCTGGTCGGCAACGTCGTCCGGCACGCCAAGGGCCCCATCGGACTGCGCATGATCCGCAGCTGGACGCTGACCTGCGAGGTCTCCGACGCCAGCCTCACCACCCCGCTGATCCGCCGCAGCGAGCCCACCGACGAGGGCGGCCGCGGCCTCCAGCTCGTCGCCGCCCTGTCCCACCGCTGGGGCACCCGCTACAGCCCCGGCGGCAAGACCATCTGGATCGAACAGCGCATCCCCCACCCTGGCCATCCCTGCGCCACCGCCGGCGCCGTCGACCACTGGCAGGGCTGATCGGGGTCATGCCCGCGCCTGGACACCCGCCACAGGAGATCACGGGGTGGCACGGCCACCGCGTGCCCTGGCGGACGGCCGACGCGAACCCGTCACGAAGCTCCGGTCCGGCTGTTCCGCAGCCCCGCCAGTAGCACGTCGAGCGCCTTGCGGGCACCGCAGCGGCTGGGAGGAGGCCGCCAAGGTGATCGACGCTCTGGCCTCCGGGCGGCTGCGCGGCAAGGCCGTACTGTCGGTGAGCTGAGGTAGCGTCGCGCGGACGCGCACACGAGGAACGGAGCACGATGGCCGACCGCAGGCACGGGCGGCCCGCGCCGCCCACCGACAGCACCGTCCGTTCCGAGGACTGGGACGGCCGGGACGTGTCCGGAGAAGAGCACACCCGCGTCGAATTCGTCGACGTGGACATGACCGAGACGTCGGGGCGCGGGGCGGCGTTCACCGACTGCACGTTCCGGGGCGTCCGGTTCAACGCCTCCGCCTACACGGACACGGCCTTCGTGAACTGCACGTTCGTCCGGTGCTCGTTCTTCGACACCGCCCTCACCGGATGCAAGCTGGTCGGCAGCAGGTTCGACGGCTGCTCCTACGGCCTGCTCAGGGCGGAGGGCGGCGACTGGTCGTTCACCGGCCTGCCGGGGGCCGACCTGCGCGGATGCTCGTTCCGGCGGCTGCGGATGCGGGAGGCCGACCTCACGGGCGCGCGGTGCGCGAAGGCGTCGTTCCGCGATGTCGACCTCTCCGGCGCGTGGCTGAACCAGGCGGACCTGTCGGAATGCGACCTGCGCGGCAGCGACCTGTCGTCCCTGAACCCGCACACCGCGGCCCTGGCCCGCGCGGTGATCGACCCCTACCAGGCCATCATGATCGCGCGAGCCCTCGGCCTTGAGGTCAAGGAAGGCTGAACCGGCCCGACGGCCACAGTCGGCGGGAGCCAGGTGGCGCGGCCCGCCGCCGCGAGCACACCGGCCGGCTCCCCGGAAAGCAGCGGAGCCGTGAATCCGCGCTTGGCGGACGCACGGCTCCCTGTACGACGCGGTGGTGGTGGGATTCGAACCCACGGAAGGTTGCCCTTCACACGCTTTCGAGGCGTGCGCCCTCGTCCACTAGGCGACACCACCGCGGGGAAGCCTACCCGACTCTGCGGTGCGCGAAGAACTCGGTTAGCAGTGCGCCGCATTCGGCGGCCAGGATCTCGGCGATGACCTCGGGCCGATGGTTGAGGCGGCGGTCGCGGACGACGTCCCACAGGGACCCCACCGCGCCCGCCTTGAGGTCGACGGCGCCGTAGACGATCCGGTCGAGGCGGGCCTGGACGGCGGCCCCGGCGCACATCGTGCACGGCTCCAGCGTCACCACGAGGGTGCAGCCGGCCAGCCGCCACGCGCCCAGCGCCGACGCGGCGGCGCGCATGGCCACGATCTCGGCGTGCCCGGTGGGGTCGGCGGTGCGCTCACGGTCGTTGTGGCCGGTGCCGATCACGGTGCCGGACGCGTCCAGGACGACGGCGCCGACCGGTACGTCCCCGGCCTCGCCCGCGCGGCGCGCCTCGGCCAGGGCCAGGCGCATCGCGGCCTCGTACGCGGCGATGTGGTCAGTCACGGAGCCGGTCGAACTCCTCGCCGAACCCGGCCAGCTCGGCGATCGTCGCCAGCGCGTCGCCGGGCAGCGCCCGCTCGCCCAGCTCGACGAGGCGCTCGGCGTCCACACCGAGGTCGTCCAGCAGGTGCAGATCACCTGCGGTCTCACCGTCGGGCACGTCCCCGACCAGCTCCTGCAACAGCGCCCCGAGCCCGTCGCCGCGCGCGGCGGACACGAACGCGCGCGGGTCGCCCTCGCCGTCCAGGCGGACGATGGCGAACCACTCGTCGTCCTCCTCGACCAGCAGCACGACCGGATCGCCGTAGGACTCCACGGCGGCCTCGCGCATCAGATCGGCGACGTCGTCGACGTCCTCGGCTTCGGAGAGCATGGCCTCGGTCCCCACCCAGCCCTGCGGGGTCTGCGCGAAGACGGCGGCGAAATAGGACACCCAGATATTGTGACGCACAATGTTGCGCCGGTCACAATCCCGGGGTGGCGTCCGGCGCCGCAGGCCGGACGGTCGCGGGTCAGTTGATCGTGTCGAGGGCCCGTTCGAAGGCGGCCGCGAAGCCGAGCCGGGTGGCGATGCTGAGCAGCATCTCGTCCGGATAGAGCTCCAGGTCGCCGGAGATCGCGCCGAGCTCCATCTCGTCCAGGCCCAGATCGGCGAAGATCGACATGTCCCCGACCGGGAGGACCTGGTCCAGCTCCTCGTCCTCGGGGATCGGGATGTCCAGGTACTCCAGCACCTGACCGGCCAGCGGCCAGTCGACCGAGGCGGTGACGTCCGACAGGAACACCATGACCTCGTCGCCGAGCAGCCGGATCGCCACGAAGAAGTCGTCGCCCACCGAGACCATGCCGATGGTGCCGCCGATGCTGGGCTGCTGCCGCAGGGCGTGGATCAGCCCCGCCAGGTCCTCGGTCAGCGCGACGGGGAGGACCCCGGCCTCCCAGCTGTCGTCCTCCCGGTACACCACGACGGCGAAGTCCGTCGCGTCCACATCCGTCATTTCCACCCCACCGGCGCCGTTCCTGCGAGGGCATGCTCCCAGATGCGGCGGCTGCTCGCGTGCCCCACCGCCAAACTCGGCGCAGCCCCGGCCTGTGAAATGGACGAACGACCAGCAGCCCGGCGGACGTGCCGCGGTGCTTTCGGAGGGGTGGACGACCGTCCAGTGGCATCGCCCCAAGACGTTCCCGCCTAGGTCCGCGCCGCCGTCGCACTTCCACAGCTAGAAGCCCTCGCGACGCCCGTCATCGGCCTACATGACCTCGCCCGCGACAGCCGCCGGACGGCGACATCCCGTCGAGCCGGGAGGATGACGTTCTCAGGCCGCCGCTGCCGGGGCCGGCCACCCGGGCGCACGGGCCCGTTCCCAGTGCCGGATGTGCTGGTTATCACACAATGTCCGGCTTCGCCGTCTCTGGCGGGACGGGCGGCCGGCAACCGGCGCCCGGTACTCGCGGAGACGGCCGGAATGCTCTGTGGCGGGGCGTGCGCGCCGGGCGAGGGCGATCGAATCACCCGGCGCTCTGGTTGTGGTGGGGCGGGACGACGGGATACCGGCCGGAGGGAGCAGGGCGGTGCGTCGTCGTCCGCCTGGGCGGGTTCGTGACCCGGAATCCGGGTCCGTTTCAGTGGAGACGGAAGGTGCGGCGCCGCAGAGCCGCGTGGATACGGGCCCGGCGTGAGCGGTGCGGGGTCACGCGGCGGCGCAGTTCGCGGGCTTCGGCGAGTTCGCGCAGGAAGATGGCGCGGCGGCGGAGGTGTTCGCGCACCTGCTCGGGAGTCATGTCGTGGTGGGAGGTCATGTCGGCCGAGGCGTCGCCGTTCCTGGCGCCCCGGACGTCCCCGTCGTCGTCTGGGACTTCCTCTGCGGCTTGCCCGTTCCTCATGGCCTGGGTGTCCTCGGTGGTTTCGGCTTCCCCCATGGCTTCAACGTCCCGCGCGTCCTGTGCGGTTCCGGCGTCCGCGGCGATCTGCGCGTCGCCGACCGCGTCCGGACGGGGCGGGGCCGATTCGGTTCCGGGGCCGTCGGCGGGCCATCCGGACCGGGACTCGGCGTCGCGAGGGGACAGCGTCTGTGCCCGAGGGGCCCTGCGGTGTTCGGCCCGGGCCTGCGGGGCGTTCTCGGCCCGGGCCCCTCCGGGCGGGTCAGGGACGGATTCACGGGCCGGGGCCGCGTCCCCCGGCCGCTGGTTGCGATCGCGGCTCATAGCCCCATACTGCCCAGCTCACCGGGCTCGTATCCGCTCGCGGCGGATGTCCGGCAAATCGCCTGGTGTGGGCTACCGTGTGCCCATGCAGACCCTCGCCGTGGATCATCCGCTCGTCGCGCACAAGCTCACGACGCTCCGGGACGTGCGAACCGACTCGCCCACGTTCCGCCGCCTGGCCGACGAGCTGGTCACCCTGCTGGCGTACGAGGCCACCCGGGACGTGCGCGTCGCCGAGGTCACGGTGCAGACCCCGCTGGCGGACGCGGCGGGCGTGCGGCTGGCCAGCCCCAAGCCGCTCGTCGTGCCCATCCTGCGGGCCGGACTGGGGATGCTGGACGGGATGACCCGGCTGCTGCCGACGGCCGAGGTCGGGTTCCTCGGGATGATCCGGGACGAGGGGACGCTGCAGGCCCAGACGTACGCCACGCGCCTGCCCGACGACCTGTCCGGCCGCCAGTGCTACGTGCTCGACCCCATGCTCGCCACGGGCGGCACCCTCGCCGCGGCGATCCAGCTCTTGATCGACCGCGGCGCGACCGACGTCACCGCCCTGTGCCTGCTGGCCGCCCCTGAGGGCCTCAAGTACCTGGAAGCGGTGTTCGAAGGCACCAACGCGCCCATCCGGGTGGTGACCGCCGCCGTCGACTCCCACCTCAACGAGCAGGGCTTCATCGTCCCCGGCCTGGGCGACGCGGGGGACCGCCTCTACGGCGTCGTCTGACGACCCACCGCCCCTGACATACCGCGCCGGCCGCACATCCACGCGGCATGGGCCTGCCTCTGTGGCTGATGCCTCTGTCCCGATGCGTCTGCCATGGGGGCGTCGGGCCTTTGCCGCTGGACGCGAAGTGGATTGCTTAGGGATGGGGCGGTGAACGTGGGGCGTGGGGCCATTGCGGGACTGTTCGGCTGTGTGCCGGAACTCTCGATGTTCCGCCGAGAATCACCGTGGGTAGTAAGGTGCTACGGAACGTGCTGATCGTTCCCCTCCACCGCCCTGGCGCACAGGGGATGGGTAACGGGACCGGGGCGGTGTGAGCGAGTCTCGAGGAAACGTGATGGCTCACCAAGGGGACGGCGAGCCGTCGGTCTACGAGGAGATCGGCGACCGCCTGAAAAAGGAATTCGTGGGGGTGCATCCTCCGGAGACGGTGACGCGGTGCGTGGCCGCGGCCCGTTACGGGGCGCAGGAGGTCACCGGGGCGGCCGCGCCCGGCCTGGTGGAGAAGATCGCACGCAAGCATCTGCAGGTGCTCGCGATGGTGGCGGCGGAGAAGCAGCGGGCCGAGCGCCGCAGAGCGGAACGCCGCGAGGCCGAACGCCGCGAGGCCGAACGCCGCGAGGCCGAACGAGCCGACGGGCACGAGCCCGGTCAGGGGACAGGGCACGACACGGAGGCGCGTCACGACGCTGACGGGGCCGCGGCCGGCGACGCGCGGGGCCGCCACCGGGTCGAGCGGCGGCCCGACGGACGGGCCATGCCTCCACCCGACGACGGCGAGGAGCGAAGACATGACGACCGTCGTGCCGATCTGCCGCACACGCCACGCAGCGCCACAGGGAACGCACCCTGAGCATGCTTTGCCCGGGGTCGCGGCTGTGCGAAACTGACCAGGGGTCTGTGGGTCGTCGCGCTCCGGGAGGCAGTAGTGCCCGCCAAGAAGTACGTCACGTGGGCCGCCATGGCCTTTGTGGCCTTCTATGTCATTCGGGAGCCCGGCGGCGCGGCGCAGTCGGTGAACCACGCGGCGAGCGGCATCGCGTCCGTCGCCGACTCCCTGGCCACCTTCGTCACCGAACTCGCCTGAGGCCCCGATGAGGCTGGTGACGCCCGGTGACTCCGCTCCGGCGTCGGTGAACAAGTACCTGCTGCCGCACGAGACGCAGGTGATCACCGTACGCCGCCACCCCGCCGTGCTCATGCTTCCGGTCGGCCTGGTGCTCGGCGGCCTGATCGTGGCCGGGGTGCTGAGCAACACGGTGGCCAGCGACGCGGGCGGGGTGATCAGCTGGATCTGGTGGGCCTGGCTGGCGCTGCTGGCGTGGTTCGTCTGGCGGGTCGCCGAGTGGTCGGTGGACTACTTCGTGATCACCAACCAGCGGATGCTGCTGACCACCGGCCTGATCACCCGCAAGGTCGCGATGATGCCGCTGGCCAAGGTCACGGACATGAGCTTCCGCCGCTCGATCGTCGGTCGGATGCTGGGGTACGGCGAGTTCGTTCTGGAGTCGGCCGGTCAGGACCAGGCCCTGCGCACGGTCGACTACCTGCCCTACCCCGAGCAGCTGTACCTCGAAGTCTGCGAAATGATCTTCCCCAACAAGAACGGCGACTGAGGATCCCGTCGTTCCGGGGCGCGGTCCAGGGTGGGTCCGTCCGGTTCAGGCACCGACAGGGCGGCGCCCGCGCTGCCGGACGGGTGCCGGAGGAGGGGATTTCCGCGAAGACCGGGCGGGCCGGGAAGGGGAGGGCAATCCCGGGCGCCATGCGGGATTTCGCGGCTGCGGAATCAGCGGTGCCGTGGCCGTTCCGGGCTTTCCGCGGCCGGGCGGTGACCCTCCGAGTTGAGGACGGGTGAAGGCCGCGCTCAAGGTCGCTGGACGTTTCGTCCAACAACTTCGTGACCCGCCTGCGAAACGGCCATGACGCCCGGCCCCGCCGTGCACGCCGACCCGCACGCCGTCGCCCGTGCGCCGCGTACGCCGCGACCCTCCGCGGACCGCCGGAGCCGGCGGTGGCCTGCGCGAACGACCGAGCGTTCGGCGGCCCGGACCGGTCCGCCGCGCCGAATCAATGATCTTTGACCGTGATGCCGGATATTGTGATAGGCACCCGCTATTGTGATCGTCACATGGGACGTTCGCGGGCCGGAGCACACCCCGTGACGTGCGGCGGGGCCGGGCCGACCCGCGTGGACGCCTCCCGCGACGACAAGGGGGTCGCCGCGCGCGGCGCCGTCGCGTCCACCGGCCACGGCGCGCGGGCGGGAGCGGCCACGGCCGGCGACACCCGCAGGCCCATAATCAGCCGCCAGGACCGAGGGGGATGATCGCACCCCTGGCGCTTCGTTACTCTCGATGTGCGTTAACCCGCAATGTGCAATCATGTCGGCACCCCAGCCGCCTGATTACTTCCGCTAAGTGAGTTCACATGCCGGGTCCAGGCAACGTCGGCGAACGTGTCCGCAACCTGCGGCTCACCAGACGCCTCTCGCAGGCACAGCTCGCCGGTCACGACCTTTCAGACAGCTATATCTCGTTGATCGAGTCCGGGAAGCGGACGCCCACGCCGACGGTCCTGCGCATGCTGGCCGAGCGGCTCGGCTGCACGCCGGAGTACCTCGCCGAGGGCGTGGAGCCGGAGCAGCGCGCCCACCTGGAGGTCCGCGAGCGGCACGCGCAGCTGGCGCTGCTGGCGGGCGACGCGGGCACGGCGGCGGCCGGGTTCGACGATGTGATCGCGCGCAGCGACGACCCCGAGCTGACCGCGCGGGCCCGCTGGGGCCGCGCCCGGGCGCTGGAGGAGCTGGGACGCACCGAGGAGGCCATCGCGCTGTTCGAGGAGCTGCGCGAACAGGCCGAACGCGACCCGGGCCGGACGAGCTGGCTGCCCCCCGTGATCGCGCTGGCGCGCTGCTACCACACCGTCGGAGACCTCGGCCAGGCCATCGCGCTCGGCGAGCGGACGCTGGCGCGGCTGCGGCTGCTCGGGCTGACCGTGGGCGAGGAGCACACCGAGATCGGCCGGATCCTGCTGCTGGCGTATGTGGACCGGTCCGATCCCGACCGCGCGCACGCGCTGGGGCGGGCACTGGTGGGCGGACGGCTGGGTGACGCGGCCGCCGGTGACGACGACCACCCCAGCGCGCACTACCAGCGGGCCTCGTCCCGGGCGCTGGAGGAGGGCGCGGTCGGCGACGCGCTGTACCTGGCCGATCAGGCGCTGGCGTCCCGTGCCGGCCGTACGTCGCTGCTGGCGCGGTCGCGGCTCAACCTGGCCGCCGCCAAGGCCCTGCTGCGCGGCGTCATGCCGTTCTCGACCCCGGCGGCGGCCGCCGAGCCCCAGTCCGCCACTCCGGGGCAGATCACGACACCGGGCCGGGGTCTGGTGGGGGCCGTCGGCGTGTCCGCGGAGGTCAGCGGGCAGGCGGCGGAGGAGGCGCTCGAACTGCTCGGCGACACCGGGCGGCTGCCGTCCGCCGAGGCCAGCGAGAGCACGATCGAACGGGCGCGCGCCCTGGTCGCGCTCGGCCGCCCCGACGAGGCGATCACGGACCTGGAGGAGTTCCTCGACACCGGCATGGCCCTGTCGGCGCCGCCGACGTCGGCCGACCTTCCGCTGACGCCCCGGCCGGGGCCCGACGCGGTACGCCGCGTTCGCAAGACGACGCAGGCGCGTCTGGTGCTGGCCCGTGCCCGCATCGCGCAGCAGGACCGCACGGCCGCCTTGGTCGTCCTGCGTGCCGCGGCGAGTCAGCTGGAGGGGTTGCCGGCCGGACGTCCCACCGCGCATCTGTACCGTGAGCTGGGCGAGCTGTTCGAGACCCTCGGCGAGGGCGAGTCCGCCGCGGCCGCGTACAGGCAGGCGCTGGAGGCCGCGGGCCTGCGCCGGTCCCGTCCCCAGACCGCCGACTGCGACCTCAGGAAGGTCTGACACCCCCAGGCGATGCGCCAGGTCCGCGAAAGACGCGGAATACAGGCGTGCCTGGCAACGTTTCCACCAGACGTAGGATGACTGGATGTCCGGCTGATCCGCCGCCGCGTCGTTGGGGGGACCTTGACTCTGCGCACCGCCCGCCGCTCGTCCCTGGTCGACCAGGTGATCGAGCAGCTCAGGAGTGAGATCACCGCGGGCGCGTGGCCGGTCGGAGCCAAGATTCCGCCCGAGCCGGCGCTGGCCGCCAGCCTCGGGGTCGGGCGCAACACCGTCCGGGAGGCCGTGCGCGCCCTGACGCACGCCGGGCTGCTGGACTCCCGCCAGGGCGACGGCACCTACGTCCGCGCGACCAGCGAGATGTCGGGCGCCGTGCGCCGCCGTCTGCAGGCCGCCGAACTGGCCGAGATCCTGGAGGTGCGGCGCGGCCTGGAGGTCGAGGCCGCCCGGCTGGCCGCCGCCCGGCGCACCGACGCCGACATCGCCGCGATCGCCGCCGCGCTCGCCCGGCGGGACGCCGCGTGGGCGTCCGGCGATCACGCCGTCTTCGTCGAGGCCGACCTGGCCTTCCACACCGCGGTCGTCGAGGCCACGCACAACCGCGTCCTCACCGACCTCTACCGCGACTTCAGCGCGGCCCTGCGGGCGAGCATCGGCGCCGCCGGGACGCTGATGGAGCACACCGACGTCCCGCACGGCCCGATCGCGGCCGCCATCGAGGCCGGGGACGCCCAGGCTGCGGCGCAGGCCACGCATTCGTGCCTGGACGAGATCATCCGGTCGACGACCGCCCGCCCCGACGTCTGACCGCAGGCGGCGCGGCCGCCGCTCCCCGCGCTCCTTGGAACGTGCCAGCGGATGCCGCCAGCCCCTCGCGCTGACCACCTGGCATTCCCCCCTCTCGTGACGAAGGCGAAATGACTTCCACCACGCGCATCTCCCGTCTCACCGCGATCTGGACCCTCATCGGACTCGTCCTCCTGACGGTCAACCTGCGAGCCGCCATCACCGGCGTCACACCGTTGCTGGGCGACCTGCGGGAGAGCCTCGGCCTGTCCGGCGTCGAGGTCAGCGTCCTGACGACGCTGCCGGTCCTGTGCCTGGGAATCTTCGCCGCCCTCGCCCCGTCCCTGGCCCGCCGGCTCGGCACGGAGGTCGCGATCACCGGGTCGCTGGTCCTGATCACGGCGGGCATCGTGCTGCGGATCGTCCCCGCGCAGCCGGCGCTGTTCGCGGGCACGATCCTGGCCGGCGCGGGAATCGCGATGGGCAACGTCCTCACCCCGGCGGTCATCAAGAACGTCTTCCCGCGCCGCCTGGGCGCGCTCACCGGCATGGCGATGATGCTCATGGCGGGCAGCGGCGCGATCGCCGCCGCCCTTGCCGTCCCCCTGAACGACGCGGGCGGCTGGCGCCTCGCACTGGCCGTGTGGGCCGTCCCGTCCCTACTGGCAGCGCTCGCCTGGATTCCCCTCACGCGGAAGACGGCGAACGCCACCGAACGGCCCTCGCCCCACGCCCGCACCTCCACCGAGGGCTCGCTGCTGCGCGTCCCCCTCGCCTGGTACGTGGCGCTGTTCATGGGCCTGGCCTCGCTGATGTTCTACGTCCTGATGTCGTGGCTCCCGGAGATCATGCGGGCCCAGGGCTACGCGCCCGCCACCGCCGGGATGATGGTCTCGGTCATGATGATCATCGGTATCCCGCTCGGACTCCTCGTGCCCATGGCCGCCGCCCGCATGCGCGACCAGCGCCCCCTCGTCCTGGCCGTCGCCGTCACGATGGTGGTGGGGCTCGGCGGCCTGATCGCGGCCCCGCACGCCGGCTGGCTGTGGGTGACGGTGCTCGGCCTCGGCACGGGCAGCGCGTTCCCGCTGGCGTTCACCCTGCTGAGCCTGCGGTCCGCGACCCCGTCCGTGGCGGCCCGGATGTCGGGCATGGCCCAGACCGGCGGATACCTGCTGGCCGGAGCCGGCCCCCTGGTCGTCGGTGTCCTGCACACGACCACCGGCGGCTGGAACGTCCCCCTCGGTTTGATGCTGGCCCTGGTCGTCCCGGAGATCGTGTTCGGCCTGCTGGCGGCCCGCCCCTCCTTCGTCCACTCCAACCCCGCCGACCCGGAACGCCTGGCCGCCTCCACCTCTCCCGCGGTCTCCACCCCCGAGGACGTGCCGACCGCAAGCCGCTGACTCCGACTCCCACACCCCGCCGACAGCGAACGCCGTCCCCGGCCGGTACACGACCGACTCGGCGGCCGAGTGCACCAAGGAGCAGCACTGCGGCGGCGCCCTCGTCGGCCAGCCCCGCCCGGCGGCGGGCGCCGCCCCAGTCATGGCCGTTACCGATCCGGGCCGCAGGGCGCAGCGGTTCAGCGTCGCGGGCCGCCCGTAATGCCCGCCCGCGGAACGGGTGCCGTCAGCGGACACGACCCCGGACCGCCCGGTGAACGGAGGCGGCGCCCACACGGGCGGCCGCACCCTGGCGGGGTTGATCAGCTCAGCGCCCTCGGCGCGGCTTGAGCACCCGTCTCCACACAGACACTGTCGCGGTCGCGAGCCCGAGACCAAGCCGCATGCCCGGCCTGGTCCTCGCGCGCGTTCCGTTCCTCCCGCACTCGATCGACGGCTACCCCGCCATCGGCCACCTGCCCCTCGCCAAGGCCAAGCCCGCCGCCGACGCCTACGCCTACCGCGCCGTCCTGGACCGGATGAACGAGGACTTGCGGTACGACGTCCAGCAGCTCATCGACAAACTGCAGGTCGAGCACGACGAGTGGGAGTTCGCCACGAAGAAGCTGGACTGGTACACCCAGGACACGATCTTCTCGCTCACCTGACCGCCCCGAGCCGGTGTGAAGGCCGCCGCACGGAGGCCAGGCGAGCGGAGCGATGACGGCGTCCGTCCGCGGCGCCTCGGGCACCGGGTCGCCGTCGCTGGGGTACGTGGTGGGCCGGCTGGCCGAGCGCTGCGGTGACCGCACCCCGGTCCGCACGGTCGGCACCATGCTGGCCGACACTATTGATCATGTACGCGGCGGGCGTGCCGTACCTGATGGCCGCGCTGGGCGTGGACCTGGGCCGGGGCGGAGGAACAGCTCCACAGAGGTGGGCGTACGCCTGCGGCGTCGACGCGAGTACTCGATCCGAGCGGCCGCAGGCGCCTCGTCCGTTACGGAACCCCCTGGAGCCCACGACGGCTGGGGATGTCCGGGGGCTCAGCGGGCGTCGAGGTCGAGGATGCGGGCGTGCAGGACCAGACGTTGATGCAGGGCGGCGCGGAGGGCGCGGTGCAGACCGTCCTCCAGGTAGAGCTCGCCCTGCCACTGGACGACGTGCGGGAACAGGTCCCCGTAGAACGTGGAGTCCTTGGCCAGCAGCGACTGCAGATCCAGCTCTCGTTTGGTGCTGATGAGCTGGTCAAGGCGTACCTGGCGCGGCGGGATCCGGGCCCAGTCCCGGGACGTCAGGCCGTGGTCCGGATAGGGCCGCCCCTCGCCGACCGCCTTGAAGATCACTCCCCTGAGTCTACGGCGTCCCGTGGGACGAGAGAAGACGCCGCAACCGCCCGGCTCACCCGGAGGTGACCATCTGGTCAACCCCAACGCCCCTGATCACAGCCCCGGGCGCAAGGGGGCCCGACGAGGGCCCCTCCGCCGGGACAGCAGGCCAGCGCTCGTAGCCAGCAGTCCGTCCGTCCGGAGTAAGCAGTTCCCCCGAGCGTCGAGGACCGACGGGAGATCTCCCTGTCGGGAGGTGTTCCTCCGCCGTTGACCCCGCCGTCAGTTCACCGTTTTCGGACACGCTTTTGACGGGCCCAAGATCGGTCCCGAAATGAGGGCCGGTGCTGCTCGACCGCCGCACCGGCCATCTGGCGGCCGACCACATCACCGGAGCCGACAGCGCTACCGGCGATGCCCGGAGCAGCCGCCCGACGAAGGAGTGATTCATGTCCAGCAGGTCCCTGCCCGCACTGATCGCCGGCGCCGCTCTGACGGCCGCGACGTTCACCGGGAACGCCACCGCGGCGGCCGCCACGACCGCCACGGCCTGTGCGGACGCGCCGGCCGCTCCGGCCGCTCCGGCCGTCACGGGCGCGGTCTTCAACGAGCCGGTGGGGGGCGACCCGACGGCGGTGCTCGGCCGGATCTGCGCCCTGGTCCACCAGACGCCCGCGGGCGAACGGATCCGGGTCGCCCAGTTCGTCATGTCCGGCGCGTCCGGCAGGGACTTCGCCAACGAGCTCATCAAGGCCCACAGACGCGGCGTGAAGGTCCAGGTGCTCGTGGACGGCGACACCCGCGGCAGCGCCGTGGCCGCCC
Source organism: Actinomadura sp. NPDC047616 (assembly GCF_040642915.1). Classification (NCBI taxonomy): domain Bacteria; kingdom Bacillati; phylum Actinomycetota; class Actinomycetes; order Streptosporangiales; family Thermomonosporaceae; genus Actinomadura; species Actinomadura sp. NPDC047616. The sequence goes on from NZ_JBEYTB010000001.1 coordinate 617,718, forward strand.
AACTGGCCGCCGAACTGGGCACGGACACTTCGGCCGGCTCCTGGCTCCACGTGTGCTCCGGCCCGCCCTCCGGCGGCACTGCGGCCTGCATCGGAAACAAGGGCCAGCACAACAAGTTCTACCTGTTCTCCCGCGCCGGCGGCGCCGCCGACGTGGTCGTCCAGTCCTCCGCCAACATCACCGACCTCAACTCCACCACCTACTGGAACAACGCGGTCACCATCACCGGCAACCGCCGCCTCTACCAGGCCTACAGCGCCTACTTCGACGACCTGGCCGCCGAGCGCAAGACCCTCGACTACAACCGCGTCGTCACCACCGGATCAGCGGGCGGCTCGGTGCGCGCCCAGTTCTTCCCGCGCGCCGACGGCGACCCGATCGTGGAGCACCTCGACAAGGTCTCCTGCCGGGATGGGGCGGCCATCCGCGTGGGCATGTCCGAATGGGACGCCTACCGCGTCGCCATCGCCGAACGCCTGCGCGACATGGCCGCCCAAGGCTGCTCGGTCAGCGTCGTCTACGGCGTCGTCGACGACGAGGTGAAGCAGGTGCTGCTGTCGTCCCCCCGCATCGAGGTCCGCACGCTGGGCAGCGGCAGCGCCCTGCCGGGCCGGATCCACTCCAAGTACCTGCTCATCGAGGGCTCGTACGACGGTGACTCCCACGCCCGCCGGGTCATCACGGGCAGCCACAACTACAACGAGACCTCACTGCGCCGCAACGACGAGACCTTGCTGACCCTCAACAACAAGGCCGTCTACGCCCAGTACCGCGCCAACTTCGAAACCATGCGCACCGTCGCCCCCCTGGCCCAAACTCCCTGAACAAGCAGGAAAACCCCGAACACTACCGCTGCCGGGCCCGCGAAACCTCCTCACGGGCCCCCAGCCATACCCCCAACCCCGCCCTAGTGCGGATGAACGTTCGCCGGATTCGGGACCCACCGGAGCGGGTCCGGGACGGGTGGCTTGATCGGCCTCACCTTCGATAACGACAGATTGCCGTCGAGGGGCAAGGAGCGCTGCTGGCAGAGCCGGTCAGGGCACGACGGTCGACCGAGGACGAAGAGCGCCGGCTGCAGCGGATCGTGCGACCGGACAAGCACAACTCGCTCCGGGCCGCCAGGCGTTGATCACACGGCGTCGGTGTCGGGGACACGCACCCCGGGCGATTCGCCCGGCTGGTCATCGCGGACGACGACCCCGTCCGCGCCGTGATTCACGCCTTCAACGAGCGCGGCCTGCCTGCCTGGACCCCTGACTGGGCGGGAGGCCGTCCCGGCCGCACCAGCGACGATGCACCATCCGGAGCGACGTCGCGCGGCAGCGTGCCGGCCGGTGCGGCGTTGGCGGTCACCGCCGTGGGGGTGCTCCACAAGATCATGAAGTGAGGGTGAGGCCGCTCGCCGCACGGTGCGGTGGGCGGACGCCCCGCCACCTGGTCAACTGAGACTGGAACTGAGACTGAACGCGTTGAGGGCGGCCCCGGGTGGGGCCGCCCTCGTCGTGTTGTGCCTGGTGAGGCTGGCGGAGGATGCGAGATTCGAACTCGCGAGGGGTTGCCCCCAACACGCTTTCCAAGCGTGCGCCCTAGGCCACTAGGCGAATCCTCCGCCGCAGAGCCTACCGGGTCTCGGGCACTGATCGGACATCAATAACGGCTGAGAGCGGAATCGGGCCGTAGACGTGGGGGAAAACGGCGCCGTCGACGGGTTCGTGGCGTACCGGAGCGTCCAGCCGGGCGACGTCGATCACCAGCAGGAGGAGCTCCGCCGGGTCCAGGTCGGCGTAGAAGCGGGACAACACGCCGTGCACCTGGTCCATGTCGGAGGAGCAGTGGATGAACCCCTCCTCCTCAAGGGTGCGGCCTCGGGTGGACATGGTGTAGGCCGCGCCGCCGGCGCGGGCCGCCTCCCAGTGGCGGCGTTCGGCGATGTGCAGCAGGGGCGGCTGGGAGGCTTGAGGGGGCATGACGGATGAGCCTACGCGGGGACGAGGAGCGGCGAGCGTGCAGCCGTCACTCCGGGAATGCCATAGACTCTGGGCAGACCCCTCGCACGGCGTCATCCTGTGAACCTCCCCAGGGCCGGAAGGCAGCAAGGATAAGCAGGCTCTGGCGGGTGTGCGGGGGGTCCTTTCGCTTCTGACGCTCTGCTTCTCGAGGAGGGCGGACCCCCGATGAGTCTGGCGCTGTACCGCAAGTACCGGCCAGCGACGTTCGCCGAGCTCAAGGGGCAGGAGCACGTCGCCGAGCCCCTCCAGCAGGCGCTGCGCAACGGGCGGATCAACCACGCCTACCTCTTCAGCGGCCCGCGCGGCTGCGGCAAGACGTCCAGTGCACGCATCCTCGCCCGGTCGCTGAACTGCGAGCAGGGCCCGACGCCCGACCCGTGCGGAAAGTGCGACTCGTGCGTCGCGCTCGGCCCGACCGGCACCGGCCACATCGACGTGATCGAAATCGACGCCGCCTCGCACGGTGGCGTGGACGACGCCCGCGACCTGCGGGAACGCGCCTTCTTCGCCCCGGTGTCGGCGCGCTTCAAGGTGTACATCATCGACGAGGCGCACATGGTCACCCGGGAGGGCTTCAACGCCCTGCTCAAGCTGGTCGAGGAGCCCCCGCCGCACCTGAAGTTCGTGTTCGCCACCACCGAGCCCGAGAAGGTCATCGGCACGATCCGGTCGCGGACGCACCACTACCCGTTCCGGCTGATCCCGCCGGGAGTGCTGCAGGAACTGGTCGAGGAGATCCTCCAGCAGGAGAACGTGCCGTACGAGCCGAACGCGCTCCCGCTGGCGGTGCGGGCGGGCGCGGGCTCGGCCCGGGACACGCTGTCGATCCTGGACCAGCTGCTGGCCGGGTCGGACGAGAAGGGCATCACCTACGCCCGCGCCGTCTCACTGCTCGGCTACACCGACTCGGCGCTGCTGGACGAGGTGGTGGACGCGTTCGCCGCCCGCGACGGCGCCGCGGTGTTCGCCGCCCTGGACCGGGTGATCGAAAGCGGCCAGGACCCGCGCCGTTTCGCCACCGACCTGCTGGAACGCCTCCGCGACCTGGTGATCCTGTCCAACGTGCCGGAGGCCGGGGGCACCGGGCTGCTGACCGCCGCGCCGGACGAGCTTGAGCGCATGCGGCGCCAGGCCGAGGCGCTCGGCCCGGGGGAGCTGACCCGGGCGGCCGACCTGCTGCACACCGGCCTGACCGAGATGCGGGGGGCGACCTCGCCCCGGCTGCTGCTGGAGCTGGTGTGCGCCCGCATCCTGCTGCCCGCCGCGTACGCGGACGAGTCCTCCATGTTCGCCCGCCTGGACCGTCTCGAACGCCAGCTCGCCGCCGGCGTGCCCGTTGCGTCTGCCGCACCTGCGACCGCACCTCCCGTCTCGTCGAGCGGCGCCGCCCCCATGACTCCGGGCGGCGGCGCGGAGACGCCCCCCGCCCAGACCCGCCCCCGAGGCGGCGCCGCCATGTCCAGCGTCCCTTCCGCGCCCGGTGGGACGGAAGCTGAACGACGTTCTGTGGATAACCGTCCGGGTCCGGGTGCCGCGCCGGCCCCGCGGCCCGCCGCCGCGTCACCCGCGCCCGCGCCCACGGCAGCGTCCGCCGCGCCCGTCGTGGCCCCGGCAGCGGCCGCCGGGGGGCAGGACGTCTCCGCGGTGCAGCGGATGTGGCCGGACATCGTCGAGGCCGTCAAGCAGCGGAGCAGGGTCGCCTGGATGGCGATCATGTCGGGCGTCCAGCCGATCTCGCTCGACGGCAACCTGCTGACCCTGTCCTTCGAGGCCGAGGGCGCGCGGACGAACTTCACCAACGGCGGCCGCGACGCGGTGCTCCGCGAGGTCCTCAAGCAGCGCCTCGGCGTCGACTGGCGCATCGACACGGTGCTCGCCGGTGCCGCTCCGCCTCGCGGACGCGGCGGCGGTCCCGCGATGGGACGGCCCGGCGGCCTGCAAGGCGGTTCGTCGGGTCCGGCGGCCGGATTCAGCGGCGCGGCGGCGTCCATGCCGTCTCGTGGCCCCGCCGAGCCGGCGCCGCCTCCCGCGCCCCCGCCCCCTGCTGCGCCCGCCGCATCGGACCCGGGCCCGTGGAGCGTTTCGGCGCCCAAGCCGTCCGCCGCCCCCAGCCCCGTGCCGCCGCCCATGGACGACGCGCCTCCTCCGGAGCCGCCTCCCCTCGACGAGAGCGACGAGGTGGACCCCGAGGGAGACGCCGACGCCGAAGGCAGCGAGGCGGAGCTGAACGGGATGGCCCTCATCCAGCGCGAACTCGGCGGCCAGATCATCCGCGAGATCGACAACTCCTGACCCGGCCCATCGCGGCCACCACGTCGGCGCCGACACCCTCCGCCGGCCCGCCCTGGTCGGCGATTTCGGTACGACCTCTTCGCCAGCCACATCACGGCCGTCCGCCAGCCCGAAGCCGCCTCGCTTGAAGCCACCGGCCTCAGTGGCCGGGCTGCTTTCAGGGCACAAGGAGGGGGCACCCGCTCCCAGACAGAGACATGTCCAAACGCCGATCGGGTCGCGCGCCGAGGCGGACCGTCCGCTGACGGTGGGTGGTGGCGAAGGAAGGGCGTCGTGGGTGTCAACGGGGGGCGGTGTTGTGAAGGCGTGGTGGCTGCGTCGGGGAGTGAATCGAGCATTCGGGAGGAAGGGGGTTGGGTTCCTTGATCCGCAGGGTGGGGGGCGGCCGTATCGTTGGACGGTGCGTCACCGCGTCGCCGTGGGGGCGGGCCCAGGTGCGGGACGACGGCGGTACGGGGGGCGATACGGTCGGCGTGGGAAGGGCGTCGGCGTCGGCGGCGTCCCGGCGGAGGCACGTACCGCATTACGTTCGAAACCCGTAGTCTCGGGAAGACAGACGTGCGGTGGTCGTCGGGTCGCCGAGCACGAGGTCCCGTGAGGGGCCAGGAAGGTCCCTTGAGGGGCCGAGAGGAAACGGAGTGACCGTGGAACCCGGTGGTCTGAACATCCAGGAGCTGTTGCAGCAGGCCCAGCGCATGCAGGAGCAGTTGTTCGCCGCGCAGCGCGAACTGGCTGAGGCCGAGGTGCAGGGCAGCGCGGGCGGCGGCCTGGTGACGGCGACGGTCAACGGCCAGGGCGAGGTGACCGCGATCTCCATCGATCCCAAGGCCATCGACGTCGACGACCCGGCCGACACCGCCGAGACCATCGCCGACCTGGTGCTGGCCGCGATCCGCGACGCCGCCCGGGCCGCGGCGCTGCTGCAGGAGCAGAAGATGGGCCCGCTCGCCGAGGGACTCGGCGGAGGCGGCATGCCGGGCATCCCCGGAATGCCGGGTCTGCCGGGCACGGGTGGGGCGCCCGGAGCCTGACCCGCGATCGGATCCGGCCCGCCCGTCGTTCGGGCGGCCCGGCCCCGGCCCCGCCCAGGGTCGACCTCAACCCACCTGTCCCCCCGGCAGAACGAGCATGGAAGGAACGGACCGTTGTACGAAGGGGTCGTCCAGAACCTCATCGACGAACTGGGCCGGCTGCCCGGCGTCGGCCCCAAGAGCGCGCAGCGGATCGCCTTCCACCTGCTGGCCGCCGACCCCGCCGACGTGGACCGGCTGGGCAAGGCCCTCAAGGAGGTCAAGGACAAGGTCCGCTTCTGCCGTACCTGCGGGAACGTGGCCGAGGAGGAGGAGTGCCGGATCTGCCGGGACGCCCGCCGCGACCCGCACGTCATCTGCGTGGTCGAGGAGTCCAAGGACGTCGTGGCGATCGAGAAGACCCGCGAGTTCCGGGGCCGCTACCACGTGCTGGGCGGGGCGATCAGTCCCATCGAGGGCGTCGGCCCCGACGACCTGCGCATCCGCGAGCTGATGCAGCGCCTGGCGGACGGCACCGTCACCGAGCTGATTCTGGCCACCGACCCGAACCTGGAGGGCGAGGCCACGGCGACCTACCTGGCCCGCCTGGTCAAGCCCATGGGCATCACCGTCACCCGCCTGGCAAGCGGCCTGCCGGTGGGGGGCGACCTGGAGTACGCCGACGAGGTGACGCTCGGCCGCGCATTCGAAGGACGGAGGCTCCTGGATGTCTGACACCAACAGCCCGCAGGACTGGAACGCCCTCGCCGAACGGGTGGCGCGCCACGTGGAGAACTACCTCGGCGGACTCGAGGCGGTCTCGCGCGGCGAGGCCGGCCCGCACACGGTGCCGATGCTGCTGCTGGAGGTCTCGCAGGTCATCCTGGCCGGCGCGCAGTTGGGGGCGAGCCAGGACGTGATCCTGCCGGACAACTGGGAGCCGGAGGTCGGCGAGGATCCCGACCTGGACGCGGTGCGGCAGGGCCTGGCCGAGCGGCTGCTGGCGATTGACGAGTACGTCGAGGTCTTCGACCCGTACAAGGACACCGAGCCGACGTCCTACCGGCTTTCGGACGACCTGGTCGACGTAGCGAGCGACCTCGTCCACGGCCTGCGCCACTACCAGCAGGACCGCCCCCTGGAGGCGCTGTGGTGGTGGCAGTACTCCTACTTCAACCACTGGGGCAACCACGCCGGCGCGGCCCTGCGCGCCCTGCACGCCGTCGTCGCCAACGCCCGACTGAACGTGGCGGAGGAAGTGCCCGCGGTTCGCTAGGCGCTTCCCCCGGCGGGGTGTACGGCGCGTCTCCGTCTGGGGAACTGCCCGGTGCGCTTGCGCCTGGAGGGCGTCCCGTTGCCGCTATGCCCCGTCCATGTGGGCGCGAGGCGCGGACGAGTGGCCGGGGCCTAGCATCGGCGGATGGCTTCGTCACGAATCTTGTCCTTCGCCGCGGGAGCGCTGGTCGCCAACAGCGCTCCGCATCTCGCCACGGCCGTCACGGGGCGGCGGCACATGACGCCGCTCGCCGGGCGGCGGTCCGGTCCGGCGGTCAACGCGGTCTGGGCGGGCCTCAACCTGGTCGGCGGGGCGGCGCTGCTGCAGGCGTCACGGCGGCGCGGCGGGCGGCGATGGGACGACGACCTGGTCGCCTTCGAGGCCGGCTACCTCGCCTTCGCCCTGTGGATGGCGGCGTCCGAGCGGTTTCTCCCCATGAATCACGACGCACACTGACGGCCGTCCCGTCCCAGATGTTGGGATTTCTGGCCACATTTCGGTAGTTATCTGCTCGTAATCCAGTGGTGCGGCCTCGGTAGACTCGTCGCCGGTACGTCAGACCCCGATCCGAGGAGCGCCACCCGTGGCTCTTGTCGTGCAGAAGTACGGTGGCTCCTCCGTAGCGGACGCCGAGTGCGTCAAGCGGGTCGCCCAGCGCATCGTCGCGACGAAGAAGGCGGGCAACGACGTGGTCGTCGTGGTCTCCGCCATGGGTGACACAACGGATGAGCTGATCGATCTGGCCGAGCAGGTCAGCCCGCTGCCCCCCGGGCGCGAGCTGGACATGCTGCTGACGGCCGGGGAGCGGATCTCGATGGCGCTGTTGGCCATGGCCATCGCCAACCTGGGCCATGAGGCGCGGTCGTTCACCGGCTCCCAGGCCGGTGTGATCACCGACGGCTCCCACGGCAAAGCCAGGATCATCGACGTCACGCCCGGCCGGATCCGCGACGCGCTGGACGCGGGCTCCATCGCCATCGTGGCCGGCTTCCAGGGCGTCTCCCAGGACTCCAAGGACATCACCACGCTGGGCCGCGGCGGCAGCGACACCACCGCCGTGGCGCTGGCCGCGGCGCTGGACGCCGACGTGTGCGAGATCTACACCGACGTGGACGGCGTCTTCACCGCCGACCCCCGGATCGTCCCGCCCGCCCGGCGCATCCCGCGCATCTCCTACGAGGAGATGATGGAGATGGCCGCCAGCGGCGCCAAGATCCTGCACCTGCGCTGTGTGGAGTACGCCCGCCGCTACAACATCCCGATCCATGTGCGCTCCTCGTTCAGCCAGCGGGAGGGCACCTGGGTGGTCGACAGCGACGACATCGAAGGACAGGACATGGAGCAGGCGATCATCTCCGGGGTCGCACACGACCGCAGCGAGGCCAAGATCACCGTGGTCGGGGTCCCGGACAAGGTGGGCGAGGCGGCCACGATCTTCCGGGTGCTGTCCGACGCCGAGATCAACATCGACATGATCGTCCAGAACGTGTCGGCGGCGTCCACCGGCCGCACCGACATCTCGTTCACCCTGCCGGCCAGCGACGGGCAGAGCGCCCTGGCCGCGCTGAACAAGGTCAAGGAGCGGATCGGCTTCGAGTCGCTGCGCTACGACGACCGGATCGGCAAGATCTCGCTGATCGGCGCGGGCATGCGCTCCCACCCGGGCGTGACGGCCAAGTTCTTCTCGGCCATCGCCGACTCCGGGGTCAACATCGAGATGATCTCCACCTCGGAGATCCGGATCTCGGTGGTGGTGGCGCAGGACGACGTCGACACCGCCGTCGCCGCCGCGCACCACGCCTTCGACCTCGACTCCGACCAGGTGGAGGCCGTCGTCTACGGAGGCACCGGACGCTGACCGCCCGCGACCGTGTCCGGCCGTCCCGCCGACCGGGAATCCACGAGTCGTGAACCGGCCGCCGAGCGCCTCCGCGAGACGATCGGCGGCCGTGGGCCCGGTTGTCGGCCTGGGCCGTCGGCCGGATTTCGGCCCGGTTGTCGGCTGGGCCGGCCGCCCGACGTCGATCACGACGTGCGGGCGGCCGACATCCGGCGCGGCGACCAACCGGTCAGACGTGGCGACCGGGTCGTGGACCCGCGGATCGCAAGCCGACGATCGGCCTGGTCGGCAGGCCTCGGCATCCTCGGAGCGCCGACGTCACTCGTCCGGCGAGCAGCCGCTCATGCGTGGCGACTGGGGCGCCCGGGGGGCGGGCGCTCAGTCTCGCTCCGAGGCCCTCGAAGCAACCGACGTCTCGTGGGGGCGGCCCGGTCGCGTCTGGGGCCAGGTGCGTCGCGGATGTGCCTAACAAACCGAAACGCTGGACGGACCGTGGCGGCAGACGCGGCGTCCCTCCCTCCGCCGGGACGCGCCGGAGGGGAACGACGACGGGTCGCCCCCTTCGGCGGCATGGACGAGCCACCCGCATCCCGCGCGTCCCCACCGAGTGGTGTGGGCCGCATCCCGCCGACCGTGGCGCGAAGTGTTCGACGCCGTGGGACACCGCCCTGCCGCGCCGCCGGACCTGTCCGGCACTCCCTCGAGCACCGGCTGTCTGGCGGCGCTCACCTCAGCCTCGCCCTCCGGTCGCTGATCGTTGGGGACAGCCCGGGGTGTTGGGTGCCGGAAGGCCGAGGGGCGACGCGTCGGTGCCAGGTCGCTGGACGGACGGGCGGAGAGGCGAATACGGCTATGAGAGCGTCCGGCAAACGCGGTGCAGCAACGGGCGTCCCACAAATGCAGCCCAGCAACAGGCGTCCGGCGACCGCGGCACGGCAGCGAGTGTCCGGTGAACGCGGTGCGGCGGTGGTCGTCCGTGAGAACGGCGGCAACGGGCGTCCTGCGAACGTGGCACGGCAGCGGACGTCCGGCGACTGCGGCGCAGCAACGGGCGTCCGGTGGATACGGCGTGGGAGCGGGAGGCCCGCGAATGCAGTGTGGCAGTGGGCGGCTGGCGACTGCAGCGCAGCGACGGGCGTTCGGCGGCTGCGGTGCGGCGGCGGGCGTCTGGCGACCGTGGCGTGGCAGCGGGCGCCAGCGGCTGCGGCATGGGAGCAAGGGGCCGCGAATGCAGCGTGGCGGTGAGCGTCGGGCGAGTGCGGTGCGGCGGCGGTCGTCCGCGAGAACGGCGGCAACGCGGGTCCCGCAAATGCTGGGCAGCAACGGGCGTTCGGCGACTGCGGCGTGGCGGTGGGCGTCTGGCGAATGCGGCGCGGGGACGGGTGTTTGGGGGATGCGGCAGAACGGTGGGTGTTCGGTGAACGCCGCGGCGCGGTGGATCGTTGGACGCACCGGATGGCAGGCAAGGACGACGACAACGTGAGCGCGACACCATGAACTCGGCCGGTCGCTCCGGAGACCGGGTGCGTCGAGGCCGAGCGGGAGGGAGAGCCCGAACATGAGCTCCAAGCCGACCCTGGCCGTCGTGGGCGCCACCGGCGCCGTCGGCGGCGTGATGCTCGGCATCCTGTCCACCCGTCACGACGTGTACGGGGAGATCCGGCTGGTGGCCTCGCCGCGGTCGGCGGGTCGCAAGCTGACCGTGCGGGGGGAGCAGGTCGAGGTCCTCGCGCTGGCGCCGGAGGTGTTCGACGGCGTCGACATCGCGATGTTCGACGTGCCCGACGAGGTGTCGGCCGAGTGGGCGCCGGTCGCGGCAGCGCACGGCGCGGTGGTCGTCGACAACTCCGGGGCGTTCCGCCTTGCCCCGGACGTGCCGCTGGTGGTGCCGGAGGTGAACGCCGAGCAGACGCGCAACCGGCCGCGGGGCATCATCGCCAACCCCAACTGCACCACCCTGTCGATGATCGTCGCGCTGGGGGCGCTGCACCGGATGTACGGGCTGCGCGAGCTGGTCGTCGCCTCGTACCAGGCCGCGTCCGGCGCCGGCCAGGCGGGCATCGACACGCTGTACGACCAGCTGGAGCGGGTCGGCGGCCAGCGGGAGCTGGGCAACCGGGCCGGGGACGTGCGGGCCGCGGTGGGCGAGTTCGGCCCCTTCCCGGCACCGCTGGCGCTGAACGTGGTGCCGTGGGCGGGGTCGCTCAAGGACGGCGGCTGGTCGTCGGAGGAGCTGAAGGTCCGCGACGAGTCCCGCAAGATCCTCGGCCTGCCGGACCTGAAGGTGTCGGCGACGTGCGTGCGCGTCCCGGTGGTGACCACGCACTCGCTGGCGGTGCACGCGGTCTTCGACGGCCGGGTCGACCAGCGGGAGGCGCAGGCGGTGCTGGCGGGCTCGCCGGGCGTGGTGCTGCTGGACGATCCCGAAGCGCACGAGTACCCCACGCCCGCCGACGTCGTCGGCACCGACCCGACGTGGGTGGGACGGGTGCGCCGTTCCCTGGACGACCCGAAGGCCTTGGACATGTTCCTGTGCGGGGACAATCTTCGTAAGGGTGCGGCACTCAACACCGCGCAGATCGCCGAACTGGTCGCCGCCGAGTTCACCGGACGGTAAGTGCTGACCGGGCGGACGCGTCGTCCCTTGCCCGGCCCGGACGGACGTGGCCGGTCCCGGGTGGCAGCGCGGCGGGAGATTTAGGGTGGCGAACGTGACCGAGACCAAGCCGGTGAAGTCGGAGCAGACCCGGGCGCTGATCGTCGAGACGGCGCTGCGGCTGTTCCGCGAGCGCGGGTACGAGGCGACGACGATGCGGGCCATCGCCAAGGAGGCCGGGGTCTCGGTCGGCAACGCCTATTACTACTTCGGCTCCAAGGAGGAGCTGATCCAGGCGTACTACGACGAGCTGCAGGAGGAGCACGTCAAGGCGTGCCGGGCGGTGCTCGCCCGCGAGCGCGACTTCGCGCCCCGGCTGCTGGGCGTGCTGAAGGCCCGGGTCGACACGATGGTGCCGTACCACCAGTTCGCCGGGAAGTTCTTCAAGTTCGCCGCCGAGCCGACCAGCCCGCTCAACCCGTTCAGCGCCGAGTCCGGCCCGGCGCGGTCCGCCGCGGTGGCGATCTACCGCGAGGTGGTGGACGGCTCCACGTTGAAGATCGACCCGGAGTTCCGCCAGGAGCTGCCCGAACTGCTGTGGCTGTACTCGATGGGCATCGTCCTGTACTGGGTGCACGACAGCTCGCCGGGCTGCCGCAAGACGTACCTGCTGATCGAACGCACCGTGCCGCTGGTGAACCGCATGGTGACGATGTCCCGGCTGCCGGGCTTCAAGTCGGTCACCCGCGAACTGGTCGGCGTCATCCGCGACGTCCGCGCCTGACCGCCCCGATCGCCCACCCACCCGGCACCGCCGAAGAATGCGGCGCACCGACCGCGCCACGCGAAGTACGCCGACCGCACCGAGGACCGGAGCGCACCGAGCCCGGCGGGGGGTGCGTTATGCCATGCCGAGGTGCTTGCGGGCGAAGGCGATCTCGGCGGCCATCTGCTTGATGCGTTCCTCCACCACCAGGGAGCCGTGGCCGGCGTCGTACCGGTAGACCTCGTGCGGACGGCCCAGCTCGGCCAGCCGCGCCAGGTAGTTGTCGATCTGCCGGATGGGGCAGCGCGGGTCGTTCTCACCGGCCAGGATCAGCACCGGCGTCTTGACCTGTTCCACGTAGGTGATCGGGGACGACGCGTGGTACCGCTCCGGCACCTCCTCGGGGGAGCCGCCGAACAGGCTGCGGTCGAACGCCTGCAGGCCCTCCATCTCGTCCTCGTACGCCGCGACGTAGTCGGCGACCGGCACCGCCGCCACCGCCACCGACCAGTCGTCGGGCCGGGTGCCGATGCCGAGCAGGGTGAGGAAGCCGCCCCAGGAACCGCCGGTCAGCACCAGCCGGGCCGGGTCGGCCAGCCCGGACTCGACGGCCCAGTCGCGGACGGCGGTGATGTCCTCCAGCTCGGTCAGGCCGACGCGGCCCTCGATCGCGTCCCGCCACTGCGACCCGTACCCGATGGACCCCCGGTAGTTGACGTGCACCATCGCGAACCCGTGGTCGACCCAGGCGGCCGTCGACGGGACGAACGAGTCGACGTCCTGCGCGGTCGGGCCGCCATGCACCTCGAACACCGTCGGGTACGGGCCCGCGACGCCCTGGGGCTTCCTGACCAGCGCGTGGATGCGTCCGCCCGGGCCGTCCACCCACACGTCCTCGACGGGCACGGACGGCGGCGCGGGCGGGCCGGGCGGCGTCAGCACCACCGTGCCGGACGTGGACCGGATCACCGGCGGCTCGGCGGCCGACGACCAGGAGAACTCCACGGTGCCATCCGGCCGAGCGGTGGCGCCGCCGATCACGCCGCGCGGGGTGTCGATGCGCTCAAGCTCGTCCGCGGCCGGGTCGTAGCGGTACAGCTCGACACGCGCCTGGTGCGAGTGGGAGATCAGCAGCGCCGCGCCGTCCGGGTACCAGTCGGCGACGATCTCACCGGGCAGGTCCAGGACGATCTCCTGCTCGGTGCCCGCGACCGGGTCCCAGATCAGCATCTCGTCCCGGCCGCGCCGCTCGTGGTGGACCAGCAGCCGCGAATCACCGGGGGCCGGGGCGAAACCGGCGCCGTACACGCCCTTGCCCGGGCCGTCCCACAGGTCGGCGACGGTCGTGCCGTCCGGCCGCACCACGCGCAGCGCCATGTGCCTGCTGTCGCCGTGCTCGCTGTGCCCGATGGCGATCAGCGTCTCGTCCCGGGACAGCGCCGCCACGTGGGCGTCCTCGGCGTGCTCGTACAGCACCCGCGGCTCGGCGCCGGGCGCGCACAGGTGGACGAAGTTGCCCGCTTCGGTGGTGCGGCCGACGAGCGCCAGGCCGCTGCCGCCCAAGGCCAGCCCGGCCGGGTAGGACGGCTCCAGCCCGGGTACGGCCGGGACGCTGTCGCCGCCCTCGAACGGGGCCCGCATCCACACACCGAACTCGTCGCCGTCGGTGTCGGCGAACCACCAGATCCACTCGCCGGTGGGGTCGACGCCACCCAGCCACGTGCCGTTGGGCCGGTCGGTGACCTGCCGCTTGTCACCGGTCGTCCGGTCCCAGGCGTAGATCTCCCAGGTCCCGGTGACGTTGGACCGGTAGAAACAACGGTGCGGTGCGGCGTGCGCCCAGCCCGGCAGGCTCACTCGCGCGGCCCGGAACCGGGCCTTCCAGCGCTCTTCGTCGACCATGCCCCTCAGTATCGCGGACACCCCACCGTGCGACGCCCGCCGTCGGCCCCGCCCATGCAGTGCTTGCCGCGCCGGGCCCGACATGTGAGGGTGCGCTGCGCTCAGCCCGGCATACGGGGTGCGTCAGGCCCTGCAAGCGCCGCGCGGAGCGCTCGAACTGCATACGCCGCCCGAACCGCCTGCCGGCGTCACGCGGCGCGCGCCCCCCGGCCGCCATGCGGATGCGCCCCACCCGGTCTGCGAGACGTGCTGCGCCCGTCCCGGCGTGCGGGGTACGCCCGGGCCCGGCGTGCGACGGGCGCGCTGCCCGGTCTGCCATGCGCCGCCTGCCTGGCCCGGCCCGCCAGACGGTGTACGCGGCGCCCGGTCTGGGAGGTGTGCTGCGCCCGGCTCGGCGTGCGGCGTGCGCTGGGTCCGGCGTGCGACGGGCGCCGCCCGGTCCACCGTGCGCTGCCTGCCTGACTTGGCCCGCCATGCGGCGTGTGCCGTGCTCGGGTTGGGAGTTGTGGTGCGCCCGGCTCGGCGTGCGGGGTGCGCTTGGCCTGGCATGCGTCGCCTGGGCTGTGGCCGGCATGTGGGGTGTGCTGCGTCCAGCCTGGCAGGGGATGCCCGTGGTCGGCCTGGGAGGTGGTGTCCGCCGTTGGTTCGGTAGGGGACGCGCGTTGGGGGCGGAACGTCCGAATGGTGGCGATCGCCTGGAATGGGAATGCTGTCGGCATGAGGACGTCCCAGGACCGCCGTTCGGAGCCGGACGTGGTGCGGGTGGTGTTCGAACTCCCCAGGGAGGACGAAGACTGGCCGCCCGCCACCTCCGAACGGGTCTGGGCCTTCCCGGTCGCCGAGAACCGCGTCGAGGTGGCCAACATCCCGTTCTTCGTCCGCGGGATCGCCCTCGGCGACGTGGTGCGCACCGAGGTGGACGACGAGGGCGTGCTCTGGGCCAGGGAGGCGGTGGAGGGCTCCAACAACTGCACGATCCGCGTGGCGGTGTTCCGGGACGGCGCCCTGGCCGGTGATCGCCGGGCGGTCCTCGACATGTTCGCCCCGCTCGGCGTGGAGGGCGAGGGCATCGCGCAGGCCGAGCTCGTCGCGCTGAACGTCCCGCCCACCGTGGACCTCCCAGCGGTGCGTGACCTGCTACGACGCGGCGAAAGCCAGGGCTGGTGGGACTACGAGGAAGGCTGCACCACTCCCGCATGGCGAGCCCTGGAGTAACCGGCTTGAGACCCGTGCCCGGACGGTTCCCGGGCACGGGCCCCCGCGCCAGGTGAAGGTTCAGAGATCGGACGGAACGGACCCGTCGGACGCCTCCCACGGCACGTCGGGATCACCCATGACGGAGCCGCTGCCCGGGTTGAGGTTGCGGTGCACGACGCGGGCGACCCGTTCGATCGTCTGGACGCCGTACTCCATGGTCGGAGAGTCCTGGGTAAGCACGACGATCATGTAGTCCTGGCCGCGTCCGTCGAAGGTGCCGACGCTGTGCACGCGCCAGTACCTGCCGAGGCGGGGCAGCCAGCCGTTCTTGACGTGCCAGCGGATCCCGGCGGGCCGCCCGGCCGGGGTGCCCCAGCGCTGCTCGGGGATGACCCGTCCCATCAGATCGAGCACGTACCGCCGAGAGGCCGGGGTGAGCACGCTGTTGCGGCTGGTCAGCAGCTTCAGCAGGCGCAGTTCGTCGGACGCGGTGATCTGCGTCAGGCCCCAGTGGCCGTTCGCGCCGAGCGTGGTGTTGCGCATCCCGGCCAGCTTGAGGAAGCGGTTCAGGCGCGTCCGGCCGACCGAGTTCCACAGCGTGGACGCCGCGGCGTTGTCCGACCTGACGATCATCTTGTCGGCGAGGCCGCGCTCACGCGAGGTCAGGCGTCTGCCCTGCTCCTGGGCCTTGCGCAGCAGGGCGGCCAGAATGGTCACCTTGACGACGCTGGCGGAGTCGTAGTGGCGTCCGGCGTCCACCGCGCAGGAGATCTTGCGCCTGCGGTCGTACACGGCCACGGACTCGATGCCGGTGCGTCCGCTGAGCGCGTCCTGGATGGCACGACCGAGCGTCCGCGCCGTGCCCGGATTCTCGGCCGACCGGCACGCCTGCGCGACCCGCCCCGCCGCGCCCGCGCCGCCCGCCGCCGCGCCGCGCCAGGCGAACACGTCGCCCGCCGCCGCGCCATGCCTGACGGACGCGTCGCCCGCCGTCGTGTCGTGCCGGGCGCCCGCGCCGGTCGCCGCCGCGCCGGGTCCCGCAGGCGCGACGACCGCCGCCGCACCCCCCGCCGTACCGCCGTGGAAAGCGAGCACGGCACCGGTCAACACAAGCGCTGACCTGGTCCTTCGCGCACCTGGTGACATGGCGCCACGGTAGTGATCATGGCCCTGGGGCTGGCAAGCACCGCCCACCCCACGGCGTGCCGCCCTGCTTGTCCACAACCTGTGGACGAAATCGTCGCGCAGCGCTGGGTGTTCGACCGCCTGCGCTACGCTCTCGGTGAGCGTCTGCGAATCTTCCCCGAGAGAGACAGATGAAGGCCATTCTCGCCGTGAGCGTGCTCGTCGTCGCGCTCAGCGCGAGCGCCTGCTCCAGCAGCAGCCGCTGGTGCGAACACGACGCGACCGACACCAGGGTCAGCGACAGCTACTGCGAAAAGAACACCCCTGGCTACGAGTGGGAGTCCGGCGACTCCGCCAAGAAGTCCAAAAAGAAGAAGTCCAAACACTAACCCTTCCCAGACCAAGCGGCCGGCCCGCCCAGCCGCTCACACCACGCCTCACCTGACCGGCGTGCCGCCGGCCGCCGCGCGCCGCCGGCCGGCAGCCAAACCCCCTCTGCCCACCCCGCCGTCCCGACGGACGTCAGGTGGTGCGGCGTAGCAAGGTCGTTTTGCCCGGTCGGTACCGACGTCGGCGCCGGCGTCGGGTGTCCTCGGGGACGTCCTCGGCGAGAAGCTGCTTGAGGGAACGAGGGACGATCACGTCGGGCTGTTCGGCGAACCGTGAGCGGCGCATCGGGCTTCTCCTTGCTGGTCTGAGCTGGTGCTAGGGCGGGCCGGTGCATTCGGTCCGGGGGATGTTCATGTCGCCGTCCGCAGGGATCAGACGGTGGCGCGGCGGCGCGCAGGCGCGGTCGTGTAGGCGCGCGACACCGATGTCAGGGCCCAGCGCATACGGGTCACGTACGTGTCGGGGTGGTCGCCCGCCTCCTGGGCGACGTAGGCGGTGCAGACCGCACGGTCACCGCCGCATGCGCACAGCCGCTCGTCAATGGCGGCCCGCACCTGCTCGGCGGACGGGCGGTCGGACTCCTGCAGCCGCGAGGTGAACAGGATCTGCGCCAGGTCGGCGGCGCTCAGCGAGGTGAGGCTCATCGTGTGCCTCCTTCCCTTCAGGGGGATTTCGACCCTCTGCCGCTAGTTACGACTCTGACGAGGACTCCTGCTCATCGCCATCCGGGAAAACCCCCATTCGGGCTGAATCCACCCCTACACCTACCCCGCCCGAGGTGACCAACCGCCCCGGGCGTCCCTTCGGTGGTCCCGCCGTACGCGACCGGCCCGTATGTCCTCCTCAGCGTCTGACCGAGCCCAGCCATAGCAGATCGCGGGCGCGGGTCATGGCGACGAACAGCTGGCGGCGGGCCAACTCGGCACGCTCCCGGGCCGGATCGCCGTCCGCCGACGGACGGATCTCCGCGTCGTGGCGCGGCAGGTAGACGTGCTTGAACTCCAGGCCCTTGGCGCGGTGGTAGGTGCCGATCTTGATGGCCTCGACAGGACGTCCGTCATAGTTCTCCAGCCGCAGCACCGGCAGCCCGGCCCGCGTGAGGACCCGGTGGTAGTGCTCGATCTCGCGGATCGACCGGCACAGCACCGCGGCCCCGGCCAGCGCGCCGTCCTCGCCGTCGCCCCCGTTCCCGTCCTCCCGCAACTGCCGCAGCGCCGCCACCAGGATCCGGTCGTGTTCGGCGGCGTCGGCCGCGACGGCCCGGATCACCTGGCCGCCGTCGTAGGTGGTGTCGACGGTACGGCGCCCGTTGGGGCTCGGCCCCTCAAGGTCGTCGAACGGATCCTCCGAGACGACCTCCATCGCCTCGTCCAAGATCGCCGCGGCGTTGCGGTAGTTGGTGCGCAGCACCGTGCCCCGCCCCTTGAGCGCGATACCGGCGTCGGCCAGCCGGAACCCGCCGGGATACACCGCCTGCTGCCCGTCCCCGATCAGCAGCAGGCCATTGGGACCGTCACCGGCCAACGCGTGCAGCAGCCGCACCCCGACCAGGGTGAGGTCCTGAACCTCGTCCACGATCACCGCCGCGTAGGGCGGGTCGGCGGGACGCTCGCGCAACTCGTCCAGCGCCGCCAGCAGCACGTCGTTGAAGTCGGCGACGCCCCGCTGCTTGCGCAGCAGTTCGTACTCCTCGTACAGCAGCCAGGCGGCCTCCCGGTGCGCCGTCTGCAAGGCGGTACGGCGGCCGTGCCGTGCCACCTCGCGGTACTCCTCCAGCGAGGTGATCCCGCGGCCCTTGATGACGTAGTCGATCTCCTCCTGCCAGTAGCCGGGCGTCGGCTCCACATCGACCAGGGCGCTGTCGCGCCCGACCCGCATCCAGGCATGCGAGAAGGCGTCCTTCGCCCGGCGGCTGTTCAGGTTGACCGGAACACCGCGCTCGGTCAGGAACGCCTGCGCCCAGCCGTGCAGACTGCGGAACTCCACCCGATCGGCGAAGTGCCCCGCCAGCCGCCGGAACAACTGCCCCTGCACCCGGGGCAGGTTGTTGGCGAACGTCACGTACAGGACCCGCCCGGAGCCCCGCGCGGCCAGATGCGCCGCCCGATGCAGTGCCACCACCGTCTTGCCCGTCCCCGCCGGTCCGCTGATGCGCGCGGGACCGCCCCAGTCGCGCCGCACCACCGCCACCTGATCGGGGTGCAGAAACGTCATCCACCGCTCGATCGGCGCGTGCAGCACCGAGTCCAGCGCGGCCTTCTCCACCTCCGCGACGTCGAACAACGCCGTGGCCTCGGGCCGCTCGTCTACGGAGCCGCCCTTCAGCACGGTGACCTCGTAGGCCGGAAACGCCTCCTCGAGGTACTCGCTCATCACCCTGACCATGCGGGCCGTCAGCCGCCTGGGCTCCGCGACCAGGGCATGGACGACGTCGGGATGCCCGACGAGCCGCACCCGCCCGATCCGCTCGTCCAGCCGATGCCCGGCGAACACGATCACCGGCCGCACCGCGACCGGCGACATCCCGAACTCGGCGACCTTCTCGTCGGCCGTACGGGCCATCGCCAGCACCCGGGCGACCTCCGCGTCCCGCCGCTCACCCCCGGCGACCAGGTAGCCGTTCTCGACTCCCGGCCGGTCCCGCCACCGTTTGACGTCGATGACGAACACCCCGCCGGGCCCGACAAGGATCATGTCGACGTTCGCCGTCCGCGTCCCCGGCCACCGCCGATCGACGAGCAGCCGCCATCCCGTCCCGGTCAACGTCAACAGCGTCGCCGCGACCTGCCGCTCCGCCTCGGCCGCCGCCTCCCAGCGCCCGGCCAGCTCCCAAGCCTCCCGCGACCGCCGCGCCAGCTCCAGAGCCTGCTCACGCGCCCGCCGCCCCCGTGCCCCCGCAGAATCCCCAGCCGCCACCGAGCACCCCTAGACCGTCCCGCCAAAAGCCACGATCCCCTAACACATAGCAACAATCCGCCCCCCACAACACCCACCACTGCGCGCCCCCGCCCTCACTACAAGCACCGCCAAACGACCTTCACTCTCGCCGTACCGATCGCCACCCCCCGCTCAATGGAAACCACCCGTGCGCAGAACGAACAACCACATCCCAAACACTGGCCCAGGCAACCCTTAAACCACCGCAACGGAGCCCTTCCTCCGCATCACCCACGCACGGCTTCAATGCCTAACGTCGCGGAAAGGTAGCGTCACTCACCCTCGCCACTACCGAGTCGAACGAGAGGCGACGAGGCCGCGCCACCCACGCCCCGGCGCATGGTGAAACCACCTAGCCAGAACCTCACCCTCTCCCCGAGCCGCAGCCCCAGAACCCTGACCTGCCCGACCTCCTAACCTGCGCCAAAAAGCAGCTCAGGATCCGAGTGCTAAGTGACAGCCACTCCAAGCCCCCGGCCGTCGACGTACTCAGCTGACGCCGCCGGGGAATGTGACCTGGGTGATTGTCGCTGTGCCGGCGACTGGCCTCCGCTCATGCATGGTGATCAAGTCGCCCGGTGCCAAACGGCGCCAACGCTCGGGGCTGAGGGGAGCCAAACGAACAGAGCCGCGCGCGCCTGGTGCCAGCTCGGACGCGTCCTCGACCCAGATCCGCGCCACGTACATGTCAGGATCGCCCGCTGCAGTGACGTCCCCGATGTGCCACAGAGGGCGAAGAACTCCAGCGCCAGGGACGGGCGTGCGCCGCCCACCCGGATCGGCAGAGGGCACCAGCTGAAGGTCGGCGCGAATGACACCGTGGACGACTTCCCAGCACCGCCAGTGGCACCACGCCTCGGTCCGCTCAAGCCTCATCTGACGTGCGGCCTGAGCCAGAACATCCCAGAACGAGGTGCCCGCAGGATACGCGTCACCAAGCTCGACGAGGATGTCGAGCGCAACCTCCCACTCGTCATGCTCCAGATACTCACAAGCATCAGCTGCCGTCACGCCGCCGTCGACGGCAACCGCCCCAGGAACGAAACAAGTCGCCTCGCGAAGAAGCCCGCGAACATCCACAGCCCGATCCTCCATCCCCACCCACTCCTTGCGGCAGCGGCATCCTCTCCCGAGCGGACGACCGCCCGACACCGGAAAATGGGCATCCAGCGATCCCCGCCGAGACACAGGGCCGGTGCGAGCGGGCCGCGCACCCGCGTCACGGAGATCGGCCACGATTGGAAGCCCTTGGCCGAGTGGCCGCCTACGCCGCCCATGGGCGCGACACGACGCACTGTGGATGAGGTTCGGGGTCTGGGTCAGCATCCGCGCAGGTGGAGTCCAGCGAGATAGCTGTCGGGCGTCTTGTCATAGCAGGTGGCCAGCCCTCTCCATCGCTTGAGCTTGTTGATGCAGCGTTCGACGGAGTTGAGTGTTTCTACGGGGACTCACGAGTGACGTGCGTCTCGGATACGGTTCACGTACTTTGTTTCCCTGATCGCACGGGAGTGTGATGGAGCCGAGAAGCGCAGGGGCGATGGGGACCGAGTTCCCTTACACGCTCCCCACGATGTGCTACATCGAGGTTCACAAGGACGGGCGGGTAACCCACGGCGTGGACGCCGGGACCTATGAGAGAGCTCTTGCAGGGGAGTCAAGGCTCTTCGCTGCCTGGCCCGGTAACTGGCGAAGCGACCTGTTCGTCATTGACGATCTCGACCAGTACGCACGGGCCTTTGGCATCGTTCACGACGAAGAGCGCACAGGCCTTGCCGATCACGAGCATCGTGTGCGTTGGGCGACCAGCAGCTATGAGGACAAGCCGAGCGGCGCCTGGATCTCCATCGACGTCTGGCTGGACTGCGGTTGCGAGATCCGCGATCTCGATACGTTCGCGGCGCAGATGCGGAAGCAGAGGGGCTGGCATATCGCGACCAGCAGCGGTTGGGGCAGTAGCGGCAGTGCGGACGGCAAGCTACGCAAGTACTCGATGCGCGCACGTCGTAACAGTCTCAAGTGATCGCGGGTTGTCCTGAGGTGGAGTGCTTCAGGAGAACCAGCAGAGGCGAGGCGTTTCCGCCCGGGATCAGCCACGGGCGTCACATCGCGAGTTCGTGGCGGCGGTGATGACCGTTGTCCGTGGGAACGTCACGGCGCCTTGGCCGCACGGGAAGTCGTTGAGGTCCTCGGCCGGGCATCACGGTGTGCCTGATGCCGCGTTCACCTTTGACAGCTTCATCCGGTGCCGTGGGGCGAAGTCAGACGGCCCCGGCGCCCTACAGCAGGCGCCGACGGCCGTTCCCCGTTTGGCTCCCCACGGCCTCAAGCAACGAAGAAGGGTCCCGGAGTGATCTCCGAGACCCTGTCTCACCTGGTACTTCTGTGTCGGGGTGGCGGGATTTGAACCCACGACCTCTTCGTCCCGAACGAAGCGCGCTGCCAAGCTGCGCTACACCCCGGTGGTGGCTGCCCGGGAGTCGTACGTGCTCCCGGCGCCTTGACCACTTTAGCGGATGCCGCGGAGTGGTGCGTCCCTATTCTTCGGCCGGACGGCGCGGGACGAGGGTGAGCAGGGACGCCTCGGGCGGGCAGCAGAAGCGCATCGGGGCCATCGGCGAGGTGCCGAGGCCGGCGGAGACGTGCAGCCAGGCGCCGTTGTGGCGGTGCAGGCCCTTGACGCGGGGGCGGTCGATGCCGCAGTTGGTGGCCAGGGCGCCGTAGAAGGGGACGCAGACCTGGCCGCCGTGGGTGTGGCCCGCGAGGAGCAGGTCGTAGCCGTCGGCGACGAAGCGGTCCATGTTGCGGGGTTCGGGGGAGTGCATGACGGCCAGGTGGACGTCGGCCTGCGGGTCGACGGGGCCGGCGATCTTGTCGTAGCGGTCGCGGTTGATGTGGGAGTCGTCGATGCCGCCGAACTCGATGTCCAGTTCGCCGACCTTGAGGCGGCCGATGCGGTTGTTGAGGTCGAGCCAGCCCGCGGCCTGGAGGGAGGAGCCCAGCTCGCGGTAGGGGAGGTCGGGTTCGCGGCGGCGGCGGGCGTAGTCGCGGCGGCTGGTGCGCCAGATGTAGCGCAGGGGGTTCTTGAAGACCGGGGAGTACAGGTCGTTGGACCCGTAGACGAAGACGCCGGGACGGTCGAGCAGGGGGCCGAGCGCGTCCAGGAACGGGCCGATGGAGTCGCGGTGGGAGATGGAGTCGCCGGTGTTGACCACCAGGTCGGGGTCGAGGGCGTCCAGGGAGCGCACCCAGTGGATGAGGCGGTGGCGGCCGGGCGTCAGGTGCGCGTCGGAGATGTGCAGGATCTTGACGGAGGGACGGCCGGGCGGCAGCACGGGCACCTCGAAGCGGCGCAGCCGGAACCAGTTGCGCTCGATCAGCGAGGCATAGCCGAACGTGGCGGCGCCGGCGCCCACCAGCCCCATGGGGACGGCATACAGCTTTCGCACGGTTCTCCCTCCGGGCCCGCGGCGGGCCCCTTCGTACGCCTCCCATCGTTCCAGACAAGTGCGTCCCGGCTGAACCGTCGCGGATTATTCCTGATGAGACGGCGGGTGCCCGGCGGGCATGATGTGACCATGAAGCTCAAGGAGAAGCTGGAGAGCGACCTCTCCACCGCGATCAAGGCGCGGGACGAGGTGCGGACCCGCACGCTGCGCATGGCCCTGACCGCGGTGCGGAACGAGGAGGTCGCCGGCAAGAAGGCCCGCGAGCTGTCCGACGAGGACGTGGTCAAGGTGCTGAGCCGGGAGGCCAAGAAGCGCCGGGAGGCCGCCACCGCGTTCGCCGACGCCGGACGCGAGGAGCAGGCGCAGGCCGAGCGGGACGAGGGCGCGGTGCTGGAGGAGTACCTGCCCGCCCAGCTCACCGACGAGGAGCTGTCCGCCCTGGTCGCCGGCGTGATCGCCGAGACGGGCGCGGCGGGGCCCAAGGCGATGGGGCAGGTCATGAAGGTCGTGAACCCCAAGGTCGCGGGACGGGCCGAGGGCGGACGCGTCGCGGCGGAGGTCAAGCGGCAGCTCGCCGGCAGCTGAGGCGCTCGGCGAGCCGCGTGGCGGCCGCGAGCACTGGAACGCCCCCCGGTCGCGTGTGCGGCCGGGGGGCGTTCGTTCAGCGGTCAGTTCCGGTCTCGGCCCGGAGGCCAGGGGAAGGGCCATTCGCCTTGCCCGGGGCCCTGGCCGGGCCGATCGGGGCGATTGGGACCGCCGGGGCGATCCTTGCCCTCGCTCTGGTAGACGGTGACGGTGGTGCCGGGGTCGACCTCGGTGCCCGCGTCCGGGGAGGACGCGGCGATCGAGCCGCGGGGCTGGTCGGACGCGACGCCGCGGGGGGCCAGCCGCATCTTCAGGTCGGCTCCCTCCAGGGTGCGCCGGGCCTGGTCGACCGACATGCCCTTGAGGTCGGGGACCTTGGTGGTGTCGCCGAAGTCACGGACAGGGCGGGAGAAGCCCGGGGCGGGCTTGCCCGCCAGGGCGTTGCGCATGCTCTGCGCCCAGATGGGGGCGGGGATGTCGGCGCCGTAGACGCCGTACACCTTGTACTGCCACGGACCGCGGAAGTCGTAGTAGGCGACGGCGGCGGCCATGTTGGGGGTGTGGCCGGCGAAGACCGCGCAGGTGAACTCCTCACACGTGCCGGTCTTGCCGGCGGCGGGACGGCCGATGCCCTGCCCCGCGGCGGTGCCCTTGGTCAGCACGCCCTGCAGGATCTCGTTGACCTTGTCGGCCACGGCCTCGTCGACGGCCTGACGGCACTCGGCCTTGGGCAGCTTGAGCTTCTTGCCCTCGTTGTCGACGACCTCGGTGATCGAGACCGGCGCGCAGTACTTGCCGCGGGCGGCGAACCCGGCGTACGCGGCGGCCAGGTGCACCATGTCGATGTCGTTGGTGCCCAGCACCTGGGCGGGGTACGGGTCGAGCGGGGCGCCGGTGGCCTTCTTCATCCCGAACTTCTCGGCCATCTTGACCGCGTCGCAGACGCCGACGCGCTTCTCCAGCGCGGCGTAGAAGGTGTTGACCGAGTGCCAGGTGCCGGTCTTGAGGTTGAAGTTGCCCGCCTCGCTGTCGCCGGCGTTGCTCATCGTCCAGGTGCCGCCGCCGAGCATCTTGCCGTTCGGCATCCGGCACGGCTGGAAGCCGCTGATCGTGGTGGTCTGCGGCGAGTTGATGGTGGTGCTGACCGGGATGCCCTCTTCGAGCGCGGCGGCCAGGGTGAACACCTTGAACGTCGATCCGGCGGACACGCCGCTGCCGCCGCCGTGGTAGCGGTCGGCGGCCAGGTTGATGGCGGTGCGGCCCTTGCCCGCGCCGAACCGCTTGCTCTGCCCGATCGCCTTGACGTGCCCGGTGCCCGGTTCGACCATCGCCTCGACCGCGACCCGGTTGCCGGTGGGGGACACGCGCGAGCGCACCGCGCTGTCGAGGGCGCGCTGGGACTTCATGTCCAGGGTGGTGCGGATCGTGTAGCCGCCGCGGTTGAGCTTGTTGACGACGTCCTGCTGCTCCTTCGGGTCCATCTTCCAGTACTTGCCGTCGGACAGGATGTTGAGCATGTCGTACTTGACGTACTCGCAGAAGAACGGCGCCTTGCTGGTCTCGCAGCCGCCGACCGGCTCGGTGCGGTTCAGCTCGATGGGCTTGGCCGCGGCGGCGTCGGCCTGCGCCTTGGTGATGTGCCCGAGCTGCTGCATGCGGTAGAGGACGGTGTCGCGGCGCTTGCGCGCGTCCTTGGGGTTGCGGATCGGGTCGTAGGCGGTCGGGTTCTGGGTGATGCCCGCCAGCAGCGCCGCCTGTTCGAGGGTGAGCTCGGCGGCGGGCTTGCTGAAGTACCGCTTGGACGCGGCCTGCACGCCGTACGCGCCGGCGCCGAAGTAGGCGATGTTGAGGTAGCCCTCGAGGATCTGGTTCTTCGTCATGCGCTTTTCGAGGTCGAGCGCATAACGCAGCTCGCGCAGCTTGCGGCCGACCGTCGGGGCGGTGGCCTCCAGGTACTCCTCCTGCGTCTTGGCGCTGTCGACCAGCAGGTTCTTGACGTACTGCTGGGTCAGCGTGGATCCGCCCTGCGTCTGGTCGGACTCGACGTTGGAGGCGAGCGCGCGGATGGTGCCCTTCATGTCGAGCGCGCCGTGCTGGTAGAAGCGCGAGTCCTCGATGTCGATGATCGCCTGCTTCATGATGGGGGCGACCTGGTCGAGCCGTACCGACTCGCGGTACTTGTCGAAGAACGTGGCGATCGGCTGCCCGGTGGCGTCGTACACCACCGTCTTCTCCGACGGCGGCGTCGTCTTCAGGCTGCTGTCCATGTCCTGGAAGTTGTTGGCGGCGTCGCGGGCGGTGAGCCCGGCGCTGCCGACACCGGGCAGCGCGATGAACGCCACCAGCACACCCGCGACGACACCGGTCCCGATCAGCCGCAGGAGCGTGGAGACGGCGCGCGCTCGACCTTCTTTCTGCACGAGCCCTAGCGTACGCGGGACGAGCAGTGCATACGGGACAGCTCACTCGTCCCGTACATGACCGCTGCGTATCGCGACGGACCCGGCTCTGTCCGATCGTCCGGGCCTGATCACTCGTGCGCTGTCAACCGACGCGCTACCTCGCGCGTCAAGGAGAGGTAACTAGTCCGTTCCGGCGGTATGGCCCTGCCGGGCTATATCGAGAATGGGCCCATCGGGGGCTGTTGATTCCCCCCTCGCTTCCGTAAGTTCTTCCCCACGGCTTTCGTTTGGCGGCCTGACGTCCGCGCCCGTCTGGCCAAGGAGCGCAAATCGACACAGACCCTAGGGGAGTGGGGCCAAGATGTGGATCACGGATTGGACCGCCCGCGCCGCCTGCCGTAACGCGGATCCAGACGCCCTGTTCGTGCAGGGAGCAGCGCAGAACCGAGCCAAGCTCATCTGCCGCGGCTGCCCGGTGCGCACCGAGTGTCTCGCCGACGCTCTTGACAACCGGATCGAGTTCGGTGTCTGGGGTGGGATGACCGAGCGTGAGCGGCGAGCCTTGTTGCGTCGGCGTCCGGACGTGAAATCGTGGCGCGAACTGCTGGAGACCGCCAAGGAGGCGTACGAGCGGCGGGTCGAGTCGTCCAACGAGAACGAACTCGTCGCCAGCTGACCGTCGCCGTGCCGCACCGGCGGCGGCAGGCGGGACGGGGCCCGGTTCTCCGGGTACCCGATCGGCAGGGTCCAACCAACTAACAACGGTCGTGGGCACGCACCATCACTGGTGCGTGCCCACGACCGTCTGTGCTTTTCACGCGTACGTGCGGACGGGGCGGCCGGTCAGGCGGCCGCGGCGGGCTTGGCGCGGGCCAGGTCCTCGCCGATGAGGCGCAGGCCGTCCAGGTCGCAGACGTCCTCGGCGTGCGCGGGGACGGTCGTCACCGGGACGGTCGGGTGCGTGGACGCGAAGTGCTCGCGCAGCCGTCCCTCGCGCGCGGCGAGCTGCATGCGGTCGGCGTGCAGGCGTAGCAGCGCGGCGGTGAGCGGGTGGTCGCCGCGTTCCTGCAGCGTCTCGGCGGCGGCCAGGCTGCGCGCGGCCGACAGCCCGTCGGCCGCGGACTCGTGCACGCGGTTGACGACCAGTCCGGCGAGCGGCATGCGCTCCTCGGCCAGGCGCTCGACGAAGTAGGACGCCTCGCGCAGCGCGTCCGGCTCCGGCGCGGCCACCACCAGGAACGCGGTGCCGGGCGTCTGCAGCAGCCGGAACGTCTTCTCGGCGCGTTCGCGGAACCCGCCGAACATCGTGTCGAACGCGGCCACGAACGTCTGCACGTCGCGCAGCAGCTGCATGCCGAGCACCTTGTTGAGCACGCCGGTGAACATGCCGAACCCGGCGCTGAGCACCTTGACGCCGAACCGGCCGCCGGTCTTGGCGGGCGCGGCCAGGATCTTCATGAACCGGCCGTCCAGCAGCCGCCCCATGCGGGCGGGGGCGTCGAGGAAGTCCAGCGCGTTGCGCGACGGCGGGGTGTCGACGACGATGAGGTCCCAGGCGCCCGAGCGGTGCAGCTGCCCGAGTTTCTCCATCGCCATGTACTCCTGCGTGCCCGACAGGCTGGACGACAGCGACTGGTAGAAGGGGTTGGCCAGGATCTGCCTGGCCCGGTCGGGATCGGCGTGCGCCTCGACGATCTCGTCGAAGGTGCGCTTCATGTCGAGCATCATGGCGTGCAGCTCGCCGTCGCCCTCGATGTCGATGCGGCGCGGGTTGTTGTCGAGCTCCGACAGGCCCATGGACTGGGCCAGCCGCCGCGCGGGGTCGACGGTCAGCACGACGACGTCGCGGCCGCGTTCGGCGGCGCGCAGGCCGAGCGCCGCGGCGGTGGTGGTCTTGCCGACGCCGCCCGACCCGCAGCACACGATGATCTTCGTGCGCGGGTCGTCGAGCAGCGCGTCCACGTCCAGGACCGGCGGCGTCTTGCCGGTGGGGCTCATCTCAGGCCGTCCCTTCCGCTGGTCATGCCGCACCCTGGTCACGCAGTGCCTGCGCCAGGTCGTACAGGCCCGCCAGGTCCATGCCGTCGGACAGCAGCGGCAGGACGTAGCGCGGGCGGTCCAGGGTCTGCAGGCGCTCCTTCTCGCGGCGCTGGAGCGCGGTGCGGCGGGCGTGCTCGCCGGCCTCGGCGGCCAGGACGGCGGCGATCGCCTCGGCGTCGTGCTCCAGCCCGGCGGCCTTGAGGCCGCGGACGACCGCGTCGGTTTCCAGCTCGCCCTTCCCGGCGGCGGCCAGCGCCTCCTCGTCCAGCATCGGCGGGTGCTCCATGTTGACGATCACGCCGCCGACCGGCAGCCCGACGCGGCGCAGCTCGGCGACGCCGTCCATGGCCTCCTGGACGGGCATCTCCTCCAGCAGCGTGACGAAGTGCACGACCGTCTCGGGGCTGCGCACCACCCGCATGACCGTGTCGGCGTGGTTGCGGATCGGGCCCACCTTGGCCAGGCCGGACACCTCCTCGTTGACGTTGAGGAACTTGGTGATGCGGCCGGTGGGCGGGGCGTCCATGACCACCGCGTCGTAGACGAACGCGCCGGAGGAGTCGCGGCGGCGGACGGCCTCGCTGGTCTTCCCGGTGAGGATCACGTCGCGCAGGCCGGGGGCGATCGCGGTGACGAAGTCGACCACGCCGAGCCGGGTCATGGCCTTGCCGGCCCGCTTGAGGTTGTAGAACATCTCGAGGTACTCGATGAGCGCCTCTTCGGTGTCGATGGCGAGCGCGTAGACGTCGCCGCCGTCCGGCGCGACGGCGACCCGGCGCTCCTCGTACGGCAGCGGCGCGCAGTCGAAGAGCTGGGCGATGCCCTGCCGTCCCTCGACCTCGACCAGCAGGACCTTCCGGCCGCCCGCGGCCAGCGCCAGCGCCAGGGCGCCGGCGACCGTGGTCTTGCCGGTGCCGCCCTTGCCCGTGACCACGTGCAGACGCACGCCGTCCCAGTCGGTGTCTCTCGCGCTCACCCGATCGACCATATCGTTCGCTCGGCAAGGACTTGAGGGGGTGCCCGGTCCCCATGCAAGTGATTCCTGACACGATGCCGTGCCCCGCCGAGGTCCCCCTTTCCGACCATCGTGTGGGCCGTGCCCCCGAGGGTGGGTAGGAAACGTGAGACCGATCCCTCGGATTCCGCCTGCCTGACCGGCCGAGCCGCCCGGGGGACGTCCAGACCGTTTCGGCCTGGCCGAGTTCCCCGAATCGGCCCGCCGTTCCGGGTCGGCGCGCTCCAGGCGCCCGGTGCGGCGCCTCGTCCGTCGCCGCCCAGGGGTCCGGCGGGACCCGCGGGTTCGGGCCTTCTCTATCGAAAGGTGCCCGTGATGGCGGTAATCCTCACCATCATCCTCATCGTCGCCTTCGTGGCCCTGTTGACCGCGGCGTCGGCCGTCCGGGTGGTCCAGCAGTACGAGCACGGCATCGTGTTCCGGTTCGGGCAGGTGCGGCGCGGCGACCGGCTGCGTCCCGGCGCGGTCCGGCCCCCCGGCCTCACCGGGATCATCCCGATCGTGGAGCGGATGCAGAAGGTCAACCGGCAGACGGTCACGATGAACGTGCCCGCGCAGGAGGGCATCACCCAGGACAACGTGTCCGTACGGGTCGACGCGGTGGTCTACTTCCGGGTGATCGACCCGGTGAAGGCCATCGTCAACGTGCAGAACTACGGGTACGCGGTGTCCCAGATCGGGCAGACCTCGCTGCGTTCGGTGATCGGCCAGACCGACATGCAGGAACTGCTGGGCGAGCGCGAGAAGATCAACACGCGGCTGCGCGCGATCATGGACGAGATCACCGACGGTCCCTGGGGCATCCGGATCGAACGCGTCGAGATCAAGGACGTGTCGCTGCCGGAGGGCATGAAGCGCTCCATGGCCCGCCAGGCCGAGGCCGAACGCGAACGCCGCGCCCGGATCATCGCGGCGGACGGCGAGTTCCAGGCGTCCAAGCGGCTGGCCGCCGCCGCCGAGATCATGTCGCAGGACCCGGCCGCCCTCCAGCTGCGGCTGCTGCAGACGGTGGTGGACGTGTCGGCGGAGAAGAACAGCACGCTGATCATGCCGTTCCCGGTGGAGCTGCTGCGCTTCTTCGACCGGATGGCTCCGGGCCCCGCGTCCCAGCCCGGCGGTGAGGGCAAGCCCGACCTCAGTGAACGCCTCGCCAAGGCCGAGGAGGAACTCGCCAAGGCGGCCGAGAGCGGCCCGGCGCTGGAGTCGACCAAGGACGTCCCTCCCGTCCTCGGCCTGGACGAGCCCGCGCACAAGCCCTCCGAGCTGTCCGGTTCCGGCTCCGACGCCCGGCCGGGCCTCACCGACGGCGGCCCTCCGTCCGCCGCCTCGGCGGAGCCCCCGCGCCCCGCCGACGGAACCACGCCGCCGGACCCGACCCACTCCGACCAGCCACCCGGCGGCACCCCGCCACCCGACCCCGCCAAGCCCTAGCCCCTCGCGGGGCGGCCGCAGTTCGCCGGCCCGCCCGCGAATGCCAGCGGCACCGCAAGACAGCCGCAGGCCGGCCCCAGCACGCCCCGGCGACGCCCCGAGTCCGCCCCGACCGTGGTCCGGTGCGGGGGTAGGGGCGGCCTGGGTGGGGTGGTGGTGGTTGGGAGGCGGGGGTGGGGGTGGGGTGGTCGCTAGGCTGAGTGGCCATGAAGAAGTGGGAGTACGCGACCGTTCCGCTGCTGGTGCACGCGACCAAGCAGATTCTTGACAACTGGGGCCAGGACGGGTGGGAGCTCGTCACCGTCCTGCCGGGGCCCAACCCCGAGAGCCTGGTGGCCTACTTCAAGCGCGAGGTGGAGCCGAAGTGACGCCCGAGGAGCGGCTGCGCGAGCTCGGGCTGGAGCTGCCCGAGGTCGTCGCGCCGGCGGGTTCGTACGTGCCGGCGGTCCGCACCGGCTCCCTGGTCTACACGGCCGGGCAGGTGCCGATGGTCAAGGGCGAGCTGCCGGTGACCGGCAGGGTCGGCGCCGAGGTGAGCCTTGAGGAGGCCGCCGAGCAGGCCAGGATCTGCGCGCTCAACGCGATCGCCGCGCTGCGGGCCGAGGTGGGGGAGCTGGCGCGGGTCCGGCGCATCGTCAAGGTCGTCGGCTTCGTGGCCAGCGCGCCGGACTTCTACGGCCAGCCGAAGGTCGTCAACGGGGCCAGCGACCTGCTGGGCGCGGTGTTCGGAGACGCGGGCAGGCACGCGCGCAGCGCGGTCGGCGTGGCGGCGCTGCCGCTGAACGCGCCCGTCGAGGTGGAGCTCATCGCCGAGGTCGACTGACGTTCGCAGACGGCCGCGGGCGCGCCCGTGCGCGGTACCGCGGCCGTCGAAGCGGCGGCACGCCCGCCGACGGCGGCAAGGGCGGGATCGGCCGGGACTTGACGGAACGGCATTCGGTATGTCCGAATTAGCCGCCATGGGGATCAGTCGAATTGTCCGCGAGGGGGCGTCCCCCCACATGCCCCGGAACGGCCGATGGTGAACGGGCTGAAGCTCCCGGAGCAGTTCGTGGAGCGGATCGAGGGCATGCGCGCCGGACGGATCGAGCCGGTGGCGCCACGGGACGCCGCGACCGTGGTCGTCCTGCGGGATCATCCTGAGCACGGGCTGCAGGTGTTCATGCTGCGGCGGGTGTCGTCGATGGCGTTCGCGCCGGGGGCGTACGTGTTCCCCGGCGGGTCGGTCGACCCGCGCGACGGCGACACGGACATCGCCTGGGCCGGGCCCTCCCCGGCGGAGTGGGGCGCCGCGTTCCGGGCCGGGGACAAGCTGGCACGCGAGCTGGTCTGCGCGGCCGTGCGCGAGACGTTCGAGGAGAGCCTGATCCTGCTCGCCGGGCCCGCCGGGACGGCGGTGGTGGACGACACCCGCGGCGACACGTGGGAGGCCGACCGGCAGGCGCTGCTCGCCCGCACCGTGTCGCTGGCCGAGATGCTGAACCGGCGCGGGCTGGTGCTGCGCTCCGACCTGCTGCGGCCGTGGGCGCACTGGATCACGCCCGCGATCGAGCCGAAGCGGTACGACACGCGGTTCTTCGTCGCCGCGATCCCGCCGGGGCAGCGCGCCGGCGACGTCAGCACCGAGGCGGACCGGGTGACGTGGGTGCGGCCCGAGGACGCGGTGCGGCGGGCGCAGGCGGGCGAATGGTTCCTGATGCCGCCGACCCTGGCCACCCTGTCGGAACTGGCCGGCTACCGGACGGTCGCGGACGTGCTGGCGGCCCGGCGCGAGATCGTCACCTACGAGCCGACGGCGGAGATCATCGACGGGGAGCCGTACCTGGTGCTGCCGCCCGAGACGGCCCGCCACTACCCGCGGGGATGAGCGGCCGTGCGCCGTCGGCCCGCCCGGGAGCTGACCCGGGAGCTGGCATGGCGGCTGGCGGGCACGTCGGCGCCGCGTCACCTGGCGCGGCTGGACCGCCT
This sequence comes from Actinomadura sp. NPDC047616, assembly GCF_040642915.1. Classification (NCBI taxonomy): domain Bacteria; kingdom Bacillati; phylum Actinomycetota; class Actinomycetes; order Streptosporangiales; family Thermomonosporaceae; genus Actinomadura; species Actinomadura sp. NPDC047616. The sequence goes on from NZ_JBEYTB010000001.1 coordinate 649,948, forward strand.
GGGCCGGCGGCTGGGCCTGCGCCCGGCGACCGGCAGGATGGATGAGATGAGCGAGATCGATGGGATGGGCACGGAACGGGCGACCTGCGTGCTCGCGCCGAACCCGTCGCCGATGACCCTGGACGGCACCAACACCTGGATCGTCGCCGAGCCCGGCTCGGAGGAGACGGTCGTCATCGACCCCGGCCCCAAGGACGGCAAGCACCTGGAGCGCGTGGTGCGCACCGTCGCGTCGCAGGGACGCCGCGTCGGGCTGGTCCTGCTCACGCACGGGCACCCCGACCACGCGGCGGGCGCGAAGCGGTTCGCCGAACTCGCCGCGGAGGCGGCCGGACGACGCGGCGGCGCCGTCCCGGTGCGGGCGCTGGACCCCCGGCACCGGCTCGGCGACGAGGGGCTGGCCGAGGGCGACGTCGTCACCACCGGAGGGCTGGAGCTGCGCGTCCTGGAGACGCCCGGCCATTCCAACGACTCGCTGACGTTCTGGCTGCCCGCCGACCGCGCCGTCCTCACCGGGGACACCGTGCTCGGGTACGGCAGCACGGTCGTCGAGGGCAGGCTGGGGGACTACCTGGCGTCCCTGGACCGGCTGCGGGCGTTCGCCGAGGCCCGGGAGGCGGCGACCATCCTGCCCGGCCACGGCCCGCGCCTGGACGACCCCATCGCCGCCCTGGACCACTACATCTCCCACCGGCGGGAGCGTCTGGCCCAGGTGGAGGCCGCCGTGGCCGCCGGTGCCCGGACGGCGCGGGAGGTGGTCGAACGCGTCTACGCCGACGTCGACCGGTCACTGTGGCCGGCCGCCGAGTGGTCCGTGCAGGCCCAGCTCGACTACCTCAACGAGCGTTCCGCCGGTACGTGAACCGCAGGGGGAACGGGGGGACGGCCGGTGCTTCCGCAAGATCACCGGGGCGGCTGCGACCCTGCGGAAGACCGTCCTCACTTGGAGCGCTTGCGCAGACGTTCGATGTCGAGGATGACGACGGCGCGCGCCTCGATCCGCAGCCAGTTGCGCTGGGCGAAGTCGGCCAGGGCCTTGTTGACCGTCTCCCGGGACGCGCCGACGAGCTGTGCCAGCTCCTCCTGGGTGAGGTCGTGGTGGACGTGCAGCCCGGCCTCCGAGGGCTGGCCGAACCGCTCGGCCAGGTCCAGCAGCGCCTTGGCGACGCGTCCGGGCACGTCGGTGAACACCAGGTCGGCCATCACGTCGTTGGTCTTGCGCAGCCGCTGGGCCAGCGCGCGCAGCAGCTGCACCGCCACCTCGGGGTGGCCGGTCAGCCAGGGCCGCAGGTCGTCGTGACCGAGCCCGGCGAGGCGGCACTCGGTCACCGCGACGGCGCTGGCGGTGCGCGGCCGCGGGTCGAACAGCGACAGCTCGCCGAACATCTCGCTGGGGCCGAGCACGCTCAGCAGGTTCTCCCGCCCGTCGGGGGCGGTGCGGGTCAGCTTGATCTTGCCTTCCAGGACGACGTACAGGCGGTCGCCCGTCTCGCCCTCGTTGAAGAGCGTCTGGCCGCGTGCCAGCCGCACTTCGGTCACGTTGGCGCGAAGCGCCTTGGCGCCCTGCTCGTCGAGTGCCTCGAACAGCGGGGCTCTGCTCAGAACGTCCACGTCGCGGTCGGTCACGCTTTCTCCTCCTACAAACACCTACACGCATAGTGTGACGTACGTCCCACCGCGCACGTGAAGGCAGGGCCACGGCGTGCCGGTTCCACCCCGGCACCCGCGATGAGCTGGACCGCTCTGGTCCGCTCAGACGCCAAATCCTTCCGGCATCAAGTGTACGGACCGCCCGGTGAGGGCAGTCACAAGGCCGCGAAGCAGGTCATCACGGGGTGTCCGGGGCGAGGATTTCGATTGTGGACGGATCGGCTGTCCGCCGGTGTGCCGGGGGCGCCGGGAGGCCGTCAGCGGACGCGCGTGAGGCCGTCAGCGGATGCGCTGGAAACCGCGGATCGCGAGCAGGACGCAGACGGCGGCCACGGTGAGGCTGATGGCGACCGCGGCGAGGGCGGCGGCGCCGGCGGGGCGGCCCAGCGTGAGGTCGCGGGCCGCCTCGATGCCGTAGGTGACGGGGTTGGCGTGGGCGACGGCCCGCAACCATCCGGGCAGGGCCGCCGCCGGGACGAACGCGGTCGAGGCGAAGATCAGCGGGAAGGTCGCCAGCCCGGCGACGCTCTGCATGAGCTCGGGGCCGCGCAGCCAGCAGGCCAGCGCGATGAAGATCCAGCCGAGGCCCCCGCCGACCGTGAGCGCCAGCGCCCACGCGGCCGCGACCCCGGCGATCCCGCCGTCCGGGCGGAAACCGAGCACCAGCGTCGCGACCAGCAGGACGAGCAGCAACTGGACGGCCGTGCGGGTCATGTCGGCCAGGCTGCGGGCCAGCAGCACCGAGCCCGGCCAGATCGGCAGCGTGCGGAAGCGGGTGACGATGCCGTTCGTCATCTCGTGCACCAGCCCGAGCCCGGTGGTGAAGGCCGCCTGCACGGCCGTGGTGACCAGGATCGCCGGGACGAGGAAGTCGACGTAGCGCACGCCCGGGGCCCCGGCGGCCGTCCCGGCGGCGCCGCCGAACAGCCCGCCGAACAGCTGGCTGAACAGCAGCAGCATCAGCAGCGGGCTCAGCAGACTCGCCATGATCAGGCGGGGGTCGAGGACGAGGGCGCGCAGCGACCTGAGGGTGAGGACGAGGATCTGCGTCGCCGTGCCGCTGCCCCGCCAGAGGGCCGTCGAGGTCGCCGAGGCGGTCGCCGGTGCGGTCGTCATCGTCGCGCTCCCATCAGGGACAGGTACACGTCGTCCAGCGTGGGTTCGGTCAGCGCCAGCTCGTAGGGGCCGATGGGGGCCTCGTCCAGCGCCCGCACGATCAGGCCCAGGTCGCCCGACGCGGCGGGCACGGGCACCGACACGGCCGCGGCGTCGCGGTGCGTGCGCAGGCCCCGGCGGCGCAGCGCCGCCTCGGCGAGCGGGACGTCGCCCGCGTCGGCCGGGCGGACGGCGGCGGTGCGGCCGCCCGCCTTGGCCTTCAGGTCGGCCGGGGCGCCCGAGGCGATCACGCGGCCGTCGGCGAGCACCGTGACGGTGTCGGCCAGCCGGTCGGCCTCGTCCAGGTACTGGGTGGTCAGCACCACGGTGGTGCCGTCGCGGACGAGGTCGCGGACGACGTCCCAGGTGGTCAGGCGGCTCTCGGGGTCCAGGCCGGTGGTGGGCTCGTCCAGGAACAGCACCTCGGGACGTCCGGTGAGGCTGGCGGCCAGGTCCAGCCTGCGGCGCATGCCGCCGGAGTAGCCGCGGACGGCGCGGCCGGCCGCGGCGGTCAGGCCGAAGCGCTCCAGCAACTCGTCGGCGCGCCGCCGGGCCTCCGCGCGGCCCGCGCCGAGCAGCCGGGCGATCAGCACCAGGTTGTCGCGGCCGCAGATCTGCTCGTCGACGGCGGCGAACTGCCCCGTCACCCCGATCCTGCGGCGCACCTGGCGGGCCTGGCCGACCACGTCGAACCCCGCCACCCGCGCCGTCCCGGCCGACGGGCGGCACAGCGTGGCCAGGATGTCGACCAGCGTCGTCTTCCCGGCGCCGTTGTGGCCGAGCAGGCCGAGCACCGAGCCGCGCGGTGCGCTGAGGGTCACGTCCTCCAGCGCCCGCACGGCGCCGAACCGCCGGCACAGCCCGGTCGTCTCGATCACCGCGGGGCCTCCGCGCGCTCCGCCGCCACCAGCCGCCTCATGAGCGCCGCCACCCCCCGGTCGTAGTAGCGGGTGAACAGGGCCGCGGCCAGCACACCGGCCAGTACCGCCGCGACGGCGGCGACCGGCCGGCCCGTGGGGACGGGCGCGGCGGCCACGCCCGGCACGGCGATCGCCATGAGCAGCAGGTTCCGGACGATCATCGCGTGGCTCATCACCGCGCCCCGGGAGCCGAAGCAGCGGCACTCGGCGAAGACGCCGCCGCGCACGGACCGGACCACCGCCGCGATGAACACCGCCAGCAGCGCGACGGCCAGCGCCGACCCGAGGCGCGGCGCGAACGGCAGGATCAGCAGCAGCACGGCCGCCCCCTCGCCGATCACGATGGCGAGGGCCACCGGGGTCGCGGCCCGCCGCGGGATGAGCGCGAGCTGGTGGATCGAGGTGACGAACCCGCCGAACCGCTCGGCTCCGCGCGCCTTGCCCACGAACGCCAGCGCGAACACCGTGGCGGTCAGCGCCCGCGCGGCCAGGAGCAGGTAGTCCGTCATCGCCCGGCCCCCGCCTCGGAGCGCGGCCGGTCCCCGGCGGGCAGGGCCGGCACCACCATGACCTTGCGGAAGGCGTGGATCTCCTCCAGCTCGCCGACGGGCCGTCCCTCCGCCTCCACCCAGGCGTGGGCGCGGAACGGCTCGGTGCGCACGCCCGTGCACCAGTCCGGCCAGGTGCCGCCGAACCTGCACAGCAGCGCCGTCGCCAGCGAACGCTGCAGGCACCCCTGGCCCGCGCACTGCACGCTGACCGACACGACCGCCTGGCGCGCCGCCAGCGCCCGCGCGGCCGTGGCCGGGCGGGCGCCGCGCCGCAGCACGCCGAGCACCTGCCGGATCCGCAGCGGGGACATCCGCATCAGCAGCCACGCCAGCCCCACCGCGACCCGGGCGGCGGCCCGGCGGTGCCGCGGGACGCGGGCCGAGGACTCGAGTGCGACCGGCATCGTCATGGCAGCAGCACCTCGGCCTCGTACAGCGCCTTGACGAACGCGTCGACGTCCGCCTCCAGCCGGTCGGCCGCGTCGGGATGGCGGCCGCGCAGCGTCGTCAGCGCGTCGTCCACGGTGTGCCCGTCCAGCAGCAGCCGCACGACGGTCGCGCCGGTGACGTTGAGCGTCCAGTAGCGGCCGCTCCGCTCGTTCAGCAGCACCATGCCGTGCTCGGTCTCGGTCAGCGTCACGTGGGGGGAGATGGTCATCGGGCTCCTCCGGAGGGCAGGTTCCGCAGCCACGTCTCACAGGCGAACGTGCTGATCAGCGGAACGAGGGTGAGGGACGTCGGGGGGAGGGCGAGCAGCAGCGAACGCAGCGCGTCGGCGTTCACCAGCCCGAGCCGCGCCAGCCGCATGTCCTCGCACAGCCCCAGCAGTTCGGCGCGGTGGCGTCGCAGGCTGTCGTAGGCCTCCGCGCTGTACTCCGACTTGGTGGAACGGCCGAGGACGGCGTCAGGGACGACGCCCCGCATGGCCGCGGTGAGCGCCGGCTTGTACCGGTCGGGCATGGCCACGTCCTCGAACCGGATGGCCAGCGCCGCCTCGACGACCCGGTCGTCCACGTACGGGGCGTGCCACGACACGCCGGAGCGGGACGTTAGCCGGTCGACGCGCCGCAGCGTGTCGCCGCACAGCCGCGCGTCCGCCAGCGCGGCGTGCTGGCCGCGCAGCGGCGCCAGCGGCTCGGGTTCGGACCGGCCGGTGTCCCGCAGGAGGCGGCGGACCGTGTCGACGGCCTCGCCGGTGGCCCACGCGGGCATGCGGTAGGCGACGCCCCAGCCGAACGACGGACGGCCCTGCACCTCCCGGACGGGGTCGGTGAGCTCGTCGGCGGTCCTGGACAGCCACTGGCCGAACGAGTCGTTCGCCAGCAGCGCCTGCGCGGTGTGCGCCGGCCGCCACCGGTGCAGGGCGCGGTACGCGCGCAGGTAGGGGATCGACCGCACGTGCCTGGTGCGCACCAGGGTGTGCAGGTAGAGCGGGTTGCTCAGGAACAGCTCGTCGCCGCCGTGCCCGGTGAGATGCGCGGACGAGCCGCGTGCGGCGACCTGCTCGGCCATGTGGGTGAGGCGGGCCCGTGTGCGGATCCAGGCGAACGGCGCCTCGATGTCAGGATCGGGCTGCGACAGGTCGGCGAACCAGGTGGGGGCGACGTCGCGCGACAGCACCAGGTGCTCGCCGCCGGGCAGCGACGCCGCCGCCCGCGCCGCCCAGACCTGGTCCTCGTCGGCCGGGTCCGCGGCCTCCCACCGGGTCGTCACGAGCCTGTCCACGTCACCGGCGGCCAGGAAGCACAGGCTCGTGGAGTCCATGCCGCCCGACAGGTCGGCGCTGAGGGTGTCGTGGCCCCGCGTCCGGACGGCCACGGCGTCGCACAGGGCCTCGCGTACGCGTCCGGCGCCGTCCGCCAGCGGAAGGTCCGGCTCGGGCGGACTCCACCATCGCACGGCGCGGCTGCCGCCGTCGGCGGACAGTTCCAGGTAGCAGCCCGCGGGCAGGGCGTCGACGCCCTTCCACAGGCAGCGTTCGTTCAGCGGCCACGGCAGCCAGGGCGCCACCAGCCAGGCGGCGAGCGCCTCCTCCCGGGGCGCGGCACCGACCAGGGCCGCCAGGGTCTGCGGCCGGTCGGCCGCCACCGGGGTGCCCGCGACGTCGGCGTGGAAGACCTGGCGGGCGGTCGACAGGCTGCCCTGCACCCGTACGCGGTCGCCGATCGAGGCCACCAGGTGGAAGCTGCCCGCCAGCTCCGCGCTCAGCCCGTCCAGGTCGGCGGGCGTGCGGGCGTCACGGAGCCGCGCGGCCAGCGTGCCGGCGGTCGCCGACGACGGGCCGAGCACGGCGATCCGGTCGCGCCCGGCGCGGGCCCACACGATCTCGTCCTCGCGCCAGCGGCCGACGATCCAGGGACGGCCGGAGGCGTGCGGGATCACCGTGAACGCGGGGGCCACCTCGCGCGCGGGCCGGACGGCGGCCGCGGGCGAGGCGGTGTCCCCGGGCGAGGAGGCGTTCCCGGGCCGGGGGGCGTCCCCGGGCCGGGCGGCCTCCGCGGGTGAGGCGGCCGTGCTGGGACCCGGCCCGCCGAACAGGTCCGGCAACGCGTCGTCGAGAATCCGCCGCAGGCGTGAGTCGCGGCCGTGCCGCGCGCTTTCTCCGTCCGTCCGGCCACCGGTCGCGTCCAGCGCGCCGGGGACGTCCGGCAGGACCAGGAATTCCACTGCTCCGTCCACCTCGTCTCGGAGTTATTTCGCTGCGACCGGCCTCGTCAGCTGGGAATCAGGCTGTACCACATCGCGTCGAATCCCCAGTCGGAGGGGCCGCGCGTCACGAGGCTGAACCGGCCGCCCTCGCCCAGCGTCGGGGGCTCGTAGACGACGACTTTCCGCAGCATTTTCCACACCTTTCCGGGTCGTTTCTTCAGGTGGTCCCGAATGGCCGCGCCGGTGCCGGGAAGGCCCGGCACCGGCGCGGAATGGTTTCGCTACGATCGGCCCGAAGGGGCGGTCAGCACAGCATGACGCAGGACCAGTCGGCCTCGAAGCCCCAATTCGGACGGCCGAGCGTCACCTGGATGAAGTCGCCGGCCTCGGCCAGCGTGGGGGGCTCGTACACCGCAGCCTTCTGCATGGCCACACCTTTCTGTGTGCGTGGAAGGTCCCTTGTGGACCTCCCGCCTGCACCTAGCACTCTAGGAAAGGGGGAATTTCACTTCGCTTGCACTTCCCTTTCGGAAAGCCCGTGCGGTGGGCTTTGCGGGTTGCCTGGCACCACTCCGCCGGAAAGGATTCATCGTGTCCGCACAGCCCGCGAAAGGGAGAAAGGCATGATCGAGATCTCGGTTCTGGACACCGCTCCGGTATGGCGCGGCTCGACACCGGCCCAGGCGCTGCGCGAGTCGATGACGCTGGCCGCGGAAGTGGAACGGATGGGATATCTGCGGTACTGGGTGGCCGAGCACCACAACGCGCCGTTCATCGCCAGCTGCGCCCCGCCGGTGCTCGTCGCCCAGATCGCCGCCGCCACCTCCCGCATGCGGGTCGGCTCGGGCGGGGTGATGCTGCCCAACCATCCGCCGCTCGTCGTCGCCGAGCAGTTCGGCACCCTGGAGGCGCTGAACCCGGGCCGCGTCGACCTGGGCATCGGGCGTTCCCCCGGCACGGACATGGTCACGGCCCGCGCGCTGCGGCGGGTGAGCAGCCCGCCGGGGTCGGACGCCTACCGCGACCAGATCCGCGAGCTGCTCGGCTACTTCGAGCCCCGCGGACCCGGCGAGGTCGCGGCGGTCCCGGCCGAGGGCAGCCGGCCCGCCGTGTGGCTGCTCGGCTCCAGCGTCGACAACGCCAGGTTCGCCGGCGAGCTGGGCCTGCCGTTCGCCTTCGCCCACCACGTCCGCCCGGAGAACGCGGCGCCCGCGCTGCGCGCCTACCGCGAGGCGTTCCGGCCGTCGGCGGCGCAGGACCGTCCGCGTGCCATCGTCGCCGCCTCCGTCCTCGTCGCCGACACCGACGAGCGGGCCGAGTGGCTGGCCGGGCCGATCGCGGTCATCATCCACCAGTCCCTCAAGGGCGCCCGCAACGGCCCGAACCTCACGCCGGAGGAGGCCGCCCGCTACCCCTGGCCGGCGGAGGAGCACGCGCAGGTGCGCGCCCGGATGACCTCGCACCTCATCGGCGGCCCGGAGACCGTCGCCCGCCGCGTCGGCGAGCTGATCGACGAGACCGGCGCCGACGAGCTGATGGCCATGACCCTGGTCCACGGCCTCGAAGACCGCGTCCGCTCCCACGAACTACTGGCCAAGGCCGTCCCCCAGGCCACCTGACCCCGAACCGCTCAGCGGGCGGCCTCGCTCATCACCGCCGCGTCGTTGCGCAGGATCGCGACATGCAGGTTGCGCAGCTCCGGCCCGGGATCGATACCGATCTCCTCCCGCAGGCGGGTGCTCACCTGCTGGTAGGCCGCCAGCGCCTCGGCCTGCCGCCCGCACCGGCACAGGGCGAGCATCAGCTGCCGCCAGAACCGCTCGCGGAGCGGATGGCACGCGGTCATGGAGCGCAGGTCGCCGACGATCTCGCGGTGCCGCCCGAGGGCGAGGCCGACCTCGTTGCGCCACTCCATCGTGCGCAGGTGGTCCTCGGCGAGCCGTGGCACGACCTCCTGCTGGAGGGAGTCGGAACGCACGTCCGACAGGGCGGGGCCGCGCCACAGCGCCAGCGCCTCGGTCAGGGCCGCCAGCTCGGCGGCCCGGTCGCCGCGTTCGCCGGCGGCGCGCGCCTCGCCGACCAGGCCGTGGAACCGCAGCAGGTCCACGTCGGCCGGCCGCAGCTGCAGCACGTAGCCGGTGGACGAGGTCTTGATCGCCTCGGACGCGCCGTCCTCGTGGGCGTCCAGCCACTGCCGCACCCGGGTCAGGCAGGTCTGCAGCGCGCCGCGCGGGCAGTCGGGCAGCCGGTCGCCCCACACGCGGTCGAGAAGCTCCTCGACCGAGACGACCTCGTTCGCCTTGAGCACCAGCGCGGCCAGCAGCAGCCGCTGCCGGCCGCGCGGAATCCTGGTGAGCCGTCCCCTGAACGCGGCTTCGAACGGCCCCAGCACACCGAAACTGATGGGACACATCTTCCGGAATCCTCCAAGCCTTGAGTGCTCGGCCCCCCGTCGCGATGCGACCGGGGAGCCACGGTCGGTCTCTTCGGGGAAGGAATCGCGGGCACGGCTCGGGGCGGCGGCCACCCGAGCCGGAGAGACGGGGCCTGGAACCGGATCACGCAGCGGACCCCGAGGGTGGCGCGCCGTGGCCGCGGCGGCCTTTTGACGGCGCGCCGCGGATCATAAGGGCGCGTCCCTATCGGCGTCGGACGTATGGGCCGCGCGGGACGGTCGAAGTATCCTGACGTGACCGACTGCGACCCGAAGTTCTCGTTTCGCCATCATGTGGCTCTCCCCCTCGCGATGGAACGAACGCAGGCCCCAGACCAATCATGTGGACGGCGCCCGAAGACTGTCATGACCCCCGTTCGGGGGTCATCCGGCGCACGGGGCCGTCGCCGCGCCCGCGCGGGGCCCGGCGGAGCCGATGACCGCCGGGGCGCTCAGGCGGGCCCCTCATGACGGCCGGCCGTGACGGCGACCTGCTCTGGGGGGCGGCCCGATGGGCACGGTGAAGATCGCCGTCGTGGACGACCAGGACGTGGTGCTGTCGGGCGTGCGGACGTGGATCGCCGAGGACCCCGGCGAGCGCCTCGAGATCGTGCACACCGGCACCGACCTGAGCGGCCTCGACGAGGGCCCGGCCGCGACCGCCGACGTGCTGGTCATCGACCTGCGGATCGGCGGCCGCCTGGTCTTCGACGAGATCGCCGACCTGGCCGCGGCGGGCCGCCGGATCGTGGTGTTCTCCCAGTACGCCGACCCCGACCTGGTGCACAGCGCCGAGATGGCCGGTGCCCGCGCCTACATCACCAAGGAGACCGGCGAGGGGCGGCTCCACCTCATCGAGGCCGTTCTCGCCGTCGCGGCGGGCGGCACGTACACGACGCCGTCCCAGGCCGGGGCGATGCTCGCCGCCACGGGCCCGTGCCCGCCCAGCTTCTCCGAGCAGGAGCTGCGCACGATGCGGCTGTGGCTGGGCGGCCTCACCAGGACGGCCGTCGCCCGCCAGATGGGCATCAGCGAGCACACCGTCAAGCAGTACCTCGACCGGGCGAGGGAGAAGTACGCCAAGGCGGGACGGGAGGCCCCCACACGACTCGACCTGTACCGCGAGGCCCGCCGAGACGGCATCGTCGACCCCTGACCCCCTCCGAACACAAACCACGCCCAGACCGCAACGCGACCACGCCCAGACCGCAACACGACCACGCCCAGACCGCGACCGGGCGACGGCGGGGCTGCGACCGGGCGGCGGCGGGGCTGGGGGCGGGGTGCGCGATGCCGTGTGGGCGTAGCCGGGGGGTGAGGTCTGGGGAGGTCGTACGCTTGCCGGCATGGCGAGCAGCAAGGACGACGCGGGGCGTGGGCAGGAGACCAGGCTGGCGCTCGTACGCCGCGCCCGGAAGATCAACCGGATTCTGACCGAGGTCTATCCCGACGCCAAGTGCGAGCTGAACTTCGCCGACCCGTTCCAGCTGCTGATCGCCACCGTCCTGTCGGCGCAGACGACCGACGTGCGGGTCAACCAGACCACCCCGGCGCTGTTCGCCAAGTACCCCGGCCCCGAGGACCTGGCCGCCGCCGACCCCGAGGACGTCGAGCGGATCCTCAAGCCGCTCGGGTTCTTCCGGGCCAAGACCAGGTCCGTCATGGGCCTGTCGGCGGTCCTGTGCGAGCGGTTCGGCGGCGCGGTGCCGCGGACCCTGGACGAGCTCGTCACCCTGCCGGGCGTGGGCCGCAAGACCGCCAACGTGGTGCTCGGCAACGCCTTCGACGTGCCGGGGATCACCGTCGACACCCACTTCGGGCGGCTGGCCCGCCGCTTCCGCTGGACGGCCGAGACCGATCCGGTCAAGGTCGAGCACGAGGTCGGCGAGCTGATCCCGCGCAAGGAGTGGACGATGCTGTCGCACCGGCTGATCTGGCACGGCCGCCGCGTGTGCCACTCGCGCCGCCCGGCGTGCGGGGCCTGCGCGGTGGCCCGGCTGTGCCCGTCCTTCGGCGAGGGGCCGACCGACGAGGAGACCGCCCGCAAGCTGGTCAAGCCGGGCCCGTTCTCCTGACCTCCGCCCGGCCGCGCTGGGAGGGTGGGAAGGAAACAGGTACTGATCAGGTTGGGAGAGGCGTGAGCGAGACTGCAGCCCCCTGTCCGGCATGGCTCGACCGGTTCCGCGTCGAGGCGCCGCGGATGACCGTCCCGCCGACGATGCGCCCGGTGGCGACGGCGCGCCCGGCGGCGGTGCTGATCCTGTTCGGGGAGGGGCCGCACGGTCCGGACATCCTGCTCACCGAGCGGGCCGCCACGCTCACCAAGCACGCCGGCCAGCCGGCCTTCCCCGGCGGCCGGATCGACCCCGAGGACGACGGGCCGGTCGGCGCGGCGCTGCGCGAGGCGCACGAGGAGGCCGGGGTCGAGCCGTCGGGGGTGCAGGTGCTGACCACGCTTCCCGAGCTGTACCTGTCCCGCAGCGACCACCGGGTCACTCCCGTGGCGGGCTGGTGGCGCACGCCGTCGGAGATCGCGCCCGGCCACCCCGGGGAGGTCGCCACGGTCGCCCGCGTGCCGATCGACGAACTGGTCGACCCGGACAACAGGCTGACCGTCCGCTACCCGGGCGGCCTGCGCATGGGGCCCGCCTTCCGGGTCCGCGGCATGCTCGTGTGGGGGTTCACCGCCGGGGTGCTCACCCAGGTGCTGCGCGCGGGCGGCTGGGAACGCCCCTGGGACGACGACCGCGTGGAAGACCTCCCCCGCGAGATCCTGGACCTGGCCGCCCGAGGCTGACCCCCGGGGCCCACGTCCGCCGCGTGCGGATGCCCTGCGCATTCGCGCCGACGGTGAGCGGCGTTCCGCGGGGCACGGTCGGTGATCGTCTCGCATCGCACTGCGCGGTTACGCGGTGCCGTCCAATCTGGTACACCGAGGGGACGTGAACACGGGTCGCTGCGCTATACGGTGAAGCGGTGCTGGGCGACCACATTCTGGATGCGATCTTGCTCGTACTGATCGTGCTGTTCGCGATCTCGGGCTATCGGCAGGGCTTCATCGTCAGCCTGCTGAGCTTCGCGGGATTCGTGGGCGGCGGGGTCGTCGGGGTGCTGGTGGCACCGCCGATCGCCGAGACGGCGGTGGACGGCGCGGCCCAGCAGGCGCTGCTGGCGATCGTGATCGCGTTCCTGGCCGCCACGCTCGGGCAGCTGATCGCCTCGTCCGTCGGCGCCGTGCTGCGCAACCGGGTCACCGGGATCAACGCGCGCGCCGTCGACGCGGCCGGAGGCGCCGTCGTCAGCGCCGTCTCCCTGCTGCTGGTCGCCTGGTTCTTCGGCAGCCTGGTGGCGCGCTCGGAGTTCAAGCCGCTGCGCACGCAGGTCAACGGCTCCTCGGTCCTCAACGGCGTCAACGACGTGATGCCCGAGCAGGCGCAGACGTGGTTCGCCTCCTTCCGCCGGTTCGTGGCCGCCAGCGAGTTCCCGCAGGTGTTCAACGGGCTGGGCGGCGAGTCGGTGACCGAGGTGCCGCCGCCCAACGACGCGATCCTGCGGACCCCGGCGCTGCTCGCCGCCCGGCAGAGCATCGTCAAGGTGACCAGCACCGCCCCGCAGTGCCAGCGCAAGATCGAGGGCACCGGCTTCGTGTTCGCGCCCGAACGGGTGATGACCAACGCGCACGTGGTGGCGGGCGCGCGCGGCTCGTCCACGATCGCGTCGCTGAACGGCACCACCGAGCGCGGCCGGGTCGTGGTGTACGACCCGAGGCGTGACATCGCCGTCCTGCACGTGCCGGGCCTGCGGGCGCCCGCGTTGAAGTTCGCCGGGCCCGCCCGGGTACGCGACGACGCCATCATCGCCGGATTCCCCAAGAACCAGCCGTTCACCACGGGGTCGGCCCGCATCCGCGCCCGGCAGACCGCCAAGGGCCCCGACATCTACCACTCGGGCCAGGTCAGCCGCGAGATCTACGCCATTCGCGGGACGGTGGAACCCGGTAACTCCGGGGGGCCGCTGCTGTCGTCGGACGGCCGCGTCTACGGGGTCATCTTCGCCGCGGCGCTCGACACCCCGTCCACCGGCTACGCCCTCACCGCCGAGGAGGTCGCCCCGGACGTTCGCCTGGGCGCCCAGGCCACCGTCCCCGTGTCCACCCAGAACTGCTCCGACTGACGGCGGCCCTACGGGGGCGTCGTCAGGCTCAGGTGGACGGGGGCGTCGGCGTCCGTCGCCTGAGCGGCCAGTGAGCGGGTCTGCCGTACGACGCCGGCGACGTCGACGCCGTGCGGCGGGTCGGACGCGTACGGCTCCAGGCGGTCGGCGGCACGGGTCAGCAGGGCCTTGGCCCCCTGCGTGTTGCCGCGCCGCAGGTGGGTGATGCCCACGGCCACCTGTGCCAGCCCCCGCCACAGTTCGCGTTCGGGTTCCTCGGCGGCCTTCCACGCCGCCTCCAGGACCTCGTGCGCGTGGAAGGGACGATCGGCGTCCAGCAGCCGCTGCGCCTCCGTCAGCGCCTCCGCCGGGGTGAAGGACAGGTCGTCCGGCATGGTGGGCACGCCCACGGCGTCCCGCGGCAGGGGACGCCCATACGCGTCACGTGGACGGGCGTTGCGCGGCCTGCCCGCCTCGTCCCGATCACGCATGCCTCCACCGTACGCGAGCGGTCATCGCGCCGAGGGCGGTGTGTGGGGGTCAGTGTTCGGGTTCGGGGTCGGTGAGCCAGCCGATGAGCTGGGAGTCGAACGTCTCGGGGCGTTCCTGGTGGGGGAAGTGGCCCGCACCTTCGATGAGCCTCCAGCGGTACGGCGCCTCCACATAGCGTCCCGAGCCCTGGGCGGAGGCGGGCAGGATGCAGGTGTCCAGGGAGCCGTGCAACTGGAGCGTGGGCGCCTGGACGGGGCTGCGCATACGGGAGGCGTAGCGGATGCCGTCCGGCCGTGGCTGGGAACGGACGAACCACCGGTGGTACTCCAGCGCGCAGTGCGCCACGCCCGGTATCTGCGCGGCCTTCCGCAGGAGACGCTCGGTGCGTTCGTCGGGCCACCCCGGGCCGGACCACTCATGCAGCAGCCGCCCCACCAGCGCGGCGTCGTCCCGTAGGAGACGGCGTTCCGGCAACAGGGGCAACTGGAACCCGAGGGTGTGCCGGGTGGCCCACGCCTGGCCGCGCAGGTCGCTCCGTACGGCCTGCCTCAGACGCAGCGGATGGGGGGCGCTCACCACGGCCAGCCGTTGGACGACCTTGGGGTAGTACACGGCCATCGTCCACGCCAGCAGGCCGCCCCAGTCGTGACCCACGACGATCGCGTTGGCCTCACCGAGCGCACGGACGAGCCCCGCCGCGTCCCCGGCAAGGGTCACCAGGTCGTAGCCGCGCGGGGGTTTGTCGCTGCCGCCGTAGCCGCGCAGGTCCACCGCGGCCGCCCGGTAACCCGCGCGTGGCAGCGACACCAGCTGGTTGTGCCAGGACCACCAGAACTCCGGGAAGCCGTGCAGCAGCAGGACCAGAGGCCCTTCCCCCGCCTCGGCGACATGGAAGCGCGTGCCGCCGGCGCTGACCGCGCGGTGCGTCCACGGCCCGTCGACCTCGACGATCGACCCGTCGTGTCCGGGCATGGCGTGCTCAGTCCGTCAGCGCGGGGGCGTCGGAGTCGCCTCGGTGCCGCAGCATCGACAGGTCGTCGCGCAGCGTGCGGCGCGTGCGCTTCGCCCCGTCGATCTTGCGGATGCGCAGGTAGCCGATGCCGAGCAGCACCAGCGCCAGCAGCAGGTACACGCCCGCGACGATGAGGAACGCGGCCCAGTGCCAGATGCCCAGCGCGACCAGGCCGTACGCCGCGGCGATGGACAGCAGGATCACGATCAGCCCGGCGATGAGCCCGGCGATCGCGAACATCGTCCCGCCCAGCGCGGCCTTCTTCGCGTCGGCCTTCAGCTCCATCTTGGCCAGGTCCATCTCGGCCCGGACCAGGTTGGAGATGTTGCTCGACGCCAGCGCGACCAGTTCACCGAGGGACTTGTCCTCGATCCGCTCGCCCGGCTGTGCCTCGGTCATATCGCTACTCCTTCCAGGGCCCCGGCTCCCAGGGGCTGCGCGCCAGCCTGGCAGCCGGGCGGCTCGTCCGGCCACCCGGCGTGACCACCGCGGTCCGGATGTGGCCGCGTCGGCGCGCGGCCTGGGCCGCCGCCGACGTCCGGACCGCCCGGTGCCGTCCTACCGGTCCGGCGTTCCGGCGGCGACCTCCGCACGCGCCCGCGCGCGCATCCGCCGCCGGAAGACGATGGTGGCGCCCGCCGAGGCGATGAGGCTCGCGATCAGGACCGCTGTCGTCACTCTTTCGAATTGTGCCGGGTCGGTGTACGCCAAACCGCCGATCAGCAGGGAAACGGTGAAACCGACCCCGGCGAGCATCGCGACACCCGCGATCTCCCGCCAGTGCAGCTCCTCCCCGAGCGTCGCCAGGCCGAACCGTACGGCCGCCCAGGCTCCACCCAGGACGCCCACGAATTTACCGATCACCAGTCCGGCGATCACCCCCAGGGCTATGCGATCGGTGGCGACGGCCCCGAGCGAGGAGGCGTTCAACGTCACCCCGGCCGACAGGAACGCGAACAGCGGCACGCACACGCCCGCCGAGAACGGCCGCAGCACGTGATCGGCCTGCTCGGCGTTCGTCCGCCTCGGCCCCGGCGTCTCCCTGGACGAGGTCAGCATGCCCAGCGCCACCCCCGCCACGGTCGCGTGGACGCCGCTCTTGTGGACGAAGTACCAGGCCAGGACCGCCAGCGGCACGTAGATCCACGGCGAGCGCACGCCCCGCCACTGCAACACCCCGTACACCGCGACCAGCGCCACCCCGGTCAGCAGCGGCAGCGCGCTCAGGTGCTCGGTGTAGAACAGCGCGATGATCGCGATGGCGATGAGGTCGTCGACGACCGCCAGCGTCAGCAGGAACGCGCGCAGCGGCGCCGGGCACGCCGAGAACGTCACCGCCAGCACGGCCAGCGCGAACGCGATGTCGGTGGCGGTCGGCACCGCCCAGCCGCGGGCCGCGCCCGGCTCTCCCGCGCTCACCGCCAGAAAGATCAGCGCGGGCAGCGCCACGCCCGCGCAGGCGGCGATCACCGGCAGCGCCGCGTCCCGCGGATCGCGCAGCTCCCCGTGGGTCAGCTCCTCGCGCAACTCCAGCCCGGCGATGAAGAAGAACACCGCCAGCAGCCCGCCGGACGCCCAGTGCTGCAGGTCCATGTGCCCGAGCTGCAGCCAGTGCGGGCTGATCTCCAGCTTCTGCAGGTCCGTGTACGCATCGGACCAGGGTGAGTTGGCCCACAGCAGCGCCGCCAGCGTGGCGGCCAGCATGATGACCCCGCCGACGGTCTCCAGCCGCAACGCCTCGGCGACGTTGCGCCCGTAACGGACGGTGGGACGGAACGGCCAGAGCGCGGCGACGCGGCGCGGCATGAAACCCCCGGGCGGCAGCGGGCGGACACGAACACGGACCGATCCGCCACCGTGCATACCGGGACGAAACAGCCCATCGCCGACCAGACTTCCCGGCACACCTGCCCCACAGGGTACCCAGATGATCGCCCGATATGTCCGCCCGCCCCGATCGCCGTCGCCGAACTCCTGACCTGGCCACACACCCGGCGCCCTCGCGGACGGCAGAGGACCCCCGGCGCGTGAACGCACCAGGGGCCCTCAATACGCCCGCCACTCCTCCATCCCAACACCGCACCCCGGCCGAGCCACGAAGGGCTCCGAGGAGCCCCCCGAGGTGCCGCTGAACCGCCGAGACCCTCATGGCGAGCCGCGAAGGCCCTCACGGCGAGCCGCCGAGACTACGGAGAGCCGCAGAGGCCCGGTGAGCCGCTGAGGCCCCCTCACAGTGAGTCGCGAAGACTCCGGCGAGCCGCCGGGGCTTCGCAGAGCCGCGGGGGTGCCGCTGAGCCGCCGAGTCCGCACGGTGAGCCGCGGAGACTCCGGAGAGCCGCCGAGGCCCCTCACAGGGGGCCGGCGGGCTCCGCAGAGCCGGCGAGGCTCCGCAGAACCGCCGGGCTCTGCGGAGCCGCCGCAAGGCTCGCGGTGAGGCGCGGAGGGGCCGATCAGTGTTCTCGGGCTCAGTCCTCCGGCTTGGCGCTGGGGAGCTTCTGGGAGATCAGGTCCATCACGGAGCTGTCGGTGAGCGTGGTCACGTCGCCCAGCGACCGGTTCTCCGCGACGTCCCGCAGCAGCCGCCGCATGATCTTGCCGGAGCGGGTCTTGGGCAGCTCCGGCACGATCATGATCTGGCGGGGCTTGGCGATCGGGCCGAGCGTCTTGGCGACGTGGCCGCGCAGTTCGGCCACGAAGTCCTCGCCCTCGACCTCCGCGCCGGCGTTGCCGCGCGGGATCACGAACGCCACGATGGCCTGCCCGGTGACCGGGTCCGTGGAGCCGACCACCGCCGCCTCGGCCACCTTCGGGTGCGACACCAGGGCCGACTCCACCTCCGTGGTGGAGATGTTGTGCCCCGACACCAGCATGACGTCGTCGACCCGGCCGAGCAGCCAGATGTCGCCGTCGTCGTCCTTCTTGGCGCCGTCACCGGCGAAGTACAGGCCGTCGAACCGCGACCAGTACGTCTTGACGTACCGCTCGTCGTCGCCCCAGATGGTGCGCAGCATCGACGGCCACGGCTCCCGGACCACCAGGAACCCGCCGCCGCCGTTGGGCACCGACTGAGCCTGGTCGTCCACCACGTCCGCCTCGACGCCCGGCAGCGGCCGCATCGCCGCACCCGGCTTGCCCTCCGTCACGCCCGGCAGCGGGCTGACCATGATGGCGCCGGTCTCGGTCTGCCACCAGGTGTCGACCACCGGGCAGCGCCCGCCGCCGATGTTCTCCCGGTACCAGACGTAGGCCTCGGGGTTGATCGGCTCGCCCACGCTGCCCAGCACGCGCAGCGACGACAGGTCGAACTCGGCGGGGATCTCGTCGCCCCACTTCATGCAGGTGCGGATCGCGGTCGGCGCGGTGTAGAAGATCGTGACCTTGTACTTCTGGATGACCTCCCACCAGCGGCCCTTGTGCGGGGTGTCCGGCGTCCCCTCGTAGATCACGCTGGTGGCGCCGTTGGCGAGCGGCCCGTACACGATGTAGGAGTGGCCGGTCACCCAGCCGATGTCGGCCGTGCACCAGTAGACGTCGGTCTTCGGCTTGAGGTCGAACACCGCGTGGTGGGTGTAGGCCACCTGGGTGAGATAGCCGCCCGAGGTGTGCAGGATGCCCTTGGGCTTCCCAGTCGTCCCGGACGTGTACAGGATGTAGAGGGGGTGCTCCGAGTCGACCGGCTCCGGCGTGTGCTCGTCCGGCTGCCGCTCGACCAGGTCGTGCCACCACACGTCCCGGGGGTTCTCGGCGACCTGCTCGCCGGTGCGCCGCACCACCACGACGTGCTCGATCGACGGGGTGTCCTTGACGGCCTCGTCCACCGTGGGCTTGAGCGCGGACGGCTTGCCGCGCCGGTAGCCGCCGTCGGCGGTGATGACCACCTTGGCCTGCGCGTCGTCGATGCGGGTGCGCAGTGCGTCGGCGGAGAACCCGCCGAACACCACCGAGTGGGTGGCGCCGATCCGCGCGCACGCCAGCATCGAGATCGGCAGCTCGGGGATCATCGGCAGGTAGATCGCCACCCGGTCGCCCTTGCGCACGCCCAGCTCCAGCAGCGCGTTGGCCGCCTTGCTCACCTCCCGCTGGAGTTCGGCGTAGGTGATCGTGCGGGTGTCGCCGGGCTCACCCTCCCAGTGGTAGGCGACCCGGGCGCCCAGCCCCGCCTCGACGTGACGGTCCACGCAGTTGTAGGCGACGTTCAGCTCGCCGCCCACGAACCACTTGGCGAACGGGGGGTTGCTCCAGTCCAGCACGGTGTCCCAGTGCTTGGCCCAGGTCAGCCGCTCGGCCTGCCGGGCCCAGAAGCCCAGCCGGTCCGCGGCCGCCTCCTCGTACGCCTCGGCGGTGACGTTCGCGGACTCGGCCAGCTCTGCAGGCGGAGGGAAGCGCCGCGTCTCCTGCAGCAGGTTCGAGAGTGTCTCTTGGCTCTGGCTCAACGCGTACTCCTTGCTTGCGACAGAGGAAGGCGCCCCGGTGTGCCCCACTTCACCAGGCAAGGGTCCCTCTTTACAACCCTCACACCACCACGACCCCCACCGCATGGCGGACCCTCCCCCCATTTCTGCCGTTGGCGCCCCCTCTACCGCCCCCACAACCACCCCAAGCCCCACACTCCATCGCCGCCCCCCACCCACATCCGCCCTCGCCCCCACCGCCCCCGCAACGTCCCCCTCCAACCCACTCGCCCACGCGTAAGCGCCCACACTGCCGTGCGCACCTGCACACGCCAGAGACGCCCACACGCCGCCCCCACGCCCGCCCGCGTCTCCCACTCACCGTCGTTGTATGCGGTTGGGGGTCTGCGTGCCGCTCCCAGGCTTGGTGTGCGTGCCGGACTCGGGAAACGCCCACATGCCGCGTCCACGCTCGCGGTGCGCGCTCAGAGTGCAGTGCCCCGGTGACCGCGTCCCGGCATGTACGCCACCATCGAGCGGCGCTGGCGCAAGAGCGACGTGGTCGAGCTGACGACGCCGAGGACGCCCGTGCGTCCGCATACGGTCCGAGGCGCCCTACGTACCGCGCCCCAACCTAGGCGTGCGTGTCCGGGCTCTGCGTGCGTGCCTACGCGCGATGCGCACCTAGGCGGCTGCCGCGCGTGCCCAGACCCGCTGTGCGTGCCTCTGTGCGTCCTGCGCGGGGCTTGGAGGGCGACAGGGGCTTCGCGGCTTCCGGGTGAGGAGAGATCAGTGAGGCGTCATGGGGCGGCGGGGCTCGGCATTGGCCCCGCGCGCGAGTCGGTCAGGACGACCGCATAAGGTCGGGCCCGTGACCGGATCCGATGCCTTCGCCCAAGTAGCGGCACTGCCCGGAGTGGCCGAAGCGGTGGCTGATGCTCGCACGGCGGTGGACCGGCTGCTCGGACATCGCGTCCTGCGTCGGCGCAGTGCCGAGGTCTCCACCGAGTCAGCGGTGCGGGGCGCGCGCGCCTCGGCGGCCTTGGAGGGAGTCTCGGTCACCCTGGACGAGATGCGCGCGGCCGAGGCCCCCAAGGACCCCGTCGTTCAGGGTGCCCTTCGCGTCTCCGCGGAACTGGGCTCCCTGGTGGAGACATGGCGGCAGGCACCCCGGCAGGTATTGGCGCGACTGCACGTCCTCGTCGCGGCGGACGCCGTGGACGAAGCCGAGCTGGGACGCCCCAGAGCCGAGGGCCAGGAAGTCAAGGACGTACTCGGCCTCGGGCAACCCCCCACCGCGCACGAAGTCGCCACGCGGCTCGACATGCTCAGCAGCCTGCTCGTGCAACCGACCGAGGCCCCGGCGCTTGTGGTGGCGGCCCTGGTGCACGGGGAACTGCTCACCCTGCGTCCCTTCGGCTGGGGGGACGGCATCGTTGCCCGTGCCGCCCAACGCCTGACCATGGTCGCGCGTGGGCTCGACCCCAAGTCGCTCACCGCACCCGAGGTCGGCCACGCCGAGCTCGCAGACGAGTACGTGGCGGCACTGCGCGGCTACGCTTCCGGCACCCCCGAGGGAGTGGCCGGATGGATCCGTCACTGTGCCGACGCCACGGCCGCCGCCGCTCGTGACTCCCAGGCCATCTGCGAGGCCATCATGCGAGGCTGACGCGCTGACGTTACGCTCCGCCGCCCCCTTCGGCTTCTACGCCCCGCATCCCACTCGGCCGTCGTTCCGTAACGTTCGGCACTCCAAACGACAGCCATGGCGGATCGCCGCCATGGGGGCGTGGCGCGGCGTGAAGGGCCGGCCGACCCCTTCTCATGTGAAACCACGAGGGGCGGTCTGTTGCATTGAGTGAGAGATGCGCCGATGCCGTTCGCGACCCATGGCGCATTGTCCGTGTGACCGAACCCACCCGAGAACTCACCCGTGAAGCCTCTGTCAAGCTACGGCCTGGCCTGGTTTATGGCCTTGTGGGAAAATTGCAGGTGAGAATCTCACCTTGAGTCGTCCCGGTGTGCGTCCCTGCCTCGGGGCAACCCGCACACCCTTGCGGAGCAGTAACTGCAGTTGCCGGCCACCTCACGTCGGCCGGTCATGCCGAGCGTGTTGCAGTCCCCCCACCCCACGCTCTGCCCAATCCGCAGACCCAAGTGGCGGACCAGAGCTGGCCGCCCCACCGATGCCCCCTTACGCGCGCACCCCCAGGCAGCCGCCCGCAACGCAATGACGTTACGGCCGCGCGTCCAGGGGCCGGGTTGCAGCGCCGCGTTGCCGACTTCGAGGACACTAGCCATGCGACGACCGACTGCCAGGGCCGCTGCCGACCGGCCTCCAGCGGCACAGTCGTTTCCTTACGGACAAGACTCCCAAGACGTGGTGTGACGCCCCTACACCTTGTGGATGCCGCATCACACCAGCACTCCGCTGATACTCGTCAAACTTGAGGCAAGTGGCGTTCGGATGCTCCTGCGGCGGCAGGTACTGGTGAGACGGATCCTTCCCGCGTCACCGTCCAAAACCAGCGTGGGGACAACCGCCCGAACACGGCGAACGGCGTCCCGTTCAGGGCGGGACGCCGTCGCCAGTCACGTCACTCCGGGTTACCAAGCGTGCACCTCATATCCGTCGGACCGGGTCAAGCCCGTCACGACGCGCCTCCCGCGGCTGGTCGCGCGTGGGTACCCGGGTGCCGTGCCCGGACACTTGGTCCTTATGACCTGTCTACGCCTCATTCGTCCAGTTGACAAGCCCTGATTCGTAAAATGAGCGGCTCGCAGACGCGTATCGCGCTTGCATCGGCGGCGCCGGCGGAGGTCTCCGCTCGGACGGGAGTCCGCCGCCGTAGGGCACATTTCGGACGAGACGGGTCACTGTCGACAATCCACGGGTGATCACAGAGTGTGATCGATTTCTATTGTGGATCTCGATCTGGCGGTGCGACGGAATGATCTTTGGGATCTCATGTACGCTCCCACTCTCGGTCGGGAGCTTTCCGGCCGTACGGCAGGCGCTGGGCGGGATGGTGCCGAGGGGCACCGCTTCGCCCGCTGGAGTGGGGATCATCGTAACCAGGTGAGAAAAAACGTTACGCGTCCGGTGACATTACGGCTCGACGGAAGTCACGGCGATCGGGCAGCATATGTTGTATCTGCCTAGACTAGAGGCAGCGACTTTGCCAGTCCTATAGATCAAACCGACCTGCGGGCCGTGGGCGATCTCCCCGAGACTTTCTTGGGAAAACGGCCCGGCTCTACCCCCCCGGAGCCGGACCGTTCGGCGACCCCCGCTCTCCCCCCCGGCGGGGGTCGCCCTGTCGTAACGCAGTCGGGCGGTGGCCGGGTCAATGCGCCCAGGCCACCGCCCGACCGCGCATCCCAGGTGCCCCAATCGGCACCGCATTACCCGGCTTGGCGGCATGTGCGCCCTACGGGCAGTCCGTTGCGGACGACCAGGTGTCCAGCGGACTAACCCGGGATGAATTTGCACGCCGTCTCCCCACGGCGCCGGCCCACCTCGTCAACACACCATTCCCAGATGATCCTCACATGCCCACTGACATCCACAGAAACAGGCGTCAGCCCAGGCGTCCACCGCCCGGCCCTCCGCGCAGGCAGACCCACCAGTCGCAGCCAGACCACCCTTGCCCAAACCCTCGCGCACATGCGTTGAACACCATGTCGCTCCCCCTCCGATCGCTAGCAGAATCGGAGGGACGGCCGCCCGATCACACCGCCTCAGACATCTCGTGAAGGCGCCCCGACGAAACCTCGCCCGGCTGGCGTCCCTTCCGCCCCCAGCCCCGATCCACCAGGTCGACGCGACGCGCCACCTCGACCAGCGCCCGCTGAATGACCCCGAACGAGAGCCGCCAGTACCGCCGCCGTCGGTTGGCGGCTACCGCGTCCGGCCCACCCGCCAAGCAGGTCCGCCAAGCGGGCTCGCCAGGCAGGCTCGCCAAGCAGGCATGGAGGCTGTCGGTGTCGCCCTGCTGGGCATAGCCGCAGGGCGGCCCGACCAGAGTGGTCGTAGCCGACAACCCGCAATGCGAGGCACCCCGGCACGTCGCCCTCGTGTCACGCGCCCGTAGAGCTTGGGGAGCCTGTCCAGGCCGCGGACGTTGACCACACCCGCGAATCACCGAGAGTTGACCGCACCAGCTCGTCGACGCCCAAGGCGACGGCCGGAGGGCTGAGGCTGCAGCCCTGCCCGCCGCCGCACCGGCCGGTCCAGGCGCAGACCACGTCACGAGCCCTGGCGGATCACCAGCGCGGCAACGCCGCCCGTCCCACCATGACCTGCGGTTCCACCGAGTTATCCACAACTTGGGGAAACCCTTTCGGTGCGTCCGCGCCAGAACGCAAGGTGGTGTCCCCAGGAACGGACGGGAGGGCACGATGACCAACGCGGCAATGATCGTGACGAGCGACCCGGTGATCGGTGACGACCTGCTGCGGCTCGCCGCGGCCGCCGACACGGGCGCCGAGATCGTACGGGACGCCGGTGAGGCCCGCGCGGGCTGGCACTGGCCGCCGCTCGTACTGGTCGGAGCCGAATCGGCCGAAGAGATCGCCGCCGCCGGCCTACCGCGCCGACAGGGCGTCGTCCTCGTGACCCGAGAAGAAGGAACCGACGACATCTACCGCAAGGCGCTGCAGATAGGGGCGCAGGATCTCGCGGTCCTGCCCGACGACGAGAGCTGGCTGATCGATGCGATGGCGGCGGCGTCCGAGCCCGTGGAGGCCTGGGGCACCACCGTCTGCGTGTGCTCATCCCGTGGCGGGACGGGCGCCAGCGTGTTCGCCGCAGGCCTGGCACTCAGCGCCGCCCGTGTCGGCGCGCGAACCCTGCTCGTCGACGGCGATCCGCTGGGCGGCGGCCTGGAGATCGCATTGGGTCTCGAAGATCACGAGGGTGCGCGCTGGCCGGACTTCGCCGACCGCCGTGGCCGGCTCAGCGCCGCCACCCTGCGCGAGGCACTGCCCAACCTGGGCGACCTGTCCGTGCTGTCCTGGCGACGCGGCGCACCAGTGCCGGTCACCGAGGACGCCATGCGCTCCCTGCTGGACGCCGCGTCCCGCGGCTTCGACCTGGTCGTCGTGGACGTCCCCCGCCACCCCGGAGAGATCGGCCGTTGCGCCCTGCGCGCCGCCGACGTGACATACCTGCTCGTACCGGCCGAGGTCCGCGCCGCCGTGGCCGGCGACGTGACCGCGGCGACGCTTCGCCGCGAGACCGCCGAACTGCGGCTCATCGTCCGGAAGCCGGCCCCCGGAGGCCTCACCCCGGAGGTGATCGCCGAGGCCATCGGTCTGCCCCTGGCCGGTGTGCTCGACTGCGACCGTCGGCTCCCAGCCATCCTCGAAGACGGCGATCTCGCCCAGGCCCTCCGCCGCCGCGGGCCACTCGCCGATCTCTGCGGTCAATTGGTGTCCGATCTAGGCCTCCAGCCACAAGAACCCGTGGCCGAAGCCGCCTGACCCCTACACACGAGACCAGCCCTCACCCAGCCGGGCGGGCGGCCAGGGCAGCGAGCGCCGCAGATCAGCAGACGAGCACCACCAGCACAGCAGGCCGCAACGAGGGACATGAGCGCGCTCGGCCTCGGGCCGCGCTACCCGTGATCGTGTTCGAAGGACGGACGATGAGGAAACTGTCTGATGCCGTACGTGATCGTCTCCTCTACACCGGAGGCGAGCCCACCGCAGGACATGTCGCCGCCGCGCTGCGTGCGGAGGAGCGTCTCCTGGGCGACCGCGAGGTGTTGGCACTCGCTGATGAGTTACGTGCGGAGTTCGTCGGTGCCGGCCCGCTGGAGCCGCTGCTACGCAACCCCGAAGTGACCGACGTCCTCGTCAACGGGCCGGGCGAGGTCTGGGTGGACACGGGCAGCGGACTGGTAAGGACCCCGACCCGCTTCCCGGACGAGGCGTCCTTGCGGCGTCTCGCCCAACGGCTGACGGCAGCGGCCGGGCGCCGACTCGACGACGCGTCCCCCTACGCCGACGCGCGACTGCCGGGCGGCATACGACTGCACGCCGTGCTGCCCCCGGTGGCGGCCAACGGCACATGCCTCTCATTGCGGCTACCTCGGCGCCGAGCGTTCACACTGGACGAACTGGTCGCGGCCGGCACCCTCCCCTCCAGCGGGGCCGGGTTGCTCGCCGCCCTGGTGGCCGCCCGGGCCGCCTTCATCATCGCCGGAGGCACCGGCACGGGCAAAACCACGCTGCTGAGCTGCATGCTCGGTCTGGTGGACCCCGGCGAGCGGCTCCTCCTCGTCGAGGACTCCGCGGAACTGAGCCCTGACCACGGCCATGTCGTACGTCTGGAGGCGCGTCCACCCAACGTGGAAGGCGCCGGTGGCGTCAGGCTGCACGAACTCGTCCGGCAGGGGTTGCGCATGCGACCCGACCGGCTCGTGGTCGGTGAGGTCCGCGGGGCCGAGGTCGTCGATCTGCTGGCCGCGCTGAACACGGGCCACGAGGGCGGATGCGGGACACTCCATGCGAACGCGGCGGCCGATGTCCCCGCCAGGCTGGAAGCGCTGGCGTGTGCCGCGGGCCTGAGCAGGGAGGCCGTGCACAGCCAGCTCGCCGCGGCCCTCGACGTCGTGGTCCACCTCGTCCGCGATCCCGGTGGCGGACGCCGCAGAGTCGCCGAGATCTGCCTGCTGCGCCCGAGGATCCGACGGCCTCGTGCAAGCCGTCCCCGCGGTGTCCTTCACGCCTGCGGGCCAAACCCGCACACTGCCCGGCGCCACCGATCTCGCCGCCCGCCTCGATCACAGGTGGCAACCATGAACGACGTCTTCAGCAAATGCCGGATCTACGGAGGGAGGGCGTCGTGACCGTCATCATCGCGCTGGCCATGATGTGCGCCGCCGCCTGCGCATGGGTTTCGTTCCGACCTCCGACAGCCTCCGAACGACTTGGCCGGGTGCTCGCCGCACGAGGTGCCCATGACGCGTTGCCGTCGGCGGAGGGTCTCCTCCGGACGCTGGTCGCGCGCCTGGACGAGCTGCGTGAACGTCGAAAACAGCGTCAACGATGGCGCGCCGCGGTCATCGGTCTGTGCGACGGAATGGCCGCCGAACTGGCCGCAGGTCGTACACCCGACGAGGCGTTCCGCGCGGCGGCCGGCGTCCTCGATCGGCGGGTCGCGGTCCATCTGCTGAGCGCGTCGCCCGACCCGGGAGACTTCGCGCATCCCAGGATCGACGGCTCCGAGCCGCGCCGGCGGCAAGCGGGTCATGCCATCGGGACCCGCGCAGAGGTCTCCATGGCCGACCGGCTGGAGCGGCTCGCCGAACGTCCAGGAGCGGAAGGGCTGCGCCTGCTCGCGGCGTGCTGGCGCATCGGTGCCGAGCGCGGAGGCACGCTCGCCGCGGTCCTGGACGGTCTGGCCGACGCCCTTCGCGACGAGGAGGAACAACGTCAGGAGATCGCGGCCCAACTGGCGGGGCCGAAGGCGACGGCGCGCCTGCTGTCCGGGCTTCCGCTGCTCGGTCTGGCGATGGCGGCCGCGCTCGGCGCCAAGCCACTGGCGTTCCTGTTCGGGACGATCCCCGGCCTGGGCTGCCTCGCCACCGGAGTGACCCTCGATGTGCTCGGCATGTGGTGGACGAGTCGTCTCGCACGAGCCGCGGAGGTACTTCGATGAGCGCCGGACGCGCCCCAGCGCTCCCTCGATCCCCCGATGAAAGGAGACACGAGCGGGCTCGGCCTGCACCAGCTCACCGGGTCGGCCGCCTGGGACGGCGTCGGCTCCATCCTGATCGGGGTACTGCTGACCGCCGTCGCGCTGGTGCTCGGCCGCATCAACCTCGTAGGAGACTCGAATGATCCTTCTGGCCGTCCTGTTCGCTGCGGTGTCCGGCTTCCTGTGGCCGAGTGATCACAGGTCCGCCCTCCACAGATACGCCGCCCTCGTCTCCGGTCGCGCGCACCGAACTCCTGCAGGCACGCGCCGTCCGCACGACTCCTTGGGCACGGTCCCGCCTCGTGGCCGACCGCCACCTCCTGCCGAGCAGACACAAAACGCTCCGGGACACGTGACGCCCTCTCCCGCCAGAGGCAAGCGCGAAGTACTGACAAGGCGTGGGGCGGTGCTGCTGTCTGGAACCGTGTGCGCGGTCCTGCTCGGCGGCCCGGTCGGCGTACTGGCGGGGATCGCCGTCGCGGTGGCGGTCGCCCGCGTGCTGGGACGGCTCGAACACACCGACCAGCGCCGCAGGAGGGCCCGTCTCGTCGCGGACCTGCCAGTGGCGATCGACCTGCTCGCCGCCTGCCTGCAGGGCGGAACACCCTGGAGCGACGCCGTGGAGGCGGTGGCACGAGCGATCGGCGGACCGCTCGGAGACGATCTCCAGCGCGTCGCCGTCCAGATCCGGTTGGGTGTTGATCCGTCCACGGCCTGGCTTGGCCTGGCCGACGAGCCGACGCTGGCTCCGCTCGCCCGGACGGCCGTGCGCGCGGTCAACAGCGGTGCCGCCATCACACCGACCCTCACCCGCCTTGCCCGCGACCAGCGGCGTGCTGCCCGCGCGGCGGCCATTGCCCGGGCCAGAGCCGCGGGCATCCGGGTGCTCGCTCCACTCGGCCTGTGCTTCCTGCCCGCGTTCGTCCTGCTCGGCATCGTCCCGACCATCGCAGGGATCGCGTCGACGGTCCTTCTCCCGTGGTGACTGCCCAGTTATCCACAGGTCGGCGCTCACCTGTTTTCCGAGTACTCGCCTCTGCAGGCTGGAGTCGGGCACCGTCCCGACGTCCTGCAACAACATCAAAGAAAGGAGATCCCCATGCGGATGATGACGACTGTCGCACGGCGGTGGCGGCGGGAGGCTCGAGATCTCGGCATGTCCACGGCCGAGTACGCGGTCGGCATGATCGCCGCGACCGCGTTCGCCGCGCTTCTCTTCAAGATCGTGACCAGTTCGGAGGTGAGGAGCCTTCTCTTAGGAGTCGTCAAGCGGGCGCTTCAGCTGGCGGGATGAGCGCCCGGCAGCCTCACGACGGTGGCATGGTCACCGCGGAGATCGCCGTGGCCCTCCCCGCCCTGGTGCTGGTCCTGGTCACGTCGCTCTGGGCGGTCCGGATCGCGTCGACCCAGGTGGCCTGCACGGACGCGGCGCGAAGCGGCGCCCGAGCGGCGGCCCGCGGCGAACCCCTGCCGGCAGTCCGCGCCGTCGTCGCCCGGGCCCTGCCGCCCGGCGCCCAGATCAGGATCAGCCGCAACGTGGAAACGACCCGCGTCGACGTGGCCGTCCCCACCAGGCCGCCGGCCGTCAGCGGCCTGCCGGCTCTCCTGATCAGGGCCCACGCCACAGCCGCCACCGAGCCGGGAGCCCATCGCCAGACCGAGCAGTGAAAGCCGGTGACACCAACGGAGGAGGTGCCTCACGGCCGCCCACCTGCCAGTCCTACGGGCAGAAGCAGGTGGGCGGCCTCCCCAGGCGGAGGGGCCACCCGCCAGTGGGGTGGTGATCTCAGGTCTGCCGGGAGGGGGTTGTCGTCATGAAGAGAGCGGGTGATGAAGGGGGTGGGACGTTGTGGTTGGTCGCGTTCATGGGGGTCATGTGGGTCTTGGCGGTGGGTGCTGTGTTGTGCGAGTGGCGCGGCACCGGGGGACGCTGCGGCTTATGAGCAGGTGGGCGGCGCCAGGTGGAGGGGGCAGACGCCGTTGGGGTGGTGATGTCAGGTTCGCCGGGAAGGGGGTTGTCGTGATGAAGGAAGCGGGTGATGAAGGGGGTGGGGCGTTGTGGGTGGTCGCGTTTATGGCGGTCGTGTGGGTTTCGGCTGTGGCGGCCTTGGCCGTGGGTGGGGTGCGGGTGGCGCGGCATCGGGCGGACGCTGCGGCGGATCTTGCCGCGCTGGCCGCGGCGGCGCGAGTTGCCGAGGGGGCCGGCGAGGCATGCAGGAGCGCCGCGGTCGTAGTGCGGGAGTTCGGTGGACGGCTGAAGAGGTGTCAGGTACGAGGAAGCATCGTCGATGTATCGGTGACGATTGCGGTCACAGGGGCCTTGGCGATCGGCGATATCCGGATCGTTTCCCGAGCCCGGGGTGGTCCCGCGGAGTCAGAAAGCGTACCCTTACCACACCTGACTCGTTGAACGGAGCGTCAATAGCAGGCGGTGATCGTGCGCGCAGGGTGTCGGCGACCGGGGACGGGCATCGACGACGCGGCTTTGTCGCCGTACTGTGACGTGGGTTACCCATTGGTACGTTACGCTGCCCTCAGCCCCCCGGAATCATCAGACACGGCGCGGTCTCCTCGGCCGCCCGCCGGATGGCCGGGCCGGGTTCGGCGGACGGAGCGAAGTCGGCACATCGTCCGATGGAGGGATTGAGGCCGTGACCTGGATTCGCAGGATCGGTGCAGTCGTGCTCGCGGCACCCCTTGCGATGAGCGTCCCGATTCTCGGCACCGCCGTTCCGGCCCACGCGGCCAGCGCCGGGATCACCAGTCCTGGCAACGGTGCCGTGATCAGCAGCGGTGGCTCGGTCAGCGTCTCGGCCACCACGGAGTGGTTCGCCTGGCGGCTGGTGGTCGTCAGCCCCGGCGGTAACGAGCAGGTCGTCGACGCAAAAGAAGGCGTGAACACCGAGAGCCTGAACGGAACCGCGGAGCTCGGTGACAACGGCCGTTACGAGGTGAGGCTTCAGAAGAAGGGCCTGGTGTCGTGGAGCACCAAGGCGACCCGGGCTTTCTACGCGCGGGTTCCCCCTGCGGCGCCGGGTGGACTGTCGGCCACGGTGTCGGGTAGCAAGATCACCGTTCGCTGGAACCGGGGCCTGGAGAACGACCTCACCGGATACTCGATCAGTGCCGGGTCCGTCGGATCCAAGAGCGGGTCAGTGGGCGGGCTGTGCTCGGGGACGAGCTGCTCCACCACGTTCAGCGTGCCGTCCGGCACGAGCGGGGCGATTCCGGTGCGGGTGCGAGCCAAGCGTTCCAACGGTTCCGGCGGGTCGGTCTACTCAGGCACCGCGTCGGCGAGCGTGACCGTCAAGGGCAGCACTGGTGGAAGTGGTGGCGGTTCCAATTCCTCCGCACCGTCCAGCTCCGTCCCGTCGATGCCGGGGAACACGCCCCGTGGTACGGCGCCGCTGACGCCTTTCAACAACGCCTCTCCGGTGACCTTGCCCTCGGTTCAGCCCGACGGAGCGCCCCCTGGCCTGGCGTATCCCACGCCGCAGGTGGCCGACCAGAGCCGGCCCAAGGCCCAGAACGTCGCGGCGCCCGACAGCCTGCAGTGGGGCAAGAGCGTGGCCATCGCCCTCATCCTGCTGGTGGTCGCGGCGCACCTGGGAACGTGGACGCGGCGCATGCGGGTCGCCAATGCGGGGATCAGCAGCCAGGGCATGGCGGCGCGCATCGCGCGAGGCGGGTCTGGCCGCAAACGCGTCATCAAGGCGAGGAAGCAGATCGCCCGGGCCGAGGCTGTCGCCAGAACCGCGGACCTTTCGTCCATCGCCAAGGCTGCGAAGGCCACACCGACCTCGAAGGGCAAGTCGGCGCCGTCACGCAGTGGCAAGGCCACATCCCGTGCGGGGCGCCGCCCCGCGACTCTCGGCGGTTCACGCACCAGCGGAGTCACGGTTCGTATCGCCAAGCCGTCCCGCCAACCCGGCAAGCGCCGAGCCGGCGGAAGCCGCCAGGGCGGCCGCCGCAGGGCGAAGTAGTCCACAGTAAAGCGCCTCTTGGTCTCCCTCAGTGGTGACGCCGCGTCCGTCTTGTGCTGGGGGCTGAGCTGCTGAGCTGGTGGATGTCGTCGGGGTGGTGGTGGCAGGGCGGGGTCGTCCGCAGCCGAGGGCGGCTTTTAGTTTTGCTGAGTGCTGATGCCGTGCCCGTCTTGTTCTGGGGGCGAGTCGACGACGAGGTCGATGCCTAGCGCCCTGGCGGGGCTGGAATCCTGACGCGCCGCATGCTGCGGTACTCGCCACCTGTACTGCTCCGGGCGGCGAGGTCATCGGCTTCCGCCATCCGGTAACTGCCGTGGGAGACCTCGTCGCCATCCTTCGTCGAATGTCGCATTCGGGCGTGTTGGTGTGTTGATGGGGCTTGTGCTGGGAGGATTCGTGCATGCTTGCGCGGGATTGGCTGAACACCGAGGACCGCTTCGTGCCCGGCGCGGAGCTTTTTCGCTCTGATCGGGCCTTCACCACCTGGGCCTACACCATCAGCCACAGTCAGTTGTTGCTGCGTACGCGAACGGCCTGGCGGGATGGATGTAGGCAGTCCCGCATCGACGTGCTCTTCAAGCCCGTTCAAGCCATGAAGATCAGGATTGAGTACGACGGACTGGTGATCCGTTGTGCCACCTCGGCCGAGGAAGAGTGGATCCGCGCCGATAACACCGGCCTCGCTTTGGACGCCTGGTGCCTCATCCTGGAGACCGGCGGCGATCATGACTACGTCGTGACCCACGCCGTTGGCTGGGAAGAGGACATGGAGACCGATCGGGATCCGAGCAAGCTCGCCGGATTCGCTCCTGGCAGCGACCCCAACCGCATCCTGGGATAGGGCGCCGACCGTCCTCCGATCAAACCTTGTGTGGGCAAGAGCACATTGCTGCAGTTGCTCGCGCGGTTCTACGACTGGAGGCGGGCGTGGTGCTGGTGGGAGGCGTGGATGTACGGGCCAGCACCTGGTGCACGGCGAAAGCAGGGTTGAGGGTGTAGTCGTTCGGGTGAGGGTGAGGTCGAGGTCGTGTGGATGCGGGCTGTGGTTGGAGCCGGGTGGATTCGGCGTGATGCGTTGTTGTGGCGGGAGGGCCTTTGGGGAGTGGGAGGAGGTGGGAGTTGAGGGGAGGTGCCCCTTACGTTGACTTTCTCTTGGGTGGGGACGCCTCCGGACGCGCTTGGGGTTCAAGTGTTGATCGACTTGTGGGGACGTCCGATGGAGAATGTGGGGGTGGGCTCGCCCAGAATTCGCGTTGCCGGTTATGTGATCAGGTGTCGATCCGTCCCTGAGTTGCTGGTCTTCGACCATGTCGGTATGCCTGAGGCCGGTACGCAGGTCCCTGCGGGCGGCGTCCGTCCCGGTGAGCAGTTGGAACAGGCCGTGTTGCGGGAGGTCGCAGAGGAGACCGGCCTGGTTGCGGTCTCCGTGGTTCGGCAGATCGTCGTGGAGGACAAGCCCCATCCCCACACCGGGCAGCCGCGCCGGACCACGTATTTTCATCTGCAGGCGCCTGCGACCACGATCGATGCCTGGAACCACACTGTCCGGGGCGACGGGGATGATGCGGGGCTGACGTTCGCCTGCCGTTTCCTGCCGTTGCCGCTGAGAGAGACATTGGCGGACGATCAGGATGTATGGCTCGGCCGTATCGACCCGGTGTGGACGACCTTGACTCGGAAACATCATTGACCGGTTGTCGGCATTGCCTGCTTATTAAGTCCACGGGATTGTCGGTGTGGGCGGAATTCATGTCGATGGGGTCGAGGCGCCGCCGTCCTCGTCGGCGGACATGTTGACGGTGACGGCCCGTCCGGTCCGGTGGTTAATGTGGCCGCGTCGGGCGGCTGGGGAGAATGGTGCCGGCCTGCGACCTGTTCTTGCAGGTGGGCGGTTGGTCGAAGTGTTGCGGACGTGTCGTCACTGGCAAATGCCATCCTTGCCATGTCTTGCATGGGCCCTTCGTGGCGGAAGATAATTATCCTGCTCTGTCTTGTGAGTGTGCGGTGTCCGCGTGCGGAGCTGTTTGGGGTGGTCGCTCTAAAAGGCGGAGGGTGGTTACGGCCATATCGGCGGGCTTAGCGTGTCGACACGGTTCGTTTGCGCTTGCTGCGGTGTCGCTTCTTTGGTGCACGGCCGTTGACGGTGCCGGTGCCGGTGCTGCCCGTCATGTGAGTCT
This sequence comes from Actinomadura sp. NPDC047616, assembly GCF_040642915.1. Classification (NCBI taxonomy): domain Bacteria; kingdom Bacillati; phylum Actinomycetota; class Actinomycetes; order Streptosporangiales; family Thermomonosporaceae; genus Actinomadura; species Actinomadura sp. NPDC047616. The sequence goes on from NZ_JBEYTB010000001.1 coordinate 683,219, forward strand.
CGGTCTCCGGTGTGTCATGGCTGTGGTGATTTCCGTCTGTCGGGCAGCTCTGGTTGCGGTGGCGTCTGTCGTGTGTTGCATGGTTCGGCGGGCCGTCACGGAGTGGTCGGCGGGTGTGAGGAAGCCTGTTTCGGGTGCTGAATCTGTTTGGGGGTTGAAGTCGCGGCGTGGAAGGAGGGCGCGGGAGCTTGTGGCAGGCCGGGGGTGCGGCGGGCGAAAGGCTGTGGCTGGGGATGGCGTCGCAAATGGGGACGGTCTAGGCTCCCTTCCCAGCTGAGATCTCCCCGCGACGGAGAGGAGAACCCTCCGCATGATCTTCTTGGGGTTGCTGATCGTGGCCGCCGCGCTGGTGGTGGGGGCGGCCGTCATCGCGGACAACACCGGCGAGGCTGAGCTCACGGTGTTCGGGGAGGCCGTGCCGGGGGTCGCGGCCGAGTGGCAGGTGTTCATGGCGGGGGCCGTGGTCGCCGTCGTTCTCATGGTCGGTGCGACGATCGCGACGGTCGGGGTCAGGCGGTCCGTCGGGTTGCGGCGCGAACTGCGGGAGCTGCGGGACGAGCACGAAGAGTCCATCCAGGCGTTGGAACTGGAGAAGCGGCGGCTTGAACGCGAGCTGGCGATGGCCCGGCGCAACGCGTCGCCCCAGCAGCAGGCTTCGGTGGTACCCGTGCAGGCGGGCGTGCGGCGGCCCTGACCCTCAGGTGGCTCTGAGGGTCGGCGCGACGGGGCGGGTGGCGGCGTGCCTGATGGGGATGGCGGTCAGGGCGGTGACGGCCGCCAGTGCCGTGGGGAGGACGGCGGCCAGCCACAGGATCGGGACCTGGCCGGACGCCGAGGAGTCGCCGACGGCGCGGGCCGCCGCGTACACCGTCAGGCCCAGCGGTATGCCGCCGGCGGCGGCCACGGCGGCGGGCAGCAGGTGGGCGGCGACGAGGCCGCTGGTGATCTGACGGGGGGTCGCGCCGAGGGCGCGGGCCAGCGCCGAGGTGCGCAGGGTGTCCAGGGACGTGGCCCACGCGGTGAGGACGGCGTTGACCGCGGCGAGCAGCAGCATGGCGACGGCCAGCACCAGGACGATCTGGCTGACGCGTTCGGTGACGGGGTTGCCGGCGCCCGGGACGAAGTCGGGGCCGGTCGCCCGGCCGTCCATGCGGGCCACGTCCCGGTTCATGGCGAGCGCGGCGACGATCATGGCGACGGTGACGGCGGTGCTGAGCGCCGCCAGGATCGTGCGGCGGACGCGGCGCGCGGCGATGCGCAGGCCCAGCAGCAGGGTGACCGGCAGGCCGGACGGCACCCCGAGGCGGCGCGGCGGGCGCACGGGGGCGCGCAGCGCGTGCGCCGTGGTGACGCGGGCGCCGCGCAGCGCCGGGAACGCGGTGGCCGTCGCGGTGACGCCGAGCGCGAGCAGGAGGACGGCGGCGACGACGCCGGGGGTGGGGGCGGTGTCGCCGGACGCGAGCAAACCCGCGTTCGGACCCGTCAGCAGGGGGGACGCGGCCCAGCCCGCGAGCAGTCCGACGACGGCGGCGGCGACCGCGATGAACAGGTGCTCGGCCAGGAGGGTGAGGGCGACGACGGCCGGTGTCGCCCCGGCTGCCTTGAGGAGCCCGACGCGGCGGCTCTGCTCGGCGAGACGGCCGCCGACCAGCAGGGCGACGCACAGTCCCGCGAGGACCGCCAGCGCCCAGGCACCGGTGATCAGCGCGTTGTTGGCCAAGCGGAGTTCAGCGGTGGCGTACGCGGACAGGTCCTGCCAGGGCGTGACGCCCGGGTGGCGGGCGGCGAAGGCCGGGGCGGCGGACGGGGCGTCCAGGCGCAGCGGCATGGTCAGCCGCCGCTGCGCGAGCGCGGGCAGGCGGGCGGCGTCGGCGCGGGTGGTCCAGATCAGGCCCGGTGTGGACGACGGGTAGGGCGCCCGGCCGGTCGTGACGGCGATTCCGGCGACGGTGAAACGGCGTCCGGAGAGGGTGATCTCGTCGCCGGGGCGGACGCGCAGGGCGTCGGCGAATGCCCGTTCCACGACGACCGAGCCGCGGCGCAGCCACGCGCCCGAGGTGACGTGGGGGCGGTCGATCCGGCTCGGGGTGATGTCGCGGCCCTGGACGACGGCGTTGACCTGGACGTCCCGGACGCCGAGGCGCACGGCGAAGGTCGGGAACGGCCGGACGGCGTCGGCCACGCCGTCGGCCTTCGCCAGGGCCTGCAGGGCGCGTGCGTCGGTGGCGGTGGCGACGGCGTCGGGGCCCGCGGTGGCGGCGCGGGTGCGTTCCCATGGGTCGTCGGCCGCGTTCCGTACCAGCAGGCCGAGCGTCAACGTCGTCGTGGTGGCCGCGATCGCCACCAGGAGCAGGACCGCCTGGGCGCGGCGTCGGCGCAGGTCACGCCAGGCCAGGCGGCAGGCGAGCAGGACGCGTCCCATGTCACACCAGCCCGCTGATCGCGCCGAGACCGGTGCCGTGGCCGGTGCGGCCGAGCACGGTCTGGTCGACGAACACGCCGTCCCGCATGGTGATCAGCCGGTCGGCGGCCGCGGCGATCCGGGAATCGTGCGTGACGATCACCAGCGTGCGGCCCTCGGCGCGCAGTTCGTCGAACAGCCGCAGCACCTCGCCGGTGGCCGCGGTGTCGAGGTTGCCGGTGGGCTCGTCGGCCAGCAGCAGGCCCGGGTCGTTGACGAGGGCGCGCGCGACCGCGACCCGCTGGCGCTGCCCGCCGGACAGTTGCGCGGGCAGGTGCGCCGCGCGGTCGGCGAGGCCGACGCGGTCGAGCAGGGCGGCGGCGCGGCGGCGGGCGGCGCGCGGCGAGGCACCGGCGAGCAGGGCGGGCAGCTCGACGTTCTCCCGCGCGGTCAGCTCGTCCACCAGGTGGAACGCCTGGAACACGAACCCGACCGCGCGGCGGCGCAGCCGGGCGGCCGCGGTCTCGCTCAGCCGGTCGACCCGCTCGCCGCCGAGCCAGATCTGGCCGCCGTCCGGGCGGTCCAGCATGCCGAGCAGGTGCAGCAGCGTCGATTTGCCGCAGCCGCTCGGGCCGACGACGCCCAGCGCCTCACCGGGGGCGACGTCGAGGTCGACGTCGTCGACGGCGCGGACCAGGCCCGTGCCCGTGCCGTAGTGCTTGCGCAGGCGATGGGCCCGCAGGATGGGTTCCACGGTTCCTCACTTCTTTCCGGTCAGCCCCGCGGGCGGTCGGCCCAGTGGGCGGCGCACGCGTCCAGCCAGCGCAGGTCGGCCTGCAGGCGCAGGACGGCGCCTTCCAGGAGCAGTGCCGGGCCGGACCCGGCGGGCTGGTCGAGCGCCGCCCGCTGGACGTCCGCCAGCCGTCGCAGCAGTTCGCGCCGCTGGGCGTCGACGATGTCCACGGGGTCGGCCAGCCCGGACGAGGCGGCGGCCACGAGCTTCAGGTAGAGGTCGGTGGGCGCCGGGCGGGACGCGCGGTCCACGTCGGCCAGCCAGTGGGTGACGCGTTCCTGGCCCGCGGGCGTCAGTTCGTAGACCTTGCGGTCGGGCCGGTCGGTCTGCCCGACGAGCCGCGCGGTCACCAGCCCCGCCTTCTCCAGGCGCCGCAACGTCACGTACACCTGCCCGGCGTTGAGGTCGTCGCCGAGCGGGCCGAGCGCGTCCTGCAGCCTGGCGCGCAGCTGGTACCCGTGCGCGGGCTCCTTGGCCAGCAGCGCCAGCACCACGTCCTGCATCTGGCCCCCTAACGGTCAGCTATATAGATAACGGTTAACTATGGGCCGGTCAAGCGAGCCGCCCGCTCATGAGCGGCGAGGCCCCTGGGAGTGTCAATGGTGGCGGGTGTCCACGGTTCCGGCGTCTCGCGCCGCAGTCGGCGTGAGCGCAGCATGTCCAGGTTCATCGCCGGCGCCACGCGCGGATCGGAGCGCCCCGCCCTGGTGGCCTAGGGGGTGGGGGCGTGGCGGAGGAGTTCGGCCAGCATGACCAGGGCGCCGTGCTTGTCCAACGGGTCGTTGCCGTTACCGCACTTGGGGGACTGGATGCAGGAGGGGCACCCGGATTCGCACTCGCAGGCGGTGATGGCCTCGCGGGTCGCGTGCAGCCAGGTGGCGGCGTTGGCGTAGCCGCGTTCGGCGAATCCGGCGCCGCCCTCATGGCCGTCGTACACGAAAACCGTCAGCAGGCCCGTGTCGGGGTGGAGGGCGGTGGAGACGCCGCCGATGTCCCAGCGGTCGCAGGTTGCGTACAGGGGCAGCAGTCCGATCGAGGCGTGTTCGGCGGCGTGGGCCGAGCCCGCCAGGTCGAGGTCGCCCAGGCCCTCCACCTGGGTTTCCGACAGCGTCCACCACACGGCGCGGGTGCGCAGGGTGCGCGGAGGCAGGTTCAGGGGCTTCTCGCCGAGCATCTCCCCGGTCTGCAGGCGCCGCATCTGGTACGCGACGACCTGCCGTGTCACGTCGACGGTGCCGTAGTTGAGCGTCGCCTCGCCCCAGGAGACCGAGCGCAGGCGCTCGATCACGCGGATGTCGGTGACGTCACGCGCGGTGGTGGAGTAGTCGGGCTCGGCCTCCTCCACCAGCGCGACCGAGTCGTCCAGGTCGAGGGTCTGGACGATGAACGACTCGCCCTGGTGGATGTAGACGGCGCCCTCGTGGACGGTGGTGTGCGCCGACGCCTCGTCCACGGTGCCCAGCAGGCGTCCCGTGGCGGCCTCGACGACCTGGACCGGCGGGCCGCCCGCGCCGCGGATGTCGGCCAGGTCGGCGGCCTTGTCGCGGCGCGTCCAGTACCACCCGGCGGGACGGCGGCGCAGCATGCCGCGGCGCACCAGGTCCGGCAGGAGGTCGGCGGTGGACGGCCCGAACAGGTCGAGGTCGTCCTCGGTCAGCGGCAGCTCGGACGCGGCGGCGCACAGGTGCGGTTCGAGGACGTACGGGTTGTCGGGGTCGAGCACGGTGGCCTCGACCGGCGTTCCGAAGATCGCCTCCGGGTGGTGGACGAGGTAGGTGTCCAGGGGGTCGTCACGGGCGACGAGGACGGCGAGCGCGGCCTGCCCGGAGCGTCCGGCGCGGCCCGCCTGCTGCCAGAGGGACGCGCGGGTGCCGGGCCAACCGCAGACGACCACCGCGTCCAGGCCGGACACGTCGACGCCCAGTTCCAGGGCGTTGGTGCTGGCGAGGCCGATCAGTTCGCGTGAGCGCAGGGCGGCCTCAAGCGCGCGCCGTTCCTCGGGCAGGTAGCCCGCGCGGTAGGCCGCCACCTGGTCGAGAAGCTCGGGGGCGGCCTCCTCCAGCGCGCGCTTGGCTCCGAGCGCCACCGACTCCGCGCCGCGCCGCGAGCGGACGAACGCCAGCGTCTGCACCCCCTCGACCACCAGATCGGCCAGGAGGTCGCCGGTTTCGGCGGTGGCGGTACGGCGGACGGGGGCGCCCTGCTCTCCGCGCAGCTCGGTCAGCGGGGGCTCCCACAGGGCGAACGTGGCCGGCCCCCGAGGGGACGCGTCGTCGTCCACCGCCACCACGTCCAGGCCCGTAAGGCGGGACGCGGTCGTCGCAGGTTCGGATGTGGTCGCCGAGGCCAGGATGAAGACGGGTGAGGCCCCGTACCGCGCGCACACCCGGCGAAGGCGCCGCAGCACCTGCGCCACATGAGAACCGAACACGCCCCTGTACCCATGGGCCTCGTCCACGATGACGTAGCGCAGGCGACGCAGGAAGGCGCTCCACCGTCCGTGCGCGGGGAGTATCGAGCGGTGCAACATGTCGGGGTTGGTCAGCACGTAGTTGGCGTGCTGCCGCACCCAGGCGCGTTCGTCGCGGGGCGTGTCCCCGTCGTAGGTGGCTGCCCGCACCCGCGTCAACCGCAGTGACCGCAGCGCACGAAGCTGGTCGGCGGCCAACGCCTTGGTGGGGGAGAGATAGAGCACAGTGCCCTGGCTCCGGGCCTCCTCCTCGTAGATGGAGGCGATGGCGGGCAGCAGATAGGCCAGCGACTTCCCGGACGCGGTGCCTGTGGCGATGATCACAGAGCGTCCCGACCGGGCGTGCTCGGCCGCCTCGGCCTGGTGCTCCCAGGGCGCCTCGATCCCCGCGGCGGCCAGCCGCCGCACCAGCGTCTGCGGGGCCCACCGCGGCCAGTCGGCGCGACGGCCCTGACGTGCGGGAACCTGCTGGACGTGGGTGATGCGGTCGCGCCGGGACGGCACGGCCAGCAGCCGGTCCAGGGGGGTCGAAGATCTTTGCGGGCCCATCAGGTTTTTCAGTCTGCCAGCCTGGGCACAAGTACGTGAACGCCCCGGCGCCGCAGGGCTGCATCCCCTCGTCACGACCGGCAGATCAGCAGGTCAGACGGCCGTACGAAGTTTCGTCCGACTGGGCGATAACGCGCGTACTCGACGCCGGAGCGTGATTGAATCACGGCGGAGTCCCGGCGCCCGTGAACCGCCCCCCGCGGCCGGTTTCGTGGACGACGGGATCGAAGTGTGCTGCATGGCGCTGGAGGATCTGTGGACCTTAAGGTGAACGACTACACCACCGAAGATGGCCTCACCGTCATCACGGTGGAGGGCGAGATCGACGTCTACACGGCGCCGAGGCTCCGCGAGAAGCTCATCGACCTGGTCAACAAGGGCAAGTTCCACCTCCTCGTTGACATGGAGAAGGTCGAGTTCCTCGACTCGACCGGTCTCGGCGTGCTGGTCGGCGGCCTGAAGCGGGTGCGGGCGCACGACGGGTCGCTGGAGCTGGTGTGCACCCAGGAGCGCATCCTGAAGATCTTCCGCATCACCGGCCTGACCAAGGTCTTCGGCATCCACGACTCGATCGCCGAGGCCGAGGAAAAGCGCAAGGGCGCCAAATAAACGGCCCGGCCGCGATGGGACCCGTTGAGCTCACTTTCAGCGCCCTGCCGGCTCATGTCCGCACGGCACGGCTGATCGTCACGGCGGTGGCCCGCCGCAGCGGCGTCGCCGAGGCCCTGCTGGACGAGGTCCGGCTGGCGGTGGGCGAGGCGTGTTCGCGTGCCGTCGAGGCGCACCAGCGGCACTGTCCGGACGAACCGGTACGGCTGGAGCTGAGCGGCACCGGCCGCCGGTTCGAAGTGACCGTCAGCGACACCGTTCCCAGCGAGGACGCCGGCCGCGGCCTGCCCGCCGCGCCGGACGGCCTGGAGTACGCGCTGGGGGACGGCACCGCCGAGCTGGGCCTGGCGGTCATCTCCGGCCTGGCGGACGACGTGGAGATCTCCTCGACCCCCAAGGGCGTCCAGATCCGGATGAGCTGGCCCGCTGAAGAGGGCGTGCCGCCCCAGAGCTGACCCCCGTCCGCCGCCCCGGCAGGCCGCGCGGGCCGCCCGGACAGGCCGCGCCCCCGCACCCGCCACCATGGACGCGGGAAGCGCCGCAAGGGGCGGCGGCCACCGTACGCGTATGCGGGCGGGGACGTCGCCAGAGCCGACCGCGAGCAGTCCCGGGCGCGGACCCCGGCGCCGGAAGCGGACGCGATGCCTGCCGAGGCGGACGGCGCGTCACGCAGCCCGCCCCCCTCGCGAAGGTGGGCGAGCCGACCCCGGCGGGCCAAGGTCGAATCCGTAACGAGCCAGGAGCCGGTACGAGCGTGGAATGCCGTACCGGCTCCTTGGCGTCCGGGGTACACGTTCCCCTGCCCCGCCCGGGGCGTCGTCATGGAGGAGGAAGCAGATGAACGAGCTCGAAGAAGGTCTCAAGCTCGAACTCGACTTCGGGAAGCTGGCCGCGGTGGCCGCCACGGGGGCGCAGGTCGTGCCCGTCGTGCTGCAGGACGCCGACAGCGGCGAGGTCCTGTTCGTGGGGTACGCGAACGAGAGGGCGCTGCGGGCGTCGCTCGACGAGGGCATCGCCGTCCTGTGGTCCACGTCCCGTAACGAGCTGTGGCGCAAGGGGGCCACGTCGGGGGACACGCTGGCCCTGGTCGAGGTCCGCGTCAACTGCGAGCAGAACTCGTTGCTCTACCTGGTCCGTCCCACGACGGGTGGGGCCTGCCACACCAAGCTGCCCTCCGGGCAGGCGCGCCGCACCTGCTACTACCGGGCGATCGGGGACGAGGGCGCGCTGCGCCCCGTGCCAGGGCTCTACGAGTAGCGCGAGCGCACCGCGGGGTCGCCATAGCCACCGCCCCGGTCCCGTCTCAGACTTTGCGAAAAAATGCACAATCGATTATTGATCATATGGGATCGCAGCGAATTGTGATTCGTCGCGAAGGCGGGCGGCCGGTGGGTGGCCGAGGGTGGGGCCGGAGCGGTGCGGCGCTTATGAGATCATCTTCTGGGGCGGGCGGTGTCGGCCGGTTTGGGCCGGTGCGTAATGCGGGTTGTGGTTTGAGGTAAAAAGCGCGTCAGGATGCGGTGCGGTGAGGCGCCCGACAGGGTCAGAGGTACCGCCGTGATGCCGCTGACCTGCGGCGATGTGGCAAGTGTCTACTTTTGCGGGAAATCCTGACGTAAAGCTGGGCGTTTCCGAATCTCCCCTTCGATGTCGAGCTCGTGGGGTTCTCATCTTTCCGTTACCTGCGTAGACTCCCGGCACCCGCGTTGCCGTGCGAGGTGTCTAAAACGGCCACTCGCGGGGTACGCGGTAAAGATCGTCCTTTTGGACGATCTGAGCTCGCTCGCCCCTGTCGAGGAGGACGCATGTCTGGGCTTTCCCTGTCAAGCCCGGCCGGCGCAGAAGTGGATCTCGGCGGCGGCGACCAGACACTGGTCGTCGTCGTCGCGGTGATCGCTCTGCTGGCACTGGCCGTCGCCGCGGGACTGGTACGCGAGGTGCTGGGCGCCGGCCAGGGCACCGAGAAGATGCAGAACATCGCGCGCGCGGTGCAGGAGGGCGCGAGCGCCTATCTGAAACGCCAGTTCCGCACGGTCGCGGTCTTCGTGGTGCTCATCCCGCTTCTGCTGCTGCTCCTGCCGGCCGACTCCACCTCCGAACGGGTGGGGCGGTCGGTCTTCTTCGTCATCGGGGCGCTGTTCTCCGCGGTCACCGGGTTCGCCGGGATGTGGCTGGCGGTGCGCGGCAACGTCCGCGTGGCCGCCGCGGCCCGGGAGGAGGGCGGCGAGCGCCGGGCGATGCGCATCGCGTTCCGCACCGGGGGCGTCGCGGGGATGTTCACCGTCGGGCTCGGCCTGTTCGGCGCGGCGGTGGTGGTGCTGGCGTACAAGGGCGACGCGCCGAAGGTGCTGGAGGGCTTCGGCTTCGGGGCGGCCCTGCTGGCGATGTTCATGCGGGTCGGCGGCGGCATCTTCACCAAGGCCGCGGACGTGGGCGCCGACCTGGTGGGCAAGGTCGAACAGGGGATCCCCGAGGACGACCCGCGCAACGCGGCGACCATCGCCGACAACGTGGGCGACAACGTCGGCGACTGCGCGGGCATGGCGGCCGACCTGTTCGAGTCGTACGCGGTGACACTGGTGGCCGCGCTGATCCTCGGCTCGGCCGCGTTCGGCACCGAGGGCCTGGTGTTCCCGCTGGTGGTGCCGATGATCGGTGTCGTCACCGCGGTGATCGGCATCTTCGCGGTGGCGCCGCGCGCCCGCGACCGCTCCGGGATGTCCGCCATCAACCGGGGCTTCTTCCTGTCGGCGGTGATCTCGGCGGTGCTGGTGGCGGTCGCGGCGTTCGTCTACCTGCCGTCCTCGTTCGCCGACCTGTCGGGCGTCACCGACCAGTCCATCCGCGGCCTGGACGCCGACCCGCGCTGGGTGGCCCTCGGCGCGGTCCTGATCGGCATCGTGCTGGCCAGCGCCATCCAGCTGCTCACCGGCTACTTCACCGAGACCAGCCGCAAGCCGGTCAAGGAGGTCACCGGCAGCGCCCGCACCGGCCCCGCCACCGTGATCCTCTCGGGCATCTCGCTGGGCCTGGAGTCGGCCGTCTACACGGCGCTGGTCGTGGGCGGCGCGGTGTACGGGGCGTTCCTGCTGGGCTTCGGCAACACCACCGTGGCGCTGTTCGCGGTGGCCATGGCCGGGACCGGCCTGCTCACCACGGTCGGCGTGATCGTGTCGATGGACACCTTCGGCCCGGTGTCCGACAACGCGCAGGGCATCGCCGAGATGTCCGGCGACGTCCAGGGCGAGGGCGCGGCCGTGCTGGAGCGGCTGGACGCGGTGGGCAACACCACCAAGGCGATCACCAAGGGCATCGCGATCGCCACCGCCGTGCTGGCGGCGACCGCGCTGTTCGGCTCGTTCCGCACGACGGTGGTCAGCGCGCTGAGCGACGCGTCCGCGGACGCCCGCGACGCGCTCGGCTCGTTCGCGAACTTCAGCCTGTCCATCGACAACCCGAACGTGCTGATCGGGCTGATCGTCGGCGCGGCCGTGGTGTTCCTGTTCTCCGGCCTGGCGATCATGGCGGTGGGCCGGGCGGCCGGACGGGTCGTGGTGGAGGTGCGCGAGCAGTTCCGCACCAAGCCCGGGATCATGGACTTCACCGAGAAGCCCGACTACGACCGGGTGGTCGACATCTGCACCCGGGACGCCCAGCGCGAGCTGGCGACCCCCGGGCTGCTGGCGATCATGACGCCGATCGCGGTCGGGTTCGCGCTGGGGTACGCCCCGCTGGGCGCCTTCCTCGGCGGCGCGATCGCGGCCGGTGTGCTGATGGCGGTGTTCCTGGCCAACTCCGGCGGCGCCTGGGACAACGCCAAGAAGCTGGTCGAGGAGGGCAACCTCGGCGGCAAGGGCAGCGAGGCGCACGAGGCCACGGTGATCGGCGACACGGTCGGCGACCCGTTCAAGGACACCGCGGGCCCGGCCATCAACCCGCTGATCAAGGTGATGAACCTGGTGGCGCTGCTGATCGCGGACGCCGTCGTCACGTACGCGGGCAACATGCCGCTGCGGGTGGGCGTGACCGTGGTGGCCGTGGGCGTCGTGGTCGGCGCGATCGTGGTCTCCAAGCGGCGCGCGGACCTGATCGGCGCGGGCGAGCCGGAGCCCGCCGTGGCGAGCGGCGCCGAGGCCGGTGCCGTGACGTCCGGTACGGCGCCCGCCGCGCCGGCCGCGTCCGGGCCCGCAGAGAAGGCCCAGCTCGTCGGTGACGGGAAGGCCGACACGGGCAAGGAGTCGTCCGCGAACAAGGCGTGATCGCAGCCGCGTCGGGGCCGGCGGCCGTCTCGGTCGCCGGCCCCGCGCGTGCCGCGCCCCCGGCCTCCCGCCGTCCGCGCGTGCCGCGGGGCCGGTGCGGGGCTCGGGCGGGGTGGTCGTACGCTGGACGAGGGCGCGACGCCCCCTTGGTGATCATGAGGAGGCGTGCGGTGAGCACGGGGAAGTCCACGATGTCCGGACCCAAGGGGCTGGCCGTCATCCTCGGCGGGATGCTCGGGATGATCGCCCTTCTGTGGCTCCTGGCCGCGCTGGTCGCCCCCTGACCGGGCCCCGGCGGCGGGACGGTTAGGGTGGCGGGCATGTCGACGTTGCTCGTTCTGCGCCACGCCAAGGCGGTCCCGGGCGGGGGCATGCCCGACATCGAGCGGAGCCTCGCCGATCGGGGACGACGGGACGCCGAAGCGGCGGGCGAGTGGCTGCGCGACCGGGGCCTCGTGCCCGACCTGGTGTTGTGCTCGTCCGCCGTGCGGACCCGGGAGACCCTGGAGCGGCTGGCGGTCCCGGCGGCGGTGCGGTACGAGTCCCAGATCTACGACAACGACGCCGACACGCTGCTCACCCTCGTCCGCGAGGCCGACGACGACGTGCGCACACTGCTGCTCGTCGGGCACAACCCGTCGGTGCACCAGCTCGTCCACGACCTGACCGGGGCCGCCCCGGACGCCTTCCCCACGTGCGCGCTCGCCGTGATCGAGTGGGAGGGCGGCTGGACGGACGCCTGGCCCGGGGCGGGCACGCTCGTCACGTTCCGCACCCCCAAGCAGCCCTAGGCGCGCCCAGCCGACGAGGCGGCGCCCCAGGAGGCCGAAGGCGCCTCGGAGCCCCCGAGCCCTAGGAGCGCTCAGCCGAGGGTGCCGCGGCGGCCAGGCATTGGGTGACCAGGTCGTCGACGTCCTTGCGCAGCGACCGCAGCGCGTAGCGGGTGCCGGAGATCTGCAGCACCGCGTGCCGCAGGGGCGTGTACTCGTCGGTGCTCACGCCCTCCTTGATCTCGGCGCGGCGGCGGCGGGCCAGCTTCGCCATGTGGCTGTCGAGATCGGCGAAGTCGTCGTCCAGGCGTTCGCGCAGGGGCGGCAGGTCGGCATCGGCCGGCTCCGGGGCGGACAGGCGGTCGTAGGTCTCCTCCAGGTGGTCGGCGACGCGGTCGAGGATCTCGGGGACGGGGCCGACGTCCTCGGCGTCCTGGCGGGCCATGCGGGTGACCGCGATGAGGTGGTCGCGGATGCTGCGGGCGGCGCTGATCGCGTCGTCCAGCCGGGCGATGCGCTCGGTGTCGGGGACGCGTTCGTTCTCCAGGCGGTTGCGCGAGTCGGTCACCGTCTCCACGGCCTGCTCCGCCGCCACGACCTTGTCGTGCGGGAGCCGTTCGGCGTCGCCCTCCACGACGGCGGCGGTGGCGCGCACCAGGTCGGCGTGGACGGTGAGCAGCTGGCCGAGCTGGGTGGGCAGCCGTTCGGCGTGGCCGGTGGGCCACAGCAGTCGCGTGGCCAGGAACGCCAGCAGCCCGCCGGCGATGACGAGGGCGATGCGCTCGCCCGCCGCGGTCCAGTCCGACGGCGTGGAGAAGTCCAGCAGCATCAGGAACACCGGCGTGCCGAACAGCATCCAGTACCCGAAGTTCACCGACCGCAGCGTGAAGGCGATGATCGCGAAGACGAACAGGATGATCGCCGCGGCGAGCTGGCCGGGCGCCAGCGCCAGCAGGATCGCGGCGATCGCCGACCCGAGCACGGTGCCGCCGACGCGCTGGATCAGGTGCGTGACGGTCTCGTCGTAGGTGGCGCGCAGCCCGAGCGCCGCGGTGATCGTCAGCCACTGTCCGTGCGGCAGGCGCAGCGCCGCGGCCAGCGCCATCGCCACGGCCGCGGTGACGAGCACCCGCATGGCCTGCCGGAACCCCGGCGAGCGGGTGCGCACGGCGGTGCCGAAGCGGTTCAGCACCGAGATCCGGTGCGGCGCGGCCGGCAGCCGCGGCGGCCCGAACCCGATCCGCAGGCCGCCGGACACCACGCGGCGCGCCGACTCGATGCCGCCGGAGATCCGTTCCACCGACCGGCGGATCTGCACCAGCAGCGCGGCGGCGACCAGGTCCTCCTCGCCGGCCAGGCTGGCCCGCCGGATCGCCTCGATCTGGCGGCCCAGGCGGCGCACGGCGGCCGAGTCGGTGTCGCCCAGCGGCCCGCCGTCCGGCGCGGCGACGGCGCCCGCCAGCAGGCGCAGCCGGGCGGCCAGGGCGGCGACGGCGACCCGCGCCTCCATCTCCCATTCACGGCCGGGCGGACGGCGCCGCGCCGCGTCCATCAGCGAGTGCAGCGCCACGGTCTCGTGCATGACGCGGGAGAGCGCCTCGATGAGCCGTTCGGGGCGGGTGGGCTCCTCGCGTCCGCGGCCCGACCGGTAGAAGCCGTACGTGGCGCGGGCGTTGGTCAGGGCGCGCGACGCGGCCCGGCGCGCCTCCTCCCAGTCGGGCTTGCGGGTGACGGCGGCCAGGCCCGGGTCGGCGACCTCGACGTCGTCGAGCGCCTCGGTGTGCTGCTCGCCGACGTCCTGGGCGACGGCGTCGAGCAGCTCGGCGACGGCGTCGGCGGCCTCGCCCAGCGCGCCGCGCAGCGGACGCAGCCGCCGCGCGGGCCAGGGGGCGAGCAGCAGCGCGCTCACCAGCAGCCCGCCGAGCAGTTCGAGGAACCCGCCGTAGAGGACGTCCCCCGTGGACGGGCGGATGGCGGTGAGGAGCACGGCGAGCCCGGCGGTCGGGCCGATCCACGGGAACACGCTGCCGAGCGCCACCACCGGCGGCACGACGACCACCGCCAGCCACGTGTGCCCGGCCAGGTTGCCGCCGATCGTCGCGCCGACCGCGACCACCAGCACGGCGCTGGCCAGGTTGCGGGCGCGCGCGCCGTACGGCCCTTCGGGCGCCCGCAGCCCCACCAGGTACGCGCCGAGCGCGATCATCGCGCCCTGCGCCGCGTGCCCGGTCAGCGCTCCGACGATCAGTGGGAGGGCCAGAGCGAGCGCGGCGGCGATCCCGTAGAAGGGCGTCGCCCGGCCGCCGATAGCGGCGTACGCCTCACGCGCACGCTGCAGCACCGTTCACCGTCCCTGGACTCGCGCGATATCCCACCAGCATGTACCCCAAACGGGACACTGATGATCGTACGGTGTCGTAGAAGACGTCCAGGGGGGCGGGTTCAGAGCGCGGTCGTCGCGTCCGCCGCGTCGGCGGCTTCGACCTCCTCGCGGGAGATGCCGAGCAGGAACAGGATCGTGTCCAGGTAGGGGACGTTGACGGCGGTGTCGGCGGCCTGCCGCACGACCGGCTTGGCGTTGTAGGCGATGCCGAGCCCGGCGGCCTGCAGCATGTCCAGGTCGTTGGCGCCGTCGCCGATCGCGACGGTCTGGCTGATCGGGATGCCCGCCTCGCGGGCGAACCGCTCCAGCGCCGCGGCCTTGCCGGCCCGGTCGATCACCGGCCCGACCACCCGGCCGGTGAGCTTGCCGTTCTCGATCTCCAGGACGTTGGCGGCCGCGTAGTCGATGCCGAGGTCGGCGGCGAGCGCGTCGGTGACCTGGGTGAACCCGCCGCTGACGATGGCGAACTTGTAGTCCAGCCGCTTGAGGGTGCGCACCATCGTGCGGGCGCCGGCGGCCAGCTTCACCTCGCGGCGCACCTCGTCGATGGCGGCGGCGTCCAGCCCGGCCAGCAGGGCGACGCGTTCGCGCAGCGACCCCTCGAAGTCCAGTTCGCCGCGCATGGCGGCCTCGGTGACCTTGGCCACCTCCGCCAGGCAGCCCGCGTGCGCGGCCAGCAGCTCGATGACCTCGCCCTGGATCAGGGTGGAGTCGACGTCCATCACGATCAGCCGCTTGGCCCGCCGGTGCAGCCCGCCGTGCTGGACGGCCACGTCGACCTGCTGCTCGGCCGCCTCCACCGCGAGCGCCGCGCGCAGCGCCTCCGGGTCGGCGCCGGAGACGTCCATCTCGATGCAGGTCACCGGGGTGTTGGCGAGGCGTTCGATGCGGTCGATGTTGGCGCCGGACGCGGCGATGCGCCCCGCGATGCCCGCCATGGCCGCCGGGCGCAGCGGGGCGCCCAGGACGGTCACGTGCAGCCGGCCACGGCGCCGCGGCATGGTGCGGAACCGTCCGGTGGACAGTTCGATCTCCATGTCGAGGTCGGTGGCGATGCGTTCGGCGGCCGTCCACACGCGGCCGATGTCGACCCCGTCGGAGTAGGAGACCAGCACGCCCAGCACCAGGCGCCCGCGGATGACGACCTGCTCCACGTCGGAGACCGTCAGCGGGAATTCGGCGAGTGTGCTGAACAGCCGGGATGTCACCCCGGGGCGGTCGCGGCCGGTGAGTGTGATGAGCAGGGTGCGCTCTGCTGTCCCGTCCATGCTGTTCACAACGGTACCGGCCGCGGCCCGGCCGCCGCGCGGGAGGTCCGCCATGCGGACACCCTTCCGGGGGCGCCGGTGTCTCAGGGGAGGATGAGGTGCACGTCCCCGAACTCGTGCCACAGATAGCCGTTGTCGAGAGCGGCCCGGTAGGCGGCGGCCAGGAGGCCGGGTCCGGCGATCGCGGTGAGCATCATCAGGTGGGACGACCTGGGTTCGTGGAGGCCGGTGAGGAGCCCGTCCACGGCCCGTACGCCGCCCTCCGGGGTCACGACGTGCTCGGTCCAGCCTCGGGAAGGCCGGACCCGGCCATGGGCGTCCACGGCCGTCTCCAGGGCGCGCACGACGGTCGTCCCGACGGCGATGACACGTCCGCCCTGGGCGCGTACGTGCTCGACCAGGGCGGCGGTCGCCTCGGGCACCTCGTAGCGTTCGGCGTACGGGGGTTCGTGTGCCTCCGGTGAGGCCACCCCCGTGTGGAGGGTGAGCGGCGCCAGGAGCACCCCACGGGACACGAGCGCGGTCACCAGTTCCGCGGTGAACGGGCGGGCCGCGCTGGGCATCTCCGCGCCTCCGTCGTCGCGGTCGTGGGCGAACACGGTCTGGTACGCGGCGGTGGGCCAGTCGCGGCGCACGTAGCCGTACCGGATGGGCACCCCGTGGCGGCGCAGGTACGGGACGACGTCGGTGCTCAGCCGGGCCGCCCACAGCCGGCCGGTGTGCCGCCGGACGAGCGTCAGCGTGGCGCCGCCCGGCATCGGGATCCATTCGCCCGGGCTGCCGCCGCCGTACGGGACGCTCGCCTTCCCCGAACGCCGCCGCAGCTCGACGAGCCACAGATCATCGTCGCCCGGCAGCGGTGTGGAGAAGTGCACGGCGAGCTTGTCCAGCCGCACGGCGGCGGGCAGCGTCGCCGAGGTGTTGACCACGAGCAGGTCGCCGGGGCCGAGCAGGCCGGGCAGCTCGCGGAACCGGTGGTGGCCGATCTCTCCGGTGGAGCGGCGGCCCACCAGCAGCCGCACGCCGTCGCGGGCCCGGCCGCGGGCCTCGGGCGGTTCGTGCGCCTCCAGCGCCGCCGGAAGCGTGAAGTCCAGGACCGACATCACCCGGCCTCCTTCGGGGGTGTGAGACGGAGCGCGGCGAGCACGCCCAGCGCGGCGATCGCGGCGACCAGCGCCCCGGCCACCGCCAGCCCCGGCCGGAGCCGGTCGGCGCCGAACCCGGTCACCAGCGCCCCCGCCAGGCCGACCACCAGGGACGAGCCGAGCGTGTCGGCGATCTGCAGCGACGAGGAGTTGACGCCCTGCTCCTCCTCGGGCGACAGCTCCAGCAGCAGCACGCTGAGGCTGCCGACGGACAGGGATTGCGGTTGGACGGCGCCGTACCGGGGGACGGGCGCACGTCGCGCAGCGCGGGCACCAGCATGATCACGGGCGGGACGACCAGCGGGATCATGCCGAGGAACACCCAGCGCCACCCCGCGTGCTCGGCGACCGCCCCGCCCAGCGCCGGGCCCAGCAGGGACGGCAGCACCCAGGCGGCCGACAGCGCCGCGAACACCCGGGGCCGCAGCGACTCGGGGTACACGCGGGCGATCAGCACGTACAGCGGGACCATCGCCAGGCCGCTGCCGACCCCCTGGACGGCGCGTCCGAGGACGAACACCCACATCGCCGTGGCGGACCCGGCGACGGCGAGCCCGGTCACGAACGTCACCAGCCCCACCATGAGCGGACGCACCGGGCCGGAACGGTCGGACCACCCGCCCGCCAGCACGATCGCGAACACACTGGCGATCAACGTGCCGCTGAACGCCCACGCGTACAGCGACAGGCCGTCCAGCTCCCGCGCCGTCATGGGCATGACCGTCCCGACCGCCATCTGCTCGAACGCCATCAACGTGACGACGAGGACGATGCCGAGCGTCGGCGTCCGGTACCGGCCGCCCAGCAGCCGCTCGGGCCGCCCGGCCACGGGGGCCGTCGCGACGTCGGGCGTGGTCGCGCCGCCGGGATCGACGGTCGTGGTCATCGCGTGCGTCCGTCCACCGCGGGCATCAGGTCGGCTGCGCGGAGGCGGCCGCTCCCGGGACGGTCCCCGACCAGGCGGCGCAGGGCCGCCGCCACATCCTCCGGCGGGGCGGCGGACGAGACGTCCTCGCCCGCGTCGCGCAGCATGCCGGTGCGCATCTCGCCGGGGTCCACCCACCACACCGCGATGCCGGGCTCCTCGGCGGCCAGCACGTTCGACAACTGCTCCAGCGCGGCCTTGGTGCTGCCGTAGCCGCCCCACGTCGGGTATCCCTCGACGGCCGCGTCCGAGGTGACGTTCAGCACCGCGCCGCGCCGTTCGCGCAGCGCCGGCAGCACGGCCTGGATCAGCGCCAGCGGCGCCAGCGTGTTGATCCGGAACGCCTCGGCCAGGTCGTCCAGCGGCTGGTCGGCCAGCCGCGGCAGCGGCACGGTGCCCAGCACGCTCGCGTTGTTGACCAGCAGGTCGAGCCCGCCCGCCGCGGCGGCGGCGCGGGCCAGCGCGGCCCGGTGCGCGGCGTCGCCGACGTCGCCGGCGATCGCGGCGACCGTCCCGGCGCCGAGCCCGGACAGCTCCGTGGCCGCGGCGGCGAGGGCGTCGCCGCCGCGCGCGTCGATGATCAGGTTCCAGCCGTCCCGGGCGAGCTCGCCGGCCAGCGCCCGGCCGAGCCCCCGGGAGGCCCCGGTGATGAGTGCCGTCTCGCGCGTCATGCCCCGACGGTAGGGACGCGGCGGCGCCCGGCACATCGGCCGCCGGGTCCGGTGCGGCCTGCGCACATGGTCCTAGGTCATTGGGCGCACAGGCCGATTCGGGACCGCCAGGTCAGAGAGTACGGTCTTCACGTGGGCGGCGACACGGCCGCGGACGGACGGGCGTCGGACGGGAAGCGGAGCGGACGGCGGATGGACGGCGGGCAGCGGGACTGCGGGGACCCGGGCGCGACCCTGCACGCGGTCAGCTCCGCCGTGCTCGCCGTCACCCGGCACCTGTCCGTGCACGAGGTGCTGCAGGTGATCGTGCGGGCCGCGGCGCAGCTGCTGGACGCCCGCTACGCCGCCCTGGGCGTGCCCGACGACCGGGGCTCGTTCGCCGAGTTCGTCGTCGAGGGCGTGTCCGACGAGCGGTGGGAGAAGATCGGCCCGCTGCCCCGCCAGCACGGCATGCTCGCCGCGATGCTGCGCGACAACGAGCCCAAGCGGCTGGCCGACATCCGCCGCGAGCCGGAGTTCGAGGGCTGGCCCGCCGCCCACCCGGTGCTCAAGGACTTCCTCGGCGTCCCCATCCGCGACGGCGACGACGTGCTCGGCATCCTGTTCCTGGCCAACAGGCGCCGCCCCGGCGGGTTCACCCGGGCCGACGAGGACCTGCTCACCCTGTTCGCCGCGCACGCCGCCATCGCCATGGCCAACGCGCGGCTCTACGAGCACAACCGCGAGCTGACCGTCGTCGCCGAACGCAACCGGCTCGCCCGGGAACTGCACGACGCGGTCGCCCAGAAGCTGTTCTCGCTGCGGCTGACCGCGCAGGCCGCCGCCGCGCTGGCCGAACGCGACCCCGCCCGCACCGTCCGCGAGCTGGCCGAGGTGGAGCGGCTGGCCGCCGACGCGCTCGCCGAGCTGCGCGCGGTGATCTTCGAGCTGCGGCCCGCCGACCTGGCCGACGGCCTGGCCGCCTCGCTGCGCAAGCACGTGGAGGTCCTCGACCGCGCCTACGACACCGACGTGCGCCTCACCGTGGACGGCGCCGTCGTGCTGCCCGAGGAGCACGAGGCCGTCGTGTTCCGCATCGCGCAGGAGGCCCTCCACAACGCGCTGCGCCACGCCTCCGCCCGCACCGTGCGGGTCCGGCTCGGCGCGCTGGACGGCGGCGTCGTGCTGGAGGTCGCCGACGACGGCACCGGCTTCGACCCCGGCGCCGCGTCCGCCAAGAGCGGCGGCGGCGAGCCGCACGGCGGGCTCGGCCTGGCCTCCATGCGCGACCGGGCGTGCTCGATCGGCGGCACGCTCACCATCGACGCCGCGCCCGGGACGGGCACGGTCGTGCGCCTGGAGGTGCCGCTGTGAGAACGTCGGCGGACACCATCCGCGCGGCCGTTCGCCCGAAGCCGAGCGTGCGGCCCGCCGGGCGGGATAGAACGACTGTGACGACGGACGTGACGAGCGACACTGGGAGCGTGCCATGCGCGGGGCGCGACGAGCCGGGGCGCGGTGAGCGGGGGGCGCCGTGATCAGGGTGCTGATCGCCGACGACCACCCGGTGGTCCGGCAGGGGCTGCGCACCTTCCTGGGCGTCCAGGACGACATCGAGGTCGTCGGGGAGGCCGGGGACGGCGCGGCGGCGGTGCGGCTGGCCGAGACGCTGCGGCCCGATATCGTGCTGCTGGACCTGAAGATGCCCGGTGCCGGCGGACTGGCGGCGCTGACCGAGCTGCGCGCCCGTGGGGTGACGGCCCGGGTGCTGGTGCTGACGAGCGTCACCGAACGCGAACACGTCCTCCCGGCTGTACAGGCGGGGGCGGCTGGGTATCTCTACAAGGATGTCGATCCGCGGGCGCTCGTCCAGGCGATCAGAGCGGTGCACGACGGGCACGTCCTGTTCGCGCCCGACGCCGCCGAGGCGGTGCTCGCGGGCCGGACATCGCGGCCGGGGCCGGCGCCGCACGCCGGGCCCGCCGCGGACGCAGAGCGCGGCCGCGCCGCGCTGACCGAACGGGAACGGGAGGTGCTGGTGCAGATCGCGCGGGGCAGGTCCAACCGGGAGATCGCCCGCGCGCTCATGGTCTCCGAGAAGACGGTCAAGACGCACGTCAGTAATCTGCTCATGAAACTGGGAGTGCAGGATCGGACGCAGGCGGCGCTCTACGCCGTCCGGCACGGCATCGACTCCCCCGGTGCGGCCGGGGAAGAGGCCGGCGGCTGATACAACTCCTCTGACAGGATCGTCATCGAAATATCAGTATGGACGCAATAATCAAGTACGCAGCAGGCAGCGACATCGGGTGCAGCCGGGAGAACAACGAGGACTCCGGGTACGCCGGCGCGCGGTTGATCGCGGTCGCCGACGGCATGGGCGGCTATGCCGGCGGCGAGGTGGCCAGCTCCACCGTCATCGGCTCGCTGCGCTCGCTGGACACCGACGCCCATATTGACGATCTTGTCGAGGCGCTGGGCCGGGCGGTCGCCGAGGCCAACGAGAAGCTGCGGATCGTGCGCGAGGAGCGGCCCGACCTCAGCCGCATGGGCACCACGCTGACCGCCATGCTCTGGCAGGGGCAGACGGTGGCGCTGGCCCACATCGGCGACTCGCGCGGCTACCTGCTGCGCGACGGCGAGCTGTTCCAGATCACCAAGGACCACACCATGGAGGAGCTGCTCAAGGCCGAGGCCGAGCAGCAGGGCGGCTCCCCCGACCAGGCCGAGTCGTCCCGGCTGGCGCACGTGCTGTACCGGGTGCTGGACGGCCGGGAGGACCGCGAGCCCGACCTGCAGCTGCGCGAGTCCCGGCTGGGCGACCGCTACCTGCTGTGCTCGGACGGGCTGAGCAACGTGGTCGACCCGCAGACGATCTACGAGGTGCTGACGGCCGAGCCCGAGCCCGGCCGGGCCATCGAGGCGCTGGTCCGGCTGGCCCGCGAGGGCGGCGGCCCGGACAACATCACCGCCGTGATCGCCGACGTCGTCGAGATCGACCACGTCACCGAGGAGCAGCACGGACCCCTCACCGTCGGCGCGGCCGCCCACGCCTGACCCGGCCGTCGACCGAGGGCCGCACCCGCGGCCGTCCATGCGCGGCTGCCCGACCACCCTGCCGGGCGGCCGTCCGAACACCCCGCGTTCCGTCCTGCCGTTCCGGTGGGCGCCCCCAGGCCCACCGCCTGCCCGGACGCGCCGCGCTCGTCGTCATTCCTCGCCCACGTGCGTCGCGTTGAGCGCCCGTATGTCTTGCGCCCGCCGGCCTTGTGAATTCTTTTTTGGACGTTCCGTCTCGCTGGCACGCGCCCACGGAGGGCCGTTGGAGGCGCCGTGCCGGTCGGGTTCGGCGACGCCTCTCGTTCACCCGGCGTTCTGTTCGCGCTGGGCGCCGTGTTCATGTGATTGGTGCAGTGACCTGCGGGATTAGTCGCCGTCCCGCCGCCTTCGCCTGTGTGAGGTTGCTCTCTTCGCGCGCCGGGTCGTCAGGGCTCGCGACGCGGTCCTGAGGCGTTCGGGTGTGGCGTCCGCATACCAGAACCGAACGAGCTTCAGGAGAAAGTTGGGGCGTGTGGTGACTGGTTTGTCCTACCCTTTCATCCGGGGCGGCATCGGTCACGATTGAGGTAACGGTCCGGCTGCGGATCGTTGTCGCGTCTTGACCGGCCTCGGGGTGTTCCCTGTATACGGGTCACCGGACCAGTCATCGAGGCGGAGGATTCGTTGGGGGGAGAGTCCGAGGCGACGGCTGCCGGTGCACAGCGAGGTGCGCTTGGTGGCCTGGTCGGCCGGATTCTCGCCGCGGCGCGGTACGGCCCACGCGGGGTGGTGCTGCGCGTCTCGGCGATGGCCGTCGCGGCCGTCGGCGTGGCGTGGATCCACCGTGTCAACGATCCCGGCGTGCTCTGCCCCCTCCGGGCGCTCACCGGAATCCCCTGTCCCCTGTGCGGTGGCACGACCGTGTTCATCGAGCTGGGTTCGGGCCGCCCGGTCGCGGCGCTGCTGGCGAACCCGGTGGCGCTCACGGGCGCGGCCGGACTCGCCCTCGCGCCGCTGGGACTCGGGCGCCGGTGGTGGGCGCTCGCGCCGAGCACTCGCACCTGGGTGCTCGGGATCGCCCTCGTGGGGTCGGAGCTGTGGCAACTCGCCCGGTTCGGTCTCCTGCGGGTCTGAGTCGCCGTCAGGAACGTCGCCAGACTTGCGGAGCCCTCCGAGTCCGGCGGGCGTCACATAACCACAGGGTCAATCAATAAGGAGCAAGTGTGGGTAACCCCTACGACCCGTACGGTCAGCAGCCGGGCTACGGTCAGCAGCCAGGCTACGGTCAGCCCCCGGCCCAGCCCGGGTACGGCCAGCCGCCCGCGCAGCCCGGCTACGGGCAGCAGCCCCCCGCCCAGCCCGGCTACGGGCAGCAGCCCCCGGCCCAGCCGGGTTACGCCCAGCCGGCCGCGCAGCCGGGTTACGGCCAGCCCGCCGCGCAGCCCGCCGGGTACGGGCAGCCTCCGGCCGCCGGCCAGCCCGGCTACCAGGAGGTGCACCACCACTACTACGGCTCCAGCGGCCAGCTCGCCACCTGGGGCTCCCGGTTCGCCGCCCGGCTGATCGACGCGCTGATCATCGGTGTGCCGCTGGGTGTGCTGTACCTGCTGGGCGCGATCCTCGGCGCCGCCGGGGACGCCGCCGCGGTCCTCGGCTTCCTGCTCATCCTGCTCGGGTACGTGGCGGCGTTCGCGGCCGCCATGTGGCTGTGCTACCAGGAGGGCACCACCGGCCAGACCATCGGCAAGCGCCAGATGGGCATCAAGCTGGTCAGCGCGCAGACGGGCCAGCCGGTCGGCTTCGGCTGGGCGTTCCTGCGGCAGCTGTGCCACGGCACCATCGACGGCTGGGTCTGCTACCTGGGCTTCCTGTGGCCGCTGTGGGACGAGAAGCGCCAGACCTTCGGCGACAAGATCTGCAGCACCTACGTCGTGCGCAGCTGACGCCTTCCCTCCACGACGGGGCATCCGCCACCGCGGGTGCCCCGTTCGCCTGTTCAGGGGCGTTCAGGGCCGGTCAAGGGCCCGTTCAGGGGACGGGGTCGAAAGAGCTGTTGCAGGCGGCCACCATGGCGCGGCGGACCGCCCGGTCGAGCATGCGCAGCGCCTCGCCGCGCCGCCGCATCTGCTCGGCGGTCAGCCCGCGGTCGTCCAGGCGCCGCGCCAGGTCGACCACCAGCGACAGCCGCCCGGCCAGCGCCGCCACCCGGTGCGCGCGCTGCGGGTAGCCCGGGGCCAGCGGATGGTCGTCCGGCCCCGGCTCGCGCAGGTCGGCCAGCGCGTCGGCGATCTCGGGCGGGACGGTGCCGGACGCGGCGTCGTCCACCGTCAGCAGCACCTCCGTCGCGTCCCGCATCGCCAGCAGCAACTGCCGGTCGGCCTCGGCCAGCGACGGGACGTCGGGCGTGCCGGTCGCCGCGTCCCGCGCCTGCCACCGCACCCCGACGTAGGACGAGCCGCGCCGGTCCTCGGCCGGGATCAGGCCCACCGCGCGGTCCGGCAGCACGGCGATGACGGCGGCCCGGGCGTCCAGCGCCGCCCGGTTGAAGTCGGGCGGGCCGGTCAGCCCCAGCGGGTCGCCCGGCGCGGGCAGCGCGACCCGCAGCGCCGCCAGGCCCGCGACGCGCAGTTCGCCCAGCCCGGCCCGCAGGGGCAGATCCCGCTCGGCGCCGCCGGTGCCGGGCACGCCGCCGCCGACGATCTGCGGCCCGGCCGTCTTCTCCACCGCGTCGACCGCCTCGTCCAGGCCGACGTGCCCGGTCAGCCACGCGTTGCCCCAGGCGACCAGCGCGGTCGCCACGCCTCCAAGCCCGTTCATCGCGCCCCGCCGAGCCCCTGCATACATGCAGACCACCATAAGTGCTCGAATTCGCCTAGGTTCTCGATCCGGCGACCCGGGCGGGCTCGGGCCGACGGGGCGGCGCGCTGACCCAGCGCGCTCGCGCGGATGCTCAGCGCCTCGCGCGCCCGGCGGCGGAACGAGCATGGACGGTGGTACGTCCCAGGACCATGAGATCGCGGGCGTACGCCGAGCCATCGCCTGCCGGCGGCTTCACCCGCGCCCACGTTCCGGACGAGGAGGGGCCATGCCGCGGTCGCCCGCCAACGGTGACAACGCCCGGATGCCCGCACGGGAAGCGTCGCCGAGCAGAGAACGGCTGGTCTTCCTCGCCGAGTGCGTCTTCGCGATCGCCTTGACGGGTGGCATGTTCCTGGTGGTCTGGGGCCTGGTCGGGGGTATCGACTCGGGATGCGACTACCGCGTGAACTCGCGCGGGAATACTGTGTGCGGGGTGCCTGCCGAGGCGACGGCTGATTTTCTCGCGGCCATGGGCGGGTTCTTCCTGCTGGCGTTCTTCGGGTCAGTGCTGTTCGTCATGCGGGCCATGGCGAGTTGGCACTGGTGGCCTTCCTTCGGCGTAGCCGTGGGCGCGTTGCTGGCCTTGTCGGTCTTCGGGGTCGACGGCTTTGTGAACGGCTACACGGGCGGCTTCAAGGTCATGCTGTGCGTGGCGCCGGTGGTCGCCGTGATCGTGCCGTGGTTCGCCCGCCGCGCCGGCAACAAGGCGGCCACCGGAAACCGCCCGTGAATTCACGGCCGCGCCCCCGGCACGCCGAGCCCCCCGCTGCTCGACGACTCCTCGGCGGCGGCTAGCGTGATCACTTGACGGGCCCCCGAATGCGGTGTCCCATACACCCCCCGATTTTCCAGGAGAGCACCATGCGTTTGATGATCGTGGCGGCCGTCGCCGTCGCGGCGACCGCCGGCCTTCCTCCGGTCGCCGCGTCCGCCGCTCCCTCGTCGGTTTCCCGCGAATCCGTGCAGACCGCCGGCACTTCCGTGGAGCAGAGCGCCGCGTGCACGAAACCCTGTAACCGTAAGATCACGGACGACTACCCGTACAAGAAGCGCATCGGTAAGGTCGATCCCTACAATTTCTGGGCCGGTCAGTGCACCTCCTTCGCGGCATGGCGGATCAACGACCGGCTCAAGCTGAAGTTCCACAACAACTACAAGGGGGTCAACTGGGGAGACGCCAAGACCTGGGACGACGCCGCCAAAAAGGTCAGGCTGAAGGTGGACCGCACGCCGAAGGTCGGCAATATCGCCGTGTGGAACGACGGCAGGTTCGGCCACGTGGCCTATGTGGCCAGGGTCGACGGCTCGAAGATCGTGGTCGAGGAGTACAACAAGAGCAAGCGCGAGGCCTACAGCGAGCGCACGATCAGTCGCAACGACCCGGACAACTACATCCACTTCCCCTTCTAGGGGTTCTGCGTCATCCCTGTACTTGCAGCCGGTTGCTGACGCTGCGGTGGAGGGCGGTGACGGCGCGGGTCGACAGCCGGGACGACGCCGGGGCCATGCGCATTGATCGTTCGCTCTGGAACAAGGTCCGTGGGCCGGTGAAGGCCACGGCCTGGGTGGCGAACAGCGAGGCCCGCGCGGCCCGCCTGCGGCGGTCGCGTTCGTAGGTCCGCAGTGCCGTCTCCGGGGCGGCGGCGGTCAGGGAGCGCGACAGCACCCAGACGTCCTCCAGCACCTGGTTCGCGCCCAGTGCGAGGATCGGGGGCATTCCGTGTGCCGCGTCGCCCAGCAGCGTGCACCGGCCCTTCCCCCAGCTGCGCCGTATCTTGAGCCGGTGGTGGGGCCACGCCTTCAGGTCGACCCCGGACAGCGCGTCGAGCAGTTCGGGGACGGGGGAGGCCCAGTCCCCGTACCGCCGCCTCAGCATCTCCAAGGGCTTGCCGTGGGGCTTGGGCGGTGGCCACGGGAGGTCGATCAGCCATTGCGCCAGGCCGTCACCGGCGGGGCTGAGCCCGACGTCGCCGGCCCGGCCGACCATCATGATGCCGCGTGTGCCCAGGTCGACCGGGGCGGGGATCAGGCCCTGGTAGCTGGCCACGCCTGTGCACGGCGGCTCGTTGTCGCCCCACAGCGCGGCGCGGACTCGGGAACGCACGCCGTCCGCGCCGATGAGCAGGTCCCCGGTGTGGACGGCGCCGTCCTGCGTCCAGACCCGCACCTCGGAGCCGTCGTCCTTGAAGCGGCCGAAGCGGCTGCCGAACCGGATCGTGCCGTCTGGCAGGCCCCGGGCCAGCCGCACCACCAGCGAGCCGCGCGGGATGACCAGCGCCCCGAGCTCAACCGTCGAGACCTCCGACACCACGTGACCGGCCGCGGTTCGCGCCTCGATGGCGGTGAGGCGCTGGCCCACTCCGTCGAGGTCGACGCCGAGGTCGGCCAGGACGGTGGGCCCGCCGCCCCACAGGGTGATGGCGCCGCCGGCCGCGCGCAGCTCGGGTGCGCTTTCCAGCACCGTCACCTCATGGCCGTCGGCGAGCAGCGCCCGAGCCGCCGCCAGCCCGCCGATCCCCGCCCCCACGATGAGCACCCGCATCCCGCACCTCCACGACGCTGTGTAGTACTACGAGTTGTAGAGCAAGCGGCCAAGATCCACAAGGCCCAACCGGGGCGACCTCGGAGGAGACCCGGTCAGTCGCCGCGGACGGCCGTCAGGGTGTAGCCGCCGCCCTGCGGTCGAGGGTTCTCGTGGCCTGTTTGAACAGGTATTCGGCGCGTTCGTAGGACAGGCGGCGACGGCCCGTCCGCGGGCACAGGTCGGCCGGTGCCGGTGTGCGGGACGCGGCGGGACGGCGGTCGGAGAGGAACACCGGGCCCCGGGTGCGGCCGGCCGGCAGGTCGGGCAGGAGCCGGGCCGTCCGCGAGCGCCAGGTCACCCACCGGCCGTCCGCCCGGGCCCGGCGGTCCTCCAGGTCCAGGTCCTCCACGTTCAGGGACAGCACGGTCCAGCGACCTGGTCGGCGGTGACGGACGGCAGCGGCGTCTGCTCGCCCAGGGCCCGGCACAGGCGCCGCAGCGTCTGGGCGTAGGAGCGCAGGGTCTGGGCGTCCAGATCATCGCGCTCCAGGAACCGCGTGACGGTCTGCCCGAGGGTGGGGCCCGGCGGGCCGGTGCCGGCGATCTCCTCCGCGCGGCGGCGCAGGAAAGCCCGCTCGGCGGCGTTGCCGGTGAGGGACGCGGCGCGAAGGAACTCCAGCCGTGCCTCCTGGCCGCGTCCCAGCCGCCGCAGCAGACTCGCCGCCCGCTGCCGCCGCGGCCTGTGACGCCCCCCGACCCGCATCTCCCCGAACGCCACCACCCAAGACGAGAGGACATCGCCATGGCCAAGTTCGCCACTGTCGAGCAGTACGTCGCCTCCCTGCCCGAGGCGCAGCGCGAGATCGCCGACAGGCTCCTGCCGCTCATCGAGAAGGTCCTGCCCGGCGCCGGTGCGGTCTGGCACGGTCACCCGGTGTGGAGCCTGGGGGACAAGCCCGGCCGGTCCCCGGTCTGCCTGGTCAAGGCCTACTCCGCGCACGTCACCTTCGGGCTGTGGCGGGGCCGGGAGGTCACCGACCCGTCCGGCCGTCTGGAGTCCGGCAGCCGCACCATGGCCGCGGTCAAGCTCCGCACCCTGGACGACATCGACGAAGAGCTGTTCACCGGCTGGCTGCACCAGGCGCGCGACCTGGAGACCGCCGGCTGACCTGGGCCGACGACCACACCCGACGCAGCGCTCGCTCAGGGTGGAGCCCCGCCTCCCCCTGAGCGGGCGCTCACACGTGCGGGTGCGTTGTGAGCGGACGCCTGCGGTGGGTGATTCGTCTGAGTTGCGGTGTTCGTCACGGGACGTGGGAGCGGTGGGCGTGCTGCTCCCGGGGTGGTGGGAAATCGCATAGGTTCATTCCGACGGACGGAGCGAGTTGTGGGATACGGGCAGGCGATGACCGACGAGGTACTGCACCTGCGCGCGGTGGGGGTCCGGCGGGAGGGTGCCGACCTGCTGCGCGAGCTGTCGTGGACGGTGAACGAGGACGAACGGTGGGTGGTCGTCGGTCCCAACGGCGCGGGGAAGACGACGCTTCTGCAGGTCGCCGCGGCGCTGCTGTATCCGACGACGGGTGCGGTGCGGGTGCTGGGCGAGGAGCTGGGCCGTACCGACGTGTTCGAGCTGCGGCCGCGGATCGGCATCGCCAGCGCGGCGGTGGCGGAGAAGGTGCCGCCGGACGAGAGCGTCATCGACGTGGTGCTGACCGGCTCGTACGCGATCCTGGGGCGCTGGCGGGAGGAGTACGACTCCACCGACGTGACGCGGGCCGTGGCGCTGCTGGAGGCGCTGGGGTGCGCCGACCTGCTCCGCCGCAGGTTCGGCACGCTGTCGGAGGGCGAGCGCAAGCGGGTGCAGATCGCCCGCGCCCTGATGCCCGACCCCGAGCTGCTGCTGCTGGACGAGCCCGCCGCCGGGCTCGACCTCGGCGCCCGTGAGGATCTGGTCGACCGGCTCGGGCGTCTCGCCGACGATCCCGGCGCCCCCACGATGGTGCTGGTCACCCATCACGTGGAGGAGGTCCCGGAGGGCTTCACCCACGCACTGCTGCTGCGCACGGGCGAGGCCGTGGCGCAGGGCAAGGTGGACGAGGTGTTCACCCCCGAGCACCTGTCGGACTGCTTCGGCCTTCCGCTGACGGTGGAGCGGCGCGACGGGCGCTGGTACGCGCGGACGGTGCGCTAGCGCCACCCCCGTGCACGGACGGTGAACCGGCGATCCCTACCATCGTGGGGCGATTAGCGACGCGCCGAAATGGGTGGGGACGAACGTGAACATTCTGGACGCGGCCGCCGTCTTCGCAGCGGGGGTCGCCGCAGGGGGCATCAACACCATCGTCGGGTCGGGCTCCCTGTTGACGTTCCCCACCCTGGTGGCGCTCGGGTATCCGCCGGTGGTGGCGAACGTGTCCAACAACCTCGGCCTGGTGCCGGGCAACGCGTCCGGCGTCTACGGGTACCGGCACGAGCTGAAGGGGCAGCGCGAGCGGCTGCTGCGGCTGGGGGCGGCGTCGCTGGTCGGGGGGCTGGCGGGCGCGCTGCTGCTGCTCACCCTGCCCGCCGAGGCGTTCAAGATCATCGTACCGGGTCTGATCGGGATCGCGGTCGTGCTGGTGATCGTCCAGCCGAGGTTGCAGAAGTGGACGCTGGCGCGGCGCGAGGAGCATTCGTCGCACGGCGGCGCCTGGCTGTGGCTGGGCGTGCTGGGCGCGGGCATGTACGGCGGCTACTTCGGCGCGGCGCAGGGCGTCATCCTGATCGCGATGCTGGCCATCGCGCTGGACGATGATCTGCAGTCCCTGAACGCCACCAAGAACGTGCTGGCGACGGTGGTCAACGCCACGGCCGCGCTGCTGTTCGTGCTGATGTGGGCGGTCGGGGCCACCGACGTGAGCTGGTGGGCGGTGCTGCTGATCGCGCTGGGCTCGTCGCTGGGCGGGCTGCTGGGCGCCAAGCTGGGGCGGCGGATCCCGCCGGCGGTGCTGCGCGGGGTGATCGTCGCCGTGGGCGTCCTGGCCATCGTGAACCTGCTGGCCTGAGCGCCTCCGGCAAGGGTTGTGCGTGTTTCGTCCGGGTATATATCGAATACACGTTCGAACCGGAGGGCGCGCATGAAGGGCGACAGGGTCGAGATCGTGATCGACGTCGGCGGGGAGGGGACGCGGACGTACGAGGTCGTCGCCACCCGCGCCGGCCGCCGGGTGGAGATCAGCAACCGGCGCGGGGTGGTGGAGGTCAGCGAGGTGACCCGGACCGGAGGGCCGGTCCGGACGGCGCGGTTCATGGCGAGCAGGGTGCTGGCGCTGGTCGAGCATCCGGTGCTGGACGAGGAGGGACGCCGCCCCCGCGACCCGCAGTGATCCGAACCCGGTCAGGTGGCCGCGTCGTCAGAGGTCGAGCACCAGGCGAGACGAGGCGCACCGGCCGACGCAGATCATCATCGTCCGGCCCGCCGCGCGTTCCTCCGGTGTGAGCAGCGAGTCGCGGTGCTCGGGCTCGCCGCCCAGCACGCGCGTCTCGCAGGCGCCGCAGTACCCCTTCTCACAGTCGTACGACAGGCCCGGCACGGCCTCCCGGACGACCTCGATGAGCCGGCGGTCGGCGGGCACCCGCAGCGTGCGGCCCGTGCGCGCCAGGTGCACCTCGAACTCTGTGTTGCGGGACGGGTCGAACGGCACCTCGGGCACGTCGTCGCCGGTGAAGCGCTCGACGTGCAGCCGGTCGGACAGGCCCAGGCCGGCGCAGGCGCGTTCGGCGGCGGCGATCATGCCGGCCGGCCCGCAGCAGTACACGGCGGTGCCCGGCCCGACACCGGCCAGGACCGCGCGCAGGTCGGGGACGCCCTGCTCGTCCTGCGGGACGAGCCGCAGCCGGTCGCCCGCGAGCGCGGCGAGTTCGTCGCGGAACGCCATCGACGTGCGCGTCCGTCCGCCGTACACCACGCGCAGGTCCGCGTTGCGGGAGACGGCCTCCCGCACCATGGCCAGGATCGGCGTGACGCCGATGCCGCCCGCCAGGAACAGGTAGTCGTCGGCGGCCACGAGCGGGAAGTGGTTGCGGGGGCCGCGCACGCGCAGCGTCACGCCGGGCGCGGCGAGCGCGTGCAGTTCCTCCGAGCCACCGCGGCCGCCGGTCTCGCGCAGCACCGCGACGCGGTAGTGCGCGCGGTCGGCCGGGTCGCCGCACAGCGAGTACTGCCGGACGCGCCCGGACGGCAGCCGGAACTCCAGGTGCGCGCCGGGACGCCACGCGGGCGGCTCGGCGCCGCCGGGGTGGGCGAGGGTGAGCGCGACGACGTCGTCGGCGGCGCGTTCGACCGAGGTCACGACCATGTCGAACGTCGTGCCGAGCGCGGGCGCCGGGGCGACGGCCGCCGACCCGGCGCGCACGCCGGGCGTGAACACGGCCGGGATCGCGTCCCAGCCGGTCTGGTTGCCGCTGGTCGGGTAGCCGATCAGGCCGTCCTCCAGCACGCGGAAGTCCGGCAGCCGGGTCAGCACCTGTGTGATCATCTCGCGGAACATGGCGCGGGCCAGGTGGGCGCCCGCGCAGCGGTGCGTGCCGATGCCGAAGCTGAGGTGCCGGGACGCGTCGCGGTCGAGCCGCACCCGCTCGGGGTCGGGGAAGACGGCCGGGTCGTGGTTGGCGGCCACCCACGGGATCAGCACGCGCTCCCCGGCGCGCACCGGGCAGCCGCCGATCTCGGCGTCGGTGAGCGCGGTGCGGGCCATGGACTGGGACGGCGCGAACGCCCGCAGGAACTCCTCGGTCGCCGTCTCCAGCAGGTCGGGCGACTCGGTCAGCCGCCGCCGCTGGTCCGGGTGGCGGCTCAGGTGCACCAGCACCGACCCGGTGAGCGAGGTGGTGGTGTCGACGCCGCCCGCGATCAGCAGCCCGATGACGGAGACCAGCTCGTCCTCGGCGAACGGCTCGCCGTCGTCCGGACGGCGCGCGGCGGCCAGCACCCCCACGGCGTCGTCCTTCGGTTCCGCGCGGCGCGCGCGCACCAGTTCGCGGATGCGCCGCTCCATGTAGGCGAGGCCGCGTGCGCCGCGTTGCGCGCGTTCGCTGTCCGGGGGTGCGGCGAAGATGTCGTGGATCGGGCCGACGAGCCTGGCCCAGTCCTCCTCGGGGAACCCGAGCCAGTCCAGGGTGACGGCGGCGGGCACCGGGTTGGTCAGGTCGCGGACGAAGTCGGCCGAGCCCTGCTCGACGAACGCGTCGATGACGCGGGTGACGTGCCGGGCGATCATCGGGCGGAGGCCGTCCACCGCGTCCGGGGTGAGCAGCGGGTTGATCAGGTCGCGGTACGGGGCCGACGCGGGCGGGTCCAGCTCGATCGGGTACTGCGCCAGGCCCGGTCCGCTCGGGATGACGATGGCGACGCCGTCCACGCCCGTGGCCTCGCGCGTGGACGAGAACGTCGCGTCGTCCCGGGCGACGCGGACGACGTCGGCGTACCGCGTCGTGTAGACGAAGCCCCCGTGCGCCGGCGTGCGGCCGACCGGGCAGCGGTCGCGGAACGCCGCGTAGTAGGCGACGGGATCGGCGGTGCACTCGGCCGAGTGGTGGTCGAAATGTCCCTGTGTCATTGCGCTGACTCCCGATGCGCAGTGCGTGCGCGCGGTGTTCCCCGGCCGCGCCACCGGGTGTCTCAGAAGGTCAGGACGGCCTTGCCGACCGTGCCGTGCCGCGCCGCGTCCACGGCCTCGTCGAACCGGTCGAACGGGAAGCGGGTGACGAGCCGGTCGACGGGGAAGCGCCCGGCGGCGTGCAGGTCGAGCAGCTTTGGCAGGAAGACCTGGGGCATCGAGCCGCCCGCGATGATGCCGGTGACGGTGCGGCCGTTCAGGACGCTGCGCCAGTCGAAGCTCATCTCCGGGCTCGGGCCGACGCCGACCACCCCGCACCGGCCGAGCGGGGCGAGCGCCTCGACGGCGGTGCGCAGCACGTCCGCGCGGCCCGTGGTGTCGATGGCGAAGTCGAAGCCGTCCGGGGCGATGGACCGCAGCGCGTCGGCGGCGCCGTCACCGGCCGGGACGGCGTGGGTGGCGCCGAGCGCGGTGGCGGTGTCCAGCCGGGCCGGGTTGAGGTCCACCGCCGCGACGACCGAGCAGCCGCTGAGCACGGCGGCGGCGACGGAGGCGGCCCCGACCGCGCCCGCGCCGAACACCGCCAGCGAGGACCCGGGACCGGGACGCAGCACGTTGAGCACCGCGCCCGCGCCGGTCTGGAAGCCGCAGCCGAACGGCCCGGCGACGGTCAGGTCCACGTCCTTGCCGATCGGCACCACCGCGCGGGCGGGCGCCACCACGTGGTCGGCGAACGAGGACTGCCCCAGGAAATGCGAGTTGATCTCGGTGCCGTCCAGCGACACGGCCGACGAACCGTCGGGGCGGCGGCCGCTGAAGTTGACCGCGTCGAAGTGCGCGCAGTAGGCGGGCGCGCCGGTCAGGCACTGGCGGCATCGCCCGCAGGAGTGGAACGTCATCGCGACGTGGTCGCCGGGGGAGACGGAGGTGACCCGTTCGCCGACCTCTTCCACGACGCCCGCGCCCTCGTGGCCGAGCACGGCGGGAGTGCCGAAGAATGTCGCGAATTCCAGGTCGGTGGCGCAGATCCCCACGCTGGTCACGCGGACCAGGACCTCGTCGGGACGGGGGCCGTGCAGTTCCACGTCCCGTAGGGCGAAGGGCCCGCCGGGGGAGTGGAGAACGGCGGCGGTGACGCGCATGCGCCCTCCCGAGTAATTTCACAAAGAGATATGGCATCTTGACATGTGGGATATTGCCGGTCAAGGATTTCCGGTATGTCCGAACTCGAAATTCCGGTCTCCCGGCTGCTCATGGACGGGGAGTGGACACCGGCCCGCGACAAGGGCGAACTGCCGGTTCTCGACCCGGCCACCGGGCAGACCATCCAGCCGGTCGCCCTCGGCACGGGCGCCGACGTCGGCGACGCCGTGGCCGCCGCCCGCCGCGCCTTCCCGGCCTGGGCCGCCACCTCGCCGTCCGAACGCGGCGCCCTGCTGGCCCGCTGGGCGCGGCTGGTCGGCCAGTACGTCGAGGACCTCGCCCGCTACGAGGCGCAGGACGTCGGCAAGCCGCTGTCGGGCGGCCGGACGAACATCTTCATCGCGCGCGGCATCATCGAGTACTTCGCCGGCGCCGCCGACAAGCTCACGGGCGTCACGCTGCCCACCCGCACGCCCGGCTACCTCGGCTACACCGTCCCCGAGCCGTACGGGGTGTGCGCGGCCGTGATCCCGTGGAACGTCCCGGCCGTGCTGACCGCCGCGAACGTCGCGCCCGCGCTCGCCGCCGGGAACACCGTCGTGCTCAAGCCGTCCGAGGTCGCGCCGCTCGCCCCGCTGGCGCTGGCCGGGCTGGCGCGCGAGGCCGGTTTCCCGCCGGGCGTGCTCAACGTCGTCACCGGGCTCGGCGCGGACGCCGGCGCCGCGCTGACCGCGCACCCGGACGTCGACCACATCAGCTTCGTGGGCTCGACCGCCACCGGCCGCGCGGTGATGCGCGCCGCGTCGGCCAACCTCGTCCCCGTCAAGCTGGAACTCGGCGGCAAGTCGCCGAACGTGGTGTTCGCCGACGCCGACCTGGACACCGCGATCCCCGCCATCGTCCAGTCCATCACCGAGAACGCCGGGCAGAACTGCTACGCGGGCTCGCGGCTGCTGGTCGAGGAGGCGATCCGGGACGAGGTGGTGGAGCGCGTCGCCGAGGGCATGCGCGCCGTCCGCCTCGGCTGCTGGGACCAGGACCTCGACATGGGGCCGCTGGTGAACGAGCCCCAGTACCGGCGCGTGCTCGGCTTCCTGGACGACGCGAAACGCGAGGGTGCGCGCGTGGTGACCGGCGGCGGGCCGGCCGAGCTGACCCCGAACGGCCTGTTCGTCCAGCCGACCGCTTTCGACAAGGTGTCGCCGGACATGCGGATCGTCCGCGAGGAGGTGTTCGGCCCGGTGCTGGCCGTGCAGGGCTTCTCGGGCACGCGCGAGGCGGTCGAGCTGATGAACGCCACCGACTTCGGGCTGCTGGCCTGCGTGTGGACGAACGACGTGTCGCGGGCGCTGCACGTCGCGGGGCAGGCGCGCGCCGGGCAGGTCGCGGTCAACCAGTTCCACGACGCGGGCGTCATCGGCTTCCCCTTCAACATGCAGAAGGACAGCGGCTTCAGCCGTGGCGGCGGGTACGGGGCGCTGCGCGAGTACACCCAGGAGAAGGCCGTCGCCGTCCGCCTGCTCGACCGCTGACCCATCCGCGTGACCTGCGCTCAACTGCTGTTACCTGCGGGTTGCCGGTGCGGCCAGTTTCCCCCGGGGTGTTGACAGGGGCCCGGCGCGCGGTTCACAGTTGCCTCACATTGTGAGTCGGTGGTTCGCAATGCGAGATGAGACCCGAGCGGTCGGAGGCACGGTGAGAGCGCTGGTGCAGACCGGGTTCGGCGGCCCCGAGGTGGTCACGCCGCGGCAGGTCCCCGACCCCGAACCGGGACCGGGCGACGTGGTGGTCAGGGTGCGGACCTGCGCCCTCAACCGGCTCGACATCCTGCAGCGGCGCGGCCCGGCCGTGCTGCCGGGCTTCCGCCTCCCGCACATCGCCGGGATGGACGTCGCCGGGCACGTCGCCGCCGTCGGCGACCGGGTGCGCGGCCACGCCCCCGGCGACCGCGTGGTCATCGACCCGACGCTCGGCTGCGGCGACTGCCCGTCCTGCCGCGCCGGCCGGCCCGGACACTGCCCGGCGCTGCGCGTCGTCGGCGGCAACGTCGCGGGCGGCTTCGCCGAGTACGTGGCGGTGCCCGCCCGCGTCGTCCACCGCGTCCCCGGCCACGTGGGGTTGGCCGACGCCGCCGCCCTGCCGTCCGCGTGGAGCACCGCCTGGCGCGCCACGTTCGGCGTCGGCGAGGTGTCCGCCGGGGACGTCGTCGTGGTGCAGGCCGCCGCGAGCGCGGTGAGCATCGCCGCCTTGCAACTGGCCAAACGCGCCGGCGCGCACGTCGTGGCGGTCGCGGGCAGCGACGCCAAGCTGACCCTCGCCGCCGACCTGGGCGCCGACGTGACCGTGCGCAACGACGCCGACGTGGCCGCCGCCGTACGGCGCTTCACCGACGGACGCGGCGCCGACGTCGCCCTCGACCACGTGGGCGCCGCGACCTGGCGCGCGTCCATCGACTGCCTGCGCACCGGCGGCCGCCTGGTGATGTTCGGCAACACCGGCGGCGACCAGGTCACCTTCTCCCTCTCGGAGATCTACCACCGGGGGCTGCGGCTGCTGGGCTCGGGCGCCTACACCGAGGCCGACTTCGCCGCGATGCTCGACGCCTTCTTCGCGGGCGGACTGCGCGTCCCGCTCGCCGCCGAGTACGACCTGACCGACCTGCCCGCCGCGTTCGCCGCCGCCGAGTCCCGCGCCACCGTCGGCAAAGTGCTGGTCCGCCCGTGACCGCCGCCGAGCTGCTGGTCGCGGGCGGGACGGTGGTGACGATGGCCGAGGACCGGCGGGTCGTCACCGACGCGACGATCGCGGTCGCCAACGGCCGGATCGTCGCCCTCGGAGCCGACGACGACGTGCGCGCACACCACCCGGCGCAGGCGGAGATCGACGCGCGCGGATGCGTCGTCATCCCCGGGCTGGTGAACGCGCACCAGCACAGCACCGTCGACCCGCTGATCCGCAGCATCATCCCCGACGACCTGGACTCCCGGCAGGCCATCTTCGACTGGGCGGTGCCGCTGCACGCGCGGGTCACCGGCGACGACGACGAGCTGGCGGCCACCCTGACCGCCGTCGACTGCCTCACCCGGGGCGTCACCACCGTGCTCGACGCGGGCACCGTCGCCCACCCCGAACGGGTCGCCGCCGCGTT
The DNA here is from genome assembly GCF_040642915.1 of Actinomadura sp. NPDC047616. Lineage (NCBI taxonomy): Bacteria > Bacillati > Actinomycetota > Actinomycetes > Streptosporangiales > Thermomonosporaceae > Actinomadura > Actinomadura sp. NPDC047616. The sequence goes on from NZ_JBEYTB010000001.1 coordinate 719,753, forward strand.
CCTCAGGACGGGGATCCGCGGACGCGTCGGCGGCTGGGGCTGGGACGCGCCCGGCGTCCCCCACACGCTGCCCGCCGCCGAGGCCCTCGCCCGGCAGGAGGACATCGTCCGGGCGCTGCCCGCGGACGGCCCGGTGACCGGCTGGGTCGCACTCGTCGGGCACGACCTGGTGAGCGACGAGCTGTTCACCGGCGCCGCCGAGCTGGCCGAACGCCTCGGCGTCGGCGTCACCTGGCACATGTCGCCCGGCCCCGGCGACGCCGAGTCCTACCTGCGGCGCACCGGCGAACGTCCCCTCGTCCACCTGCGCGGGCTCGGCGTGCTCGGCCCCCGGCTGCTGCTCGGCCACGCGGTGTGGCTGGACGACGCCGAAGTCGAGGCCGTGCTCGCCACCCGCACCGCCGTCGCGTCCTGCCCCGCCGCCTACCTGCGGCTGCGCCAGGGCTACACGCGCGCCGGGCGGCACGGCGAACTGGTACGGCGCGGTGGCCGCGTCGCGCTCGGCTGCGACTCCCACAACGCCGCCGACGCACCCGACGTCCTGCGCGCCGCCGCGTTGCTGGCCGGACTGGAGAACGACCGGGGCACGTGGCCGATCCGCGCCGACGAGGCGTTCGCGCTCGCCACCCGCCGCGGCGCCGAGGCGGCCGGCCTCGGCGGCACGGCCGGGTCGCTGGAGGTCGGCAAGGCCGCCGACCTGGTCGTCCTCGACGCCCGCGGCCCCGCCTGGACGCCGCCGGGCGACCTGGCCACCCACCTGGTGTGGGGCGCACCCACGCACACCGTCCGCGACGTGGTGGTCGACGGGAAGGTCGTCGTGCGCGACCGTGAGGTCACCACCGTCGACGTCCACGCCCTCCGCCACGAGGCGGCCCGGCTGTCCGCCGGACTGCTGCGCCGCGCCGGCCTGCGGATCCCGCACCGCTGGCCGGTGGTCGCCGCCGTCCCCTCCCCTCCCCGTCCTCCCTCCCCGCCCGACCGAAAGGATCCCCGTGGTGGAACACCGTAGAGCGGCACGGCTCGCGGGCGCGGCGCTCGCCTGTACCGCGATGCTGTCCCTGGCCGCGTGCGCCGAATCCGACGTCACCGCCGACAAGAGCACCGGCGGCGCCACCGCCGCGGGCGGCGGCACCGTCCCGCCCGGAGAGCCCGACCTCAACGGCGACGGCAAGGTCGTCATCGGCGTGCTCAGCCCCGGCGACATCAACGACAAGGGCTACTACCAGAGCTTCGTGGACGGCGCCGACGCGTTCGCCAAGTCCAAGGGGTGGACGGTCATCAAGCGGGGCAGCGTCCCGACCACCGAGGCGCTGAACGCGGCCCGCGCGCTGTGCCAGCAGAAGGTCGACATGGTGGCGCTCGGCGCGTCCGAGCTCAAGGACGCCATCCCCGCCTCCGAGGAGGCCGCCTGCGCCAAGACCGCCTGGTACGTGCCCACGTCCGGCAACATCCAGCAGACCCCCAAGATCATGCTGTCGACCGACGACCCGAACCAGAGCATCCTGACCGCCGGGTACGCCGCCGGGATCCTCATGCAGTCGCGCGGCGCGACCAAGGCCGCGTTCGTCACCGGCGCGCAGGCCGACTTCACCGAGGCGGCGGCCAAGGCGTTCAAGGCGGGCATCCGCACCGTGCTGCCGGACGCGACCGTCACCACCACCTACACCGGCGACCTGAACGACTCGGCCAAGGCCAAGGAGGCGGTGCAGGCGCAGATCGACCAGGGCACCCAGGTCGTCTACCCCTACCTGGGCGGCTCCACGGACGCGGCGACCGCGCTCGCCAACACCAAGAAGCTGATCACGCTCACTCCGGGCACCGACCGGTGCGCCTCCACCGCCCCGAAGTTCGACGTGTCGGTCATCTTCAGTCCCGGCGACTACTTCACCGAGGCGCTCAAGCAGTTCGCCGACGGCAGGCTGGCGATGGGCGTGGAGAAGGTGTGGACGGTCGGCAAGGACCCGTACCCGACCGTCAGGCTGTGCGGCGGCACCGCCGAGCAGAAGCAGAAGCTCGACGCCTTCATGAAGGACATCGGCGACAAGAAGATCGACCCGGCCGAGCAGGTGCGGCGGCTGGGGGCCTGACATGGCCGACCAGCGGATGCGTACGGGCGGCGGCCCGCCCCCGGGCGAGCCCGCGCTGCGGCTGCGCGGCATCGGCAAGCGGTACGGCCGGGTCGTCGCCTGCGACGCGGTCGACCTGACCGTCCACCGGGGCGAGGTGCACGGGCTGCTCGGCGAGAACGGCGCGGGCAAGTCCACGCTGATGAAGATCCTGCTCGGGCTGGTGCGGCGCGACGCCGGGACGATCCACTACGACGGCCGGCCCGTGGACGTGCGCAGCCCCCAGGAGGCGGTGACGCTCGGCCTCGGCATGGTGCACCAGCACTTCAGCCTGGTGGAGCCGCTGACCGTCTGGGAGAACGTGATCCTCGGCGACACCGGCCGCGTCGACCGCGCCGCCGCCTGCGCCGAGGTCGAACGGGTCGCCGAACGCTACGGGCTGCCGATCGACCCGGCGGCCCGGGTGGCGCGGCTGTCGGCCGGGGAACGGCAGCGGGTCGAGCTGATCAAGTGCCTGCGCCGCGACCCGTCCGTGCTGATCCTGGACGAGCCGACCTCGGTGCTCACCCAGGCCGAGTCCGCCGAGCTGTTCGGCGTGCTGCGCGAGGTGGTGCGCGGCGAGGACCGCGCGGTGATCCTCATCAGCCACAAGCTGGCCGAGATCACCGCGGCCACCGACCGGGTGACGGTGCTGCGCGGCGGCCGGGTCGTCTTCCAGAGCGCGACCGCCGACACCACCCCGCGCGAGCTGGCCCGGCAGATGGTGGGACGCGACGTCTCGCTGCGCGCCGAGGCCGCCGCCGTCGGCATGCTGCCGGTGGAGCGCCGCGCCGCGTCCCCTTCCCGGGAACCGGCCGGCGAGCCGGAGGGCGGCGTCCCGGCGCTTCGGCTGCGCGACCTGGTGGTGCGCTCCGGCGGCGTCGCCCTGCTCGACGGCCTCACGCTGGACGTGGCGCCCGGCGAGATCGTCGGGCTGTACGGCGTGGAGGGCAACGGGCAGGCCACGCTCGGCGAGGTACTGTCCGGCCTGGTCGAGCCCGACTCCGGCACGGTGGAGATCGGCGGGGAGCCCGTCGACCTGTCCCGTCCGGGGGCGCTGCACCGGGCCGGGCTCGGCATCGTCCCCGAGGACCGGCACGACTCCGGCGTGGTGCTGGACATGAGCGTCGCCGAGAACCTGGTGATGAACTCGCTGGACGCGGTCGGCGGACGCGGCGGCCTGCTCAACCGGCGCCGCATGCTGGAGATCGCCCGGCGGCTGGCCGCCGAGTTCAACATCGTCGCCCCGTCGCTGGACGCGCCCGTGCGCAGCCTGTCGGGCGGCAACCAGCAGCGGCTCGTGCTGGCCCGGGAGCTGTCGGCGAACCCGTCGGTGCTGGTGGCGGCGCAGCCCACGCACGGGCTGGACGTCGGCGCCATCGAGGACATGTACCTGCGGCTGCGCAAGGCCGCCTCGTCCGGCGTCGCGGTGCTGCTGGTCAGCACCGAGCTGGAGGAGGTCATGGCGCTGGCGTCCCGGATCGCGGTGATCTCCCGCGGCCGGGTGGCCGGCGTGCTGCCCACTGCCGAGGCCAGCCCCGAACGCCTCGGCATGCTCGTCGGAGGGGTCGCGGCATGAACGGAGTGCGGCCGGGGGTGCTCCTCGGGCCCGGGGGCGCGCCGACGGCCGGGGTGACCGTGCTGGCCGTGGCGGTGGCGCTCGCTCTGTCGTCGCTGCTGGTCGCCGTCACGGGCGGGTCGCCCGCGGACGCCGTCGAGGCGCTGCTGCGGGGTTCGGTGGCCGACCGGACGGCCTGGAGTTCGACGCTGCTGTACGCGGCGCCGCTGCTGCTCGTCGCGGTCGGCACGTGCCTGAGCGTCCGCGCGGGCGTGTTCAACCTCGGCCAGGAAGGCCAGGTGCTGATCGGCGCTCTCGCGGGGGCGTGGGTCGGGCTGCGCCTGGCCGTGCCGGGACCCGCGCTGCTGCTGCTCGTTCTCGCGGCGGCCGCGCTCGCGGGCGGCGCCTGGGCCGGGCTCAGCTCGCTGATGCACCGGCTGCGCGGCGTGAACGTCGTCGTCAGCACCCTGCTGATGACCTTCCTCGCGCAGCAGCTCGTCGCGTACGCGGTCAACACGCCCTGGCTGCTGCAGGAGACGCGGCTGGGCAACGCGACCGTCTCGCCGCAGTCCAACAAGATCCAGGACGGGGCGCTGCTCGGCTCGTTCGGCCAGTACCCGGGTCTGCAGATCAACGGCGGGCTGATCCTGGCGCTGGTCGCGGCGGTGGTGGCCGCCGTGGTGATCGCCCGCACCCGGTGGGGCTTCCGGCTGACGATGCTCGGGCTCAACCCGCGCGCCGCCCGGCACGCGGGCGTCCGCGTCGCCGCGCTGGGCGGCACGGCGCTGGCGCTGTCGGGCGCGTTCGCCGGGCTCGCCGGGGCGGTGCTGCTGGCCAGCCCGGTCGGCACCAACCGCCTCCAGCCGGGCATCTCCAACAACATCGGCTGGGACGGGCTGCTGGTGGCGCTGGTCGCCCGCAACCGTCCGGTCGCGGCGATCCCGGTGGCGCTGCTGTTCGGCGTGCTGCGTTCCGGCGGCGGGTTCCTGGCCGCCACCGGCGTCCCGTCCTACCTGGTGGACGTGGTGAAGTCGCTGCTGGTGCTGGCGTTCGTCATCCCGCCGGTGGTGGTCGCCGCGCTCCGCGGCCGCGCGTCCCGCCGCGCCGCCCGCGCCACCGCCGCCCCCGTCCGGGAAGAGGTGCTCACATGAGCGAGCCGGAGCGGCGCGGCGCCGCCTGGACCGACGAGCCTGCGAGGAGGGAAGGCGGCGCCCAAAGGGCGCCGTGGAGCCGAGCGGAAGAGACAGCATGAGCGCGGTGGACAACGTCTCGACGATCCTGGCGAGCGGGGCGCGGCTGACGGTGCCGCTGGCGTTCGCGGCGTGCGGGGAGTACCTGGCCGAACGGGCGGGCACGGTGAACATCTCCGTCGAGGCGATGATGCTCGGCGGGGCGTTCGGGTCGATCGCCGTCGCGTCCGCCACCGGCAGCGCCACCACCGGGCTGGCCGCGGGCGTGCTGGTCGGGCTGGCCGTCGGGCTGGTCCACGGCACCCTGTCGCACCGCGCGGCGATCAACACGTTCGTGGTCGGCCTGGTGCTGAACGCCCTCGTCCTCGGCCTGACCAGCTACCTGATCACCACCAGCACGTTCGGCGGGCACCAGGTGTGGCAGGTCAGCGTGCCGGTGCTGCGCGACATCCCGGTGGTCGGGCGCGCCCTGTTCGTCGAACGCTGGCCCGCGTACCTGCTGCTCCTGCTGGTGCCGCTGACCTGGTGGCTGGTGGAGCGCAGCCGGTGGGGCCTGGAGCTGCGCGCGGTCGGCGAGGCCCCGCAGGCCGCCGACGTGACCGGCATCGACGTCAACGCGCGGCGCCGCCAGGCCCTGCTGTGGTGCGGCGCGCTGGCCGGGCTCGGCGGCGCGTACCTGGCGGTCGGCGAGGTCGGCTCGTTCAGCCAGAACATGACGGCAGGACGCGGGTACATCGTCATAGCGGCCGTGATCTTCGGTGCGTGGCGGCTGGGCCGCACGCTGCTGGGCTGCGCCCTGTTCGGGCTGGCCGACGCGCTGCGGCTGGCGCTGCCCGCGCTGGGTGTGACGCTGAACTCCCAGCTGCTGATCGTCGCCCCGTACCTGCTGGCACTGCTGGTCATGCTGGCGTTCGCCGCCAGGGACCGGGAGCCGCGGGCGCTCGGCGCGCCCTTCCGGCGGGGTTCGGCATGACCGTGTGTGGAAATGATCTCGAGGAGGAGACACTATGACGACCGGACTGACCCGCGCACGCTGGACGCACGTCGCACTGCCCACGGGTGACCTGGACAGGTCGATCGAGTTCTACACCACGCTCACCCCGCTGGTGGTGGTCGAGCGGTTCCAGGACGCGGACGGCGAGAGCGCCTGGCTGTCCAACGAGGGCCAGGTCGAGACGCCGTTCGTGCTGGTGCTGGTGTCCTTCAACAAGGACAAGGGGAAGCGGCAGGGGCTGCTCCAGCCGTTCGCGCACATCGGCATCGAGGTGCCCGAACGCGGCGACGTGGACGCCATGGCCGAGCGTGCGCGCGAGATGGGATGCCTGCACTGGGAGCCGCGCGACATGCCCGGCCCCGTCGGCTACATCTGCGCGTTGAAGGACCCCGACGGCAACGTCATCGAGATCTCCCACAACCAGAAGGTCTTCGAGACGGTCCGCAAGCTTTGGGGGGACGGATCCTGAGCACCGACGTCGCCGTGACACGGGTCGAGGAGCGGACCCGCGCCGCGGTGCTGCGCTACCTGGCCGCGCTCAACCGCCACGACGCCGACGCCGTGGCCGCCTGCGTCACCGACGACTTCGTCAGCGAGCACGTGTCGTCCACGGGCCAGGGTGTCATCGGGCGGGCCGCCTACCGCGAGCGCCTGGACGGCTTCCTGGCCGACTTCACCGGCCTGAAGTACGAGGTGGAGGACCTGGTGGTCCGGGACGTGCGCGCCGTGCTGGCGTACTGGATGTCGTTCCGGCTCGCCTCGGCGGGGCACGCGCCGGTCCGCGTCCGGGGCGTGTTCCGCTTCCGCGTCTCCGCCGACGGCCTGATCGCCCACCGCGTCGACTACTGGGACAGCGGTGAGGTGAACCGCCAGCTCGGCACCCTCTGACCTGCCCCGCGAGCGGCGGTGCGGCCGGGTGGCCGCACCGCCGCCTCGGCCTGCCCGCAGGGCCTCATCCTGCATGGTGAGATGCCATCTCTTATTTCTTGACAGCGATCTATCTCGCATCGAAAGATGACGTCGTGCATGTTGTGATGACCGCGGCCGGGCTGGGCCGGGTGGAGGACGGCGCGGTCGCCGTGCTCGACACGCCGTACCCGGACGCGGGCACCCTGATCGAGCAGACCGGATCGCTGGAGTCCCTCGCCGCCGCCCAGGTCGTCCGCCGTGTCCCCCTCACCGAGGACGGGGTCCTGCCGCCCCTGCCCCGTCCCCGCGCGCTGTGGGGCGTCGGCCTGAACTACCGCTGCAAGGCCGAGACCACCGGCCGCCCCCTCCCCGACGAGCCGATCCTCTACCTCGCCGCGCCCTCGTCACTGGGCGCGCCCGGCTCACCCGTCCGCGTCCCCCCGGGCCGCACCGCCGAACTCGACTACGAGGCCGAGATCGCCGTCGTCCTCGGCCGCCCCCTCTACCGCGCCGCCGCGTCCGAGGCGTGGGACGCCGTCGCCGCCGTCACCGCCGCCAACGACCTCACCGCCCGCGACGTCATGCGCGCGACCGCCGCGCCCGTCCTGGCCAAGAGCTTCCCCGGCTTCACCGCGCTCGGCGCGTCCCTGCTCGGCCGCGACGAGATCGCCGACAGCGCGGCGATCGGCGTGCGCGCCTGGGTGAACGGCGAGCCGCGCCAGGACGCTACCAGCGCCGCGATGATCTTCCCGATCCCCGAGCTGCTGGCCCGCGTCTCCTGGTACGCGGCGCTGCGTCCCGGTGACGTCGTGCTGACCGGCACGCCCGCCGGCACCGGCCAGGACCTCGGTGTATTCCTCACCCCCGGAGACACCGTCCGCGTCGAGGTCGACGGCGTGCTGCCGCTCACCAACCGGATCTCCGCGTGACCCCGCCGTCCCCCGTCCCCTCACCAGATCGGGAGCCCACCGCCATGCCCACCCGCTACGACCACGTGCTCACCGGTGGCACTGTCATCGACCCCGCGTCCGGTACCCACGACCGGCTGGACGTCGCGATCAACGGCTCGACCATCGCGGCGATCGGTCCCGGCCTGGCCGCCGACGCCGCCCTCGTGACCTCCTGTGCCGGGAGCCTGGTGCTCCCCGGGCTGGTCGAGGGCCACACGCACATCTTCCAGTACGTGTCGCAGGTCGGTGCGCCGCCCGAGGAGGCGCACCTGCGGCGCGGCGTCGTCGCCGCCGCCGACGCGGGCACCGCCGGCGCGTCCACGTTCCCCGCGTTCCGCAAGCTGATCGTCGAACCGGCGGACATGCGCGTCGTCAGCTTCCTCAACGTCTCGGTGCTCGGTCTCATCGACTTCCGCTTCGGCGAGTTGCTCAACCCGGACACGCTCGTCGCCGACGACGCCCTGGAGACCGCCGCCGCGAACCCCGACGTCGTACGCGGCTTCAAGATCCGCCTGTCCGAGGACGTGGTCGGCGAGCAGTGGGAGACGCTGCTGAAGAAGTCGCTGACGGTCGCCGAACAGGCGGGGCTGCCGCTGATGGTGCACATCGGCGAGACGTCCGAACCGCTGCCGGTCGTCCTGTCGTACCTGCGCCCCGGCGACGTCGTCGCGCACTGCTACACCGGCAAGCCGCACGGCATCCTGGACGGCGACACCGTGCTGCCCGCCGTGCTGGAGGCCCGCGACCGCGGCGTCCTGTTCGACTCCGCCCACGGCCGCAGCAACCTCAGCTTCGAGATCGCCCGCCGCGCCATCGCGTCCGGCTTCCTGCCCGACGTCCTGTCGTCCGACACCAGCGCCCGCAACTGGCGCGGCCCGGTCTTCGACCTGCTGACCAGCATCTCCAAGCTGATCGCCCTGGGCGTCCCGCTGATGGAGGCCGTGACCCGCGCGACCGTCCGCCCCGCCGCGCTGCTCGGCCTCGACGCCGAGGGCTACGGGCGCCTGTCGGTCGGCGGGCCCGCCCACATCACCGTCGTCACCGAGACCGACGAGGTGGAGCTGCCCGACGCCGCAGGCAACACGATCGTCGCGCCCCGTCTCGAACCGACCCTCGTCCTGCACGACGGCGGCGCCGTGGAGATCACGCCCTGGCGCGGCCTCCCGTCATGAGTCCGGCGAGGTCCCGGATACGCGCCGCCCTGACGTCGGGCCGCCGCGTCACCGGCACGTTCGTCAAGCTGCCCTCGTGCGACGTGGTCGAGATCTGCGCCGAGGCCGGCTTCGATTTCGTCGTCGTCGACCTGGAGCATTCGACCCTCACCGAATCCGACGCGATCGCCCTGGTCCGCCACGCCGACCTGTGCGGACTGGCGGCGCTCGTCCGCATCCCCGCAGTCGACGGGCCGCAGATCTGCCGTCTCCTGGAGAACGGCGCCGCCGGATTCCAGCTCTCCATGCTCCACGACCCGGCACAAACCCGCGCACTGCTCCAGGCGACACGCTTCGCCCCTGCCGGAACCCGCTCCATCAGCATGGCCAACCGCACCGCCCGCTTCAGCCTGCGCGAAGGTGGTCTCCGGGCCTTCCTGCGGGACGAGGCCGAGTCCCCGCCCCTGCTCGTCGGCCAGATCGAGACACCGGTGCACGGCCCCTGGGAGCCCCTGATCGGCGACCTGGACGTGGTGTTCGTCGGCGTCACCGACCTCGCCGTGAGCCTGGGGGCCGAGCCGGGCGGTGAGCGGCTCCGAGCGGCCGTCACCGGCATCGCCGCCGCCGCGGCCGAGCACGGCATCGCCTTCGGCGGCTGGACGCCCTCGCCCGACACGGCGGCCGCCCACGGCCTGGCCGCCGCCCGCTACCTCGTCACCGGCTCCGACCTGCAAATCCTCGCCACCGGCCTCAAAGCAGCCGCATCCCAAGGAGGAAACGGATGACGGAACGCAACCCGCAGCTCTACGGCCGCGTCATCAACTGGGACGACATCCCCGAAACCGAACTGCGCAGAGGCGTACGGCGCCGCGTCTACTCCACCGACGAGGTCATGCTGGCCCACCACCGCCTGTCCGTCGGCATGGACCTCAACCCGCACAGCCACGACGACTTCGACCAGCTCGTCTACATCGCCGAGGGCCGCTGCAACTACTACGTCGACGGCGTCCCCCACGAAATGACCGCGGGCTCGTTTCTGCTGGTGCCGCGAGGCGCCGAACACTACGTCGAGCCTCTGGAGGAACCCTGCGTCAACATCGACATCTTCGTCCCGCCCCGCGCCGACTTCGCCGCGTCCCTGACCTACCTGAACCGGTCACGATGACGGCGCGGCGGTGACGCGGACGGTCCCGCCGCTGAACTGCTCGACGGCGACGCGGACGCGCTCCTGGGAAATCCCGTCGGCGGGAAGGTAGATGTGCAGGGCGCTGCCCTGCGCGGAATGCATCTGCGACATCAGCCCGGCCCGCATCAGCCCGCGTCCCCGCCGGTACCGCTCAGGCTCACGCGGCAGAACGTACAGGTAGTCGAACTGGCCGGTGCGCGCTATCCACAGCCGCTCGATCGCCGACCAGGGGATCACGGTCTGGGTGCGGTCCCAGGCGAAGACCTTCATGCGGATGCCGTCGGCGGTCAGGGCGGGGTCGCCGCCGAACAGGGTCGGCAGGGCGACCAGCACGGCCAGCAGCAGCCCCGCCGCGACGCAGCCGAGCACCAGCGAACCCCCGGACGACACGACACGCGGCAGTTCCGAGGCGGCCAACAGGCTCGCGAGCCCGATGCAGACGACGGCCATCGCCGTGCAGGTCATCACCGTCCGGGCGGCGAGCCGGCCCTGCGTGATCCTCAGCTCCAGCACCGGCCCATCGCCCACCACGTCATCTCCCGCGAGCCACGTCCATGGACGATCGACGAGGCGACAGGTCCGCCTCGCCCGCCCGGCGGCCACCGCTGGTCGCCGCCCTCGCCACTCCAAGACCGCCACGAATCCTATAGGCCCGGGTCTTCCGAAGCTCCGGCGAGCCGCATGAGCGTGCCCGGCGGAGACGACCGGGGTTCCCAACGGCACGGCCCGGGGGCGCCGCCGGCCTGCCCCCTGACCCCCGCCCGGCCGCCGAGGGCCGTGCCGTTGCTCCCGGTGGGCCGTCACCCGGCCGTGTGCGCGAGGATGGCGGTGGCCAGCTCCTCGTGCACCTCCGGCGGCAGCGTGTGACCCATGCCCGCCACGATCATCAGCCGCGCCCCGGGGATCTGCTCGGCGATGATCGCGCTGTGGCCCGGCTTGGCCGGCTCGTGGCTGCCCTCGATGACCAGCGTGGGCGCCTTCACCTGGTGCAGCACGCCCACCGGCTCGAAGTCGGGCTTGGCCATCGCGGCCAGCCGGTGGTTGGCCACCGCCGACAGGTCACGGGCCCGGTCGTAGATCTGCTCCTGCAGCCGGCGCGCCGCGTCCTCGTCGAACGGCAGCCCGGTGCCGTGCAGCAGACGCTGCTCGGCGATCATGCCGTCGATCCGCGCGCGCCGGTCCGCCGACGGCGGGGCGGCCATCAGCGCCTGGTAGAAGGCCACGAACTCCGGCGTGGGCTCCGGCAGGCTCCCCTCGGGTTGCGGCTGCCCCGTCAGGGCCCGCATGATCACCTGGCCCTCGCCGCCGCCGAGCGGCGAGGAGCCGATGACGGTCAGCGAACGCACCCGCTCCGGCCGCTCCACGGCGACGAACTGGCCGAGCAGCCCGCCCGCCGAGTGGCAGACCAGGTGCGCGCTGTCCAGGCCGTGGGCGTGCATCACGCGGTACACGTCGTTCTTGATGTCGTCCCACGTGTACGGCTCCGCCGCGAAGTCGACGGTGCCCGACATGCCGGTGTCACGGTGGTCGTAGCGGATCACCCTGCGGCCCCCGGCGGCCAGGCGGCCGACGAACTCGTCCGGCCACAGGATGCCCTGCGACATCGACCCCATGATCAACAGGATCGGCTCGTCGGTCCCGGCGCCGAACTCTTCACTCCAGATGCTCACGTTCTGCATGTCTCACAGCATGTCGTCGCCGGGCACGGGCGCCTTCTGTAGAACTACTAGCCGCGCCAGTTCCGTACGGGAGCCGATGCCCAGCTTCGGATAGATCTTGTACAGGTGGTACTCGACCGTGCGCGGGCTCAGGAAGAGCCGGGCGGCGATCTGCTTGCTCGACAACCCGTCGGCGACCAGGCCCGCGATGCGCAGCTCCTGCGGGGTCAGCGCGTCGAGCACGGCCGCGGGCGGAGCCTGCCCGCTCTCGCCCGCCGCCCGCAGCTCGTCCTGCGCGCGCCGCGCCCACGGCCGGGCACCCGCCCGTTCGAACGTCTCCCACGCCATCCGCAGATGCGCCCGCGCCTCGCCGGGCCGCTGCGCGCGGCGGAGGCGCTCACCCAGCAGCAGGGCCGTCCTGGCCGCCTCGAAGGGGTTGGTGTGCAGCCGCAGCGCCTCGCCGAAGGCGTCCTCGGACGACTCGGCCAGGCCGCGGCAGCGGGCCAGCAGCGCCTGCGACTCGGCCGTCGCGGCGTGCTTCGACCACCGCTCGTACGCGGCCAGCACCGTCCGCGCACCCGCGTCGTCGCCCGCGCCCACGGCGGCCTCGACGCGGTCCGGCGCCGATCGCCACACCACGGTCGGATGTCCGGCGCCCGGTCCCGCCGCGACGATGGCCGTGAAGCGGTCGTGCGCCGCCGCGTGGCGCCCCAGGCACAGGTCGAGCAGCGCCAGCGCGTACGCGGCCACCCCCGCGCGCATACCCACCCGATGGGGGACGGCGATGGCCAGCGCCTCACGGGCGTGCCGCCTGCAGGACTCCTCCTCGCCCCGCAGCGCCGCCAGCACCGCCAGGTTGGCCAGGTGCGCGGCCACCGTGTTCTCGTACCCGGCTTCGCGGGCCAGCTCCAGGCCCTCCTCGGAGACGGCCTGGCTGCGCGCCAGCCGCCCGGCGATGCGCTCGGCGGTCGCCACGAACTCCAGCACCACCGGTAGCTGCCCCGTCATCCCCGACACCCTGGCCACCTGTCCGGCCCGGCCGACCATCTCGGTGGCCAGGTCCGACTCGCCCAGGTAGCTGGCCGCGGCCGCCGCCCACAGGTAGCCCGCCGCGTCCTCCAGTTCGCCGGCCCGCCCCAGCGCCCGCCGCAGCAGGCGCGGCCCGGCGGCGTCGCCGTCCAGCGTCAGGCCGATCCCGGCCACCGTGTCCCGCAGGAACCCCTCGGGGTGCGCCGCGGCCCGCCGGCCGAGTTCGACGATGGCCGCCGTGTCGCCGACGTACGAGGCCGCTTCCGCGGCGTCGGCCAGCATGTCCAGGCTCTCGCCCGCCGCCAGGATCCGCATGGCCTCGGCGGCGTTCCCCGAGTTCAGCTCGAACCGGCCCCGGAGCCGGGCGATCTCCATGGCGAGGGCGGCGTCCCCGCCGGCTCGTTCGCGCGCCTCGGCCAGCAGCGACTCCGCCTGCCCCGGACGGCCGCCGAGCCAGGCCGCGACGGCGGCGTCCTTCAGGCGGGCGGCCCGGGTGCGCGGCTCGGGGGTCAGCTCGGCGGCCCTGGCGAGGGCCGTGGCGGCGGCGCCGTACCCGCCGCGGTCGCGCGCCCGCTCCGCGGCGGTCACCAGCGCGGCGGCGACCTGCTCGTCCTGCCCCAGGGCGGCTCCGGCCAGATGCCAGACGCGGCGATCGTCCGTGGTCAGCTCCGCCAGGACGGCGTGCACGCGGCGGACCTCGGCGGGAGCGGCCGCCTCGTGCACCGCGGACCGGATGAGCGGGTGACGGAACCGCACGCTCATGCCCGACACCTCGGCCAGCCCGGCCCCTTCCAGCTCGGCCAATGCCGCCCGCCCGGCCCCGGCTCCCGTGTTGTCGCCGGGCCGTACCGGCTGCTCGGCGAACAACCGGTCGGCGGCGCGCAGGACCTGGTCGAGGTCGGCCTCCATGGCGGCGACCAGGGCGACGAGCCGAGCAGGGGCGGACAACGCGGCCACCCGGTCACCGAACAGCCGGGCGCCACCGGGCAACGGTTCGGGCAGCGGTTCGCGCCCGGCGAGCTGCGCGGGCGTCAGGCGGGCGGCGATCTCGCCCAGGGCCAGCGGATTCGCGCGGGTCAGCGTGACGAGATCCCGCGTCACATGAGCGGGCAGCCCACCACAGCGGGATTCCAGCAGCTCGGCCGCCGCGGACTCGGGCAGGCCGCGCACGTCCACCGTCAGCGGCACGCCCTTGACCGGCACGTCCCCGCGCACGGCGAACAACATCGCGATCCGTTCCGTCCCCAGCCGCCGGGCGGCGAACAGCAGCGCGTCGGCCGAGGCCCGGTCGACCCACTGGAAGTCGTCGACCACGCAGATCAGCCCGTCCGGCGCGGCCGCCTCGGCCAGCAACGACAGCACGCCGGCGCCCAGCAGGAACCGATCCCCGGCACTGCCCGCGGCAAGCCCCAAGGCCGTGCTCACGGCGTCGCGCTGCGGTTCGGGCAGCGCGTCGAGCGAGCCGGTCACCGGCCACAGCACCTGGTGCAGCGCCGCGAACGCGAGGTCGGACTCGGACTCGACGCCGGTCGTCCGCAGCACGCGCATCGCGCCGCCGCGCGCGGCCGCCGCGTCGAGCAGGGCGGTCTTGCCCGCGCCCGCCTCGCCCCGCAGCACCACCGCGCCGCCGGAGCCCTCGCGGGCCCGCACGATCACCTCGTCGAGTGCGCTGATTTCCGCAGACCTGCCGTAAAGCACGAACCCCACAGTAGGAGGCCGCCCTACCCGCACGTCGGCCGTCGAGCGCACAGTCCAGCCGCCCGCTCGGGGAACACACCGCCATCCCAGGCGTCGGTCAAGGCGCGGGACGAACTCCCTAGACTCGTCGCCATGGTGAATGTCCGGGAAGCCACGATCGATGACCTTCCGCAGGCGGCGGAGACGCTGGCGGCGGCGTTCGCCGACTACCCGTGGACCCGGCACACCGTGGCCCACGACGACCACGTCGGCCGGATACGCCGCATCCAGGCCCTGTTCTTCGAGCACATCGGGCTGGCGCACGGCCGGGTCTGGGTCGCCGACGACGGCCGCGCCGTGGCGGTGTGGACCACTCCCGACACCGACGCGGAGGCGGCGTTCGGCGAGATCGGCCCGCTGGTGACGGAACTGGCCGGCGATCGGGCCGAGATCTCGGAACGCGCCGAAGCCGCGCTGAGCCCGTACCGGCCGACCGAGCCCGTGTGGTTCCTGGGCACCGTCGGCGTGCATCCCGCCGTCCAGGGCAAGGGCCTGGGCCGCGCGGTGCTGGAGCCCGGCATCCAGGCCGCGGCCGAGGCGAAGGTACCGGCCTTCCTGGAGACCGCCGACCCCGGCAACGTCGCCTTCTACCGGAAGCTGGGCTTCGAGGTCGTCGCCGAGGTGGACGTCCCCGACAACGGCCCGAAGACCTGGTGCATGAGCCGCCCCCCACACTGACCACGGTGAGCCTCCTCGGTCAGGCCGGGCTGGGAGTCAGCCGCCGAGGTAGGTCTCGATGTGTCCTGTGGCGACCCGGTCGACCTCGTCGGCCTTGCCGGAACGCAACGCGGACAGCAGGGCCCGGTGCTGCCGGGGGATCTCTTCCGGGGACGGGTGGCCGGGGGCGTCCCGTACGAAGTAGGCGCGCACCCGTGGCTGGATCGTGCGCCAGATCTGCAGCGCCTGGGCGTGTCCGCTGGCGGCGATGACCGCCTCGTGGAACGCCACGTCGAGGTCGGCCAGCCGTTCGGCGGACCCGCCGTTCTCCGCGGCGTCGGTCATCTCCTCGACGAGGCGTTCGAGCCGGTCGAGCAGTTCGGGCGGGCGGGTCTCGGCGATCTCCCGGAAGGCGAAGCGCTCGATCGTCAGCCGGATCGGCACGAGGACCTCGCGCACCTCCCGCTGGGTGATCCCGGCGACCTCGGCTCCCCGGTAGGGATGGGTCACCACCAGCCCCTCCTGCTCCAGGATCATGATCGCTTCCCGGACCGGGCCGCGGCTGACCCCGGAGCGGGCCGACAGTTCGCGCTCGACCAGCCGGTCGCCGGGTTTCAGCTCGCCGGTGGCGATGGCCTGGCGAAGCCAGTTCAGGATCCATTCGCGCCGTGAGGCCGGCGGGGTGGACGGCGGCATCGAGCTCGTCACTTCTGTCCCATCCAAGGTCGAGAGCCCGCCGCGTGCGGGCACCCGGACCCTACGATAGCCGCCGCCGCGGGATGGCAGATGGTTGACCATCTGCCATTTGCCCGTTTAGTGTTCCGCATCACCGCACCGGCCCTTCCCGGAGGACGGTGCGCGAGACCCGCCTTCCCGCTGCCGCGAGACCGGTGTCCGTCCGCTCGGAGGACACCGGCCGGGGCGTCCGGCGAATCGACCGTCCGGTGGCTCCCAGAGCCGTCCGGAGCCATCCACGAACGAATCAGGACCAGATGAAAATCCGTGACATCCGTGCAGCCGGCCTGCGAGGCGCCACCCCGGAGGGCGGGTGGCAGGACGAACTCACCCCCGACGACGTCGTCCACACCCTGGTGGCGGTGCACACCGACGAGGGACCGATCGGCATCGGCAGCGTGTTCACCAGTGAGGCTCTGGTCCGCGGTGCCCTGGAGATCCTGCGGCCGCTGCTGATCGGCGAAACGGCGACCGAACCCGAGCGGGTGTCGGAGCGCCTGCACCGGGCCACCTTCTGGATGGGCCGGGGCGGCACGGTGACGCACACGATCAGCGGCGTCGACATGGCGCTGTGGGACGTGCTCGGCCAGGTCACCGGCCAGCCCGTGGGCCGCCTGCTCGGCGGGCGGTACCGGGAGCGCGTCCGCCCCTACGCCTCCCTGCTCATGGACGAACCGGAGATCCTCGCCGAGCGGCTGCGGCGGCTGGCCGAGCAGGGCTGGCGCGCGTTCAAGATCGGCTGGGGGCCCTTCGGGCGGGTCAGCGCGCGGCTCGACGAGCGGATCGTGGCCGCCGCGCGCGAGGCCGTCGGGCCGGACGCGCTGCTCATGGTGGACGCGGGCGGCAGCGACAGCGCATGGTCCAACGGCTACAAGTGGGCGCTGCGCACCGCCCGGATGCTCGACGGTTACGACGTCGCCTGGTTCGAGGAGCCGCTCAGCCCCGACGCCCTGGACGACTACGTGCACCTGCGCCGCACGGCCACGGTGGCGATCTCGGGCGGGGAGGTGCTGACCCGGCGGCAGAGCTTCCACCCGTGGCTGGAGGCCGGCGCGCTCGACATCGTCCAGCCGGACGTGACCAAGGTCGGCGGCCTGAGCGAGCAGCGCCGCATCGGATGGGCCGCGCAGGACCACGGCGTGCGGCTGATCCCGCACGGCTGGAACACGGCCGTGGGACTGGCGGCCGACCTGCAACTGGCCTCGGCGCTGCCCGGCACCGACCTGGTCGAGTACGTCACGGGCTCGCCCTACGTCGACTCGATCACCGCCGAGCCCTGGCGGCTGGACGACGACGGGATGCTCGCCATCCCCGACACGCCCGGCCTCGGAATCCGACTCGACCCGGAGGCCCTTGACCGCTACGCCGACGCGACCGCCCTGCTGCGGCCGTGACCGGCCGGACGGAGAGCAGACCATGAACACCGCGGGTCTGGTGACGCTCGGCGAGACGATGGCGGTCCTGACGCCGGCCGTGTCGGGACGGCCGGGCCCGGGAAACCCGCTGCGCGTCGGCATCGGAGGCGCCGAGTCCAACGTGGCGGTGGCCGTGTCCCGGCTGGGCGCGCCCGGCACCTGGATCGGCCGTGTCGGCGACGACGATCTGGGCCGCCTGGTGGTCCGCGAGCTGCGGGCCGAGGGCGTGCGGGTCCTGGCCGAGGTCGACCCCCACGCGCCGACCGGGTTGCTGCTGAAGGAGCTGCGCGGCGGCCGCCCTCGGCGGGTCCGCTACTACCGCACCGGCAGCGCGGGCTCCCGGCTGTCGCCCACGGACGTCGACCGGGCCCGCCGGGCCATCGCCGACGCGGGCGTCCTCCACCTGACCGGGATCACCGCCGCCCTGGGGCCACAACCCCGCGCCGCCCTCGCCCGCGCGACGCAGGTCGCCCGCGACGCGGGCACCCGCGTGTCCTTCGACCTCAACCATCGCCGCACCCTGTGGCCGGACGCCGCCGCGGCGCCGGTGCTGCGGGATCTGGCCGCGTCCGCCGACGTGGTCTTCGCGGGCGCCGAGGAGGCGGCGCTGATCCTGGGGCGTCCGGCGGCAGGTGAGGCCACCGTGGACGACGGCAGGGAACTCGCCGCCGCCCTCCTGGCCCTCGGGCCGGGCACGGCCGTGGTGAAGCTGGGCGCGCTCGGGGCGGTCGCCGCTCACGAGGGCGGCGTCGCCTACGCGCCCGCCCGTGCCGTGACCGTCGTCGACCCGGTGGGCGCGGGCGACGCCTTCGCCGGGGGTTATCTGGCCGAACTGCTGAGAGGCATGCCGCCCGACGTGGGCCTGCGCACCGGCAACGCCATGGGCGCGGTCGTCACCGCGACCGAGGGCGATTGGGAGGGGCTGCCGACCCGCGCCGAACTCGCCGAGGACCTCCAGGGCGAGGAGGTCATGCGATGAGCCGCGTCGACCGTACGTCCGCCGCCCGTCCGGTGACCGGGCCGCTGCTCGGGCGGTGCCCGATCGTCCCCGTGGTGGTGCTCGCGGACGCCGCGGACGCGCTGCCGATGGGCGAGGCGCTGCTGGCCGGAGGCGTTGACGTCGTGGAGATCACCCTCCGGACCCCCGCCGCGCTGGACGGCATCCGCAGGCTCGCGGCGCTGCCCGGGATGCGGGTGGGCGCCGGGTCGGTGGTCCGTCCGGACCAGGTGGACCAGGTCGTCGACGCGGGCGCCGCCTTCGTGGTCAGCCCGGGGACGTCGGCCGCCGTTCTCGACCGCGCCCAAACCCGGTCGGTTCCCGCGTTGCCCGGCGTGGCCACCGCGTCCGATCTCATGGCGGTGGTCGCGCGGGGGCTGACCGAGGTGAAGTTCTTTCCGGCGGGCCTTCTGGGCGGCCCCGCCGCGATCTCCGCGCTCGCGGGTCCCTTTCCCGGCGTGTCCTTCATGCCCTCCGGCGGTCTCGACGTCGCCACCATGGCCGGGTACCTCGCGCTGCCGTGCGTACCCGCTGTCAGCGGAAGCTGGATGGTGGCACCGGAACTGCTCGCCGGGCGGCGGTGGGACGTCGTCACCACCGAAGCCGAACGCGCGCTGCGCCTCGCCGCCCAGGCCCGCCCGGCGCCCCGGCCTGAGGGCTGACCGGACGAACCACACTGAATAGGCCGTCGGGCCTAGAAGGTCATTCATCACGAGCGATCCCACCCGCCCCGCCCGAAAGCAAGGAATGCGTATGTCCGGCGAGTACACGGCTGCGGCCCCGGCCAGACCCACAATCGGCAGACCGCCCCGCCGGGTGGTCCTCATCTCCGCCGCGGGCGCCGTCGGGGGGTTCCTCTTCGGCTTCGACACGGCCGTCATCAACGGGGCCGTCGACCCCATCAAGGAGAACTTCGCGCTCGGCACGGTCGGTCTGGGCGTCGTCGTCGCCATCACCCTGTTCGGCGCCGCCACGGGGTCGCTGCTCGCCGGGTGGATGGCCGACCGTCTCGGCAGGACCAGGGTCATGGGGGTGGCCGCGCTGCTGTTCATGGCCTCGGCGACCGGCTGCGCGCTGTCGTCGGGGTTCTGGGACCTGGCGGCATGGCGCCTGCTGACGGGCGTCGCGGTCGGCTACGCGACGGTCCTCGGCCCCCTCTACATCTCCGAGATCGCGCCCGCCTCCGTCCGCGGCCGGCTCGCCTCGCTCCAGCAGATGGCCATCGTGCTGGGGATCTTCGCCGCCCTGCTCTCGGACTCCCTCATCGCGGCCGTGCTCGGCGGCGCGGACGCCAGATCGTTCCTCGGACTGCCGGCGTGGCGGTGGATGTTCCTCGCCGGGCTGGTCCCGGCGCTCCTCTACGGCGCCCTGTCCCTCCGGCTCCCCGAGTCCCCCCGCCACCTGGCCGCCCGGGGCCGCCGCGAGGACGCCTGCCGGATCCTGGCCGACCTGCACGCGATCCCCCGCGAGCAGGCCGAACGCGACGTCGACCGGATGAACGCCACCGTTCCCGGCGAGCACCGCCCGCGCTTTCGCGACCTGCTCTCCCGCCGGAGCGGGCTGCTGCCCGTCGTCTGGGTCGGCATCGGCATCGCCGCCCTCCAGGCCCTCGTCGGCATCGACGTGATCTTCTACTACTCGAACTCCCTGTGGAGTTCGGTCGGGTTCGACGAGTCCGCCTCCTTCGGCCTGTCCGTGCTCAGCTCACTGATCAACGTGGTGGCGACGATCGCCGCCATCGCGCTCATCGACCGGGTCGGCCGGCGCCGTCTGCTGCTCGCCGGCTCGGCGGGCATGGCGGCCAGCCTCGTCCTGGTCAGCGTCGGGTTCTCCAGGGCCGTCGTGGCCGGCGACGAGCTGACGCTCCCCGGGGCGTGGGGGCCGCTGACCCTCGTCGGCGCCAACGTGTTCGTCGTGTGCTTCGCCGTCTCCTGGGGGCCGGTGGTGTGGGTGCTGCTGGGGGAGATGTTCCCCAACGCCATCCGCGGGGTGGCGCTCGCGCTCGCCGCGTCCGTCAACTGGTTCTCCGGCGTGGGGCTCAACCTGTCCTTCCCCACCATGCGGGAGATCTCCCTGCCCGGCAGCTACGCGGTGTACGCGGTCATGGCCGGGCTCTCCTGGGTCCTGGTCTACTTCGGCGTCCGGGAGACGACGAACCGCGAACTGGAGGACATGACCGACAGCCTCGCGCCACGCGCCCCCCGATCCTGAGCGCGCCCCCTCTACCCGCGGCCACACGGCCATTGGCGAACCACCGGAGGCACACCACGATGCGGAACGACATCACTTTGATCACCGGAGCGGGATCCGGTATCGGGCGGGCCGTCGCGATGCTGCAGGCGTCGGCCGGACGCCCCCTTGCCCTGCTCGACACCGATGAGGCCGGCGTGCGGGCGGCCGCCGCGGAGGCGGAGCGGCGAGGAGCTCCGCGAGCGCTGGCCATCACCGCCGACATCTCAGCAGAGGCCGACGTCGCCGACGCCTTCGCGCGGTGCCGTGCGGACCTGGGCGTCCCCACCCGCATCGTCGCCAACGCCGGCGTCGAGATCGCGCGCAAGGCGCACGAGACCTCGCTCGCCGAATGGTCCAGGGTGATCGACGTCAACCTGAGCGGCACCTTCCTCACCTGCCGCGACGCCATCCGGCTGCTTCTGGACGCGGGCCTTCCCGGTGCGATCGTCTGCGTCTCGTCCCCCTCGGCGTTCGTGGGGTTCGCCGGAGGGTCCAACAGCGCCTACGGAAGTTCCAAGGGCGGGGTCTCCGCCCTCGTCAGAGCGCTCGCGATCGACTACGCGGCGTCCGGCATCCGCGTCAACGGCGTCGTCCCCGGCGCCACGGCGACCCCGTTGCTCGACGTCACCACGGGCGCCGGCGGCGACCTGGCCGAACGCGCCCGGACACAGATCCCCATGGGCCGGCTCGCCCGTTCCGAGGAGATCGCCGAGGCCATCGACTGGCTGCTCGGCCCGAAGGCCGGCTACGTCACCGGCGCCCACCTCCACGTCGACGGCGGCCTCACCGCCCGTGGCGCCAACGATTTCTGACACCACCGAAGCCCCGACCGGGGCGACTTTGAAGGGAACACGCGTGCAGTCACGTCCGACCGGTATCGGATCCACCGCCTGGGTTGTCGCCGACGGCTACATCCCACCCCGCAGCACGGGTCCCGAACCCGAGATGACCAGCCACGACAGTATCTGCATGCTCAACGCGGGAGACGCCGAGGCCCGGGTCGAGGTGCACGTCTACTTCACCGACCGCGAACCCGCGGGCCCCTTCGTCCTGGCCATTCCCGCCCGGCGCGCCTTCCACCAGCGGATCAACGACCTGGAGGACCCGGAGCGGATCCCCGCCGGCACCGACTACTGCCTGGTCGTCACCAGCGACGTGCCCATCGTCGTCCAGCACACCCGCCTCGATTCCCGCCAGGAGGCCAACGCCCTCATGAGCACCATCGCCTTCCCCGCATGATGCCCACCGCCTGCCCCTGACCCGACCTCCAGCGCCGCCGCCGCGCGGGCTAGCCCCGCGCGGCATGCCTCGCCACCGCGCTCACGCCGCTGGAACCCCAAGACCACAACCCACAGCGGCCCACCGGGTGCGCAACAAGGCATAATCCCGCTCCTAGCTCGGCTCACCACGGCCACGAAGGGCGTGGTCAACGTTCAGGTAGCTGCTCTACTCCAACCACGACGACAAGGCCTGCCAACGCGATCGCATTGAAGTTCGGCGACGGTGAATCCGGCGGGGCTCGGGATCACGCGCCGAGATGCACCACCTTGAGGCGGTCCCACCGATACAGGCGCCCTGCTCGTTCCTGCGCCACGAGGTGCACCTCTGCCACCTTCAGCGGCTGCATGGCCGGGCGCGGAACGAGTGCTTCGATGACGGGCGCGGCCGGGCCGTCGCTGTTGCTGTAGGCGATGGAGATGTGCGGCGTCCAGTCGGGCTCGTCGGCGAGCTGATGGATGGTGACTGACCGGGCGACCGCCTCGCGGATGGCCGACCGCACCGGATCCAGCGCCCGTGGCGGGCGGATGCCGAGCATTACCGCCTCGCTGTGGAACCAGATCTTGCCGATCTCCACCTCGATGGGATCCACGCGTCTCAGGCCCTCAGCGGCCGCATCGGCCATGGCCTCGATCTCTGCATCGGGGATCTCGTCGGTGAACCCGACGATCTGCGTGGTCATGTGCAGCCACTGGCGCGGGACGAAGTCCAATCCGTCCAGTGCCGCCAGCCGCTGCTGGCACTGCCGGGCCAGTTCACAAACCGCGGGTTGGTCGTCAACCAGGATGTGCCAGACCAGCAACCGGCGGCCCGGTCGGACACCTGGGCGCCACCACCAGTGGTCCGACATGCGTTCGGGGAGGGGGCTCACGGGTTCTCCGGGGCTTTGAGGGCCTTGTGTTCCAGTGATCCGGCTTGGAAGTCCCGGATCTGTTCTTGCAGTTCGGCTGCTTTCGGGTTGCTCTTGTACCGGCTGTGGCCGAGTCGTCGGCCCACTTCGCTCATGCGGCCGGTGATGGTGACGACACGGTACTCGGCCCCCAGTTGGAACACGGGCGCGAGTTCGCCGAGGGCGCCCTCGACCTCGCCGGTCATGACGTGGGCCAACGCTGCCCCGATACGGACCTGTGCCCATGTGCCGTAGACCCACTGACTTCCCTCGGCCCACGCGTCGTCGGCGGCCCGGACCGACGCCAGCATGGCCTTGGAATCTCGTGCGCCGAGCCCGACCTGCAGGGCATAGGTGGCTTGCCGGGCTCGCGAGCATCCCCATGCGTCCGCAGGCTCGTCCAAGCCGTCCTGCTCATCCCGCACTTGCTTCGCACGGTCGAGGGCTTGGTAGGCGCCGGTGATGTCGCCACAGGACTGCAACGCCGTCGCTTCGGAGACGGCGAGCAGCACACGACCGCGCCCGCCGACGGGGCAGAGCTCGAAGCCGCGGCGGGCGAGATCGGCGGCCTCGTGGTGCCGGTCCTCCCAGCGGGCGGTCTTGGACTGGGCGCACAACACCAGCGCCCGGGCGAGGTCGGAATCGGCCTCCTCGGCGCACGTCCATGCGGCGTAGCCGTATGCGTCGGCGAGGGCGTACTGCCCCACGTCGCCCGCGAGCAAGTTGATGAGAGCGAACAGTTCCGAGGCCAATTCCAGCAGGGCGTGTTGCTGGGCCAAGCGTTGGCGACCGCCGCGCAGGATCGTCGCGACGCGCTTTTGTAGGACTCGGGCTTCCTGCAGCACGGTGAGCGGTGGCTGACGTGCGTAGTCCACGATCAGACGGCGCACGGCCGCCTGCAGGTAACCGATCTCCCCGTCGCCTACGTTCGACTGTTCCAGCCAACCGGCCAGCTCGACCACGTCATCGGGTTTTGTCTTGACGGAGGATTTACGCAAAGCTGCCAGTGCTCCGCCAGCGCCGAGGACATCATCGAGCCTATTGGCCATCGACTCTGACGGCGGTTGAAGGTCACGCCACACCTTGGACAAGAGGCCGGGGTCATAATGCGTGATCTTGGCCAATTTGCGCAGGCTGATGCCCTGCTGATCCATCAGCGCGCGCATCTTCTCACCGAAGGTCATCGCATACACCATCTCCGCTCCCGGCGCCGGATGTTGGCCGTTGCCTGTTGACGTCAACCCCATGTCAACAAGTCAACGACTTCAACCGTAATGGCCGGGGCGCTTCTATGAGCGGTGCAAAAGCCGATCGGCCCCGGCTCGGTGCGGACACACCGAGGGAATCCGGGGCCTCGCCGGACGAAAGGGGTCCGACTCATGGAGCAGTATGACCGATTGCGGGCGCTCGCCGAGCAACTGGCCCGCAGCGGCGTGAAGGTGACCGGACTGCTCGGCGTGGCGACGCCGGACGCGGCGGACACGATCACGTGCCGGGAGCGCGAGGACGACGGCGACCGGCTGTGGTTCTTCATCGGGGCGGGCGAGCCGATCGCCGAGGCCGACGACGAGCACCTGGACGACGCGGCGGTGCTCGTACTGGGGCACCTCAACCGGCGCGCCGAGCAGGCCACCGGGGCGGGGCGGTGACCGCGCCGACTGCGCAGGCGGGGCCGGTGCGATGGGACACCGACGCCATCGCGGCGCAGCTGCGCGCTCGGTATCCCCGGGTGTTGCTGTGGTGGAGCGAGCGCAACGGTTCGTGGCTGGCGATGGTGCTGCGTCCGACCAGCCATCCGCTCGGTGACGAGCTGCTCGAAGCGGTCACCCCCGCCGAACTGGAGCAGCGCCTCGCCGCCGCCGGAGTGTGGCCCGTCCACACGCAACAGGCACCGGCCGGGGTGCCGGGGACGGGCGGGATGGTGGCGGGCGTCTGGTCGCCCCCGACGCCTCCGCCGTTGCCTCAGCCGCAGCGCATCGCGCCGATCCCCCCGCGCCGCGAGCGTCCGGAGCAGCCCGAGCGTCCCGGACGCCCGAAGCGCCCGGAGCGTCCGGTGCGTCGGGGGTGGTTGGCGCGTCTGCTCGACCGGCTGACCTACACCGAGCCCTGGGACTGGTGACCAGGGGGCGGCCGCGTGGTGGAGACCCCCGGGATCACCGCGTCGTCGTCCTTTCCAGCCGCACCCCGGGGCGGGGAAGAGCAGCCCGGGAGTGCGGTACCCGGCGGCGGCGCGGCCTGCCGATGCCGCGCCGCCGCTCAAACCGCCGCGTCCCCGGGATCAATGTGGCCCGGCCCCGGGGACGTGGCGCCAGACGGCGGGGCGGCCGGAACAGCGCGGCCGGCCGCCCCGCCCCGCAGACCAGGCGGAAAAGCGGGCGCGTCCGACGGGGGCGAAGACCTACGACACGGCTGCACCGTCCCCACATGTGCTCTGCGGAAGGGACTGGAGGCGTGCGCAGGGGGTCAGCCGGTGGCGTTCAGGGGTTGGTTGGCGCCTAGGCGTTGGGAGAGGGCGCGGGTGGTTTCCAGGAGGGCGCGGGCCATGGGGGAGTCGGTGTCGCGGGGGACGCTGACCGTGGTGCCGACGATGGCCATGGCGGCGATGATGGTGTCGCCCTCGAAGACGGGGGCGGCGATGGTGTGGACGCCGTTCTCGGAGGGGGAGTTGACCGACAGGCCGTGTTCGCGGATGCGGTCGAGCTCCTCGGCGAGGTCGGGGGAGCGGCGCAGGATGCGGGTGAGGCCGGGGACCTGGTCGGCGGGTAGGTGGGCGCAGAAGACGCGGCCCTGGGCCGAGGCGGTCAGGTCGAGGCGGGAGCCGACGCGGACGCTGATGCGGATGAGGTGGTCGGTGTTGTCGGCGGAGCGGACGACGGTGGGGGCCTCGCCGTCCCAGATGCTGAGGACGACGGTCTGCCCGACGGCCTTGACCAGGCGGTCCATGTACGGTTCGGCGGCGCTGACGATGGGCAGGGCGGCGCGGGCGGCGGCGGCCAGGGTGAGGACCTGCGGGCCGAGGGAGTACAGGGCGGTGCGTTCGTCGTAGCGCAGCAGGTTGGCGGCGCGCAGGGCCTTGGTGTAGCGGTGGGCGGTGGCCTTGCTGGCGCCGAGCCGGGTGGTGATCTCGTTCAGGCTCAGGTGCGGCCGGCTCACGGTGAAGGAGTCCAGGATCAGCGCGGCGCGCTGGACCGTCTGGATGGTGGGGGCGGTCTCCGCCCCGTCCCCGGCGATCTTCGCAGCCATCTTCCCCCTACCTCCAGCCTCGGCGCGGCGGCCGTAGCAGACGGCAATCCCATCATGCGGACGGCCCGGAGGACGGGTCTTTCGCGACAGTGCCGTCTCTCTATGCGAGACGCAATCATGGCAACTGGGATGCCGGTCGTCAAACCGGTGGAGCGGCTCTTGACACCGCTGAGGCGGCTGGGGAACTCTGTACGCAATGCGAGACGCTGTCTCGTATTTTTGTGCGAACCCGCGATTGAGGGGGTGCGGCCGGATGGTCGAGCCGAGCGAACCGGGCGGGGAGGGCCTGCCGGGCGGGCTGGTGGTGGAGGACTGGGACGCGCTGACCTTCCGCGTCAACCGGATCGCCTACCGGTCGCAGCAGATCTTCCGGCGGGAGCGGGATCGGATCTGGGCCAGGACGTGGCTCTATCTGGGGCACGAGACCGAGGTCGCCGAGCCCAACGACTTCAGGACGCGGGTGCTCGGCGGACGGCCGCTGATCTTCTGCCGGGACGCCGAGGGCGAGATCAGGGTCTTCCTCAACTCGTGCCCGCATCGCGGCACCGTGTTGTGCCGCGAGACCGAGGGTTCCACCAAGCTGTTCCAGTGCTTCTACCACGCCTGGACGTTCCGCAACACCGGCGAGATCGCCGCCATCCCCGCGCGTGACGCCTACGAGGCCAGCGAGGGCTTCTTCGACGCGATGAAGCTGCGGGCCGTACCGAGAATGGCCGTGCACGAGGGCTTCGTGTTCGTGGCGTTCGATCCGGACGTGCCGCCCCTGCTCGACTACCTGGGCGACGCCGCCGACTACATGACGATGGTGAACGAGCAGCACGCCGACGGCATGGAGGTGCTGCCCGGCACCCAGCTCTACAGCGTGCGCGGCAACTGGAAGCTGGCCGTGGAGAACGCCATGGACGGCTACCACTTCTCCCCGACGCACAACACGTTCGTCGGCTACCTGCGGGAGACCGGGTTCGCCGTCACCGACGACGACCAGTACGCCTACAACCTCGGCAACGGGCACTCCCTGCTCGTCCTCACCGGGCACGGCGGACGCATCAGCATGCTGTGGGAGCCGCGGTTCGGCGAGGACGAGAAGCGCCGCACCGCCGAGCACCGCGCGGAGATGGACCGCCGGCTCGGCCCCGAACGCGCCCGCTACGTGGCCGACGAGAGCCACATCCTGTACGTCTTCCCCAACCTGCTGCTGTTCGACCTGGAGGGGCTGTCGATCCGGCAGCTCGAACCGGCCGGGCCGGGACGTACCGACGTGCGGGCCTGGCAGCTCGCGCCGCGCGGCGAGGACGAGGACACCCGGGCGCTGCGCATGAAGACGATGGTCAGCTTCGTCGGGCCGGGCGGCCTGGCCACACCGGACGACATCGAGGCGTACGAGGCGGTGCAGCGCGGCATCGAGGCCACCGCCGACGACCCGCGCGCCGGGCTCGACTACAGCGACATGTCGCGCGGCATGGTCGACGAGGTCAAGGGCGTGCAGGGACGGTCGATCGACGAGGGCGCGATGCGCGGGTTCTGGCGGCACTGGGTGCGGGCGATCGGCGTCGCGGACGGCCTGGCCGTCACGGGCACCCGTCCGGCGAGCTTCCTGGAAGGGAGGAACGTGCGATGACTACCGCACGGACGCACGGCGCCGTGGTCGCGGGGGGACGCGAGGTCACCCGCGCCGAGGTCGAGGACTTCCTGTACGCCGAGGCCGACATCCTGGACGCCTGGGACTACGACGCCTGGCTGGCCCTGTTCGAGCCCGGCACCGCGCGGTCGGAGGTGCCGGCCACCGACTGGAACGGCACGTCGCCGCACGCGTCCGGCTCGTTCGTCAACGACGACTGGGACCTGATCCGGGCGCGCGTGAAGCGGCTGAAGTCGCGCAAGGCGCACGCGGAGAACCCGCCGTCGCGCACGCACCGCCTGGTCTCCAACGTGCGCCTGTTCCCCTGGCAGGACGACCCGGCGCTGCTGCGGGTGACGGCCGCGTTCGTGATCCACCGGGCCCGGGACGGCGAGTTCGACCCCTACGTCGGCCGCTACGACCACCTGCTGGTCGCCGAGCCGGACGGGCTGCGCTTCCGGCGGCGCCGCGCCGTGCTGGGCCACGAACTGCTGCGCCCCGGCGGACGGCTGAGCTTCATCCTGTAAGGGAGCCCGATGATCAAGCACACGCTGGCGTTCCGGTTCCGGCCGGACGTTCCCGCCGCGACCGCCGACGCCGTGCTGGCGGAGCTGGCCGCCTTCCCCGACCGGTATCCGGCGATGCGCCACTTCTCGCTCGGCCGCAACATCAGCACCCGCGACACGAGGTTCACGCACGCCTTCTCCGTCGAGTTCGACAGCGAGGCGGACCTGCGGGCGTACCTGGAGAGCGACGCGCACGAACGGTTCGTCCGGGAGCGGTGGCGCCCGGTGATCGACGAGCAGGCCATCGTCAGCTACGAGACGGCGCACAGGAGCGGGCGGCCGCGCGGCCCGTACGGCATGGAGTACGCCCGCGTCGAGGTGCCCGACATGGCGCGGACGATCGAGTTCCTCCAGTACCACGTGGGGCTCCAGCTCGAACAGCACACCGACGAGTACGCCTACCTGCGCGCCGACATCGAGCACCACTCGATCGAGCTGGTCAGCGCGCCCGGACGGGAGACGGGGCAGACCGTCGCGATCGGCTACAGCGTCGAGAACGAGGACGTCCTGGAGGCGTTGCACAAGAACGTGGTGGACGCCGGGTACGAGGTGCTCGACCTGCACGAACGCCAGCAGGCCCTGTGCGGGGCGGGCTTCGCCGTGCGCGACCCCAACGGGCTGGTGGTCGAGCTGTTCACCGAGTTCCAGGAGTACGCCGAGCCGCCCAACGTCGAGCTGCGGCCCGTCGACCTGGTCCACCCGTTCATCGCCACGACCAGGTTCGAGGAGTCCGTGGAGTTCTACACCAAGGTGCTGAACTTCCTGCCGTCCGACCACATCGTGGGCTCCACGACGTTCCTGCGCTGCGAGGACCGCTACCACCACAGCCTCGCCCTGCAGAACAACAAGGAGCACTTCGTCGCGCACCTGTGCTTCGCGATGAAGAGCTTCGACCACGTCATGCGGATGCGCGCCCGCGCCCTCTACAAGGGCTCGCCGATCGCGTCCGACCTGGTCAACCACTCGGCGTCCACGTCGATCGCGTTCTACCTGCACGACCCGGCGCACGGCCCGCGCTACGAGCTGTGCGACCGGCACCGGGTGTTCACGCCGCAGGAGCACGAGACGCACCGCGCCCGCCGCATGCCCGCCGACCCCCGCAACATCGACGTGTGGCGTCCGGCCGCCGACGACTGGGGACGCTTCTGAGCACGGCCGACGAGATCGTCCGGGTCCTGGAGGTTCTGGACGGCCGACCGGCTCCGCACGGCGGTGAGGCGGCGGCCGCCGTGCGGCTGGCCGAGTGGTGCGCGGCGCGCTGGCCGTGGATCGAGTGGGACGTGCGCCGGTACGGCGAGACGGGCGCGAACGTGGTGGCGTCGGCCGGCGGTCGCGGCGGGACGCTGATCTACTCGCATCTCGACACCTCGCTCAGCGGCGACCCGGCACAGGACCGTCCGATCACCGGCCGCACCGACGACCCCGGGCCGCTCACCGTGCACGACGGCCTGGTGGAGGGCTTCGGGCTGGGCGTGGCGCGGGCGCCCGCAGCCGCCGCGCTGGCCGGCTTCGTCGACGCGGCCCGTTCCGGTCGCGCGTCGCCGCGGCTGCTGCTGGCCGGCTCCGGCACGCACCGCAGCACCCTCACCGGCGCGGCCGGACGCCGGCGTTCGACCGGCCTGGACCACTTCCTCGCGGAGGAGTCCGGCGACCTGCCCGCCGCGGCGATCATCGCGAAGTGCGGGCCGCCGACGCTGCTCTGGGAGGAGCCGGGCGCGCTCTACCTGCGGCTGCGGATACGGGGCGGGCAGGGCGCGGTGCTGGTCCGCGACTCGGCGCGTCCGCCCGGCGGCGTGCTCGCCCATGCCGCCCCGGTGATCGAGGCCGTCGAGCGGTGGCGGGCCGCCTACGTCGCGTCCCACACCGCGCCTGGCACGCAGGTCGGCCCGGCCGCGGGCCTGGGCTCGCTCACCGGCGGACGCCCCGACAAACCCGACCTCATCCCCGCCGTGCTGGAAGCCGGGATCTACGTGGTCACCGTGCCGGGCGCACGCCCCGACGAGATCGCCGACGAGCTGGCCGGGCACGTGCGCGCCGCCTGCGCGGACGGTCCCCTGGCCGCCTGCGCGGTCGAGGTGGATCACGACGAGGTGCATCCGGCGGCGGCGACCGCCCGGGACGCGCTCATCGTGCGCGCCGCCCGGGCGGCCTGGCGGGAGGAGTTCGGCGGCGAGCCCCCGCCCATCAGCGGCTGGACCGGCTCCACCGACGGCGTCGTGCTGCGCTCCCACGGCGTCGACACCGTGCGGCTCGGGCCGGCCGCGCGTCCGTCCGCCGCCGACCCGCGCCGCGACGTCCTGGACCTCGGCTCGCTCACCGCCTACTCCCGCCTCTACGCCGCGATCGCTCAGAGCCCCCAGTCGTAGTTGGGGACGGCCGCCTCGCCGATCCGGAACCGGCCCCCGGGCACCCAGGTCTTCTCCTCGTCGTGCGCCTTCACCACGTTCTTGCCGAAGCCGGGCACGAGGGGACGGCCCACGTCCCGGCGCAGCCACAGCCGCAGCAGGTGACGGCGGCGCTCCGGCTCGGGATGGTCGACGTACTCGGTGCGCGAGTGCAGGGCCGCGTAGTTCAGCAGCCACTGCACGTCCCCGGGCTGGAAGTCCATGTCCAGCGGGAGGCCGGGCTCCTGCGCGATCTCGTCGAACAGGTGCAGCACCTCGATCTGCTCGGGCGTCAGCCGCGGCACCTCCGGGTAGTCCTGCGCGGAGAAGATCATCGAGCTGCCCGCGTAGGTGCTGAAGATCCCGTCCACATAGCTGCAGATCGGCGAGGTGTAGGTGTCGGCGGGCGCGTCCGGGTCCTGCCGCCGCCAGTCCCAGTGCCACGGCTCGAACAGCAGGTGCGCCAGCCCGGGCCGCCGCCGCAGGATCTCGTTGTAGATCGTGGTGCCGCTGACCAGGCTGCTGGCGCCGCCCGCCCGCGCCCCGCGCAGGCACATCAGCGCCACCACGTCGGAGCTGTCGGAGTGGAACGGCAGCCGGTCGCGCACCCGCGACGGCAGGGCGGTCGGGTCGTCCAGGGTCTTGTCGGACGTGGCGATGACGTGGTCGAGGACGTCGCCGTGCTGGTTCTGGGCCATCGGCGTGCCCAGGTGCAGGCCCATCACGTAGAAGATCGCCGCCGCGACCGTGTCGCCGTACTCCTCGGTGCGCAGCCCGCGGACCAGCACGAAGCCGCGTCCGGAGTCCATCTGCCGGGCGCACTCGTCGATCAGCCCGGCGCACGCGTCCAGCGGGTAGTCGGCGGCGGTGACGGTGCGCAGGTCGGGGTCGTCGGCGGCGAACCGGCGGCCGGCCGCCTCCAGTTCGGCGCGTTCGGCGTCGTTCAGCAGGTAGATCCACTCGGTGGACCGGGACAGCTCGTCGCCGCGCCAGGCGGACGGGCCGGAGATCGGGGACAGGTCGACGGTGGTGCTCATGCGCTGCCTCGCTTGCGGATGCGAAGGGACGGAAACCACGGACTGACGCGGGCTGGGCGGCGCGAACGTCGGCGACGTGCGGTCTCGGAGGAGAGGCCCGCACGGGCGCACGACGGCGCGCCGCGACGGGCGGTGGATCAGAACGGGGTCTGCGGGTCGCCCGCGGCGGTGCCGGGGCGCATGCCGGTGCGCGGCGGATGGACCCGGAGCGGCTCCACGTAGCCGCCGGGCACGCGGCCGCGGCCCGGTGTGGGGGCGGCGGCTCGGCTCATGGCGTGCTCCCGGCGGTGGAGGATCTGCCAGCACCCTAGGCCGCCCCGCTTGATCTCGTCAAGCGAGACGGCATCTCGCATGAGCGTGTTAGGGGATGGGACGCACCTGGACGGTGCCCTCCGTCACCCGGGACTCGAAGGCGGGCTGGCGTCCCGTGGCCGGGCCCCGTACGACCGACCCGTCCCGCACCCGGAACGTGCTGCCGTGCCAGGGGCAGACGACGCAGGTCTCGGCCTTGTCGTCGGTGATGACGCGGCCCTGGTGCAGCGGCCCCGCCAGGTGACTGCAGCGGTCGGCCAGGACGTGGATGTCGTCGCCCTCGCGCAGGACGAACAGGCTGATGTAGCCGAGGCGGCGCAGCACCGGCCACCCGTCCGGCAGCTCCGTCACCGGGCACAGGTCATGCCAGCCCAGCGGCACCAGGTGCGCGAGCTGGTCGGCGTGGCTGGCCCCGGCGGCCTGGCGGAACGCCAGGTGCCCCCCGAGATAGCCGCCGGCCAGCAGTGCGGTCAGCCCGGCGAACCCGAGCGTCCGCCCGGCGCCCTCCCGGCCCCGCCGGCGCGCCACCAGCGACGCCGCGTACAGCGCCGTCGCCGTCGCCGTGCTCGCCGCGTGCACCACGCCGACCCGCTGCTGCTCGCGGTGCAGCGCCGACCAGTCGGCCAGCCCGGTCAGCGCGGTCGGCACGGCCGTGGACAGCCCCGCCGCGACCAGCGCCCGGGACGCGCGCTGCGTGCCGGCGGTGGGGGGCATCAGGTCCAGCACGGCGGCCGACATCCAGCAGCCCATCGGCAGGTCCGTCAGCGGTGGATGGGCCGGGTGGCCGAACGGAACCCCGTGCAGCAGGTCCTTGGCCGGGCCGGGACGCAGTGTCCGCCGCACCACGGCGGACACGCCGCGGATGACACGGTCCAGGGCGCTGGCGTGCTCCAGCCCCTCCACCATCTCCACGGGGTGCGACCGGACCGACGGCCGGGGGCCGCGCCGGAAGATGTTGCTCGCCCGTCGGTTCATGTCCCTCCTCGGGTACGCGGTCCCGAATCGGCCTGGCGGCCTCACGGCTCGCCCGTCTGCGACAGTAGTCCCCCCGATCACCCGCGGCCACCCGGGGAGAAGCCGTCCGCTCCCCGGCCGTCCGCGATCTGCCGCGTCCCACGGTCACTCTTACCTACCTGGCGGTAGTGGGACCTAAACCCCCGTTCCGGGCGCGCCGGACAAGCGGGCGCCCGCGCCGCACCATGGTCCTGGGCCGCCAATCGGAGTTACGGTGACAAATAGGACATTGGACGCAACAAGGTGGTTGCGATGGAGGCGTGGGTCATCTGGCTGCTGGCCGCCGCCCTGCTCGGGATCGCCGAACTGCTCACGCTCACGCTGGCGCTCGGCCTGCTGGCCGTCGCCGCCCTGGTCGCGGGCCTGACCGGCGCGCTCGGGCTGCCGGCCGGCGCCCAGGTCGCGGTGTTCGCCGTCACCTCGGTCGCCGGGCTGGTGGTCGTCCGCCCGGTGGCGCACCGGCACATCCGCCAGCCGCCCCCGCTGCGCTCCGGCACCGCCGCCCTGGTCGGCCGCGAGGCGTACACGCTCACCGAGGTCAGCCGCGCGGGCGGCCGGGTGCGCATCGGCGGCGAGGAGTGGTCGGCCCGCCCCTACGACCCGGCCACGGTCATCCCCGCCGACACCACCGCCGACGTCCTGGCCATCGAGGGCGCCACGGCCCTCCTCTACCCCACGACGACCACGCCGCCCACCCACCCTTCCCCCGGCCAGGACCCGCCCAGGCGAACGCCCGCCGAGCACGGGAAAGACGCCCCGCCCGGGGCGGCGCCGGGCGAGCGTGGCCCGGGTGGGCGTGGGCCGGCCGGGGAGGCGGCCTCGGCTGACGAGGGGAGCGGAGGGCCGGGCCGGAAGGAGGCATCATGACCGACATCGCCCTGGCGCTCCTGGCGGTCGTGATCGCCGGGGTGCTGGTGCTGGGCATCACGGTGATGCGGTCGGTGTGGATCATTCCGCAGGCCAGGGCGCGCAACGTGGAGCGGCTCGGCCGCTACCACCGCACGCTGGAGCCGGGGATCAGCTTCGTCGTCCCGTTCGTGGACCGGGTCAAGCCCCTGATCGACCTGCGCGAGCAGGTGGTCTCGTTCAAGGCGCAGCCGGTGATCACCGAGGACAACGTGGTGGTGCACATCGACACCGTGCTGTTCTTCCAGGTCACCGACCCGCGCGCGGCCGACTACGAGATCGTCAACTACATCAAGGCGATCGAGCAGCTCACCGCCACCACGCTGCGCAACGTCATCGGCACCCTGGACCTGGAGGAGACGCTGACCTCCCGGGACCGGATCAACACCGCGCTGCGCGGGGTGCTGGACGACGCCTCCGGCAAGTGGGGCATCCGGGTCACCCGCGTGGAGATCAAGGCGATCGACCCGCCGGTGACGATCAAGGACGCCATGGAGAAGCAGATGCGCGCCGAACGGGAGCGGCGCGCCACGATCCTGACCGCCGAGGGCGTCCGGCAGTCCAAGATCCTCACCGCGGAGGGGGAGAAGCAGGCGGCGATCCTCAAGGCCGAGGGCTCCAAGCAGTCGGCCATCCTGGAGGCCGAGGGCCAGGCCATCGCGGTGGAGCGGGTGTTCCGGTCCGTCCACGAGAACGACGCCGACCCCAAGCTGCTGGCCTACCAGTACCTGCAGATGCTGCCGAAGCTGGCGCAGGGCGAGGGCAGCACGTTCTTCGTCGTCCCCAGCGAGATGACGGCCGCCCTGCAGTCCTTCGCAAGGGCGTTCACCGGCGCCGCGCCCGCCGAGCAGCCCGCCCGGCCCCCGATGGAAACCACCGGCAGGGCTCCGCAACCCGAACTGGACGGAGCCGAAACCCACACCCCGCCCTACGAACTGGCCCCCGGCAGCAGTGACCTTGCTCCGTCTGATCAGGGCAGGGCGCGGGATGCGCCTTCCCGCGTCCCCTGAAAATGAAGGAGGGGCGATCCCCCTGTCGGGACCGCCCCTTCCTCAGGCCGGGAGAGTGCGGCGTTCTCAGGAGCCGTTGACGCCCAGGCCCGCGGCGACGCGGTCGCCGAGGTCCTTCTGGATGTTGCGCCAGTACTCCACGACGCGCTTCTTCATGTCGCCGGTGACCTCGGGCGCCGAGGCGTGGCCGACGACGTTGCTCACCAGGTGGTCGCGGTCGTCGTCCGACAGCACCTTCTCCCACAGCGCGCGCGGCTGGACGTAGTCGTCGTCCTCGCGGTGCAGGGTGTAGGCGCTGCGCACGATCTCGCCCGCCACCTCGTAGGACTCGCCCTTCCACAGCTCGGGGTCGGCGACCGGGCCGCCGAAGGAGTTCGGCGCGTACACCGGGTCCGTCGGGTTCCGGTACGCCATCGGGCCGTCGAAGTTGTACGAGTGCACCTCGTTCTTCGGCCGGTTCACCGGCAGCTGCAGGTAGTTCGGGCCGATGCGGTAGCGGTGGGCGTCGGGGTAGGAGAACAGCCGGCCCTGGAGCATCTTGTCCGGGGACGGGCCGATGCCGGGCACGAAGTTGGCCGGCTCGAACGCGGCCTGCTCGATCTCGGCGAAGTAGTTCTCCGGGTTGCGGGTGAGCGTCCACCTGCCGATGGTGATCGGCGGGTAGTCCGCGTGCGGCCAGACCTTGGTCAGGTCGAACGGGTTGAACCGGTAGTCGGCCGCGTCCTCGAACGGCATGACCTGCACCTGGACGGTCCAGGACGGGTGGTCGCCCCGCTTGATGGCCTCGTAAAGGTCCTTGATGTGGACGTCGTGGGGCTGGCGGTCGGCCTCGTCCGCGGTGAGGTTCTTGATGCCCTGGTCGGTCTTGAAGTGGTACTTCACCCAGAACTTGTCACCGGCGGCGTTGTACCAGAGGAACGTGTGCGAGCCGTACCCGTTCATGTGCCGCCAGCTGGCCGGGGTGCCGCGGTCGGTCATCAGCAGGGTGACCTGGTGGGCCGACTCGGGCGACAGCGTCCAGAAGTCCCACTGCATGTTGTGGTCGCGCAGGTGGTTGTCGGCGCGCCGCTT
Organism: Actinomadura sp. NPDC047616; assembly: GCF_040642915.1. Taxonomy (NCBI): domain Bacteria; kingdom Bacillati; phylum Actinomycetota; class Actinomycetes; order Streptosporangiales; family Thermomonosporaceae; genus Actinomadura; species Actinomadura sp. NPDC047616. Next base: position 755,584 of record NZ_JBEYTB010000001.1, read on the forward strand.
CTGCGAGTGGATGAAGTCGGAGAACTTCTGCGGGTCCCGGATGAAGAAGACCGGGGTGTTGTTGCCGACGAGATCGTAGTTGCCGTCCTCGGTGTAGAACTTGATCGCGAAGCCGCGCGGGTCGCGTCCGGCGTCCGCGCTGCCCAGCTCGCCCGCGACGCTGCTGAAGCGCACCAGCGACTCGGTGCGGGCGCCCTTCTGGAACAGCTTGGCCTTGGTGAACTGGCTGACGTCCTCGGTGATCTCCAGGACCCCGTACGCACCGCCGCCCTTGGCGTGCACGACCCGCTCGGGCACGCGCTCGCGGTTGAAGTGCGCCATCTTCTGGATCAGGTAGTGGTCCTGCAGCAGCAGCGGGCCGTTGGGCCCGACGGACTGCGAGTGCTCGTCGCTCGGCGCCGGGATGCCGGCATCGGTCGTGGTGATGGGCCTGTCGGTCATGAACGCGGTTCCTCCATGCTCCGTTCGTTATTCGGATCCGCGGGCGGTGGACGGCGAACCCGGTGACATCGCCGCGGCGGTGTCGGCCGGGTCGTCCACGGGCCTGTCACGGCAGTCCGGGCACAACCCCCAGAAAGTGACGTCCGCCTCGTCGACCACGTATCCGGCGGCGTCGGACGGCTGCAGGCACGGGGCGTGTCCCACGACGCAGTCGACGTCGCTGACCACCCCGCACCGGCGGCAGACCAGGTGGTGGTGGTTGTCGCCCACCCGTCCCTCGAACCGGGCCGGGCTGCCGGCCGGTTCGATCCGGCGGACCAGGCCCGCCGCGGTCAGCGCGTGCAGGGCCTCGTACACCGCCTGCAGGGAGACGTGCCCGACGCGCTCGCGCACGCCCCCGGCGACGGCCTCGACACCGAGGTGGTCACCGGTCCGGACGGTTTCCAGGATCGCGACCCTGGCGGCCGTCACCCGCAGGCCGGCCCGCCGCAGCTCCGCCGCGGTGGTCGGGGTCTCGGGGTCGGTCATGCGTCCAACATATCCGGATAAACCTGAATGATTCAAGTCTTTGAGTTACCCAGGTTTGTGGATCAGCGGCCTGCCGTGCCCTGACTCCTTCTCCTGGGGCCGCCATGTCGCCCGCAGCCACGCGGCCCTGCATAATCGGGCATCCCTGGCGCGACTGATCACGGAGAGTGGTCGATGCGATCGCCGACGGCTTGACTGACGGCCTCGTCGGCGGGATGGCTGCCCGGTGACGGGCGGGGGCCGGGCTGTGATCGGATGTCGTCGGAGCTCCTGAGGCGACGGGCTTGTGGGCGCCTGCCGTGTCCGAGATGGAGGCCGTAAACCGACAATCATCCCTTGACTCTTCAGTTACAGGGAAGGGCGAGGGACCGCCACAGCTTGTAAACGTTTCTTTACTCTCTGTATCGCTTCGGTAACTGGTCGGCACTGAATTTGTGTGAGTGACTATTCATGTGGCGACATGCTGATGCAGCCGACCGCCGGACGGTCGGGTGGCACCGCCAAGGGTTCTCGATCGGGCGCAGACGCCCGGAGGGAGGAGTCGCGGCACATGACCATGAGCTACGGGACCGCACTGCGGCGCGACGTCAGGGGGGAGGGCACCACCCCGCTGATCGGGGTGTTCGACATGTTCTCCGCGTCCGTCGCCGCCAAGCACTACGACGGGATGTTCGTCTCCGGATTCGGGTTCGCGGCCTCCCACTACGGGCTGCCCGACATCGGGTTCATCGCCTGGCCCGACATGGTCGCCTTCGTCCAGCGGCTGCGCCTGGCCTTCCCCGAGCACCACCTGCTCGTCGACATCGACGACGGCTACGTCGACCCCGAGGTCGCCTGCCACGTCGTCGAACAACTGGAGATGGCCGACGCGTCCGGCGTGATCCTGGAGGACCAGGCCCGGCCGCGCCGCTGCGGCCACGTCGACGGCAAGCGCATCCTGCCGCTGGAGGAGTACCTGGAGAAGCTGGAGCTGGTGCTGCGGACCCGCCGTGACCTGGTCGTGGTGGCCCGCACCGACGCCACCACCGAGGAGGAGATCCTGCGCCGCGCCCGGGCGCTGGCCGAGACCGACGCCGACGTCATCCTGGTCGACGGCGTGCGCAGCGTCGACTGGATCAACAAGGTCCGCGCGGTCATCGGCGACAAGCCGCTGCTGTTCAACCAGATCGCCGGCGGTCGCTCCCCGCGCCTGTCCCTGCCCGAGCTGGCCGACCTCGGCGTCGACGCGGCCATCTACAGCACGCCGTGCCTGTTCACCGCCCAGCGCGCGATGGACGAGGCGCTGCTGGAGCTCAAACTCAACGAGGGACGGCTGCCCGAGGTCGCCGAGGGCTCCGGCGCCGTCGGCGTCCAGGAGGCCCTCGCCCTGCTCGAGAAGAACATCAGCCGCCACCGTCCCCGGGACTCCCGGCCGCGCAGGCAGACCGCAGGGTCGGCGATGTGACCAAGCAGAGTTCACCCGTGCCCCCCGCACAACCACCCACCCGACGCGGGCCACTGCGCCGCCTGGCGGTCAGGACCCGCGCCGCCACCCCCCGCCCCCTCCGCGCCGCGCTGACCGCCCCCCTCCGCAGCGCCCTCACCAAACCAACCCACCGGCAACGCCCCGCCGCCACCCCCCGCCCGCTCCCCACCACAACCACCGACCCAACCAACCCCAAGTCCCCCCGCCCCCTCCGCGCGGTGTTCATACGGCCGCTCCGCGCCACGTCGGTGCGGCCGCCCCGGACGATGTTCGCCGCCCCTCTCCGCGCCGCGCTCGCCAAACCGGGTCGCTGGGAACGCGCTGCCGCGAGCCCGGCTGCCCCGGCCCGGCCGCTCTCCGGCACAGTCCCCGATTCAGCCCGCCCCACGTCGCCTCAGCCCCTCGGCTGGCCCAGAGGCTGGTCCGTTCGGCCCCGGCGGGCGCGTCCGCCTGAACCCACGCGCCCGCCCTTCCCCGCGACCCCGGCCCGCCCCGCCCCGACCCACCGGGCGGGCCGGGTGTCGCCTCACCTCGAAACAGGAGAACCCATGCACGTCATCGGCAAGGCTCTGGTCGGCGCGGTGCTGCTGGGCGCCGTCGCCCTCGTCGCGGCCCCGGCCGCGGCGGCCGACCTGATCTGCAACTGCGCGCCGAGCGTCGTCGTCTTCAACAACACCGGCGCCGACAGCGGAAACGACAGCATTCTGGAGGTCGACCGTACGTTCAACCTCAACCGGGGCGCGGGCAGCGCCGGCAGCGACAACGAGGGCGCGTTCACCGACATTCTCCGGTAGCCGCACATGGCCACACCGCCCGCCGGGCCACATGGCGAACCCATGGCATGCTTGGTGCCGGCGAGCGGTGGGGGAGTTCAGTGATCAGACGGAAATACGGGGCGCTTGCGACGGCTGTGGCGGGAGCGCTGGCCCTGACGGCGTGCAGCAGCGGCTCCGGCAAGGCCGAGGCCGAAGGGAAGACGGCCGCCCGGCCCTCGGCGTCCCGCACGGCGGCGCCGCCGTCCACCGCCGCCCCGGCCAAGCAGCCGATCATCCTGGCGTTCGGCGGGGACGTGCATTTCGAGGGCAACCTGCGCGCGCGGCTGGCGCAGCCGTCCACCGCGCTCGGCCCCATCGCCAGGACGCTGCGCGCCGCTGACCTGGCGATGGTGAACCTGGAGACGGCCATCACGACGGGGGGTACGCCCGCGCCGGGCAAGGAGTTCACCTTCCGCGCCCCCGCGTCGGCGTTCACCGCGTTGAAGGCCGCGGGCGTGGACGTCACCTCCATGGCCAACAACCACGGCATGGACTTCATGGAGCCGGGCCTGCGCGACTCCCTCCAGGCGATCCGCCGCACGAAGTTCCCCACCGTGGGCATCGGACGCAACGCCGACGAGGCGTACCGGGCGCACCGGGTCACCGTGAAGGGCAACCGGCTGGCGATCGTCGGCGCCACCCAGGTGCTGGACGACCACCTCATCCCGCAGTGGACGGCCACCGACGCCAAGGGGGGCCTGGCGTCGGCGAAGAACGTGCCGCGCATGGTGCGCGCGGTCCGCGAGGCCCGCAAGGGCGCCGACCTGGTCATCGTCCACCTGCACTGGGGCGCCGAGCTGCAGCCGTGCCCGCTGCCCCGGCAGAAGGAACTGGCCAAGCAGCTCATCGACGCGGGCGCCGACGTGATCGTCGGCGGGCACGCGCACATCCCGCTGGGGGGCGGCTTCATGGAGGGCAAGTACGTCCACTACGGGCTGGGCAACTTCGTGTTCTCGTCCGCCAACGGCCAGACCGCCAACTCGGGGGTGCTGGTCCTGCGGGCCGAGAACGGCAAGATCACCGCGGCGAAGTGGAAGCCCGCCCGCATCTCCGCCGGGCTGCCGCGCCTGATGACGGGCGCGGCGGCGACGGCGGAGCTCAAGCGCTACAACGGCCTGCGCGGCTGCACCGGCCTGTCCGCCCGCCCCTGAGCGGTCGTCCCTAAAGCGGTCGTCCTGGCCGGGGACGGCCGCTCAGCCGTCGTGCCGGACAGGGTGAAGAACGACTCCGAGATGCCCCGGTGGAAGTGGGTGGTCGGGCCGGTGGGCGCGGGCCCCATGTCGATGCGGTACAGGCCGAAGTCGCCGTCCGTCGATCCCGTGGTGGCCAGGTAGTGGTACTCGACCCCCTGCCCGACGGTCGGCCCGCTGGAGATGACGGGTGTGGAGACGTGGTCGGGCGGCGTGGTCGCCGGCCGGTACGTCGCGCTGACCTCGCCGGAGTCGCCGGTGTAGCGGGGCGGCGGGTAGACCAGGGACATCGAGAACTCCTCACGTTGATAATCTCAACATTGAGAGATCTAACGGCGGCCGGCTCGCCCGGCTCCTGGACCGCTGGCAGAAGGAGTTCCTCGCGCCGTTCGGCATGGAGAACTGGGAGCTGGACGTCCTCACCACGCTGCGCCGCTCCGGCCCGCCCTACGAGCTGACGCCCGGCGCGCTGCTGCGCGCGGCCATGGTGACCTCCGGCGCGATCACCAACCGCATCGACCGGATGGAGGCCAAGGGGCTGGTCGAACGGGTGCCCGGCAGCGGCGACCGCCGGTCGGTGCGCATCCGGCTCACCCGGCGCGGCCACGAGGTGCTGGACGAGGTGTTCCCGCACGCCATCGAGCAGGGCGAGCGCCTGCTGGCCGTGCTGGACGACGACGAACGCGAGAACCTGGTCAACGCGTTGCGCAGCCTGCTGGAGTCGATGGGCGACACGTCCCTGGACTGACGGGTACCCGCCGACCCGGCGTCGGTCAGGCGGTGCGGGCGGCGGCGATCAGGTCGCGGTACCAGGCGTAGGACTTCTTCGGCGTGCGGCGCTGCGTCGGGTAGTCGACGTGGACGAGGCCGAAGCGCGGGTGGTAGCCCTCCGCCCATTCGAAGTTGTCGAGCAGCGACCAGACGAAGTAGCCGCGGACGTCCACGCCTTCGTCGATCGCGGTGCGCACGGCGGCGATGTGCGCGTCCAGGTACTCGATGCGGGCGTCGTCGTCCACGCGGCCGTCCGGGCCGGGTTCGTCGGGGAACGAGCAGCCGTTCTCGGTGACGTACAGCGGCGGCAGCGCGGGCCCGTAGCGTTCCTTGAGCGCGCGCAGCAGGGACAACAGGCCGTCCGGGACGACCGGCCACCCCATGCCGGTGACCGGATGCCCCTCGGGGGCCGCATCCATGTCGAACGGCAGCGGCGCACCGGGGGCGGGGGCGCGCAGCCAGGTCGGCTGGTAGTAGTTGACGCCCAGGAAGTCGATCGGCGCGGAGATGACGGGCAGGTCCTGGTCCCGGACGTGCGCGGCCAGGTCGTCGGGCTGGACGGCCAGGTCGGGGAGGCGGCCGAGCAGGACGGGGTCGGTGAACAGGCGGTTCATCAGCGCGTCGAAGGCGTCGGCGGCGTCCCGGTCGCCGGGGGCGGACGGGTCGGCGGGCCGCGCGGGCGAGTAGTGGTTGGTGACGCCGACCGCGCGGGCGCCGCGTCCGCGCAGCGCGGTCACCGCCAGCCCGTGGCCGAGCAGCTGGTGGTGCGCGGTGGGCAGGGCGGCCAGGCCGAGCGTCCGGCCGGGCGCGTACAGGCCGAACGCGTAGCCGTACGCGGTGACGACGACGGGCTCGTTCAGCGTGATCCACATCGTGACCCGGTCGGCGAGGCGTTCGGCGGCCAGGTAGGCGTACTCGGCGAAGCGGTAGGCGGTGTCGCGGTTCATCCAGCCGCCGTCGTTCTCCAGCGGCTGGGGGAGGTCCCAGTGGTAGAGGGTCGCGGCGGGGGCGATGCCGCGGTCGAGCAGGGCGTCCACGAGACGGTCGTAGAAGTCCAGGCCGGCGGGGTTGGCGGGGCCGCGTCCGGTGGGCTGGACGCGCGGCCACGCGATCGAGAACCGGTAGGCGTCCACGCCGAGGCCGGCGAGCAGCCGCACGTCCTCGGGCCAGCGGCGGTAGTGGTCGCAGGCGACGTCGCCGGTGTGGCCGTCGCGCACCCGGCCGGGCTCGCGGCAGAACGCGTCCCAGGTCGACGGGCCGCGGCCGTCCTCGCCGACGGCGCCCTCGATCTGGTACGCGGAGGTCGCCACGCCCCACTGGAACCCGTGCGGAAGCCCCATCGCCACCCCTCCAAACGTGAATTTTGTTCGGATCCTAGGGGGTGGAAGCGCCGCCCACCAGACACCCGACCGCCCGCCCGCCCGGCGGAAACGGCCGGTGACCGGTGGTGCCGGGCGGGACCGCACGGCGGTGCCGCACCCGCCCGCAGAGGTGACAATGGTCTGGTGACCGAGCTTCGAACGCCGTTGCGCCGCCGTCCCGCCCAACGCCGCAGCGCCGAGCGCGTACAGCGCATGCTGGACGCCTGCGCCGAGATCCTGGACGAGGACGGTTACGACGGACTGACCACCACGCGCATCGCCCAGCGCGCCGAGGTGGCGATCGGCTCGGTGTACCAGTTCTTCCCCGACAAGCGGGCCGTGGCGCAGGCGCTGGCCCTGCGCAACCTGGACCGGTTCGGCGAGCGGATCTCCCGGCGGCTGGCCGACGCCGACTTCGACCACTGGTCCGACACGGTCGGCGCCATCATCGAGATCTTCGTGGACATGCACCGCACCGTGCCCGGCTTCCGGGTGCTGCGCTTCGGCGACGTCGCCGACGTCAACCTGCTGGACGCCGCCGCCGACAACAACTCGGTGGTGGCCGACCGGCTGCGCGTCATGATCGTGGAGCGGTTCGGCGTCGCCGACAGCCCGGAGCTGGCCCGCGCGCTGGCCATCTCGGTGGAGGCGGGCGACGCGGTGCTCAAGATGGCCTTCCGCCGCGACCCCGACGGCGACCCCGACATCGTCGCCGAGGCCGAGCGGCTGATCCACGCCTACCTCGCCCACCACATCAGCGACCGCTGATCCGGGATCTGTGGGACACTCCGCCCATCCCCTTCCCACGGCCCGAGGACGACAACGGTGGACGTCGACGAACTCCAGGCACAGACCCGTTTCCTCGTACGCCAGCGGGTGCGCCTGATGGTGAACCAGTACGAGGTCCGCTTGGCGGCGGCCGACGGCTCCGAAGGCGAGCTGGTCGCGTTCGCGCAGCAGAAGCGCATGGCCTTCAAAGAGCAGGTCACCCTCTACACCGACGACTCCAAGACGCGGCCGTTCGTGTCGTTCAAGGCCCGCAAGGTGATCGACCTGGGCGGCGCGTACGACGTGGCCGACGAGCACGGCGGGCCGATCGGCGTGTTCCGCAAGGACTTCCGCAGGTCGCTGCTGTCGTCGACCTGGCACCTGGAGCAGCCGGGCGTCGGCACCGCCACCGGCACCGAGCGCAACCAGGCCGTGGCGGTGCTGCGCCGCGTCTGGGAGTTCCTCCCGTTCGTCAGCAACGTGCCGTTCGCCTGGCCGTACCACTTCGACTTCGCCGTCGACGGGCGTCCGGCGTTCTCGGTGGAGAAGAAGTTCGCGCTGCGCGACCGCTACGTCATCGACATCGCCGACCCGGCCCTGGACCGGCGTCTGGTCATCGCCCAGGCCGTGGCGCTGGACGCTCTCCAGTCGCGCTGACCTGCCGGGCCTTCGTCGCGGCGAAGACGTCCAGCATGATGCGGGTCGCGTCGATCCGCGTGGTGCTGGGACCGGCGCCGAGCGCGGGGGAGCCCGGCCAGCTGTGGCCGCCGCCGGCGACGGTGTAGAAGTCCACCCGGGCGCCGTCCCGGCATCCGGAGCGGCTGACCAGGGTGACGCCCGTGGCCGCCTGCCGCCGGGAGGTGCGTCCGCAGCCGAACAGCCGCGCCCAGCGTTCGACCTGGCCGCGCACGGACGGCAGGACGAGCGGACCGCCGCCCGCCGGGTGCATCCAGTCCGGGACGCGGGCCTCGTTGCCGTTGTACGGGGCGCCGCCGCCGTACGGGATGATCGGGTCGGCCGTGCCGTGGAAGACGAGCATCGTGGTGGGCCGGGGGCCGGCGCACGGACGCGTCAGGTTCAGGCCCGCCACCGGCGCCACGGCCGCCAGCCGTCCGCCGAGCCCGCACACCAGCGCGGCCGACATGCCCCCGCCGTTGGAGAACCCGGTGGCGAACTCGCGCCGCGTGTCCACGCAGAGCGTGCCCTCCAGGTGGTCGAGCAGGTCGCGGACGTAGCGGATGTCCACCGTGCCGCCGGCCATGCCGGGCAGCCTCCAGCCCCGGGGCCGGGTCGCGCCGTTCGGCTCGACGACGGCGAACCCGCGCGCCGCGCCCAGGCTCGCGACCCGGCTGTAGACGGCCTCCTGGAAGCCGTTGGAGCGCAGCCCGTGCAGGTCGAGGACGAGCGGGAGGGGCGTGCGGCCGTGGGAGCGCGGCAGCGTCAGCAGGTACGGGCGTCCGCCGAAGCGGTACTGGCCGCTGGAGACCGCGGGCGTCCGCGTGCACCCCTCGCTCGGGGCGGCCGCCGTGGCGGCCCCGCCCGTGCTCGTCGGCCGGCGTTCGGCCGACGAGCCGCGCGACCCGTTCACCGAGCAGGCGGTCAGCGTCAGCGCCATGCCGAGCAGCGGGGCGACGACCTGGCGAAGCACGCCTTCGATCGTATGCCCGGGGCGCCCGCGGCGCGGCCCGTACGGCCACGGGGGTATGGCCTCCGCAGGGCTTTACATGTTACGAAGAGATGTAAAGCACGTGGGCGGTACAAAGCCCGCGGGACGGCCCCGCGGCACAACCCCTCGCGTCGCGACAGCGGCGTCGGCGCCCCGAGGAGGCACCCCGGTGACTTCGTTCGACTTCTACACCAGCCCCGTCCCCCAGGAGACGTGGAACGTCCCGATGTCCGGTGACACCCGCTTCACCTGGGAGTACGACGACGGCCGCGACCGGCTGCTGAGCCTGTACCAGAAGGGCAAGGACAAGCAGTGGGACGCGCAGAAGCGCATCGACTGGGACCTGGAGGTGGACCCGAACAACGTGATCGGCCTGCCCGAGCAGTTCAACCCGTTGTTCGGCTCCCGCATCTGGGACCGGATGACCGAGAAGGAACGCCAGGAGTACGGCCGCCACCAGGGCTCCTGGCTGTTCAGCCAGTTCCTGCACGGCGAGCAGGGCGCACTGAACGTCTCGGCCCGCATCGTGCAGACCGTGCCCGACCTGGACTCCAAGTTCTACGCCGCCACCCAGACCATGGACGAGGCGCGCCACGTCGAGCTCTACACCCGGTTCCTGCACGAGAAGATCGGCATGTACTACCCGATCAACCAGGATCTGGCCAGGCTGCTCGCCGAGTCGCTGGAGGACAGCCGCTGGGACCTGCCCTACCTCGGCATGCAGGTGCTCATCGAGGGGCTGGCCCTGGCCGCGTTCGGCGTGTACCGGGACATGTCGACCAACCCGCTGGTCAAGCAGCTGCTGGCGTACGTCATGCAGGACGAGGCCCGGCACGTGGCGTTCGGCCGCCTGGCGCTCAAGGACTACTACGCCGAGCTCACCGAGAAGGAACGGGCGGAACGCGAGGAGTTCGTCGTCGAGGGCTGCTATCTCATGCGCGACCGCTTCAAGGGCCGCGAGGTGGTCGAGAATCTCGGCCTGCCCGTGGACGAGTGCATGGAGTACGTCGAGAACTCCGAGATGTACACGCTCTACCAGTCCCTGCTGTTCAGCCGGATCGTCCCGTGCGTGAAGGACATCGGGCTGTGGGGGGAGAAGGTGCGGTCCGCCTATGCCGACATGGGCGTCCTGGACAACGCCAAGGCCGACCTGGACGCGCTGATGCGCCAGGACGAGGAGATCGCCGACGCCGTCGACCGGGAGCGTTACGAGCAGGAGCTGGCCGTCCGCAGGCAGGAGGTCGACGCGGCCATCGCCCTCGGCCAGGAGTCCTGACCTCCCGTTTCGAACCGGTCCCGCCCCCGGAGCCGGCCGGCGCGGAACCGGTCCGGCCGCCCGGGTCGACGCACCACCCGGGCGGTTGCGTTTCCGGTCGCAATTCGTCCCGGCCGGGCCGATATGACCGGCCGGGACGATTCTCTCGCCGGACGGTCAAGATCGCGTACGGGGCGCGAAATGGCGTATGTCGATTCGCTAAATGTTCTTCTGCGTTGGCCAATTGATCCGGTGGTTCGCCCTGCGGCCGCCGGGGACGTACTAACGTCCTCGCACGTCGGTGTGCCGGAAAACCGCGTCCGGTGACAAGAACCGGTTCGGCGGCGTGCACACGCGCAAAGGTCGAAACGACCAACGCCGGGGGGATGAATGAATCGATCCGTCAGGAGCCTGCTCAGGGGCGCGGTACTGGCCCCCGTGGCCACCGCCGTGACCGTCGCCGCCGCACCGGGGGTGCTGGCCGACCAGGGGCCGGCCGGTGGTGCCGTCCGTCACAGCGTCGACACGATCGCCCCCGCGCCGCTCGTGCCCACCGTCGGGAAGGTCGCCAAGAGGCCCACCGCGGCGGTCGACGGCATGCTGGGCGTGCGCGGGAAGGCCGGGTCCGTCAAGGGTGACGGGCACACGGACCTGCAGTTCAGGGCCCGTCGCGCGCTGGGAGCCCGCGACGCGGTGAAGGCGCCGTGGCCCGGCGACTTGGACAACAGCCAAGAGCAGTTCGTCGAAATCAAGAGCGACTGCAAGACGGGCAATTCCGAGGAGACGTCCAACGACGGCGCCAAGGACTCCAAGGTCCAGCGCGGATGCGACAACAAGAAGCACGTCACGTCGTCTCGCGGCAAGGCCGACCCGTGGTTCAGGCTGGCCTCGGGCACCGCGCTGCCCACGGACGCCGCGCCCGTCAACGGCCGCCTGTCGCGGTCGCCTGGGAAGTCGGCCCGGAAGGCCGGCACCGCGCAGGGCGCGGTCGGCCGGTCGCAGGCGCGCCGGGCGCCGGCCGAGGAAGCCCCGTCGGAGGCGGGTGTCGGCGGCGCGCTGCGCCAGCTGCTGGGCGGTGTGCTGAACAAGCTCGGGAACAACAAGCGGAAGTCGGACGCCGACAAGGACGCTTCGGAGATGGCGCCGCAGGCGCCGCAGGCGCCGACCGGCGTCGGCAAGCAGAATGCCGGCCGCCCGGCGTCCGGCCAGGGCGAGGCGCACGCCAAGAAGAGCGCGTCCGCCGTGCAGCCGCTGTCGCTGAGCTAGATGCCGGGAGGGCGTGGCCTGTCCGGCACGAATGGGGCAGACGGCACCCGCTGAACCGATCCCGTCACAACGGGGCGTCGCGCGATCCGCGCGGCGCCCCGTTCGCTGTTTGTGAACATTCCGGCTGACCGCCAGTTATCCCCACGAGATCGACATCCAATGGTCAGCAAAGGCGATCTTGAAATTCGATCACGGTGCGTATGTGATCGACTTCAGCGGGCAAAAAGTCACCGTGACAAACCCCACAAACGACGGCCCACCGGTTGATTCCCGCGAATTTCAACGTACGGTCATGGACTTGTGTGCGGCGTCCGCCGGGATCCGTGATGCGCGAGTTCGGCGCCGCACCTGCCGGACGCCGAATTTCCGCGATGATGCGGTGGCGCTGATAACAGGCGCACGGTCAGCCGGGGCTCGCCGATGGCCCGCGGCACGTGCCCGCGGGGTCGTTCACCCCGGGACGGGCCGACCGTGCGCGGCGGGGGATTCCGTGACGTGACGATGTCCGCGCGGCCTGCCCGCCGCGCCGAACGGCGGTGCCAGAGGCCCGCCGGGCGTCCGGGGTCCTGTTCCCGACCGAAGGACTCTCCGTGGGTAGGTCTGGCGAGCATCGCCTCAAACGCCACTTCAGGAACCTCGTCATCATCTCCGGCGTCGCCGCCGCCGTTCTCGCGGCGGGCGCCTGGGCGCTGGCCTCGGCCGGCCGCGGCCCAGGGGCCACGCGCGCCGCGCTCGACACGGCGCCGCAGGCGGACCAGCCGCGCACCGCCCCCGACCGGGCCAGCCGCGGCGGGAGGCGCTCGCCCGACCCCTCCGCGTCCCCCAGTGCGTCGGCGTCCGCCGAGCCGTCGCAGCCCACCGAGACGCCCGCGCCCACCAAGGCGCCGGAAGAGTCCGGGTCCTCGGGCGCCCAGGACGCGCTCAAGGCCCAGGCGAAGAAAAAGAAGAAGCGCAAGTCCAGGGTCGTGCGCACCGGTTCCTGCGAGGCGTCCTACTACTGGCAGGGGCAGACGACCGCCAGCGGCGAGCGGTTCGACCCGGACGAGTTGACCGCCGCGCACCGGAGCCTGCCGATGGGCACCAAGGTCCGTGTGATCAACAAGAACAACGGCCGTTCGGTGACCGTGCGCATCAACGACCGCGGTCCGTTCGTGGGCGGCCGGTGCCTGGACCTGTCCCGGGCGGCGATGGCCAAGGTCGGCGGCACCGGCTCCGGGGTGATCCCGGTCCGCTACCAGGTGCTGGCCCGCGCCTGACGGCCCGCCTCACGCCCTGAACGCCCGAGCGTCGCCCCCTTCGACGCCTGAGCGTCGCCCCCTTTGGACGCCTGAGCGTCGCCCGACGCCCCTGAACGTCACCCGCCGGTCAGCCGGTACCCCCTCGCCGCCCCCGCTCGCGGCCTAGACCCTCGACCCCTCGAAACGCACCGGAGCCGGCCCCTGCGCGGGCCCGTCGTCCGCCGTGCCGTCCTGGGGCCGGGCGGCCGCGGGCGGGGCGGCCCCGGCGCCCCCTGAGGCCGCCGCGACGTCCGGGAGCGTCTGCGACGTCGAGGCCCCCGCGCCGGCATGGTCGGCGCTGATCCGGCCGTCGGCGGTGACCTGGCCGGAGCCGAGATCCGGGCTCACCTCGGCGAGCCGGTCGCGGAACCAGTCGGTGACCACCCCGTCGACCCGCACGGCCTCGGTGGTGGGCGGGCGCGCGTCGGTGCCGGGCTCGGCCGCCAGCGCGTGCCCCATCCGGAACGTGGCCGACTCCACCGCCGGCGCGCCGCGCCGCAGCAGCAGGTCGCGCAGCGCGGTGATCTCGCCGGGCGGGACGAGGCGGTCCTTGGTGCCGCCGACGAGCAGCAGGGCCGCGTCCCGGGCGGCGATGTCGCCGGCGCGGGCGCCGAGGTCGAGCCGTTCGGCCAGCGCGGTGGCCCGCTCGTTCCAGTCGCGTTCGCGGGCCGAGCGCTTCTCCAGGGAGCGGGCGGCGTGCGCGGGCGCCACCACGGGCGCGACCAGCGCGGCGGCGGTGACCGGCACCACGCCGCGCGCCAGCGTCAGCAGCGCGACGGCGCCGCCCGCCGAGAACCCGGCCAGGCCGATCGGGCCGTCCCCGAGGCCGAGGTCGCGCCGCAGGTCGGCCAGCACGGCGGGCAGCCGCTCGACGGCCTGCTCGACCGCGGCCCCGTACGCCTCGACGCCCTCGGAGGTCAGCAGCGCGCCCGAGTCGAGGCCACTGGCCGGACGGCCGTCCACGGCGGGCAGTTCGAGGTAGACGCGCCAGGTCGGCACCCCGGTCAGCGGCAGTGCGGCGGCCAGCGCGGGCGCCGTGCGGGGCGGGTCGAAGCCCGGCCAGGCCACGATCAGCCGGGTGGGGCCCGCCGGGCGGGCGTCCACCGCGGTCGGCGGCAGGGCCAGGTAACCGATGCCGTCGGCGGTGCCGGAGATGGGCCGGCCGACGTCGGGGCGGTACGGTCGGTCGCCGCTCATCTGCTCGTGTCAGCTCCTGGGGGTGTCGACTGTGCCGGGCGTGTGGGCCCGGCCGTGCCGGGAACGCCGGGAGCCGGAGCGTTGGGAGCCGGCGCCCCTCCCACAACCCAGACGGTTCCCCAACATCATGTTTCCAGCGGACGGCGATTAATGCGGCCGAATCCCCGTAGCTCGTACGACCTAGTGACGCATTCCTCACTTCGGGTAACCCAAGCGGCTCCACCAGGGCAGGAGTGCGGGTGTCGGGGGCGGGGACATGCGTCGCGTCCCCGTTGTGGGGGGACGAAACTCGGCCCGGGGGAACAAGTCTGGCGAATCGGGCGTCCAACAGTGGAGGGCGGCAGGTGGGTCCGGCCGGCCGCGCCCGGACACCGGCCAGACGAGAGGCGGACGAGGGAGAGCCTGTGAACAGCAAACGCAGAGCGGCGGCCGCGGGCCAGGCATGGCACATCTACAGCCAGACGCTCGGCCCCGACACCCCCGGGCTCCTGACGCGGATCCGCGCGGTGCCGCGCATGCTCAAGGCCGTCCTGCGCGGCGAGTACAAGGGCCTGCCGTACCGCACCCTGGGCCTGCTGGCGGTGGGGCTGGTCTACATCCTGTCCCCGATCGACGCCGTCCCCGAGATCCTGGTGCCCGTCGTCGGGCTCGCCGACGACACGGGCGTCGCGCTGTGGCTGGCGGCCGTGCTGGTCAAGGCGGCGGGCGACTACGTGAACTGGGAACGCGGCGGACGCCCGACGGTCGTCGTCGGCGACGTCATCGACTAGCGGCCCGCACGGACCGGGGCTCAGGACGGGCCGAGATCGCGGGTGAAGCGTTCGGCCGCGGCGCGCATCACCGGCACGATGTCGGTGACGGCCTCGGCGGTCAGCCGCACGGACGGCCCCGACACCGAGATCGCCGTCAGCGTGGGCGCACCGGGCAGCGGCACGGCCACGCAGCGCACGCCGACCTCCTGCTCCTCGTCGTCCACCGCGTAGCCGCGTTCGCGGACGCGCGCCAGCTCCGCCACCAGCGCGTCGGCGTCGGTGATGGTGCGCGGCGTCTGGGCCGCCATGCCGGTGCGCGCGAGGATGCCGCGCACGGTCGGCTCGGGCAGCAGCGACAGCAGCGCCTTGCCCACGCCCGTGCAGTGCGGCTGGACGCGTCGTCCCACCTCGGTGAACATGCGCATGGAGTGCCGGGACGGTGCCTGCGCCACGTAGACGACCTCGTCGCCCTCCAGGACGGCCATGTTGGCGGTCTCGCCGACCTCGTCCACCAGCCGGGCCAGCGCCGGCCGCGCCCACGTGCCCAGCAGGCGGCTGGCGCCCTCGCCGAGCCGGATCAGGCGCGGGCCCAGGGCGTACCGCTTGGACGGCTCCTGCCGGACGTACCCGCGGTTGACCAGCGTCCGCATCAGCCGGTAGATCGTCGGCATCGGCAGCCCGGACACCTCGGTCAGCTCCGACAGCGCCATCTCGCCGCCCGCGTCGGCCAGGTGCTCCAGCAGCTCGAAGGCGCGCTCCAGGGAGCGGACGGCCTGGGCACCGCCCGCCTGGGCGTTCCCGGCCTGCGCCACCGGCGGCTCCTTTCTCGCGACCGTCCGATTCTACGGAGAGTCGATTTCGGTGCGCGAAAGAGACGGCGTATGTTACGCAGAGTGATCCACTGGAAATAATCTTCTGAGCCCGGCGCCGACCGGCGCCGTCCCCCCGGGCGGAGGAGGCCGCAGACGAGGGGGAGCGGGTGCCTACCGGGGAACGTGTCGTGTTCGGACGCGCCCGGGCCCGGCGGAGGGCCCGGCTTCGCACGTGGTTGCGAACCCGGCTTCGTGGCCGGTGGCCGGTCCGGCTGCCGAGCAGGCGGTGGGGCGTCGCGATGCTCGGGGGAGCGCTGGCCGTCCCCCCGGTTCTGCTCACCGGCCCGCATGCGGACGCCGGCGATGTGCGGCTGACCGCCTCGGCGACATTGGTCGGCGCCCGCACGCTCGCCCGCGAACGCGTCCACACCTACGCGTTCACGGTGCGCGCCCACGGGGGCAGGGCCCGGAACGTGTGGCTGAGCCTGTCCGCGCCCAGACCGTTGTCGTGGGGGCGGCATCCGTCGCAGTGCGCGGCGGCGGGGCAGCGGCTGCGATGCGTGCTGGGGGACGTCGAGCGGTCACGGCGGCTGCGCGTTGACGTCCGGGTTCCGCGCGCGTCCCGCCTGGCCCGCCTTCCCGCGCTCACCGCGCTGGTGACGGCGGGCAACGCCGACCGGCCGTCCCGGGTGCGGATCGCGCCCCCGCCTGTGGGCCTCCCGGCGGACGTGCCTCCGGTGCCGAAGGTTCCGAAGATGCCGAAGATGCCGAAGGCGCCGGACGGGCCCAAGACGCCGCCCGAACTGGACTCCCCGGGCCGGCCTGACGTGACGATCTCGACGCCGAGGCCCGAGAAGCCGCACAAGCACGTCCCCAAGCACAAGCACAAGCTCAAGTACAAGGACAGGTCGAAGAGCGGGCACAAGCCGAAGGGCCAGCACAGGCCCAAGGGCGGGCACAGGCCGAAGCTCAAAACCGGTGAGGCGCCCAACGTCGCGGGCGCCCCCGAGAAGCCGAAGAGGCCGTCCACGAAGCACAAGCGGCCCACCCCGCACGCGACGTCGACGTTGAAGGGCGGGCGCGAGCCCTCGGGGAAGGTGCCGCCTTCCGGCCTGGTGCCCGTCCCGCAGCCCACACAGGGCACCGCGCCGAGCCACGCACCCAGCCACGCGCCGAGCAAGGCACCGGACCAGGCGCCGAGCGCCGGGCCGAGCAGCGCGCCGAGCAAGGCACCGAGCAACGCGCCGGACAACGCACCGAGCCAGGCGCCGGAAGCCGCGCCGGGAACCGCGCCGCCGCCGTCGTCGACGGATGCGGACCGGCCGTCGCCGGGCGCGGGCCAGCCGATGCCGCCCATGCCGTCCGCGTCGCCGCCGTTCGTGGCGCCGCCCGACGGTCGGCTGCCGCTGGCCGGCAACGGCATGACGCTGATCTCGCCGACGGGTCTGTACGGGCAGACCGGGACGCCGTGGCTCGTCGTGCTCGGCATGGTCGTGGTCGCCGAGGTGGCGCTGCTGTGGCTGGCGACGTGCCTGGCGCTGCTGCGCAGCCGTCTGACCGAGTCCATGGCGGTACGGGCCGCCCGGCGCTCGCAGGACGACCTCTGACGGAGGGGCGCGGGAGCCGCGAGGTTGACGCGTGCGTGTCGTCACCCGGGTGACGGCCGTCCGAACGCGACACGGGTGAACGGACGGCTTCCGGATCGATGGACGTCACATCGGTCGGACCATACCAAAACGGTAATTGCCTCACTAAGCTATCCGGCTAACAGTAAACGCCCTCGTTGCGGACAGGGGATCCGGTATGTCAGAGGCGACGTTGCAGTGTCCCAAGTGCGATTCGTCCCTTCACACCCATGAGCGGCATGGCGTCATCATCGAGGAATGCCCCGGGTGTCAGGGGGTGTTCCTCGACCGCGGCGAGCTGGAGCAGCTGATCGACGCCGAGAGCCGGTACCTGGCCGAGCTGTCGGACGGGGAGAATCCGCAGACCACCTACCAGGGGAGGCACCGCCGGGGCATCGTCCAGCAGATCTTCTCGGGCGGTGCCGGCTGACCGCTGCCGTCGACGCGAGGGACCGCGCCCGCGCCGGGTCTCCGGGGCGGTGGCCGGGAAGCGGTCGAGAACGGCGCGCGCACCCAGGGTGACCGTTTCCGGGAAACGCATATCGGCCGGTAATTCCGCTTGTCATCCGGGTGATAAATCGTGCTTGCAGTAATGTGCCGCGCACGCGTGTCACTCTTCTGTACCATCGGGTAACTTCGCGCTGCACGATCACCGCCGCGTGCCCCCGGAGGGCGCCGGACGCCGGGAGGCCGGCCGGGACCAGCGGAGCCGGCCGGACCTCCGTCCGACGCCGCACGCGGCCCTTCCCCCCCGGAGATGATCTATGGCACTGGGCTCGCTGCTTCCCGAACTGGCGCCCGGCGGTTCGGGCCGTACCCCCCTGATCGAGCGGGTCGCCCGGTGGGCCGCGGACAAGCCGGACGCCCCCGCCTTCACCTTCGTCGACTACTCCCTCGACCCCGCGGGGGTGCAGGTCACCGCGACGTGGGCCGACACGCACCGGCGCGCCCGCGCCATGGCGACACGGCTGCGCGCCGCCGCCGAGCCGGGCGAACGCGCCGCGCTGCTGCTGCCGCAGACGCTCGACTACATGATGACGATGCTCGGCGCGATGTACTCGCACGTGGTGGCGGTGCCGCTGTTCTCGCCGGACCTGCCCGGGCACGCCGAGCGGCTGCTGGGCGCCTACGCCGACGCCGCGCCCGCCGTGATCGTCACCTCGCGGGACGCGCTGCCGCACGTGGAGAAGTTCCTGGCCGACAACGACGTGCCGCGGCCCCGCGAGATCGTCTTCGCCGACGAGGTGGACGAGGCGCTCGCGGGCGACTGGCGCGACGAGCCGATCGGTTTCGACGACCTGGCGTACCTGCAGTACACCTCCGGCTCGACCCGCCGCCCCGCCGGGGTGGAGATCACCCACGGGAACGTGACGGCCAACGCGGCGCAGCTGTGGGCGGGATGGGCGCCCGAGCGGCCCGACCCGGAACTGGTGAGCTGGCTGCCGCTGTTCCACGACATGGGGCTGATCGCCACGATGGCGCTGCCGATGGTGAACGGCGACCACGCCATCTACACCGACCCCGTGTCGTTCGTCATGAACCCGATGCGCTGGCTGGAGCTGATCGCCGAGCGGCCCAACAAGAACGTCTACACGGCCGGGCCGAACTTCGCCTACGAGTACGTCGCGTCCCAGGCGACCCCCGAACGGCTCACCGGGCTGGACCTGTCCGGCCTGGTGACCTGCCTCAACGGGGCCGAGCCGATCCGCACGTCCACGCTGTCGGTGTTCGCAGGCACGTTCGGCCCGGCGGGGCTGCGGCCGGGCGCGCAGGCCCCGGGGTACGGGCTGGCCGAGGCGACGGTGTTCGTGTCCGCCGCCGCCGACGACGCCCCGCCCACGGTCGTCCACGCCGACCGGGAGGCGCTGACGCGCGGCGAGCTGGTCCTGTGCGCCGAGGGCTCCGACCGCACCGGGGCGCTGGTGTCGTGCGGACGTCCCGTCGGGCAGATCGTCGCGATCGTCGACCCGGAGACCCGGCGCGAACAGCCGGACGGGCGGGTCGGCGAGATCTGGGTGCACGGGCCCAACACCGCGCACGGCTACTGGCGCAACTCCGAACGCAGCCGGGAGACCTTCGGCGGCGAGCTGGCCGAACCGGGCGACCTGCCCGCCGGGCCGTGGCTGAAGACGGGCGACTACGGCGTCGTCCACGAGGGCGAGCTGTACGTGACGGGCCGCATCAAGGACCTCATCATCGTCGACGGCCGCAACCACTACCCGCAGGACGTCGAGGTCACCGTGCAGGAGGCGCACGACGCCGTCCGACCCGACCACGTCGCGGCGTTCTCCGTCCAGGGCGACGACTCCGGGGAGCTGCTGGTGGTGGTGGCCGAACGCAACCGCCGCGTCCCGCTGGCCCGCCTGGACCTGGCGGAGGTGGAGAACGCCGTGCGCGCCGCCGTCACCGTCGAGCACGAGATGAGCGTGCACGACTTCCTGCTGGTCGAGCCGGGCGCGGTCGTCCGCACGTCCAGCGGCAAGATCGCCCGCTCCGCCACGCGGCAGCGGTATCTGGACGGCGCGCTGCCCACCACCCGGCAGCGGCTGGAGTCGCGCCGCAAGGACGGTTAGCCTCGGCCCCGGCCGCCACCCGGCCGGGGCCACGGCCGCCGGACCGCAACCGGCGGCCCCGACAACACGGGAGGACCATGCTCGCCGGGCTGGGGCGTGTCATCCACCGACGGCGCTGGACCTGCCTGGTGCTGATCCTGCTGGGCACCGTGCTGGCCGGCGGCTGGGGCCTGGGCGTGTTCGAGCGGTTCAAGCAGGGCGGCTTCGAGGACCCCAAGGCGTCGTCCACCCTCGTCGCCAAGCTGGGCGCCACCTACTTCGGCAGCACCAACCCCGACGTGCTCGTCCTGTACCGCAGCGACACCATGACCGTGGACGACCCCCGGTACATGGCCGCCGTGGTCACGACCGTCGCGCGGCTGCCCACCGACCGGGTGGCCGAGCAGATGTCGTACTGGTCGTTCGAGGGCGACGACGCGGACTCGTTCGCCTCCCGCGACCGGCACCAGACGTTCGTCGCCATCAAACTGCGCGGCTCGGACGACGCCGCCAAGGCGCGCGACTACGAGGCTGTCAAGGATCGGCTGGACGCACCCGGCCTCGACACCCGGCTGGGCGGCAGCGTCCCGCTCGGCCTGGAGTTCGGCGAGCAGGTGGTGGCCGACATCGTGCGCGCCGAGACCATCACCGCGCTGCCGCTGCTGATCCTCCTGCTGCTGCTCTTCGGCGCGATCACCGCGTCCCTGCTGCCGATGGTCGTGGCGCTGTTCTCCATCGTCGGCGGCCTGGCGGTGCTGCACGCCGTCACCTACGTCACCGACGTGACGTCCTTCGCGCTGGAGGTCGTCACGATGATGGGCGTCGGGCTGGCCATCGACTACTCGCTGTTCGTGGTGTCCCGGTTCCGGGAGGAGCTGGCGCACGGCATGGCGGAGCGCGGCGTCCCCGACGGCAAGCCGTGGAAGTCCGCCGGCGACCGCCGCGAACGCCGCGCCGCCAGGAAGGCGTACCGCAAGACGCTGGACCCGATCCGTCAGGCCGCGCTCGCCCGCACCCTGGCCACGGCGGGACGCACCATCGTCGTCTCCGGCGTGACGGTGTCGGCGGCGCTCGGCGGCCTCCTGCTGTTCCCGCAGATGTTCCTGCGGACGATCGGCCTGGCGGGCATAGCCACCGTGCTCGTCGCCGTGTTCGGCGCGACCGTCCTGCTGCCGACCACGCTGGCGTTGCTCGGCCCCAGGGTGGAGTTCGGGCGCATGCCATGGCGGCGTCCCGGGCGCGCGCGGCGCGACCCCGACTCAGGGTTCTGGTACCGGCTCGGCCACAGCGTGATGAAGCATCCGCTGCCGTACTTCGCGGTGACGCTGGCGATCCTGGGCGTGTTGTTCGGGCCGTTCCTCAACGTGCAGTTCTCCAGCGTGGACGCGCGCGTCCTGCCCATGGACAGCCCCACCCGCGCCGTCGTCGAGACGGTCAAGCGCGACTTCCCCAACGGCTCGGCCGAACCCATCGACGTCGTCGTCTCCGGAGACCTCGTCCCGCGCAACTGGCGGCCCACGCGCCAGGGCGACAACATCCCGCCCTACCTGGAGAACTTCCGCAAGAGCCTGGCCGCCCTGCCGGGCGTGACCGACGCCCGCTTCACCGGCTACTCCGGCACCTACGGCGGCGTGCGCGTCTCCGTCACCCACCGGTACGAGCCCATGGCGCCCCAGGCGCAGGACCTGGTGAAACGCATCCGGGCGATGGAGCTGTCCAAGGACGGCTACCCGTTGCACATCGACGTCGGCGGCAGCACGGCCGGGCAGATGGACCTGATGTCCAGCCTCATGCGCAGCCTGCCGAAGATGGCGGTGTTCGTGGGCGTGGCCACGTTCCTGCTGCTGTTCATGTTCTTCGGCTCGCTCGTCCTGCCGCTCAAGGCGATCGTGATGAACGTGCTGTCCATCGGCGCGTCGTTCGGCGCGATCGTGTGGGGCTTCCAGTACGGCCACCTCGCCGGACTGCTCGACTTCACCCCCACCGGCGGCGTCGAGGCCACCAGCATGATCCTCATCCTGGCGGTGGTGTTCGGCCTGTCCATGGACTACGAGGTCTTCCTGCTCAGCCGCATCCGCGAGGAATGGGACCGCACCCGCGACAACCGCACCGCCGTCGCCGTCGGCATGCAGCGCACGGGCGGCATCATCACCAGCGCCGCCCTGCTGTTCCTCGTCGTCATCGCGGCGTTCAGCACGGCCGGCATCACCGTGGTCAAGCTCATCGGCGTCGGCATGTTCGTGGCGGTGGTGGTGGACGCGGTGCTCGTCCGATCCCTGCTCGTCCCCGCCACCATGCGCTTCATGGGCGCCGCCAACTGGTGGCTGCCCGGCCCCCTGGCAGGCCTCCACTCCCACATGGACCTCCGCGAACGCGACGACGCACCCACCCCCGCCCCTGCACCTTCGCCCGCACCCGCACCCGCACCCCAGGCGTCCAAGCCACCGTCTCCCATCCCCCTGCAGTGGGAACCCGCCCCCGAACCACCTCCCGCAACACAGCACGCCGGGGCCTCGGCAACGAGCACGAACGGCATGGCCGACCCCGCTGAGCGCGCGCGTGCGTCTTCCGGTGTTGCACCCACAGGGCGAGCACGCACGCGCGAGGGCGCCAACGGTCATGCCCGCAATGGCGTGCGGAAGGACGGGCCGTGGCGTCCCTGGGCGAACGGGCAGCCGACGCCACCGCAGCGGCAGACCGTCCAGAGCAAGCGGGAAATCGTGCCGGCCCCGGACGGAACCGGATGGCGCTGGAAGGACGACATGTAGCCACTGCGCCTGCCGTCGGAGGGTGCATGACTCGCCAGCCGCAGGCGCGCCCACGACGGCGTTGTGAAGGCGCACCCTGACATCGCCGTCCTTCGGGAGCAATGCCGTTCGGATCTCCCTGTAGGGTTGAGTTTAGACCTAAACTCAAGGGAGGTTGCATGACGCGCACGATCGTGGTCAGCGGCGGCGGCACCGGCATCGGCAGGGCGGTGGCGGCGCGCTTCGCGGCCGACGGGGACCGAGTGGTGATCATCGGCCGCCGCGCGGACGTACTGGAGAAGACGGCCGGGGAGCTGGGCGGCACCGCGCTTCCGGCGGACCTGAGCGAGCCGGCGGAGGTCGAGCGGGTGCGCGCCGTCCTGGCCGATCGCTTCGGTTCGATCGACGTGCTGGTCAACAACGCGGGCGGCAATGTCGAATGGCGCGGCGGCCGCGACGGCGTCGCGGAGCGGTGGACGGGCAACTTCCGGGCCAACGTGCTGACGGCGGTGCTGCCGACCGAGGCGTTCCGCGATCTGCTGAACCCGTTCGGGCGGATCGTGTTCATCACCTCGATCGCGGCCCTGCGCGGGTCGGGCGGCACCTCGTACGGCCCGATGAAGGCGGCCCTGCATCCGTACGCGTTCGACCTCGCCGCCGCCCTCGGGCCGCGCGGCGTCACGGTGAACGTGGTCGCCCCGGGGTTCATCGAGGACACCGAGTTCTTCGGCGGCGCCCTGGACGACGAACGCCGCGCGACGCTCGTCGCCCAGACCCACACTGGCCGGCCCGGGACGCCGCAGGACGTCGCCGAGACCGTGCACTGGCTCGCCTCGCCCGGCGCCGGGCACGTCACCGCGCAGATCATCCAGGTGAACGGCGGAGCCGAACGTGGCCGCTGAGCCGCCGCGCGACCACGCCGACGCCATCCAGGACGCCTGGCGGCGCGAACTGCCGGGCGTCCCGGTGGAGTCGATCGGGGTCATCACCCGGATCTGGTGGGCCGCCAAGGTCTTCGGCGACGAGCGCCGCCGTCTCCTCGCGAATCTCGGCGTGGACGTCGCGACGCTGGACCTGCTGTCCACGCTGCGGCGCGCCGGCCCGCCGTACCGGATGAGCCCGGGGGAGCTGGCCGAGGCGTGCATGGTGACGCGCGGCGCGATCACCCAGCGGGTGGAGCGGGCGGTCAGGGCAGGGCTGGTCGAACGGACCACCACCGGGTCGGGCTACCACGCACGCGCGGTGACCCTCACCGACGCGGGCAACGCCCTCCTCGACCGCGTCGTCGCCGACCTGCTCGCGGCCGAAGACCGCCTCATCGGCCACCTCGCCCCCGAACGCCGCGAGCAACTCGCCGACCGGCTCCGCGAACTGCTCGCCGGCCTCGGCGGCCCCACCCTGACCGGCCAGGTCGGAGACTGACCCCGCCCCCGACGAACTCGCGCAGCGTATTGGCCGACGATCACACGCCGATGCGGCGCGGGCTGCGGCTGCTCCTGAACGCCAACCGGCCCCGACCCTCCACGGCCGGTAGGCGGTCAGGCCCGCAGCCGTGCGCGGACCAGCGCCAGTCCTGATTTCCGTCACTCAGCGTGGTTGGACGTTGAATTGGGCAGCGTCTGAAAGGAGTTGTGGACGGAACCCGTGGGGATGGTGGGCCGCCATTCGGTGAGCAGGACGGTGGCGTCGTCGCTCAGCGATCCGCCCCTCTGTTCGCTGAACAGGCCATGGATGAGGCGGCGTAGCGCCTCGGGCGCGGACATGCCGGCCGCGGTGGTCCGGATGATCGTGTCGGCCAGCCGGTCCACTCCGAACTGCTCGCCTTCGGGGGTCCGTGCTTCGGTGACGCCGTCGGTGTAGCACAGCAGACGGTCGCCCGGCTGCAGCGTCTCGCAGCGGACGCGCGGCCTCGCGCCCTCCAGCAGCCCCATGGGCGGGTCGGGGGCACCGGGCAGTTCTTTGACCACCCTGTTCCGGCGGATCAGCAGCGGCGGTGGGTGACCGCAGTTCACCCACTCCAGCCGGCCGGTCCCCGTATGCAGATTGATCAGCAGGCCGGTCATGAACCGCCATTCCGGAGAGTGCTCACGGATCGCGGTGTCGGCGAGCAGGGCGATGTCGGTCAGGCCGCCGCCGGCGCGGCGGGTGCTGCGGCAGGAGGCCAGACCCACGGCTGCCACCAGCCCGGCCACCAGGTCGTGCCCGGCGGCGTCGAACAGCGAAAGGTGCACCGTGTGGTCCATGCTGGAGAAGTCATAGGCGTCCCCGCCGAGCCGGTAGACCGGTTCGGCGGCGGCGGAGATCACCACGTCCTCGGTGGCGTAGGTCTGGCCGGGCATGAACGCCCACACCATCTCGGCCGACAGATGCATCGGCTCGCGGCGGCGCACCTGGTCGAAGGCGTCGCTGTGGACGCCATAGCTGGCCACCAGCAACCCCACCATCCCGGCGAGCAGATGGCATCGTTGCAGCACCTGCTCGTCCAGATGCTCGAGCACCAGTTCCAGCACACCCAGCCGAGCGGTACCGTCCAGCAGCGGCAGCCACACACGATGCTGCCGCACCGGCTCATCCACCAGGGTCACCTCGCCGGGTGTGTCGCTGTCTTCGGCCGTCACCACGGTCAGCTTCCGGTAGGCCAGCCCGGCCACCGTGCCCTCGATCCGCACCACGCCGCGATCCGCCACTATGGCGCCCGGATCGCGCACGTCCACCTCGTCACTGATGTCGGCGACGACGTCGGCGTGCGAGGGCAACGGCACGAGCACCGTTTCCTGCAGATCGGCCAGGTAGACCACCGCACGCCGGACACCCAGCGGCTGGGCATGCTCCATGATCACATCGGCGAGCTGAGCGGGCGGCTGGACCCGTGCCACCCGCAGCACCTCGGCCAGCACCCGTTCGCCCACCGACAGATCGGCAGATGCGCCACCGTTCATGGCCTCAACCCGCAACGACCGATTGATACGGCCACCAGTTCCGCCGCCACGCCCTTCACCAGGCGAAACCGTTCCCTACCCACACTACGCGCGTCTAGCACCAGTAGGAGCGACACCGACGGCACCAGAGGCCGTCTGCAAAAAATCAGCGCGCTCCCCCGGTGAGGCGCTGAAACAGGATCATGCTCATCCCGGCCGCGCCGGGCCACGGGCCGCCGTCCATAGCCCGGCGGCTCCCGGTCGGCGCCGGGGTAAGCCGCGCGGCCGCTCCCCCCGCCGCCTGGACGTCCGCCGCGCCGCCGACCTGGGCGGCGGGGCGGGGTGCTGCCGATCACGCCGCCGCACCACGCGACGCGCGCACGTGCGGCGCCGCGCGAGGCGGCGGCCGGACGCCGCGCTACGGGATCAGGCGGACCCCCGAGCCCGGGAACTACGGGACGGCATCCGGGCTACGCACCTGGAGCTCGCGTCTCCTCGTCCATCCATTCCAGGTACGACGCCAGACCAGCGTTGATCGGCACGGAGATGATCTCCGCGACAGCGTAAGCGTGCAGGTCGTGAATGTGGGTTTCCAGTTCGGGGTACCGGTCGGCGGTCGTCTTGATGAGCAGGAGGTATTCCTCGTCGACGCGGACTTCGCCCTTCCAGCGGTAGGTGCTCGTCATGGGGCCGACGACCTGAGCGCAGGCCGCGAGATGCGCGTCGATGACAGATCGAGCGATTTCGAGCCCCTTCTCACGAGAGGGAATGGCGGTCTGAACCTGTACGTACTCGCCCATACTCCCGCAATGCCCGCAACAATGTCGTTCCAAGCAGGCGGCCACTCGCCGAGCTCGACCGTCACCTGCCCGATCTGCTCGGCACCCTTACCAGCGCCTGCCGGCCGACCACCACCCGGTTGACGTCGCGCTCGGGCATAGAACGCCCGTCGATCAGGAACACGCACCGCTCCGCCGTGGCGTCCCAGCGAATCGTTACGGAATCCGTCGAGCGAGCCGCGGGGGGCCGGGGGACGCCGAGAACCTTCTCGTCCTCGCGTACCTCCACCGACGCGCTGAGTGTCCATGGCCCATGAGCGTCACTCGCTCTTGATCAGTTCGGGTAGCTCGGTGAGGCGGTCGATGCGCCAGTCCGCCGCCTGTACCGTCACAGGGTCTTCGGCCCACAGGTATCCCCACGGTCCGCGGCGTATCAGCGCGGTGCGCAGGCCCGAGGCCTTGGCGGGCACGGCGTCGTTGTCTCGATGATCGCCCACGTAGAGAATCTCGCTCGGCGCACCCGGTGCCCAGTCGATCAGGCGGGCGAAGAACCGGGGATCGGGCTTGGCCACCCCCCACTCCCCAGAGGTCGCGACGGCGTCGACCGGCAGATCGAGGGCGCGCAGCAAATCAGCGGCGCGCGCCGTCTGGTTGCCTGCCACCCCCACCCATACACCCATGGCGCGCAACTCGGCGAGCGCGGGCCGGACGTCCGGGTATAGGTCTTGGTCGGCGATCTGCTCACCGCATCCTGCGGCCTCGCGTGCCCGGCGCTCCGCTGCTACGTCGAGGTCCGGCCGGATGAGTCGTAGGGCATCGGCATTGTCACGTCCCTGTGCGGTGACAGCGCCCACGAGTGCCGACAGGGTGTGCAGCGGCACGCCGATCCACTCCGCCCAGGCCCGCCACTCGCGCGTGTCGTCCAAAAGTGTCTCGCCGACGTCGAACACCACAGCGCGAATCACGACGACCACCCTACGCTCAGGATCCAACTCTGAGCGTGATTCGACCGAGGATCTGGCGGATGCGGGGTCCGGGCCACTTAGTGAGTTCGCCAGTGCGGCGCGGCCTGTGGCGGCGAAGATGCGCCGTGTCCGGTGTCGCTGCGGCGGCGGCCGATGTCGTCAGAGGGTGTCGATGATGTTGCAGGCTTGGGTGAGGCCGTCTTCGGTGCGGATGCGGCGGCCCAAGGTGGTGGCGCGTTGCCAGATGTCCTCGTCCTGGACGGCTTGGCGGATTGCCTGGGCCAGGCGCGGGACCGTCAGGGTGCGGAACGGGACGGGGCGCGGGCCGGCGCCCAGGGCGGTGACGCGTTCGGCCCAGTACGGCTGGTCGCCGAAGAACGGGCACACCACCGTGGGCACACCCGCGCGAAGCCCGGCGGCCGTGGTGCCCGCGCCGCCGTGGTGGACGACGGCCGCTGTCTGGGGGAACAGCCACGAGTGCGGCACGTCCCGTACGGCGAGAACGTCGTCGTCCGATGTGGACGGGTCGCCTTGGACGATGCCGCGTACGCCGGCCACGCGCAGGGCGGTGCGGACGATCCGGTCGGTCATTACCGGGTCCTTGGGGACCATGCTGCCGAAGCCCACGTAGACGGGTGGCGTCCCCGACGCGAGGAAGTCCGTCAGGTCGGTGGGCGGCTGCCAGGACGGCTCGTCCAGGAACCAATAGCCCGTCACATGCACGTATCGGGGCCAGTCGCGGGGGCGAGGGACGACGCTTGGGCTGAAACAAGCCAGCACGGGACGGGCCTCCCGGCGAGCCTCATGCATGGGGCCGCGTACGGACAACTCCGGTAGGGCGAGGGCGTTGCGGCGCCACGGGTTGATGAACGGACGGGACAACTGCCAGGCGAGCTGGTCGACGGCCAGGAAACTCGCCCGGTTGCCCAAGGCGCCGAGCATGCGCGCCTGCGGAAGGAACGGGTGCGGGAACGCGCCCGTGGGCTGGCTGGGCTGGAAGTGAATCAACGCCCAGGGGATCCCCAGGTGTTCGCCTAGGTGGCGGCCGAGCAGGCCCAGTGTGGGGCTGAGGATGAGGTCGGCGTCCTTGCAGGCGTCCTGGCATTCGTTCAGCAGCCGTTCGGCCAAGGGGCCGAGGATGCGCCGGAAGCCGCCGAGGAACGCCACGGGGTTGCGGCCCCCGGCGAGCAGTTCCTGACCCGCGTCCGAGTCGAGGATCTCGGTGGGGTCGGCGGTGAGCGGCGCCAGATCGAGCCCGGCGGCGACGGCGAGGGGGGCGTAGCGTCCACTGGCGACCAGGCGGACGTGATGGCCGCGGGCGGCCAGCGCCCGGCCGAGCGCCGCACACGGCTGGACGTCGCCGCGCGACCCCGCAGCGAAGATCACGATTCGGCGGCTCAACGGTCCTCCTTACCAGGCGTCGCCGCGGCGGGGGACCTCCCACTCGCCCCACGGATCGGTGTCGTCCTCGGGGACGTACGGGTGGTACCAGCCTTCGGGCGGCGGAGGGAAGGGACTACGCCGCCCCACCTCCCCAGTCGCCACAACATCTGAGCGGGCCGGCACCGCGTCACGAGGCTGCGGCACGTCCGGCGGCAGTTCGGCATTGTCGAACGGCACGGCGCTGCGGGACGGGAGGACATCGTCGGGGGGCAGGGCCTCCCAGCGCGGCCTGGGCCCGCTTGGTGGCAGGGCGTCACGGGCCCGGACGGCGCCTCGGGGCGGTAGCGCGTCATGAGGCGGTCCGGCGTCACGTGGTATCGCTCCGCGCGCGGACACATCGTCAGGCGGCACCACTTCGGTGGGCGGTGCGGCGTTGCGGGGCCGTGGCGCGTCCGGGGGGTGCACGGCTTCGGACGGCGTCACCTTGCGGCGTGTCAAGGCGTCCTGAGGGAGTGCTCCGTCGGGCGGCGTCGCATGGCGGGGTAGCGGGTTTTGTGTGGTGGGGATGGGGGCGGTTAGGGCGGGTTCGGGGGTGGGGGTGGTTTCGGGGGGTGTGGAGTGTTTTCCGTGTTTGGGGCCTAGCCAGCCGCGTTTGCTGGGGAGGGTCAGGCCGCAGATGAGGCCGCCGATCAGTACGGCGGCGGCGCCGACGATGAGGCCGGAGGCGGTGCCGTCGCGGAAGGTCTCCAGGCTTTCGGCGCTCGCGCCCGCCTCCGGGACCTCGTGCACGAGCAGGCCGACGATGGCGATGCCGAACGCGCCGGACGCCTCGCGGATCACGTTGATGATGCCGCTGGCCACGCCGGCCTGGTGCTCGGGCACGGCCTTGAGCACGTACATCACCAGGGGCATGCCGAGTGCCGCCCCGGCGCCGACGATCATCACGCCGGGCATCAGTTCGGCGTAGCCGTCGCCGCGTCGCAGGGTGGAGAACAGGAACATGCCGAACGCCATCAGCGCCATGCCGCCGCCGATGGCGCCGCGCGGTCCGATCTTGGCGGCCAGCCAGAAGCCCACCGGGGTCAGCACCATGATGGCGATGGACGGGGGCAGCATGACCAGGCCCGCCTCGGGCGGGGTGAAGCCCAGGTAGCGCTGCAGGAACGTGGCCGAGTAGAAGATCATGCCGTTGAAGCCGATGCCGTAGAGCATCTGCGACAGAAGGCCCCCGGTGAACACCCGGTTGCGGAAGAACCGCAGGTCGATCATGGGGTCGGGGGCCCAGCTCTCCACCGCGACGAAGCACACCAGGGCGATCAGCACCAGGGCGAACACGCTGAGGACGGAGGGGTCGGTCCAGCCGCGTGTGCGTCCCTCCTCCAGCCCGTAGGTGAAGGCGAACAGCATGGTCGCGGAGATCAGCACGCCGGGCAGGTCCACCCGGGCGTCGGCGTTCTCGCCGTGGCCGGTCAGCACGACCAGGCCGAGCAGGATGACCAGGACGCCGGGCACGATGTTGATGAGGAAGATCCAGCCCCAGTGCCAGTGCTGGACGATGAGCCCGCCGATGGTGGGGCCGAGGGCGGTGGCGGTCGAGCCCGCGCCCACCCACACGATCATGCCGAGGGAGCGCTGTTTGTCGGTGCGGCCCACGGTGACCATGACCTGCGTGGCGGGCAGCGCGAGCGCGGCGCCGGCGCCCTGCGCCACGCGGGCCAGGATGAGCAGGGTCGCGTCGGGCGCCAGGCCGCAGGCGGCGGACGCCGCCGTGAACACCGTCATGCCGGACACGAACGTGACCCGGCAGCCGTAGACGTCGGTCAGCCGCCCGCCCGCGATCATCAGGCAGGAGAACATCAGGATGTAGCCGGTGGCCACCCAGTCCTTGGCCGAGGTGGACATGTCCAGGTCGGCCATGATCGTGGGCAGGGCGTTGGCGACCACCGTGTTGTCCATGGTGATCATGAACGCGCTGACGGCGACGACCGCCAGCGCCCATCTGTATCGGCCGCGGGTCAACGCACCTGCGCGGCGCCTTTCCCGCGGGCCCGGACGCCGGGCCGGGATGCGGAGAAAAAGGGCCGCTTCCCCCTACGAATGACTATTGTGACTAATTGTTTGCGGGTGGTTACCGTTCCTTGTGCTCGGACCGGGTCGTCCAACTATCCCATGAGGCCACAGCGGCAGGCGTGGGGTCTTGTCATGGCGGTGACAAGGAAACCCCGAAGAAAGTGGTCTGGATGCGCATCGTGGGCCGGTGATTGTAGGACAAGGTGGTCCCTCCGCTTCGAACGATCCTTGGATTCATTGGGGGATCCGCACGCATGCAGAGCATCGATCGTTCCGGAGCCGCGCCAGACGGCACGCGGATCAGCGAGGATTCGGTTCGTCGGTACCTGGTCGAGCAGATCGCGCGCCGCTCCGGCGTCCCCGCCGCCGACATCGACACCACCCGCCCCCTGGAGGAGTTCGGGCTGGCCTCGCGTGACGCGGTGGCGATCGCGGGAGAGCTGGAACGGCTGCTCGGCCGGGCGCTGCCCGCCACGCTCGTCTGGGAGCATCCGACGATCGACCGGCTGTCCGCCGCGCTCGTCTCGGACGGCCGCCCGGCCGAGACCGCGCCGCCGGCCGAAAGGCCGCGCGCGGACGAGCCGATCGCCGTGGTCGGCGTCGGCTGCCGCTTCCCCGGCGGCGACCGCGACCTGTCCGGCGCCGGCGACTACTGGCGTTTCCTGACCGGACGCGGCGACGCGATCCGCGAGGTGCCCGAAGACCGCTGGGCGCCGTTCGACGACGGGTCCCCCGAGGTGGCCGACCGGCTCGCCGCCACCACGCGGCTGGGCGGCTTCCTGGACGACGTCGCCGCGTTCGACGCCGCGTTCTTCGGCATCACCCCGCGCGAGGCCGCCGTGATGGACCCGCAGCAGCGGATCGTCCTGGAGGTGGCCTGGGAGGCGTTCGAGCACGCGGGTCTCGGCCCGGCGGCGCTGCGCGGCTCCCGCACGGGTGTGTTCGTGGGCGTGTCGGCGCCCGAGTACGCCGCGTTCACCGCGTCCGACCTGGCCGCGCTGGAGGCGTTCACCGCGACGGGCGCGGCGCTGAGCATCGTCGCCAACCGGCTGTCGTACCTGCTGGACCTGCGCGGCCCCAGCATGATCGTCGACACGGCGTGCTCGTCGTCGCTGGTGGCGGCGCATCTGGCGGTGCGGGCGCTGCGCGACGGGGAGGCCGACGTGGCGCTGGCGGGCGGCGTCAACGTGCTGCTGTCCCCGACGATCACGATGACGTTCGACCAGGCGGGCGGCACCGCCTCCGACGGGCGCTGCAAGGCGTTCGACGCGTCGGCCGACGGCATGGTCCGCGCCGAGGGCTGCGGCGCGCTGGTGCTCAAGCGGCTGTCGGACGCGCGGCGTGACGGTGACCGGGTGCTGGCGGTGATCCGCGGCAGCGGCGTCAACTCCGACGGACGCTCCAACGGCCTGGTCGCCCCCAACTCCGAGGCGCAGAAGGCGCTGCTGCGGCACGTGTACGCGGCGTCCGGCGTCGATCCGCGCGACGTCGACTACGTGGAGGCGCACGGCACCGGCACGTTCCTCGGCGACCCGATCGAGGCCACGGCGCTGGGCGAGGTGCTCGGCGCGGGCCGCGACGCGGACGCGCCGCTGCTGATCGGGTCGGTCAAGTCCAACCTCGGGCACCTGGAGTCGGCGGCGGGCGCCGCGGCGCTGGTCAAGACCGTGCTGGCCCTGCACCACCGGGTGATCCCGCCGAGCATCCACTACAAGGAGCCCAACCCGCACATCCCGTTCGACGACCTGCGGCTGCGGGTGGTGGCGCACGAGACGCCGTGGCCGGAGCGGGGCCGTCCCGCGCTGGCGGGCGTGTCGGGCTTCGGGTTCGGCGGGACGAACGCGCATCTCGTCCTGGAGGAGGCGCCCCGCCCCGCGCCGCGCCCCTCGCCTCCCGCCGCGATGCGGGTGTTCCCCCTGTCGGACACGGCCGACGCCCGCGTCCGCGACCACGCCGCCGTGCTCGCCGAATGGCTGCGCGCCCGCGACGACGTGTCGCTCGCCGGCCTCGCCCACACCCTGCACCGCCGCAACGGACGCGGCCGGGCCCGCGCCGCCGTCGCCGCCCGCGACCGCGCCGGGCTGCTGGACGGGCTCGCCGCGCTGGCCGAGGGCCGTCCGCATCCCGGTGTCGTCACCGGTACCGCGCTCGGCGTGCCCGGCAGGCCGGTGTGGGTGTTCTCCGGGTACGGGGCGCAGCGCGCCGGCATGGCGCAGGGCCTGCTGGAGGAGGAGCCCGCGTTCGCCGAGGCCATCGACGACCTGGACGCGCTGTTCGCCGAGGAGGGCGGGCCCGCGATCTGGGACCTGCTGGAGTCGGGCGCCAGGCCGGACGGCCCGGTCGAGTCGATGTGCGCGCTGTTCGCCGTGCAGATCGGGCTGGCCCGCACGTGGGCGTCGTACGGGGTGACGCCGGGCGCGGTGATCGGCCACTCGATGGGCGAGGTCGCCGCCGCCGTCGTCGCGGGCGCCCTCACCCTGGCGGACGGCGTCAAGGTGATCCACCGCCGCTCCCGTCTGCTGACCCGGCTGGTCGGCGGCGGCGCCATGGCGGTGCTGGGCGCGTCCGCCGCCGAGGTGGAACGGCTCGCGAGCGGGCTGCCGGACGTGCACCCCGCCGTCCACTCGTCCCCCCGGCAGACCGTCGTCACCGGCGACGCCGGCCAGATCGCCGAGGTCGTGGCGCGGGCCGAGGCGGAAGGCCGCCTGGCCCGCATGGTCAAGGCCGAGGGCGCGGGCCACTCCCCGCAGGTCGACCCGCTGGTGCCGGAACTGCGCGAGCGGCTCGCCGAGGTCGGCGCCGAACGCGGCACCCCACTGGCCGACGGCATCCGCTTCTACACGACCGCGCTGGACGACCCGCGCGCCTACGTGGCCGACGCGCCGTCGCTGGGCGCCGGCCACTGGGCCGCGAACCTGCGCAACCCGGTGCGGCTCACCGACGCGGTGACGGCGGCCTCCGAGGACGGCTTCCGCACGTTCGTCGAGGTCAACGCGCACGCGCTGCTGGCGCACGCGCTCGGCGAGACCCTGGAGGGCACCGGCGCGTTCGTCACCCACACCCTCAAGCGCGCCCCCAAGGGGCAGGAGACCGACGACACGCTGACGTTCCACGCCCAGCTCGGCGCCCTCGCCTCCCACGGCCACGCGCTGGCCGTCCCGCCCGAGGGCGCCGTGATCGACGTGCCGCACTCGCCCTGGCGGCACGAACGTCACTGGGTGGTCCTGTCCCGCCGCCGGGCCGGACGCCGCGACGAGCACCCGCTGCTCGGCGCGCACGTCGAGTTGCCCGGCGAGGACCGGCACGCCTGGCGCGCCGACGTCGGCACCGCCGCGCAGCCGTGGTTCGCGGACGTGCGCGTCCACGGGGCGACTGTGCTGCCCGTCGCGGCCGTCGCCGAAATGGCCCTCGCGGCGGGCGCCGCCGCGCTCGGCGACGGGCGGGTGCGCGTCAACAGCCTGTGGATGGAGCGGCCGCTCGCGCTCGCCGAGCACACCACCGTCACCACCACCTTCACCGAGGACGACCAGCGCGTCGAGATCCACGCGCGGACGCCCGCCGGCACCTGGACGCGGCTGGCCAGCGCGGACGTCGGCGGCGACCACCGCCCGCCGCCCCTTCCGCTGACCGGACCGCCCACCGAGGTGGCCGGAGCCGACCGCGGCAGCCGCCACTACCTGCTGCATCCCGAGGTGTTCGACCGCTGCCTGGCCGTCCTGACGGCCGAGGCGTCGCGCGTCGACAAGGGCGTGTGGCTGCCCGAGACGATCGGCGGGCTGCGCGTGTACGGGCCGACGCACCGCGGCGGGCACGTCCGCGCCGAGGTCACGATCACCGACGAGGGGCTCCTCGGCGCGCTGCAACTGCTGGGCCCGGACGGCGACGTGCTCGCCGAGGCCACCGAGATCGGCCTGCGCAGGGTGGAACGCGCGGACGTGCCCGTTCCGCTCACCGACAAGATCGCCGAAGTGGTGTGGGACGAGGAGCCCGTGCCCGCACCGGCCGGGCCCCGCGACTGGCTGCTGCTCGCCGAGCACGACGACGCCCTGGCCGCCGCCGTCGCGTCCGCGCTGGAGTCGCACGGCCACCGCGTCGTCCGCCGCGAGCTGTCCGCCGAGCCGCCCGCCGTGCCGGACGGCGACGCGACGGGCGTGCTGGCCGTGCCGTCGCCCGACCTCATCGACGAACGGCTCGTCCTCACCGTCGCCGGGATCGCCCGTTCGCTGCCCGACACCGCGCGCCTGTGGGTCGCGACCCGCCGCGTCCTGCCCGTCGAGGACGGCGAGAGCGGCGAGCCGAACCAGGGCTTCGTCCGCGCGCTCACCCGCGTGCTGGCGTTCGAGCGGACCGCGCTGCGCGCCACGCTGGTCGACGTCGACCGCCCGTCCGACCTGGTGGACGAGCTGCTCGGCGACGGCGCCGCCCGCGAGGTCGCCTGGCGCGGCGGGGTCCGCCGCGTCGCCCGCCTCGCCCGCGCCGCGCTGCCCGCGCCCGAGGGCCGCCCCCGCCGCGTCGTGCGGCGCGGCGGCGCGTACGTCATCACCGGCGGATACGGCGGAATCGGCCTGGTCACCGCCCGGCTGCTGGCCGAGCGCGGCGCCGGACGGCTGGTGCTGTCGGGCCGCTCGGGGCCGGACGCCGACGCCGAGAAGGCCATCACCCGCCTGCGGGAGAGCGGAGTGGACGTGGACGTCGTGCTCGGCGACATCGCCGCGCCCGGCACCGCCGACCGGCTCGTCGCCGCCGCGCGCGACGGGGGCAGGCGCCTGTGCGGCGTCGTGCACGGCGCGGGCGTCCTCGCCGACGGCCTCATCGCCGACCTGCGTCCCGACGACCTGCACCGGGTGTGGACGGCCAAGGTCGAGGGCGCGCGGGCGCTCAGCGCCGCCACCTGGGACCTGGACCTCGACTGGTTCGTCACGCATTCCTCGGCCGCCGCGCTGCTCGGCTCCCCGGGCCAGGCCGCCTACGCCGCCGCCAACGCCGCGCTCGACGCCCTCGCCGCCTACCGGCGCGCGCACGGCCGTCCCGCCACGACCGTCAACTGGGGCACCTGGTCGCAGGTCGGCGGCGCCGCGCAGCTGTCGGTGTCGGTGCTGGACCCGATCAGCCCGGACGAAGGGGCCGAGGCATTGGAGGCGCTGCTCGCGGCCGACCGTCCCGCGACCGGCGTGCTGCGCTTCGACCCGGCCGCGGCCGTCGAGCTGTTCCCCGAGATCACGAACATGCCGTACTTCGCGGCGCTCACCGAGGCGGCCGCCGCGACGCGGGGGAGCGGCGCGGACGACTGGCCCGGCATCGACGAGATCCGCCGCCTCGACCCGGCCGGGGCCCGTGCCGCCATCGCCGCGCGCGTCCGCTACCGGATCGCCTCGGTGCTGGGCTTCGACCCCGAACGGCTCGACCCGTCCGTCCCCCTCACCGACCTCGGTCTCGACTCCCTCGTGGCCGTGCGCATCAAGAGCGGCGTCGAACACGACCTCGGCCTGACCGTCCCGCCGTCGGTGCTGCTCAAGGGCGCCAGCGTCAACGTCTTCGAGGAGTGGGCCGCCGGGGAACTCGGCCTGGACGCACCCGCCGCACCGTCCGCCCCTGCGTCCGCCACTGCGAACGCCGTCAACGGGTACGTCATGCCGCGCGACGCCGCCGAACGCCTCGCCGTGCGGATCTTCGAGGACGTGCTCGGCCTGGACCGCGTCAGCGTCACCGCGGACCTGTTCACCGACCTCGGCGGCCGCGACGACCACGCCGACCGGATCGTCGCGCGCGTCGCCGCCGAGTTCGCCGAGGAGGTCGGTCGGGGTCGGTTGGTCGGGCAAGACAGCGAGGTCACCCGGGGCGAACTGCTGGCCGTGCCGACCGCCGAGCACGTCGCCGGGTTCCTGCGCGCCGCCGACGAACAGGCCGCGCGGCAGACGATCCGTCCGCTGCGCTCCGCCGGCACCCGCCGTCCGCTGTTCGTCGCGCACCCGGCGGGCGGCACCACCGCCTGCTACCGGCAGCTCGCCGCCCTGCTCGGCGACGACCAGCCCGTCCACGGCCTCGAACGGTTCGAGGACGCGCCGTCGGTGACCGAGCGCGCCGCCCGCTACGCCGAACGCCTGGCGGAGGCGCAGCCCGAGGGCGCGTTCCGGCTCGGCGGCTGGTCGTTCGGCGGCGTCCTGGCCTACGAGACCGCGCGGCTGCTCACCGCCGCCGGACGCGCCGTCGAACTGGTGGCGCTGTTCGACGCGGGGCTGCCGCTGCCGGTCGACGACGAGTCCGACACCCTGGCCCGCCGCTTCTCCGCGTTCGCCGACTACATCAACCAGACCTACGACCTCGACGTCGTGCTGACCTACGAGGAGCTGTCCGGGCTGTCGGAGGACGAGCAGTTCGCGCTGGTCATGGAGCGCGCCGCCCCCCTGGTCGACCACATCCCCCCGGCCGCCCTCACCCACCAGCTCACCTCCCACCAGGACACCCGCTCCCTGGAGGCGTACCAGCCGCAGCCCTACGACGGCCGCGTCGTCCTCTACCGCGCGCCGGAGAAGACGCCCTGGGCCGTCCAGGACGCCCGCTACGTCCTCGACGGCACCAACGGGTTCGGCCCCCTGTGCCCGAACCTGGAGATCGTGCCCGTCCCCGGGGCGCACCACCTCAACCTGCTCGACCCCCCGGCCGTGCACGTCCTCGCGGCCGACCTGGGTGAACGGCTCGCCGTGGGCGCGACGGACAAGGACGGCCTGCCGGCACCCGCACCGGCCCCCTAGGCTCCCGGGCCATCCCCCTACCCCCGCCCATCACGGAGGAGATCCATGGTTCAGCCCGCCTCGTCCGATGCCTTGCTCGACGCCGTCCGCGCCGGAGCCGACGGCCGGCAGCTGCAGGACTGCCCGCTGCCCACCCGGTTCCGCGCCGCCCACCTCCGCAAGGACGAGGTGGGCATCTTCGAGGGCCAGACCGACAAGGACGTGCGCCGCTCCATCCACGTCGGCGAGGTCGAGATGCCCGAGCTGGCGCCCGACGAGTGCGTGGTCGCCGTCATGGCCGCCGCGATCAACTTCAACACCGTCTGGTCGGCCATCTTCGAGCCGGTGCCGACGTTCGCGTTCCTGGAGAAGTTCGGCCGCCAGGGCTGGTACGGCGCCCGCCACGACCTGCCGTACCACATCCTCGGCTCGGACGCCTCCGGCGTCGTCGTGCGCACCGGCGCGGGCGTCAAGAAGTGGAAGCCGGGCGACCGTGTGGTGGTCTCCCCGGCCTACGTCGACGAGGAGGACCACGGCTCCTACGACGACGGCATGATGAGCGAGACCCAGCTCGCCTGGGGCTTCGAGACCAACTTCGGCGCCCTGGCCGAGTACTGCGTCGTCAAGGCCAACCAGCTCATCCGTAAGCCCGGCCACCTCACCTGGGAGGAGGCCGCGTCCAACACCCTGTGCGCGGCCACCGCGTACCGCATGCTCGTCGGCTCCCACGGCGCGCGCATGAAGCAGGGCGACATCGTCCTCGTCTGGGGCGCGACGGGCGGGCTCGGCTCGTACGCCACCCAGCTGGTGAAGAACGGCGGCGGCATCCCGGTGGCCGTGGTGTCGTCCGAGGAGAAGGCCGAACTGGTGCGCGCCCAGGGCTGCGAGCACGTCATCAACCGCACCGAACTCGACCTGGGCGAGCAGGGCATGCGCCACCCGAAGGCGGGCCGCCTCCTCGGCGAGGCCATCCGCCGCCGCGTCGGCGAGGACCCGGGCATCGTCTTCGAGTACCTCGGCCGCGAGACGTTCGGCGCCTCCGTCTACGTCGCCAAGCGCGGCGGCAAGATCGTCACCTGCGGGTCGTCCACCGGCTACCGGCACGAGTACGACAACCGCTTCCTGTGGATGCGCCTCAAGAGCATCATCGGCTCCCACGGCTTCAACTACGCCGAGGCCGTCGAGACCAACCGCCTGATCGCCCTCGGCATGATCCACCCCACCCTCTCGACCGTCTTCCCCCTGGACCAGACGGGCGAGGCCACCCGCGCCGTCCAGACCAACCAGCACGTCGGCAAGGTGGCCGTGCTGTGCGCCGCCGACAAGGAAGGGCAGGGCGTGGACGACCCCGCCCTGCGCGAGCGCATCGGCGAGAAGAAGCTCAACCTCTACCGCCGGTGACCCGTCAGGCGTCCCCGCGGACCGTCACACGTACCGCGCCGTAGGCGTACCGGCCGTCGTACCGCACGGCGACGATCAGCGCCGGCCCGGGACGCAGCGGCCCGGCGTGCGAGAACGGCGCGTCGCGGCCGTCGGCCTCCCGGATCGACCCGACGGCCCCGCGGACGATGTTCTCCGACTGCACGACGGTGTAGCTGGGCGGGACCCCGGTGGCGGATCGCATCCGCGGCCGGGGGCCCACCACGGCGCGAGACGCCGGTTCCTGGATGCGCACGGTGGCGGGGACGTCCGGGTCGATCCGCCCGTCAGGTGTGCCGTCCGCCCGGGAGTGGACGACCACCGCGCGCACCGGCCGCAGCGACTCGTCCTCCACGAGCAGGTAGAAGAACCGGCTGGGCGTGCCGCGCCCCTGCGTGTAGGAGTTGGTCAGCCACCAGGTCGCCGCCGCGCGGGACGACGGCCTGAGACCGTCCAGCGCCGCTTCCAGGCCGTGCTGCGAGCCGTACCGCCGCTGCGCCTCGGGGGTGAGCATGCCCCACGCCGCCGGGACGTCGCCGTCCGCGACCGCCGCCTGCCACCGCTCCGGCACGTCCTCGATCGCGCTCGTGTCCGGCGGCAACGCGCAGCAGACGTGATCCGAGTGCGCCCACCACGGCTTCGTCACGACGACCCCGAGCACGACCGCCGCGCCCAGCACGAGCCCGGCCCACACCAGCGCCCACCGCTTCGCACCCCGGACCGCCACAGGCACCCCCACGTCTCGTCTCCGATATGGATGCCCGCCACCCGCCCACGGTTCCGCCTACTGCTCGTCCAGCCATACATTCCGCCACGGACTCGCGGGTCGCGACACCCGGAGGACATGCCGGGAGCTCATGCCGAGGTCGCCGCGGATCCTTGCGTCTCGAAGCGGCGGAAGGTGAGGCTGATGCGGCGGCCTGCGGAGGCGGTGCGGGGGACGCCGTGGGTCCAGGACGCCGTCCGGCTGCCGGCGTTCAGCGGAGGGTGAGCGGGGTTTCGGATTCCACGTGGGTCAGCTTCTCGGGGTTGCGGACGTAGTAGAGGCCCGTGATGCGGCCGTTCTCGACACGGGTCGTGATGACGCCTTCGAGTTCGCCGTCCAGGTGCAGGACCAGTGCCGGGTTGCCGTTGACCACCGTGTGGTCGAGGGTGAGCGTGCCTTCGGCCTTGCCGGTGCCGCCGATGATGTAGCGGCCGACCTTGTCGGCGCCGACGATCGGCCGCCGCGCGGCCTGCTTGACACCGCCGCCGTCGGTCATCAGGACGACCTCGGGGGCGAGCAGGTCGAGGAGGCGCTGCAGGTCCCCGGTGTGGACCGCGTGCTGGAACGACTCCAGAACCGCACGGGTCTCGCCGGCGGAGACCGCCTCGCGGGGGCGGCGGGCGTCGACGTGCCGGCGGGCGCGGGACGCGATCTGACGGACGGCCGCGGGGGTCTTGTCGACCGCGGCCGCGATCTCCTCGTAGCCGAAATCGAAGACCTCGCGCAGCACGAAGACGGCGCGCTCGGTCGGCGACAGCGTCTCCAGGACGAGCATCAGCGCCATCGACATGCTCTCGGCGAGATCGACGTCCTCGGCCACGTCCGGCGCGGTGAGCAGCGGCTCGGGCAGCCAGGGGCCGACATACGCCTCCTTGCGGCGACTCATCGTGCGCAACCGGTTCAGCGACTGCCGGGTCGTGATCCGCACCAGGTAGGCGCGCTGGTCGCGCACCTGCCCCTGGTCGACCTTCACCCACCGCAGCCAGGTCTCCTGCAGGACGTCCTCGGCGTCGGCCGCCGACCCGAGCATCTCGTAGGCGACGGTGAACAGCAGATTGCGGTGGGCGACAAAAGCTTCGGTCGCTTGGTCAGTGGCCTGATCGCTCATGTCCTGCTCCCTTTTCTCCAGCCGTATTGCATCAGGCGGGCGCAGCGCGGCCCGCACTGTGGTCCACCGGCAGAGGCGCGGACCCGCGCATACGGACGCCGCTACTTGACGTCGAGGAGCAAGTACTTGCTAGAGTCTGTCAAGTGACGACCACGGACGACCATGTCGAGCTGGTGGCCGAGCTGGTCCGGGTGCTGGAGACGCGTCTCCTCGACCCGCTGGAGATCCTGCTGGCCTCCGACGAGCCGCTCGGCCCGATCAGGGAGCGGCTGCGCGTGGAGGCCGAGGTCTGGGCCGCCCAGCTCCTCGGCGCCGACCGGGAGCGGGCCACCCTGACCGCGGCCCGGCTCATCGGGGCGCTGTTCCCCGGCGACGCGCCCTTCGACCCGCCCACCTCGTGGTGGCGGACCGCGCTGGGGCGGGCCGTGGCCCGCGCGACCGGCCACCCCGCGGCGGCGGCCGTGTCGTACGCCACGGCGGGGGCGATGCTCGGCATCACCCGGCAGGGCGTCCACGACCTGGTCAAACGCGGCAAGCTCGACCGGCATCCCGACGGCGGCGTCACCACCTCCTCCATCCGCGACCGGCTCAACCGCTCCCAGGAGAGCACCCGTGCCACCACAAGACCTGATCATCAATGACCGACCGGTCCACCTGGCCGTCCGCGACCACGGCGGCACCGGAGCTCCCGTGCTGCTGCTCCACGGTCTGGGCGGCACCCTCCTGCACTGGGACACGGTCGCGCCGCTGCTGACGAGCGCACACCGTGTCGTCGCGATGGACCTGCGCGGCCACGGGCTGTCCGGCGACGGGCCGTGGGAGTGGGAGGCGGTGCTCGACGACGTGCAGGCGGTCATCGACCACCTCGGCCTTGACACCCCCCTGCTGGTGGGCCACTCCCTCGGCGGCATGGTCGCGGTGCGGTGGGCGCTGCGCCACCCCGACGGCCCCGGGATCGTCAACCTCGACGGCCTGCGCTCGGCCGAGACCGCCCCGCGGCACTACGCAGGCATCGGGCAGGACGAACGGAACGCGCTCCTGGCGGAGTTGAAGGCCGTCTTCGACGCCCAGGCCGAGGCGATGGCCCGGCCCCTGCCGGAGGAGCACGCCGCGATGTATCCCCAGCGGGCGCTGCGCACCACCGACGAGGGCTTGTTCGTGCGGCCGGACGCCGCACTGGCCAGGCAGATCAGATACGACCCGTACTTCCAGGACAGCGTCGCGGCCGTGGCCGACATCCGCTGCCCCGCGTTGTTCGTCCTGGCGACCAGGGACCTCCCCGGCCTGCCGGGTCGCGTCGGCGAGCTCATGCCGGCGCTGCGCGCGGGAATCCGCCGGGACCTGCTGCCCCTCACCGCCGACCGGCCGCACCTGCGCGTGCTCGAACTCGACGCCAGCCACAACATGGTCGCCGAACAGCCCGAGCGGATCGCCCAAGCCGTGCTGGACCACCGGACGGAGACCACAGGACAAGGCGCCTGACAGCGCCGGGACGTTCCTGGTCGATGCGCGCCGTGGGTTCGGGCGGTGGCCGCCTGCTTGTGGTGCACGTCATACGGCTGGGCTGTCACAGAGACCGCGGCACCGGTGCCTTGTGTTCGTCAGGACGCCGCGCGAACGATCCGTGCGGCACGCGACTCCACTGGTGAGGAGCGCGTCGGTTGCGCGGCGGTCACCACGGGACGGGACCGAATCTTCGGCTGGCCGTCAGGCCCTGTCCCCGCCCTGCGCCCCGTGCCGGCGAACGCGGTGCGGATCTGTGCTCGGTCAGCGGTTTCATAGCGGTAGGCTGGGTTGCCTAAAGCTATTAGGTAAACGCATAATGCTTGTCGGCTTCTCGGGTGCAGATCTCGGCGGCTGGGAGGGGGATCATGGGTCGAGTGGGGCTGACCCCGGAACGCCTGACCCGGGCAGGGGCGGAACTGGCCGACGAGGTCGGCTTCGACCAGGTGACCGTTTCGGCGCTCGCGCGGCGCTTCGACGTCAAGGTCGCGAGTCTGTACTCGCACGTGAAGAGCTCCCAGGACCTCAAGACCAGGATCGCCCTGTTCGCCTTGGAGGAACTCGCCGACCGGGTCGCCGACGCCGTGGCCGGGCGCGCCGGCAAGGACGCCCTGGCCGCCTTCGCGGACGCCTACCGCGACTACGCCCGGGAGCATCCCGGCCGCTACGACGCCGCGCGGCTCAGGCTCGACCCGGAGACGGCGGCCGCCAGTGCCGGTGTCCGGCACGCACAGATGGCGCGGGCGATCCTGCGCGCCTACGACATGGCCGAGCCGGACCAGACGCACGCGGTCCGGATGCTGGGCAGCGTCTTCCACGGCTACGTCAGCCTGGAGCTGGCCGGAGGCTTCGCCCACACCGCCGTCGACCCGCAGGAATCCTGGTCCTGGATCGTGGATTCCCTCGACGCCCTGCTGCGCAACCGGACCACCCACCGGCCGTCGGATGGGGCGCGCCCCGCCCCCGACCGATCCGGATCAACAGGCTGAGGCGATGAACACCGACCACGACCTGATCACCACACCCGTCACCACCGACATGCTGCGCGGCGCTCTCGACGTGGAGCGCACGGCGCGCGGGCTGCTGCCGCACCGGTTGCCCGCGTGGGCCCGCCTGCAGATCCCGGACGACCGACTGGCCGTGGCCGAGGCCCAGCCGTCCGGCGTGCGGCTGGCCTTCCGCACCCGGGCCACCACCATCGAGCTGAAAACGCTGCCCACCAAGCGGGTCTACCGGGGGCTCCCGGCCCCGGCGGACGGCGTGTACGACCTGCTGGTCGACGGCCGTCTCACCGCCCAGGCCACGGTGACCGGCGGCAATCTCCACACGATCACCGACATGGTGACCCAGACCGCCGAACTGCGCGAAGGGCCTCCCGGCACCGCCCGGTTCACCGATCTGCCCGCGCGTGACAAGGACATCGAGATCTGGCTTCCGCACACGGAGATCACCGAGGTGATCGCCCTGCGCACCGACGCCCCGGTCGAGCCGGCGCCGGACAACGGGCGCAGGGTGTGGCTGCACCACGGCAGTTCCATCAGCCACGGCTCGAACGCGGCCCACCCGACCGGCATCTGGCCGGCCCTGGCCGCCGCTCAAGGTGGCGTGGAACTGGTCAACCTGGGCTTCGGCGGCAGCGCGCTGCTCGACCCGTTCACCGCCCGCGCGATGCGGGACACCCCCGCGGACCTGATCAGCATCAAGATCGGCATCAACATCGTCAACGCCGACGCGATGCGCCTGCGCGCCTTCACCCCCGCGGTGCACGGCTTCCTCGACACCGTCCGCGAGGGGCATCCGGCCACGCCCCTGCTGGTCGTGTCCCCCATCCTGTGCCCGGTCCAGGAGGACACCCCCGGCCCCCTCATGCCCGACTTCAACGGCGGGACCCTGCGGTTCAAGGCCACGGGCGACCCGGCCGAACGCGCCGCCGGGCGCCTGACGCTCAACGTCATCCGCGACGATCTCGCCCGGATCGTCCAACAGCGGGCGGTCGGCGACCCGAACCTGCACTACCTGGACGGCCGCGACCTTTACGGCGAGAAGGACTACGCCGAACTGCCGCTGCCCGACGAGGTCCACCCCGACCCGGCAGGACACCGACGCATCGCCGAGAACTTCGCGCGGCTCGTGTTCGGCGGCGCGGGGCTGTTCGGGCCTCGTCTGCGGATGCCGCCGGCGCCCTGACCAGCACGGACGGTTGCGTCGGCACGGGAAGGTGACCGTCCCGCTCTGCCGGGAGTCACAGCCAGGTCGTGGCCAGCCAGACGGTCACGGCCGCGGCGAGGACGAGCGTGAGGTTGAGGGCGATCTGGCGGTCTCCGCTGCTCAGGTGAACCCTGATCGCACCGAACTGCAGGACGACGAACCCGATGGCCGCGGCCAGGGCCAGCCATGGCGCGATGCCGGTCAGCGGCGGGAGGATCAGCCCGATCGCGCCGAGCACTTCGATCACCCCGATGGCCCGGACGGCACGCATCGGCATGCCGTCCACCCAGGCCATCATCGGCCGGAGCTGCTCACGGCTCTGGACCACCTTCTTCCCGCCCGCATAGAGGTAGAACAGAGCGAGCAGGCCG
The DNA here is from genome assembly GCF_040642915.1 of Actinomadura sp. NPDC047616. Lineage (NCBI taxonomy): Bacteria > Bacillati > Actinomycetota > Actinomycetes > Streptosporangiales > Thermomonosporaceae > Actinomadura > Actinomadura sp. NPDC047616. Next base: position 800,293 of record NZ_JBEYTB010000001.1, read on the forward strand.
GCGACGATCCAATAAGCGACGTTCACGATTCCCTTCCACGGGTCCGGGTGTAAAGGCCCTGGCGGCGCCAAGGGCAAGAAAGGCACAGGCGCGTGCCGCCAGTGCATGAAGCGGTTCTGGTATTCACAGGGCGAGAGCGCCTGTGGCTTGTTCGGTGTCTTCGAGGACGCGCATTCGCGTGGTGCCCAGGAAAATCATCTCGCCGTCGTCCGGGCCGACCACCGACACGGCGGGCTCGGCGCGCGGCTCACTGGCGTTCGGTTCGTGGGTCATGCCTCGATTCCACTGCCAGGGCCTTGCGACTGTCCAAGTCCCTTTCTGTGACGCCGATACCGTACGGGTATCGTTGCGGCATGGAGCTACGCACGCTGCGCTATTTCGTGGCGGTCGCCGAGGAGCTCCATTTCGGCCGGGCCGCCGCCCGGCTGCACATGAGCCAGCCGCCGCTGAGCCGGGCCATCAAGCAGTTGGAGACCGAGGTCGGCGCCTCGCTGCTCGACCGGTCCTCGGCCGGGGTCGCCCTCACTCCGGTGGGCGCGGTGCTGCTCGACGAGGCGCGCGCCCTGCTCGCCCAGGCCGACCGGATGCGCGTACGTGTGGCCGCGGCGGCCGGCGCCGCGGCCATCACCGTCGGCATCCTGGGGGACAGCACCGACCCGGGCGCGGCGCGGCTGGCGGACGCCTACCACCGGCGGCACCCGCGCGTCGAGGTGCGCGTCCGCGAGACCGATCTGACCGATCCCACCTGCGGGCTGCGCGCCGGATCGGTCGACGTCGCTCTGACCCGCGGGCCGTTCGACCAGACCGGCCTGGTCGTGCGCGAGCTTCGCGCCGACCCGGTGGGCGCGCTGTTGCGCGCCGACGATCCGCTGGCCCGCCGCGACAGCCTGAAGCTGGCGGACCTCGCCGACCGTCGCTGGTTCCTCTTCCCGGAGGGCACCGACCCCCTCTGGCAGGCGTACTGGAACGGCGGGGAGCGTCGTGAGGGTCCGGTGGTCCGCGCCGTCCAGGAATGCCGCCAAGCCGTCCTCTGGAACGGCACGGTCGGCATGACCCTGCTGGATCACGAACCGGCGGAGGGGCTCACCGTGGTGCCGCTGGTCGACATGCCGCCGAGCCGCGCGGTGGTGGCATGGAAGCAGGGCGACACCAATCCACTGATCCGCTCGTTCGTCCACATCGCGATCGCCGCCTACCGCGACTGACCGCGTCAACGCCGCCGGCGTGGGCGCCAGCCATGCCGGGCGGTTGGCGGCGGACCTCGATGCCGAGGCACGCCCGCGTCCGGGATCATCGCGGCCAGGTCGCAGGCGCGCTCCCTGTCTCGCACTCGACCAGGTGATGGCCGAGGTCCGGAAAAACTCTGGCGAGCGACGGCAATATCCCGCAGGTCGCTCCGACTCATCTCCGGACACTGTCTTTGGAGGTCATTCACCATGAGGACACCGCGCATCGGCGTCGCCCTGCCGATCATCGCCCCGTACGCCGGTCCCGAGGCCGTCGTGACCATCGCCCAGGCCACCGAGCGGCTGGGATTCCACGCCGTGTCGGCCGCCGACCGGCTCCTCATTCCGGTCGGACCGCACTGGAACAACGACGCGGGCCTGCCCGAGACGCACGTCTGGGAGTCGCTGGAGATGCTCACCTGGGCGGCGGCCTGCACCCGGCGCATCCGGGTGACCACGGGCATCGTGAACTCGATCTTCCAGCCGCCGATCGTGCTCGCCCGCCGCCTGGCCACGCTCGACCAGCTGTCGAAGGGACGGCTGGACGTCGGCGTCGGGCAGGGCGGCGGCACTCGGCTGCCGCCGTTCTACATCCCCGAGGAGTTCACCGCTTCGGGCGTCCCGCCCGCGCGCCGGGGCGCCGGATTCGTCGAGCACGTGGCGGCGATGCGGGCCTGCTGGGCCCCCGACCCCGTGGAATTCGAGGGCGAGTACTACCGGATCCCCCCGTCCAAGGTCGGGCCGAAGCCCTGGGGAACGACGATCCCGCTGCTGTTCGGCGCGATCACCCGTCGCACCATCGAACGGGCGGCCCGCATCGGGGACGGCTTCATCACCACCGCGGTGAACTGGGACGACACCCGCACCCAGGTCGGCTGGTACCGGGACGCGGGCGGGACCGGCACCGTGGTGGTGAACACGATCCCGATCCGGCCCGGAGCCGAGATCTCGGAGGCGGCCTTCGTCGACGCCGCGCTCGCCGACCTGGAGCGGGCCCGTGAGCTGGGGGCCGACGAGGTGCACATCGTCCTCAACCTCCTGCCCCTCACCGCCGACGAGCAGGTCGAACTGCTGGAGGCCCTCGCCGCTCGCCTCTAACGGGCCAGGCCGGCCGCCAACGCGGCTCAGGGCGGCGGCGCACCGACTGCCGCCGTCCCGAGCCGCCGCTGCCGAACGCCCGAAACGACGTCCGACGCCGCCGCCTCCCACGTTCCGCCCAACCTCCAGACCCCTCGTACGACCGAGGTGAAACCATGGCACTCCCCTCGATACTGGGCAGATGCCAGATCGGTTTCAGTTCCAGTTCCGCGGACTCGCCGCGCACCTCGGTCTTCGTCGTGGCGACGGCCGGCTGGTGGACGTGCTGGTCGCCGCGGCGGTCGCGGTCCCGGTGTTCGTCCCGTTCGCCACCGCGCCCGAGGTGACGCCGCTCGGCGTGGTGGTGAACCTCGGCACGGTCGTGCCGCTGATCTGGCGCCGCCGTGCGCCGTTCGCGGTCGCGGTGATCATTGCGATCTTCGCCATGGGCGTCTCCCTGCACCACCGGCCCGGGCAGATGCTCCAGTACGGCGCGCTGGTCGCGATCTACACGCTGGCCGACCTGGGCCGCCACCGCTGGCAACGCTGGGGGTACATCGGCGTGCTCACGGCCTCGATTCCGCCCGGCGCTCTGTTGATCAAGGGGAACGACGCGGGCGAGTTCATGTTCACCCTGCTCCTGCCCATGACGGCGTTCCTGCTGGGCACGCTGGCCCGCACGGGCCGCGAGCGGTCGGACGCGCTGATGGAACGCTCCGTCCGGCTGGAACGCGAGGCCGCGGCCGAGGCCGCACGGGCGGCCGCCGAGGAACGGGCACGCATCGCCCGCGACATGCACGACGTACTGGCGCACGCGGTCAGCATCATGGTCGTCCAGGCCGAAGCCGGTCCCGTGGTGGTCCGCGCCGATCCCGACCAGGCCGAACGAGCCTTCGACGCGATCGCGGACGCCGGCCGGGACGCGATGGCGCAACTGCGCCGCATGCTGGGCGTCCTCAAGGAGGACCAGGACGTCGGAGTACGCGCGCCGCAGCCGACCGTCGACACGCTCCCCCAGTTGATCGAGCACGTCGACCGGACGCAGGTGCACGTGCGCCTGACCGTCGAGGGGACCCGCCGCGACCTGCCCGCCGACGCCGACCTGGCCGCGTACCGCATCGTCCAGGAGGCCCTCACCAACACCGTCAAGCATGCCGACGCACGGGCGGCCGAGGTACGGCTGCGCTGGACCGACGACGAACTGGAGATCACCGTGACCGACGACGGCAGGGGAACCGACGGCGACGCCACGGGCTGGCGGCGCGGCGGCGACGGCCTGATCGGTATCCGCGAACGTGCCGTCGCCTGCGGCGGAACGGCCGAGGCCGGTCCCCTGCCCGAGGGCGGGTTCCGCGTGCGCGCCCGTCTCCCGCACGCCTCGGCCACGGCGGTGGCGTCGTGATCCGGGTGGTGCTGGCCGACGACCAGGAACTGGTGCGCAGCGGCTTCGCGATGATCCTCGACGCCCAGCCCGACATCGAGGTGGTGGGCGAGGCCGGGGACGGCGCGGCCGCCATCGCCGCCGTACGCGAGCACGCCCCCGACGTCGTGCTCCTCGACATCCGCATGCCCGGCCTGGACGGCATCGAGGCCGCGAAGGTCGTGTGCGCCGAGACCTCGGCCCGCGCGATCATGCTGACCACGTTCGACCAGGACGACTACGTCTACGACGCGCTCTACGCCGGGGCCAGCGGCTTCCTGCTCAAGGACGTACGACGCGACGACCTCGTGCACGCGGTCCGGGTGGTCGCGGCGGGGGAGTCGCTGCTCGCTCCCGCCATCACCCGGCGCCTCATCTCCGACATCACCCGCAACCGCCCGCGCGCCGGCACGACCGCCTCCGACCGCCTCGCGGTGCTGACCGAGCGCGAACGCGAGACCCTGCGCCTGCTGGGCCGCGGCCTGTCCAACGCGGAGATCGCCGCGGCCATGGTCGTCAGCGAGCACACGGTCAAGACCCACGTGAGCAACGTGCTGTCCAAGCTCGGCATCCGCGACCGCGTCCAAGCCGTCATCGCCGCGTACGAGACCCGCCTGATCGAGCCGTCCTGACCTCCGTCGCGCGGGGGAGCGCGGACCTCGTTCTCCCCCGCGCCACCGATGCCCGAAGACCGCCCGCGACGGCGATCCCCTCAGGCCGCCCGTCTCCCGAGAATCGAGGCCATAAGAACGCAGGGTCCGAGCCTGCCGCCCCTCTCGAAGCTCTGGAGACACATTTCATGACCAGGATCGCCTTCCATCTGGCCCCCGCCCTGATGCTCGCGTACGGCGTGGTCCGGCTCATCGACGGCCGCGACGGCCAGCACGGACCCGGCCCTGCCTGGACGATCGGCCACCTGCTCTTCCTGGGGTCACTCGTCCTGTACGGCCTGGTGATCGTGGGACTGCGGCGCCGCATGCCGGTCGCACGGGGCCGTCGCGGACGCCGGATCGCCGCTGACGTCACAGCCGCCGTGGCCGGTGTCGGGCTGGTCACGTTCGTTCGCGTCGCCGTCATCGACATCGTCGTCGGCCTGAAGGCGGCGGACGCCGCCGAGAAGAGCGCGCTCGCCGACCGGTACGCCGACGTCCCCGCCGTACTCCCTCAGGCGTTCTACGAGATCGGCCCGGTGTTCTTCATGCTGGGGCTGCTCGTGCTGCTCGTCCAGTTCGCGGTTCTCACCACCGACCGCAAGCCGGTTGCCGCCGCTAGCCCGGTCCTCGTCGCACTCGGCTTCGTGGCCATCACCGTCAACCTGGACCTCCTCCCGGTCGGCGCCGCCCTGATCTGGCTGGCCCTCGCCCCGTTCACGCGCACGAAGACCGTGGCTCCGAAGCACAAGCCCGCTCAAGTCCCCGCCTGACCAGGCCGCCTCGGGGGCGACACCCCCCGACGCACACGGCCCGTTCACCACCGGCAGATGGTGAACGGGCCGCTCCACGTTTCGCCCCCGCCGTAGGCCGGACATGCCGTCAACGAGGAGATGACCGGGGCGCTGGCCCGTAGGTCAGTGGTCGCGGCGCGGGTCCATGCGGTAGATCGCGAGCTGGGACTGACCTTTGACGGAACTGTCGGCATCCACGGGATCCAAGATGGCCGCGAGCCACCGGCCGTCGGGCGACCAGGCGAGCGCTTCGACGTAGGTCGTCAGCTGCCCGCCCATGATGATCTTCATGTCGCTCGTCCGCCACACGCACAGCTCGTGGGGTCGTTGGTCGCCGCCCAGGAGCAGGTACGGCAGCTTCCGGCTGAAGCTGCCCACCGCCAGGTAGGACCCGTCCGGGTTCGAGGCGAGCGCGAAGAGCCGCTGGGAGGCGTTCACGACCTTGTCGACGACCTCGCCCGTCGCCGGGTCGACGACGTAGAGGTTTTCCTGCGAGCCGAGGAACAGCCGGGAGCCGTCTGCGGCGAACGACCCGCGCTGGATCGGGTCCCACTCGCCGCCGGCGACCGACGTCGGCCGAGGCGGACGGCCCGGGGCGTGGATGTCGTACCCGCCGTCCTCGTTGTTGTAGTTGCCGATCCAGTAGCCGCCGGTGCGGGAACGGATACGGCCGGGCTGGAAGGGCGCATCGACCTCGGTGCGGGCGTCCACGTCGAACGCCCACTGGGCACCGTCGTCCTCGTCGGGCTTCGAGCGGTAGCTCTTGACGGTGACGACGTGCTCTCCCGGCACCCACATCAGCAGGGGCACGAGCCAGCCGTCACCGAGGGAGACATGGGCGACCTCGGACCAGTCCGCCGTGTCGTACACCCAGATCCGGGCATTGCTGACCAGGGCCAGATAGCGCCCGTCGTCGGAGAACTCCAGCCCGCTGAGGTGGTCGTACGCGGTGTCCCCGGACGCCGAGTCGAACGGGTTGATCGTGACCACCGGTCCGGCCAGGTCCGGGATGTGCGGGGCGTCGTCATCCGTCCACGTGTCGGCGTTGCACGGGAAGAACGTGGTGCCCCACGCCTCGCCCGCCTCGATCCCCTCGATCCAGCGGCGCTCCGTGACGTACACGTCGTAGTCCCACTGGACCAGCAGATCCTCGTCTTTCCAGCCGCCGTGGCGCTCGTAGTAGAAGTCGTACAGGCGTTCCCACTGTTCCGGCGTCGGCGGATGGTTGCGGCCGGCGATCCGTTCGACCCGTGACACGTAGCGGCGGGTGTTGGCGTCGACCCATTGACCGTCGAGCGCCGTGTCGACGTCGATCAGCTCCCGCAGCCGCCCTTTCGTCCAGAGCATGTAGAAGAAGAAGCTGGGGTCGTCGGGTACGGGGGCGTGCGTCTGGCCGGCGGTGTCGTAGTAGACGACGAAGACCCGGAAGCTGATCCGCAGTTTGTCGGGGTCGACGTCGAGAACGCGCACGCCGTAGATATCGGTCGACATCGTTGTCTTTCTCGGCAGCGGGACGATGGACGCCCCACACGCTGACACATGCCTCCGACACTCCGCGGCGAAATCGACGGCGTTACCTCGTTCTCCCGAAACGCGACGTCCAGACGCGTCGTTTCGTCCGGCACCCAAAAGCACACATTCCGTCCGGTCCCATGACGTGCGGGAATCCGCGTTTTAGCCTGAGGGTGTCGCGATGCTCGGGAGGTGCCGGGTCGGATGCATGAGGAGACCACCATCGGGGCCCGGTTGCGGGTCCTGCGCCGCTGGCGGGGGATGAGCCTGGACGAGCTGGCGGGACTGTCCGGGCTGTCCAAGGGGTTCCTGTCCAGGGCCGAGCGCGGCCAACGCGCGCTTGACCGCCGCTCGCACATCGCCGCCCTGGCCAACGCCCTGCGCGTCTCGGAAACCGAACTCGTCGGCGGCCCGCACCTGTCGTCCGACCCTGTGCAGACGGCACCGCATGCCACCATCCCCACCCTGCGGGCAGCGGTGATGGCCAACACCCTGACCGCTCCGGTGGTCGAGCGGGCCCGGCCGCTTTCGGAGCTGGTCGAGGAGATGGGCCGCATCGACCGCAGCGAGTACAAGCACGTCGAGGTCGGTGAGAAGCTGCCCGCGCTCATTGATGAGCTTCACGTCCACGCCTGCGCACCCGCCGACGAGGCCGCGTACCGGCTGGCGCTGGAAACGTTGATCGAGGCGTTCCAGACGGCGACGTTCACCAGCAAGGATCTCGGCTACGGCGACCTGGCGCACGTCGCCGCGATGCGCGCCGGAGAGGCCGCGGCCATCCTGGACGATCCCATCAGCACGGGCAAGGCCGCATCCCTGCGCATCCACACCATTCCCGCGCGGGCACGTGAGCGCGCGCTGGAGGAAGCCGAGAAAGCGGCGAACGCGCTGCAACCGCACGCCCGTGGCGCCCTCGGCGTGCAGGTGCTCGGCATGCTGACGCTCGCGGCATCGATGACCGCCACCGTCCTCTACAAGTACGACCGTGCCGAGCACTGGCTCGACCAGGCCGCCGACCTGGCCGCCCGCGTCCCGGACACGCCGGGCGCGAACTGGGGGGCGTTCTCCCGGTCCAACGTCGGCGTGTGGCGCGTGTCCCTTGCCACCGAACGCGGGATGACCGGCGGGGACCTGCTCGGGTTGGCGAAGGACGTCAACGAGGAGAGGATCGGGGCGCGGCGTGGCCGGCATGCCACGTTCCTCGCGGACGTCGGGCGCGGGCTGGCACGCGACAAGAAGATGGCGCGGGAGGCGCAGCGGTGGCTGCTGCGCGCCGAGGAGGTCGCGCCGCACAAGATCCGCAACTCGTCCGCCGTGCGGGAGAGCGTGGCGTCGCTGCTCACCCGTGCCACCGCCGAGACCGGCGGTCGTGAACTACGCGGCCTGGCCGCCCGCATGGGCATCCCGCACTGACAATCGGGGGAGCGAACGCTACGTTGCCATTCGACAACGCTGCGTGAGGTCGTCGGTTCTACGTTCGGGGTCATGGACGTCATGGCTCACCTTGAGAACCTTCGCGCGGAGTTGGTCCGGCGCGAGTGGAAGGCGGAGATCCGCCGTAGTCCTGACCGCGACGTGCTGCGTGTGAGGAACCCGGCTCACTCAAGGCTCACCGACGACATCGTTTGCGACGGTGAGGTGTTTCGGTGGCCTTGGGGGCAGGGCATCGGGCCGGTGGGTGAGGTGACGGGTGTCGCGGAGCGCGTCATGTACGTGCTGCGTGAGGTCGGCGAGTGAACGGCGTGGACACCGACGTGGCCTCGCTGCGACGGGACTTCCCCGGGTGGGTGATCACGCGTGGTGACGACGGATGGTCCGCCGCCAGGGCCGACGATGACCTGCGGCTTTCCGTGCTGGCGGTCACGGATGTGCGGGCCGGGACCGCCGAGGCGCTGCGGGCGGCTCTGGAGGTCATCGCCGGTACCGACGCCGAGATCCTGCTGCGGCGCCTCGCGCGGGCGTTGGGCAAGCGCGGGCGCCGGGCTCGGTGGTGCGGCGGATCCCTCGCGGTCCGTGGGCCCGGCGGGGACGAGAAGGTCGTCACCTGTAGCGGCGGCCGGTTCCGGTGGGACGGCGGCTGGCCGGTCGGCTCGGTCACCGATGTGGAGGAGACGGCCGCTCTCATCGATCGGGCGATGTGGAAGGCGCGCTCGCGGTGAATCGCGACGCGGTGTCGGGCAGGCTGCCCGCCCCGGTGTGCCGTGCGCTGGCGGAGGACATCCAGAGGCGGTTCGCGGGCACCGGTGTGCTCACCTGGTACGGGAATGCCACCGGGAGATATTGGGCCTATTTGCCGCCGCCGCTGTATCGGCTGCTGGAGGCCGACGATCCGGAAGAACTCGCCGCCTGGATCGCTCATATCCAGAGAATGGCCGGACTGTCAAAGGGTTCTCCGCCGGTGCGACGGGGAGGTGCGGGAATGAGACGGCGGATCGGCTCGGGTGAATGCGGTGGAATCCATGTTGATCCCATGCGCGTGCGTGCCCTGAAACTGCATTGGAGCCGGGTGTGGGCGCCGGAGCGGGCGCGGGTGGTGGAGTCCACCTGCTCGCTCTGCGGCCCGGTGTCGTACGAGCTCGTCACGGTCGGTGGCGCGTACGCGATCAGGCGCGTCGAGGTCAGGTCCGGCGAGGTCAGGGTGTGGACGACGCCGCGCGGTGTGCGGCGCAGGACCGTCCTGAAATGGTGGCGGGCACTGGTGGACGGCGCCTCGGGCTTCGGCGCGGAAAAACACGAGGGGCGGCGTTCGGCCGCCGGTGGCAGGTAAAAGCCGCCAGGTACCGGTGGCGAGGACGAGCGGCAGCGAGGAGGATGACGGCGGCGATGGGAAAGCACGAGGACAAGGACCAGAAGGAGATCGAGGGCGACGGTCAGCAGAAGGGCCGTCCGATTCCACCGAAGGACACCGGTAAAGGCGGCGGGAAACGAGGTAAATGATGGACGTGGCCGCACGAATCGACGCGTTGGTGGACCAGCTCGTCGCCCGGGGCGACCTGGCCGACGACTCATGGCGTGCCGTGCTTCGCGCGGTTCCTCGCCACCTGTTCGCTCCACCGGTGGCGTGGGCCGCGCCCTACGGCGGTCCGCGGCGCAAGATCGACTCTCGTAGGGACCCCGCTCGCTGGTGGCAGGCGGTGTACGAGCCCGGCACGGCCGTCCTCACCCAGTTCGGCGACGGCGCGAGCGAGGACGAGCCGCGCGACCCCACCTCGTCGCTGTCGGCGCCGGACGTCGTGCTGCCCTTCCTGGAACTGCTGCACCCGCTCGGCGGCCAACGGACTCTGGACGTCGGGACGGGCACGGGATGGACCGCCGCCCTGTTGAGCGAACGCGTCGGCGAACGCCACGTGGTGTCGGTGGAGATCGACGAGCACGTCGCCCGGCAGGCGGCGGCGAACCTGGAGGCTCTCGGTGTCCGCCCGACGCTGATGACCGGAGATGCCGTCACCTGCGTCCCCGAGGGCGAAGCGTTCGATCTGGTGCATGTGACGTGCGGCGTTACAACTCTGCCCTATTCGTGGGTGCGGCGGACCCGCCCGGGCGGCGCCATCGTGTTCCCGTGGATGCCGGACTTCTCCTACGGGTATCGGGTCCGGCTGGACGTGCTTCCCGACGGGGTGGCGACCGGGCGTCTCGCCGGGGCGGCCGGGTACATGATGCTGCGATCGCAACGGGGCCACCGCACCACTCCCGTAGGCGAGTGGGTCGACGCCGTGGAGGACTTCGCGGTCTCGACCACGCGGCTGGACCCGCGGTTGCTCTGGCACACTCCCGGCGGCGGGCTGGAGGCCGCCATGACCGGCCTCGTCCCGGGCGTGCGCGCCGACTTGATCCACGACCCCGAACCCACAGGCGAGGCCACCCTGTGGCTGCTGGAGGCCGGCGGCCCCGGCGGTTCCTGGGCCTCGGTGGACTACGTCCCCGGCAAGGACGAGTTCGCCGTGGAGCAGGCCGGTGACCGGCGTCTCTGGGACGAAGCCGAGGCCGCCTGCTTCCAATGGATCCGCTGGGGCCGCCCCGCCCTCGAACGCTTCGGCCTCACGGTGACTCCGGACGGGCAGCGGGTGTGGCTCGACGAGCCCGGCAACCCCATCGGCGCTCACTGAGACACGGCGATCTTCACGCGGTCGCTGTCGTCGTCGGAGAGGAAGGCCGCCAGTTCGCTTCCGTGCTCGGCGACGGCGGTGCGCTCGGCTCGGGTGAGGTGGCGCAGCGGCGTGACGGTCACGGTCTCGCCCTTGACGGTCCAGGTGGCGGCGACCCGGCCGTCGACCAGGACGACGCGGGCTCCGGTGACCGACAGGCCGCGGTGGGCGTCGTCGATGATCCGGCCGCGGTCGTGGTAGCCGAGGATCGCGTTGTCGAACGCCGGCAGGAACCGCACCGGGGCGGGTGTGCCGGGGTCGGGGCGCGGCGCGTCGGGCAGGTCCAGCAGTTCCCGGCCGCGCTCGTCGCGGAAGGCGACCAGCTCGTGCCGTATCGCGGCCACCGCGCCCGGTAGTCCGGCCAGGCCGCACCAGGCGCGTAGGTCGGCCGTGGCGGCGGGGCCGTACGCGGCCAGGTAGCGCCGTACCAGCGCCTGGCCGACGGGGTCGGCGCCGTCCGGGGCCGGCGGGTCGATCTCCCGCCCCAGCCAGGAGGAGAGCAGCACGTTGCGCACTCCCGCCTTCGTGCGCCACAGCCCGCGCGGCGGCATCTGCGCCGTCGGGAGGAGGGCCGCGATCAGCATTTCGCCCAGTGCCCGCGGTGGCGGCGTGGGCCAGCGGTCGGCGAGCGTCCGCGTGAGCTCGGCCATCGTGCGGGGCTCGCCGTCGGCCATCACCGCCCGTCCCGCCGCCGCGAGTTCGTCGAGATCGATCCCGTCGAGTTCGCGGCGGTAGGTCGCGAGCACCCGCTGGCGCAGCATGGGGTCGTGCCGGGCCCGCCAGGCCAGCACGTCGTCGGCGGTGACCAGGTGGACGGTCCGGCGCATGAGGTGGGTCCGCACCACGCGCCGCCCGGTCAGCAGGTCCGAGAGCGCCGCCGGGTCGAACGCGCGCAGCCGCGACCAGAGCCCGACGAACGGTTCCTGCGGTTCCTGCGCCTGGAGGCCGCACAGGTGCGCGACGGCGTCCAGCACCGGCATGTCGGCGCGGTCGAGCAGCAGTTGCCGGGCGAGCGTCGCGCGGTTGAGCGCCCTGGTGTCCAGGACGGTCATCACCACGCGTTGTCTTCGCTGACGCCCAGCGGTCGAGGGGCGGACATGGCGGCTCCTTGGTTTCTCGGTTCACCTCGGCCGGGCGGCCGTGCGGATCCCGCGCGGATCGGCTGCCTCCGGCCCATCGGTGACCACCGTCGCAGGAGAAGCGGTCAGGAAGTGACCGCCTCTCGGCGCGAGATGAGCTTTTCGGTCTGGCCGGGGCGTCAGCCGCCTCCGCAGCCGCCGCCGCAGGAGGAGCCTCCGCCGCCGCCGCAGGAGGAGCCTCCGCCGCCGTCCCCGCCGGAGCCGCCGCTGCAGCCGCTGGACGAGCAGACCGACGCGGTGGACGAGCAGGACGAGCCCGAGTAGCCGATGCCGCCCGACGACGACGCCGAGCCCGCCATCTGCAGGAGCCGTCCCAGGCCCGCGGCCTGCGAGAACGTCGGATCGATGCTCATCAGGGCCGCCGTGCCGAACAGGGCCACGCCCATGGCGGACGCGGGGATTCCGTACGTGGGCCAGGCGGGGAACACGCGCGGGTCCAGGTGGCCGTGTCGCTGCCGGGTGTCCTTCAGGGCGGCCTTGACGGCGCGGGTCTTCTCGGCGTGGCCGGACGTCATGGCGTACAGGAACAGCAGCACCACGACCATCGGGATGATCAGGATCCCGGTGAACGGGACGTCCGGGCCGTCGAAGAGCTTGCTGTCGGCCAGGTACCAGGCCAGGCGGACGACGCTGACGACGACCACCAGCCACAGCGGCCAGGCGGCGCGCCTGGCCAGACGGCGGCGGCGCTCGTCCAGCACCATGCCCTGGGCGGCCAGGCCGTCGCGAAGGGATTTGATCGCCTCCTGGACGGTCTCGTTCGCGGTCACCGCCGCCACCGTCCGGGCCTGGCGGCTGCGGACGGCCTCGTGAACGACCTCGTCCAGCGGCGTGTCCGCGGCCCGCCGCTCGCCGGAGACGTGCAGGTCGCCGCCGGGCTGGTCGGCGCGGATGGCGCCGTCCAGGCGCAGGGACAGCAGGACCGCCGCGATGGTGTGGCGCCCGCCGCCGGTGAGGTAGGCGACCTCGTACGGGTGCAGTTCCCGCGTCGGCGGATGGCCGCGCCGCAGCCGGAAGCTCACGACGGCCGCGATCACCACGGACAGCACGCCCAGGATCGCGGCGCCCTTCAGGAAGGCGACGTCGGAGATACCCCACAGGTCCCCTTGCGGCAGCGGCATGGCACCCTCCCGTCAGGCGTACGCATCTGGGTAGACGCGTCGGTGCCGCGGCGGGTTCAGGCCGCTCCAGGCCACGCCGCCGGTCGGGCCCTAGCCCCGTACCGCGCGCAGGGCGCCGGGGCGGCGGTGGTCGAGATGGTCCAGGGCGGCGGAGGTGGCGTCGTCGGCGGGGAGGTGGACGACCAGGCGCTGACCCTCGGAGTCGAGCGTCTCGTAGGCCAGCCGCAGTTCCCCCGCCTCGGGATGGACGAGGCGTTCGACACCGGTGCGGCGCGGTGCGGCCGGCGGCGCCTGCAACCGCCGGGTGAACGGCGCGCCGGCCAGGACGGTCAGTTCGTCGACGAGGTGGGCGAGGTGCGGGTCGTTCGGAGAGGACTCGGCCCGCAGGGCGGCGACCCGCTCGTCGGCGACGCGGTCCCAGTCGGGGTAGGCGGCGCGGGCCCGTTCGTCGGTGAACACGAACCGGGCCTGGTTCGGCGGCCCGCCGTCCAGCAGGCCGATGGGTCCGGCGAGGCGTTCGTAGGAGGACGTGTGGGCCAGGGTGTCGCCGAGCCGGTTGAGCAGCACCGCCGGGGTGGAGTCCAGCCGGTCCAGCAGCGCCCGCATCGTGGGACGCACCTGCCGTTCGGGCGGGGCAGCCCCAGGGCACAGGACGTCGGCGCCCGAAGCCGTCTTGGCCAGGTTGCGGAGGTGGACGCGCTCGTCCGGGGACAACCGCAGCGCGTCGGCGAGCGCGGCCAGGATCTGCGGCGAGGGGTGCCGATCGCGCCCCTGTTCCAGCCGCGTCAGGTAGTCGACGCTCATCCCGGAGATGGTGGCCAGCTCGGCGCGCCGGAGTCCGGGTGTGCGGCGACGCGGCCCGGCGGGCAGCCCCACCTCGCCCGGGGTGACGGCCTCCCGGCGGCTGCGCAGGAACGCCCCCAGCTCGCTGTCGCTCACGAGCCGAGTGTACGGACCGCGCCGCCACCGGATCATGGCCCCGTCAGGGCCAGCCTCGTCCCGGCCTCCCCACCGCCGGCCCGGCCGCACAGAGTGGACGCATGACCTTCACCGTCAACGAGATCGACAGGGGCTCCGCCGAGCCGTCCGCGGGGGGACGCGGCGTGATGCGCGACCGGCTGTTCGGGCCGACCGGGCTGCGCGTCTCGGAGCTGTTCCTGGGCGCCATGACCTTCGCCGGGCCGGACGAGGCGGACGAGATGATCGGGCTGTACGCGGACGCGGGCGGCAACGTCATCGACACCGCCTCGGCGTACGGCGACAGCGAGGAGGTCCTCGGGCGCCTCCTCCGGCACCGCCGCGACCGGTTCGTGCTGGCCACCAAGTTCACGCTGACCCGTGACGCCCGGGACCCCAACGCGGGCGGGAGCCACCGCAAGAACCTCACCCTCTCCCTCGAAGCGAGCCTGCGGCGGCTGCGCACCGACTACATCGACGTGTTCTGGGTGCACACCCGGGACGAGCACACGCCGATCGAGGAGACCATGCGGGCGCTGGACGACGCCGTCCGCGCCGGGAAGGTGCTGTACGTCGGCGCGTCCAACCTTCCCGCGTGGCTCGTCTCGCGTGCGAACACCCTCGCCGAATGGCGCGACTGGACCCCGTTCGCGGGCATCCAGGTTCCCTACAGCCTGCTGAAACGCGACATCGAGCGGGAACTGCTGCCGATGGCCGAGGCGTACGGCATGAACGTCGCCACCTATGGCGCGCTGGCCGGCGGTGTGCTGTCGGGCAAGTACACCGGACCCGGCGGCGCCCCGTCCGGCAGCAGGTTCGATCCCGCGTCCCTCACCGCGCGGGACCATCGGGCCGCGCGCGCCGTCCGGCAGGTGGCCGAGGAGCTGGGCGTGACCGCGTCCCAGGTCGCGATCGCCTGGACCCGCACCCGCTCTCCCGCCGTGCATCCGATCATCGGCTCCCGCAACGTCGCGCAGCTCCGCGACAACCTGGGCGCCCTCGGCGTCGCCCTGCCGGCGGACGCCGTGGACCGCCTGGATTCGGCGGTGGAGTTCGACCCGGGCTACCCGACCGACTTCACCACCGGCCCCCGCCCGTGGCTCTTCGGGGACCGCGAACCCCTCCTGGACGGCCGGGCCCACCAGACGCCGCGGCGACGTTGAGGAGCGCTGTCCCCCCGGGGTGAGAGGATGCCGTCGCACACGATCTTCGACGACGGCAGAGGTCCTTCCCGATGGACGAGGAGCGCGGCAGAAGGCTGACCGCGATCAGGTCGAAGCTGGAGCTGCTGAAGCGGGTGGAGGCCGAGCACGGCTTCGGCGCCATCATCGAGGAGCCGGGGGAGGCGGAACCCGTCCCCGGGCTGCCCGCGGGGGTGACCGAGGTGTTCGGCCTCTTCCGCCGGCTGGGCGGAGACTACTTCCGCTTCGCGCAGCCCCCGGAGACGGCGAGCCGCCGGGCCTGGGCCGACCGCCATGTCGATCCGCACTGCCCCCTGGGCAACCCGCTGTCCATCGGCTGTGAACGCTACGGCGCTCCCGGGGACATCGAGTGCGGCAGCGGCATCTACCTGGACCTCCGGGACGGTGACGTCTACTTCTGCGACGGGGACGACTACGTCTTCGCCTACAAGCACGTGGACGTGGAGGTCGTCGAGACAACGGAGCTGGCACCCGACATCGTCACGTTCTTCGACGTCCACGTCCTCGGCGAGGGCTATCCGCGGCTCATCGAGTCCGTCCTCGGAAGGCACGCCGTCAACCGCCGGGACCGAAAGGGCCGGCACCGGGACAGCTGGATGCGGCTCCTGGAGAAGAGCGGCCTGGCGTCGGCGGACGCGTAAGGAAAGGTCGCGCGAGGCTACTCCTCCTTGTGTTCCTTGAGGGCCCTGCGCAGGCTGGGGGCGCCTTCCTCGGGTTCGCGGGTCGGGACGGCGGCGAGGTCGTGCATGAAGCGGCGGTTGAGGGCGATGCGGACCCGGTCCAGGCGGCCGCGGGCCTCGGGGGGCACGACGCCGTCGCCTTCCGGGCGGCCGATGGCGCGGGCGGCGGTCGGGCGCGGATCGGTGATGGCGGGGATGTCCTCGTCGCCGAGCTTCTGCTCGACCTCGGTGTACTCGCCGGTCGTCGAACGGCAGATGATGCCGGTCTCCAGGCCGTGCTCGGCGAGGGCGCGGTCGCGGCGCTGCAGGCCGAGGCAGATCCGGTAGGCGATCAGGAACCCCAGGATCGGGCCGAGGATGAAGGCGAACCGGAAGAACCAGGTCGTCCAGAACAGCGGGATGTTGAAGGTCTTGGCGATGATGTCGTTGGCGCCGGCCGCCCACAGCGAGCCGTAGGCCACCACCCCGGCCACGCCGATGCCGGTGCGCGCCGGGACGTCGCGGGGCCGGTCCAGCAGGTGGTGGATCTGGTGGTCGCCGGTGATCCAGCGTTCCAGCCACGGGTAGACCGCCAGGCCCACGAACAGCACCCCGGGCACGGCGAGCGCGGGGATCAGGACGCTCATCGGCAGCGTGTGGCCCCACGCGTTGATCTCCCACGACGGCATGAGCCGCAGCGAGCCCTCCAGGAAGCCCATGTACCAGTCGGGCTGCGAACCGGCGCTGATCGCGCCCGGATCGTACGGGCCGAACAACCAGATCGGGTTGATCTGGAAGAACGTGGCCATCAGCGCCGTGATCGCGAACACCCACAGGAAGAACGCGGTGGTCTTGGCGATGAACACCGGGTGGAACGGGCCGCCCTGCACGGTCGTGTTGGTGCTGCCCTTGCCCGGGAACTGGGTGTGGGTCTGCCGCCAGGTCAGGATGACGGCGTGCAGCGGGATGAGCGCCAGCAGGATGCCCGGGATGAGCAGGATGTGGGTGACGTACAGCCGGGGGATGATCTCCGTGCCGGGGAACTCGCCGCCGAACACGAACATCAGCAGGTAGGAGCCGACGATCGGGATCGACTCGATCACGCCCTCCAGGATGCGGAGGCCGGTGCCCGACAGCAGGTCGTCGGGCAGCGAGTAGCCGAACAGCCCGTTCAGCAGGACGAGCATGAACAGGATCACGCCGATGACCCAGTTCAGCTCGCGGGGCTTGCGGAACGAGCCGGTGAAGAAGTTGCGCAGCAGGTGGATGACGATCGCGCCGAGGAAGATGATCGTCGACCAGTGGTGGATCTGCCGCATGAGCAGCCCGCCGCGCACGTCGAAGCTGATGTTCAGGGTGGAGGCGTACGCCTCGCTCATCCGCACGCCGCGCAGCGGCGCGTAGGTGCCGTTGTAGATCACCTCGGTCATGCTGGGCTTGAAGAAGAAGGTCAGGTAGACCCCGGTGATCAGGACGATCAGGAACGAGTACAGCGCGATCTCGCCCAGCAGGAAGCTCCAGTGGTCGGGGAACGCCTTGCGCATCGCCTTGCGACCGAACCCGGCGGCGCCGAAGCGATCGTCGATGGCCCGGCCCGTGGCGGCCAGCGCCTTGTCGGTCCCCGTGGGCCTCGATGGCGTGGGCACAGCCGACCTCCCGCACCGGCGGCCCCGGCGGGCCACGGCCGCCTGTCGCGTACGACCGGAGACGCGTCCTCGTCCGGACGACACGCCCCCGTTCTGACCAACGTGGCAACTACCCCTGGAGGCGGACGGAACGCCTCCGTTGGGACAGCATGCGCCCGAACCCGGCGTCCATGTAACAAATCCATATTTCGCATGGCCGAAATTGGTCGAGTCCTGACCGGCGCTTGGCGGACGCGTGTCCAACGGGACATGATTTGCACCACACGGGTCGCGTAAGTGAGTAATTGCCCCTTGTGTCCGGAAGGTAACTGAGGGGCGCGGACGACGGGGAGGCACACAGTGGCCGACGACGGGTCCACCGCTGCTCACGGACGCCCCTGGGCCGACCTGCCTCGGGAGCTCGCCGTGCACATGCGGCCCCATCTGGACGAGGTCGCCGACGACATGATCGAGGAGATCCGGACCCGGGTGCGCGAGTACGACCGGCCCGGCGACGGGGCCTATTCGGGCACCCTGCGGCTGGCGGTCGAGCGGGTCCTGCACTACTTCGTGGACCGGGTGGCCGATCCGGGACACGAGGCCGGGCCGGTCACCGACTTCTTCCGCGCCATCGGCCGCGGCGAGGCCGGGGAGGGCCGCAGCCTGGACGCCATGCAGACCGCGATGCGGGTCGGCGGGGTGGTGGCCTGGCGGCGCCTGGCCGAGGGCGCGGCGCACCTGGGCGTGTCCTCGCGCACGCTGGGCGCGGTCGGCGAGGCCATGATGATGTTCCAGGACGAGCTGGCCGCGGCCGCCGCCGAGGGCTACGCGCAGGCCCGCGCGGCGGTGGCCGGGGAGATGCAGCGGCGCCGCAAGCGCCTGGTCGACCTGCTGTTCGCCGACCCGCCCGCCACCCTGGAGGCGATCGCCGACCTGGCCGCCGCCGCGCACTGGCCGGTGCCGCGCACCGTCGCCGCGGTGGCGCTCGGCCGGCACGGCAAGGACGCGCGGCAGCCGGCGTTCCCGCCCGACATCCTGGCCGACCTGGAGCGCCGCACGCCCAGCCTGATCATTCCCGACCCGGACGGGCCGGGCCGGGCCAAGCTGGTCGACCGGGCGCTCAGCGGCTCCCTGGCCGTGGTGGGCCCGACCGTGCCGGTGACCGAGGCGGCCCGCTCGTTCCAGTGGGCCCGCAAGACGCTCGGCCTGGTGGAACGCGGCGTGATCGAGGCCGACGGCGTGGTGCGCAGCGTCGAGCACATGTCCACGCTGATCCTGTTCCAGGACGAGGATCTGATCGTCTCGCTGGCCCGGCTGCGGCTGGCGCCGCTGGCGCACCTGCGCGCCGGCCAGCAGGACCGGCTGGCCGAGACGCTCCTGGCGTGGCTGCAGTCGGGCCGCAACGCCAACGAGGTCGCGATGCGGCTGCACGTCCACCCGCAGACGGTGCGCTACCGGCTGCGGCAGCTGGAGGAGCTGTTCGGCGACCAGCTCCTCGACCCGGACCTGCGGTTCGACCTGGAGATCGTGCTGCGGGCGCGGGCGCTGCTGGCGGACGGATCGGGCGGCCCGGTGCTCCCGGCGGCCCGGGAGGCCGTCGGCGACGCCGCCGAGGTCGTCACCTTCCGCCGCTAGCCGCCACCGCCGCGACCGCGTGGGGCCGCCGCGACCGCCGTGGCCGCGTGGGGCCGCCGCGGCCGCCGCCGCCCGCGTGGCGTCATCCTCCGCCGCTGAACACGCCCCCCGCGGCGGGGTCGGCGGGGATCGTCACGCGGATGCGGCAGCCGCGCGCGGTGTCGACGACGTGGATGCCGCCGCCGTGCAGCTCGACCGCCCAGCGGGCGATGGCCAGGCCCAGGCCGGTGCCGCCGTCCCGGGCGCCGACGCGCGGCCCGTAGGAGCCGGCGCCGCGCGAGAAGCGCTCGAAGACGCGGGCGCGCTCGCTGGGCGGGATGCCCGGCCCCTCGTCCGCCACCTCCAGCACCAGCCCGCCGTCGCCGCCCGGCCGCGCGGTGACCGTGACGGGACGTCCGGGCGGGCCGTGCCGGGCGGCGTTGTCCAGCAGGTTGGCCAGCACCTGGTGCAGCCGGTCCCGGTCGGCCAGCGCCCGCAGGGCGGACGGCACGTCGGTCTCGACGCGCACGCCCGGGTGGCCCGCCTCCGCCTCGGCCGCCACGTCGTCCACGAACGCGGCGACCTCGAACCTGGTGAGGTCAAGGGCGGCCGCTCCCGCGTCCACCCGGGACAGGTCGAGCAGCTGGGTGACCAGGCGGCCGAGCCGTTCGGTCTGCTCCAGCGCCGACTCCAGCACCTCCGGGGTGGCGGGGGTGACGCCGTCGGCGACGTTCTCCAGCACCGCGTGCAGGGCGCTGATCGGCGTGCGCAGCTCGTGCGAGACGTTGGCGACGAACTCGCGCCGCTGCCGGTCCACCTCGGCCAGGTCGGCGGCCATCGTGTTGAACGCGGTGGCCAGCTCGCCCACCTCGTCCCGGGACGTGGCCCGCACCCGGCGGCTGTAGTCGCCGCGCGCCATCGCCCGCGCCGCCGCCGTCATCTCGCGCAGCGGAGAGGTCATGCCGTGCGCGATGAGCTGGGTGACGCCGAGCGAGATCAGCATGCCGACCGGCAGGGTGTGCCGGGTGCGGAAGCCCAGCGCGTACCCCCACACCACGATCATGATCGCGGTGCACGCGGTCACCACCGCCACCACCCCGAACTTGATCTTGATGGAGCGCAGCGGGTCGAGGGGACGCGGCAGCCTGGCCCGCAGCCCGTCGAGCGCGCTCACGGCCGCCTCTCCGCGGGCGCCTCCAGCGCGTAGCCGACGCCGTGCACCGTGCGGATGAGCCCGGCGCCCAGCTTGCGGCGCAGCGCCTTGACGTGCCCGTCGACGACGCGGGTGCCGCCCGCGCCCGCCCAGTCCCACACCTGTTCCAGCAGGACGGCGCGGGTCAGCACCGTCCGCTCGTTGCGGGCCAGGCACACCAGCAGGTCGAACTCGGTGGGCGTCAGGTGCACCTCGCGGCCGTCCACCCGGACGCGCCGCGACCGCTGGTCCACCTCCAGCGGGCCGACGCGCAGGGTGCCGTGCCGCGCCGGGTCGTCCCCCGACCGGCCGACCCGGCGCAGCACGGCCCGGATGCGCGCCACCAGCACGCGCATGCTGAACGGCTTGGTGATGTAGTCGTCGGCGCCCACGCCCAGCCCGACGAGCAGGTCCGTCTCGTCGTCGCGGGCGGTCAGCATGAGCACCGGCACCGGCCGTTCCGCCTGCACGCGGCGGCACACCTCCAGGCCGTCGAACCCGGGCAGCATGACGTCCAGGACGATCAGGTCGGGCTCGCCGGCGCGGGCCCGCTCGACCGCCGACGGGCCGTCCACCGCGACGTCCACGGCGAACCCCTCGGCGGCCAGCCGGTCCGCGACGGCCCGCGCGATCGTGGGCTCGTCCTCGACGACGAGGATCCGCTGTCGGTTCACGCTCCGACTCTAGGAGCGGGCCCGGTGTGTGGTCGCGGATGAATTGTGCGGATTGTGTGTCGATCGCGGGTCACGCCGCGACGGGCCAGGTGTGGACGGGCTCGTTGGAACGCATCCCGTCCACATAGCCGCGGACCATCTCGCGCAGCGCCTCGGGCCGCGCGACGCCGTTCTTCTCCTCCAGCGCGCGGACGGTCTCGACCTGCCAGCGCGCGCCCGTGCGCCTGGTGAGGCAGCGCTGCTCGATGATGCCGAGCAGGCGGTCGCGGCGGGACGGGTCGACGCCCCACCGGTCCAGCCCCTCGTACGCCAGCGGCAGCAGCCTGCGCAGCACCAGGTCGCTCACCTGGACGTCGCCCAGGCCGGGCCAGTACAGGCGGGCGTCCATGCCGTTGCGGGCGGCCCGGTGCAGGTTCTCCTCGGCCGTGCCGAACGACATGCGCGTCCAGACGGGACGTTCGTCCTCGGCCAGCATCCGCACCAGGCCGTAGTAGAACGCGCCGTTGGCGATCACGTCCGCGACCGTGGGACCGGCGGGCAGCACCCGGTTCTCCACCCGCAGGTGCGGCCTGCCCTCGACCACCGCGTACACCGGACGGTTCCAGCGGTAGACCGTCCCGTTGTGCAGCATCAGCTCACCGAGCTGGGGGATGCCGCCGCGCTCCAGCACGTCCAGCGGGTCCTCCTCGTCGCACAGCGGCAGCAGCGCGGGGAAGTAGCGGGTGTTCTCCTCGAACAGGTCGAACACCGAGGTGATCCAGCGCTCGCCGAACCACACCCGCGGCCGCACGCCCTGCGCCTTCAACTCCTCCGGCCGGGTGTCGGTGGCCTGCTCGAACAGCGTGATGCGGGTCTCGTCCCACAGCCGGTGCCCGAACAGGAACGGGGAGTTGGCCGCCAGCGCCACCTGCGGGCCGGCGATCGCCTGCGCCGCGTTCCAGTAGGCGCCGAACTCGTCCGGGCTGACCTGCAGGTGGAACTGCACGCTGGTGCACGCCGCCTCCGGCAGGATGCAGTCGGCGTGCATGCGCAGCGGCTCGGGCCCGTCGATGTCGATGCGCATCTCCTCGCCCCGGGCGGCGAAGATCTGGTCGTTGAGCATCTTGTAGCGGTCGTTGGCCGACATCGACTCCTCGCCGATGTCCGAGCGGCGCAGGGTGGGCAGGATGCCGATCATCACCAGCCCGGCGCCGACCTCGCGGGCGCGTGCGTCGGCGTGCTCCAGATGGCCGAGCACCTCGTGTTCCAGCTCGCCGGTCCCCGCGCCGCCCAGCGTCCGCGGCGGAATGTTGATCTCCAGGTTGAACTGGCCCAGCTCGGTGGCCCAGGCGGGATCGGCGATCGCCTTGAGCACGTCGGCGTTGCGCATCTGCGGATCGCCGTAGCCGTCGATCAGGTTGAGCTCGATCTCCATTCCGATGTGCGGGCGTTCGAACTCGAACTGCGACTCGCCCAGCATGCGCGCCAGCACGTCCAGACAGCGCCGTACCTTCTCCCGGTACCGGCGCCGGTCCTCGCCGCTGATCCTGGCCGCTGCCACGTCCCTGCCCATGTGTGTCCGCCCTAGATGTCGCTCGGCGTGTCCATCATGCGGATGTCCGATATAACCGCTCGTGAAACCATCTGAACCGGAATCAGGCGTATCGGTTGGAAAGTGCTCGCTGTGGCGGACCGGTCGCGCCCGCCGGATCGGTTTTCCTCGTCCTGTGGGTATTTACCCTGGTCAGTGCCATGGCGTGAGGGTCGGGCCCGACGGGTCCGCCGGGACCCGCGGCGGTACGTTGGGTCGAGAGCCGGACGCGGATCCGGAGGTTCGTGACACTCTGTAGTGGGACGCGTCCGCAGGAGGACGGGCCGTCCGCGGTGCGGTGATCAAGGGGAGCTTCATGCGGCTGCGGCCCAGGTCCATTCGGGCACGCGACACGCTCGTCGCCGCCGTGCTCGCCGCCGTGGCGTTCGGCCTCGTCGCCGCCGGCATGGACCTGGTGCTGCGCGCCTCCACCAAGAACCGGCTGCTGCAGGAGACCCAGCTGGCCGGGCGCCGCATCAGCGCCATGGTCCGCGACGGGGCGCTGTCCGGCCAGATCCCGGACGAGACCGGCGGCCGGGTGCTGATCCAGGTGGTCGGGCCCGGCGGCCACATCCTGGACTCCACCCGGGCGGCCGCCCATTACCCCCGGCTGAGCCGCACCTGGCCGACCCCCGACCAGCGCGTCCAGGACATGGTGGAGTGCCCGGACGACCCCCGGCTGCCGCGCTGCATGGTCATCGAGGCGATCCGGGTCGACACCGCGCCCGAGTCGGTGGTGGTGTTCGCGGCCCGGCCGCTGCCCGGCTACCTGGTCAACGGGCTGCTGGAGGCGGCGCTCACCGCCGTCGTGCTGGCGCTGACCGCGGCGTCCGCCTGGATCACCTGGCGGATCGTCGGCCGCACCCTGCGCCCGGTCGAGCAGATCCGCACCCAGCTCGCCGAGATCAGCGCCACCGACCTGAGCCGCCGCGTGCCGCAGCCCACCGGCGAGGACGAGATCGCCGAGCTGGCCCGTACCGCCAACGAGACGCTCGACCGGCTGGAGCGCGCGGTCGGCCGGCAGCGCCAGTTCGCCTCCGACGCCTCGCACGAGCTGCGCACCCCCATCGCCGGCCTGCGGGCCAACCTGGAGGACGCGGCGATGCACCCCGACGACACCGACCTGCGGGCGGCGATCCGGTCGGCGCTGCGCGACATCGACCGGCTCCAGACGATCGTCACCGACCTGCTGCTGCTCGCCCGGATCGGCACCGGCGGCGCCGTCCAGGAGACCATCGACCTGGCCGACCTGACCACCGCCGAGCTGGCCCGGCGCTCCTCGCGGCTGCAGGTGACCACCGACCTGGCGCGGGACGTGCGGGTGCGCGGGGTGCGCCTGCAGCTGGAACGGCTGCTGGGCAACCTGCTGGACAACGCCGAGCGCTACGCCGCGTCCCGCGTGCACGTGGAGGTGGCCCGCCA
The DNA here is from genome assembly GCF_040642915.1 of Actinomadura sp. NPDC047616. NCBI lineage: Bacteria > Bacillati > Actinomycetota > Actinomycetes > Streptosporangiales > Thermomonosporaceae > Actinomadura > Actinomadura sp. NPDC047616. Next base: position 824,292 of record NZ_JBEYTB010000001.1, read on the forward strand.
GGGGACGACGGCGCTGCTGCGCGTCACCGACGACGGCTCGGGCATCCCCGACGTCGACCGCGAACGGATCTTCGAGCGGTTCACCCGGCTGGACAGCGCCCGCAGCCGCGGCGCCGGCGGCACCGGCCTCGGCCTGGCGATCGCCCGCGAGATCGCCCAGGCGCACGGCGGGTCGCTGCGCGTGGAGGACTGGCCCCGCGGCGCCCGCTTCGCCCTCCGCATGCCGCTGGAGCAGGGCCGGCCCCCCGGAATGAGTTCAGGGCCGCCCACGGATCGTGGACGGCCCTGAACTCGTCGCGGTGACGAGCGGGGTTCAGGCGCGGACGGCCTGCACCTCCAGCTGGATGTCGACCTTGTCGCCGAGCAGCGCGCCCTCGCCCTTGAGCGGCACGTTGAACTCGATGCCCCAGTCCTTGCGGTTGATCGTGGTGGTGGCGGAGAACCCGGCGCGGGTGCCGCCCCAGGGGTCCTCGCCGACGCCGTGGAACTCGACGGTCAGGGTGACGGGACGGGTGACGCCCCGGATGGTCAGGTCGCCGTCGAGCAGGTACTCGCCGCCCTCGGCCCGCACGCCCTTGGTGGCGAACGTCATCGTCGGGTGGTTCTCGACGTCCAGCACGTCGGAGGAGCGCACGTGCGCGTCGCGGTCGGCGTTGCGGGTGTCCAGCGAGGCCATCTTGATCTCGGCGGTCGCGGTGGACTCGGCCAGCTCCTCGGCGATCTGGACGGCGCCGGAGAACTCGGTGAAGCTGCCGCGCACCTTGGTCATCAGGTGCCGGATGCTGAAGGTGACCTCGGAGTGGGCGGGGTCGATGTTCCAGGTCCCGGCGGTCAGGCCCGGGGCGACGGTCGCGGTGCTGCTCATGACGGACTCCCAAGTGCTTGAAGATTCAACGATGTGCCCGACATTAGTTGAGCCTTCAAGCGCTGTCAAACGGCCACGCCGCAGGGCATGGCGTTGGAGGTCACCCTGCGCGGCGATCTCGACCGGGGGCTGGCGGGGCTCGCGCACATCCTGCCGCGCCACGGCTCGCCCGCGCCGAACACGGCGACACCCGTACGGCGCGATCTCCCTCTCGCCGGCCGAGCGCTGACACGCGTGCCGTGGCCGGAGGGTGGGTCAGGAGGAGGTGACGGCGGGGACGGTGGCGTCGGCGGGGCGGCGGTGCTCCAGGGCGGCGCGCAGCTGGGCGCGGCCCCGGTGGATGCGGCTGCGGACGGTGCCGAGCTTCACGCCCAGGGTGACGGCGATCTCCTCGTACGTCAGGCCCTCGATGTCGCAGAGCACCACGGCGGCGCGGTACTCGGGGGGCAGCGCGTCCAGCGCCTTCTGGATGTCGGCGTCCAGGTGCCGCTCGTCGTAGGACTGGGCGGGGCTCGGCTCGCGGCCCTGCAGGCGCTCGGCCGCGTCGTCGCCGAGGGAGTCGAAGCGGATGCGCTGCTTGCGGCGGGCGCGGTCGAGGAACAGGTTGGTGGTGATGCGGTGCAGCCAGCCCTCGAACGTGCCGGGGCTGTAGGAGGACAGCGACCGGAAGACCCGCAGGAACACGTCCTGGGTCAGGTCCTCGGCGTCGTGCCGGTTGCCGGTCAGCCGGTACGCCAGCCGGAACACCCGCGTGGAGTGCTCGTTGACGATCTCCTCCCACGTCGGAGGCGTCCACGCCATCGCGCCTGCGCTCACCACTACCCCCGTCTGATGCCAAATCGTTACGGTCAAGAATGCCGGTGCCCAGATAAGAGCCGCGTAAGGACGCCGGGGGTGGCCGGATGTGGCAGCGCCCGTACAGGCCTGGTGAACGGGGCGTTGACGAGGCATGATGCGGATCGCCGCGAACGCCGGTGTGACGGATCGTACATCCGGGTCCTGTGACCGATCTCATTGGACGAAATGTCAGTAACTGTTGAGCGTCCGGCCGCCACCAACGATGATCGAGACACAGGAGCTCGTTCATCCCCGAGTCCGCGAGGTAGTGCCATGGCGCGCAGCTACAACCTGGCCGATCTGCTCGAAATCCTGGCCCAGGCGGGGCCGGACCGCCCGGCCCTGGTGGCGGGACGGGCCCGCCGGACCTACGGTGAGCTGGACGAACGTGCGTCCCGCGTCGGCCTGCACCTGGCGGCGGCGGGGGTGCGGCCGGGCGAGCACGTGGCGATCCTGGCCTACAACCGGGCCGAGTGGCTCGAGAGCATGTTCGGCGCCTACAAGATCCGGGCCGTGCCGATCCCGGTGAACTACCGGTACGTCGCGGCCGAGCTGCGGCACGTGCTCGGCGACTCCCGGTCCGTCGCGCTGATCGGGGAGCGCTCGCTGCTGGCCCGCGTCGAGGAGATCCGCGCCGACCTGCCCGACCTGCGGCACGTGGTGGTGCTGGAGGACGGCTCCACCGGCGAGGTCTCCGGCGCCGTGGAGTACGAGAAGGCGCTGGCGGACGCGCCCGAAGGCACGTTCCCCGAACGGTCCGGCGACGACCGTTACATCATGTACACGGGCGGCACCACCGGGTACCCCAAGGGCGTCGAGTGGCGCTGCGAGGACATCTTCTTCGGCGCGCTCGGCGGCGGCAACGTCCTGGGCGACCCCGTCGGCAGCCCCGAGGAGCTCGCCGCCAACGCCGAGCAGCCGCCCATGGCCGTGCTGGACTGCGCGCCCGTCATGCACGGCGCCGGGCAGTGGGTGGCGCTCATGGGGCTGTTCAGCGGCGCCAAGGTCGTGCTCTACACCGACCACGCGTTCGACGCGGGACGGGCGCTGGAGCTGCTGGCCGAGGAGCAGGCCAACGTGCTGATGCTCGTCGGCGACGTCATGGCGCGTCCCGTCGCGCGCGAGCTGGCCACCGGCCGTCACGACACCTCGTCGCTGTTCGCGATCGCGTCCGGCGGCGCGCCCCTGACCGAGGCCGCCCGGCAGGAACTCACCGCGCACCTGCCGAACATCGTGTTCCTCGACAACTACGGCGCGTCCGAGACCGGCGCGTGCGGGCCGTCGGTCGGGTCCAAGGAGGGCACCGCCCGTTTCCAGATGAAGCCGGGGATCACCGTGCTCGGCGACGACATGAAGCCCGTGCGGCCCGGCGAGATCGGCAGGCTGGCGCGCAGCGGCCACATTCCGCTCGGCTACTACAACGACCCGAAGAAGACGGCGGAGACGTTCCACACCGACGCCGACGGCGTGCGCTGGTCGGTGCCGGGCGACTTCGCGGTGCTGGAGGAGGACGGCACCATCACGCTGCTCGGCCGCGGCTCGCTCGTCATCAACACCGGCGGCGAGAAGGTGTACCCGGAGGAGGTCGAGGTCGCGCTCAAGGACCACCCCGACGTGTACGACGCGGTGGTGGTGGGGGTGCCGGACGAGCGGTTCGGGCAGCGGGTGGCGGCGGTCGTCTCGCCGCGTCCGGGCACGTCGCCCACGCTGGAGGAACTGGTCGAGCACTGCCGGGGCCGCCTGGCCGGGTACAAGCTGCCGCGCAGCCTCACGCTGGTGGACGAGGTGCGGCGCACCGCCGTCGGCAAATCCGACTACAAGTGGGCGCGGAGCGTACTCGCCGACAAGGCTTCCTAGCCTTTCGAACGGCCGCCTTGTAAGTCACATTTGCGTGGATCGTCCATTGCGCGGGACGGCAATGATAACGGCAATGGAGGCGGTTCTCCGGGTAGGACACCGGTCAAAAAATCCTTCCGGCGCAGGGGGAATGCCTTGGTGCGGTTCGCGCGCATAACCACCCCATGGGGGGAGATCGGTGGATTCCGCTCGCGCAGCGGTATCACCTGCTCTCGGTGGTGGGCCGGGGCGGCATGGGCACGGTGTGGCGTGCGTACGACGAGATGCTCGACCGGGACGTGGCCGTCAAGGAGGTGCGGCTGCCCGAGGGACTGACGCTCGGCGAACGCCGGGTGATGTGCCGGCGGCTCATCGACGAGGCGCGCGCCACGGCGGCGCTGCGGCATCCCGGGGTGGTCGTGGTGCACGACGTCGTCATCGAGGACGGCCGTCCCTGGATCATCATGGAGTACCTGCGGGCCCGGTCGCTGCACCACGTCATCGCCGAGGACGGGCCGCTCGGCCCGCGCCGCGCCGCCGACATCGGCTACGCCGTGCTGTCGGTGCTGCGCGCCGCGCACGACGCCGGGATCCTGCACTGCGACGTCAAGCCCAGCAACGTGCTGCTGTGCGACGACGGCCGGGTCCTGCTCGCCGACTTCGGCCTGGCCGTGTACCTGCACGGGGGCCGGGACGCCGACACGCTGGTGTCGGGCATCCAGGGGTCGCCCGCGTACCTGTCGCCCGAGCGGGTGCGGGGGGACCGGGGCAGCGAGGCGTCGGACATGTGGTCGCTGGGCGCGACGCTGTACGCGGCGGTCGAGGGCGATTCGCCGTTCCTGCGCTGCCACGCGCTGGCGTCCATGGTGGCGGTCCTGCTGGGCGAGTACGAGCCGCCCAGGCGCGCCGGTCCGCTGGCGCCCGTCATCGAAGGACTGTTGCGTCAGAACCCGGAGGAACGTCTCTCCCCGGCGGAGACGGCATGGATGCTGCGATGCGCGCGCAGCCCGGACGGAAACGCGGTGACATTGCGCGTGGGAAGAAACCTGTGGGCCGCCCTGCGAGGGGCGTTGCCCGCACGAAGCGCCGCCGCCATCTTCGGCACCCGGCCACGTGTCGGGCTGGTGACGGCGTGCGCGGTCACGATGGTCACGATGGGGGCGATGACGGCCCGGTGGCACACCGTGGAGAAGACCGACGCCGCCGTGATGGCCGGACACGACACCGCCGCATTGCCCGCGGCGCCCGCGGCGCCTTTCCAGGGATCAGCGTCGGCCGCGACCCTGCCGCGCACCGTCCGCTACCACGAAAGCGACGGATACAGCCTCGCGGTGCCCAAGGACTGGACGCGCCAACGCAACGGGGCCGTCGTGCAGTGGATCGACCCGCTCGCCCAACGCGGCCTGAGCATCATGCCCGTTTCCGGGGAGCCGCTGAGCGGCCTGCGCGCCGCGGAACGTCTGGCCCTGGCGACGGACGAGTTCCCCGGCTACCGGAGGATTCGCCTGGAAGCGGCACCCGACGTCGTCAGGCGTGCCGCGGAATGGGAGTTCACCTGGGGGGAGACGGCTGCGATGCACGTGTTGCGCACCCGCACGGCCGGTTTCGAGTTCTCCTTCTTCGCCCCCGGCTCACGCTGGACGCCGAGCCAACGCCTCTACGGAGACATCCTCAGAACATTCCAGACGGAGTGAACGCCGGCACTCAGGCGGCGACGTCGCCCTGCCGCATGCGCAGAAGGAACTCGGCGTTGGACGAGGTGCCCTTCATCCTCTCCATGAGCACCTCGACGGCCTGCTGCCGGTCGAGCCCCTGCAGGGCCCGGCGCAGCCGCCAGGACAGCTCCAGCTCCTCGGGGGACATCAGCAGCTCCTCGCGCCGCGTACCGGACGCCTCCACGTCCACGGCGGGGAACACGCGCTTGTCGGCCAGGCCCCGGTCGAGCTTGAGCTCCATGTTGCCGGTGCCCTTGTACTCCTCGAAGAACACCTCGTCCATACGGGAACCGGTCTCGACCAGCGCCGTGGCGAGGATCGTCAGGGAGCCGCCGTTCTCGATGTTGCGTGCGGCCCCGAAGAACTTCTTGGGCGGGTACAGGGCGCTCGTCGCCACACCGCCCGCGAGAACCCGCCCGTTGGACGGCGCCAGCAGGTTGTAGGCGCGGCCCAGGCGCGTGATGGAGTCCAGCATCACCACCACGTCGAGACCCTGCTCGACGAGCCGCTTGGCCCGTTCGACGGCCAGCTCCGCCAGGTTCACGTGCTCCTCGACGGGGCTGTCGAACGTGGAGTGCAGCACCTCGCCGCGGATGGACCGCCGCATGTCGGTGACCTCTTCGGGCCGCTCGTCGATGAGCAGCACCATGAGGTGGCACTCGGGGTTGTTGACGGAGATGGCGTGGGCCAGCGCCTGCAGGATCATCGTCTTGCCGACCTTGGGCGGCGACACGATGAGGCCGCGCTGCCCCTTGCCGATCGGCGCGACCAGGTCGATGACGCGCGTGGCCATGGCGCCGGTGTCCAGGCGCAGCCGCTCGTTCGGGAACAGCGGCGTCAGCTCGGCGAACTTGGGCCGCCGCGCCGCCTCCTGGGGGGAGACGCCGTTGACGCTGTGCACCTCGACCAGGGACGGGTGCTTGTCGCGGCCCTCCTGCCGGGGCGGCCGCGCCGTCCCGGACACGATGTCGCCGGGACGCAGGTGGTGGGCCTTGACCTGCGCGAGCTGGACGTGCACGTCGTCGGGGCCGGGCGTGTAGCCGGTGGTCCGCACGAACGCGTGCTTGTCGCGCACGTCCAGGACGCCCTGGAACGAGACGCTCGGCTGGTCTTCTGTCTGCCTGGGGGCACGCGTCCGCCTCGCCGTGCGGGGCGTCGCCGGACGCCGCTCGGCGACGGACGTACGCTCGGTAGTGATCGTCGCGGTGGAGGGCATGAAGTTCCCTTCTGGGTGCGCGCCGGCACACAGGCCGCGTCACCCGGAGACGGCTCCCGTCATCTCGGTCCTACGCACCTACGGGAGCGGAAGGAGGAACCGGCCCGTCGGATCGGGCCGCTGAACACGAACACCGGACACTCAGAAGGCCCGGGCGGGGAAGATCGCTGGTGCCGCCGAATGAACCTCAGGCGGACAACGCAAGTCGTGTCACTCATTAAAGCACACGCCGCCCCGCCCGCATTCCCTTGAATGCAGCCCGCCGAGACACGACGGCGCCCATCTCTCCCCGTGCCCCTAGGAATCGACCAGAACGAAGATCACCTGCCCGCCCCCTCCAGCCCCACGCCCCCAACGGAGCACCCCTCCCAGCCACCCGCCCCCGACCGCAGCCAACCCACCACGCCCTCCCGCCAGCCCCGCATCGAACACAGCCCCACCACGCCAGCGCACCCCTCACCACCCAGCAGCGCAATGCCACCCTCCCGCACCCACAGACGCGCCACCCCCGAACTCGCATGCGCCCGCGCTCCCGCGCCCGGCGCGGCGTGTGCTCACTCAGCGCGGACGGCACCAGGACGGCGGAGTCGTCACCGCCCAGCGGGCCGATACCGCCCGGCGGGCTGCCCTGCCGCAGGAATGGACGCGTCGTCCCCCGAACTCGCGTATGCCCGCGCTCCCACGCTCGGCGCAGCGCGCTTGGGGAGCGCGACGCCGTGGGAAGGTGGGGCACTGCGCGAAGACGCATCCCCGCTCGCCGTCCCGGTCCAGGGCGCCGCGCAGCCCCATCACCGTGGGCACGTCCATGTCGCGGGCGAGGATCGCCAGGTGCGACAGGGGGCTGCCGGTTTCGGCCACGACCCCCGCCAAGGAGGGCAGGTACGCGGCCGGGGACGGCTTGAGCGCGTCCACCCTCAGCACCGATCCGGAGGGGGGAGTGCCCGGGCCGGCATGCGCCGGCCCGGGCCTCCGGCCGCCGCCCGCGGGACGCGCGTCGTCTCGCGAGGGGGCGGCCTCCGCCACGATCCGCTCCCCGGCCAGCCGGAACACGGCCGGCAGGGGAGCGGTGCCCGGCGGGGAGGGGCGACGCTCCAGGCCGGCGGGGAGTGGACCGCCCTGGAGCGCCGCCGTGAGCTCGTCGAACCGCAGCGCGCGCACGAGTCCGGGTCGTGCCATCGCGCCCGCGGCCGTCAGCCGCCGCCCGGCCGTCCACGCCAGCCGCGCGCCGAGCTTTTGCGCCCAGCGGGTTCGCAGCCGCGGCGGTTCACGCGGCGGCAGCTCGCCCGGGGCGCGGGTCGGTGGGGCCGACGCGGGCAGGCGGGGCGCCGGCACGAGCGCGGGCGGGGTGAGCGTCGGCACCGCCGGTTCGGCGGCCACGATGTGCGGGGCGTCCTGGCCTCGCGTCCGGCCCCGGTGCAGCGCGGCCGGGCACCGCGCGGCCGCCGTCGCGGCTTGGGGGAGGTTGGCCGCCTTGGCGCCGGTGCGGTCGGGAGCGGCGGCCAGGGGGGCGTCCAGCGGAATCGTCGAGAAGACGCGTGTGCTGTGAGGCACCACGAACTCCGTTCCTTGGGCCGCCCGTCCTTCCAGGATCCGCCTCGGCGCCGGTCCGGTCCTCCCTCGTAAGGGGTGTCTTACAACTCCCCCTCAGGTGGACGACGGGAGAACGGGCCTCGTCCCGGAGGCGGAGCCGAACCCCGGGATCCGTACGATTGCCCGGGGCGACACGGAAGGGGAGGGATGGGACTGCGCCATGCCGTCGACGCCGCCGCGGGCGTCGGCACGATCACCATCGACCGTCCGGACAAGCGCAACGCCATGACGCGCGCCATGTGGCTGGAGCTGCCCCGCCTGCTGGACGGGCTGGCCGCCGACCCGGCCGTCCGCGCCGTCGTGGTCACCGGCGCGGGCGGCGACTTCTGCGCGGGCGCCGACATCTCCGAGCTGACCGACGCCCGCCACCGCGGCCACCCGTCCACGGTGGCCGAAACGGCATTGGCCGCCTTTCCGAAGCCCACGATCGCCGCGATCGAAGGTTTCTGCGTCGGCGGCGGCTGCCAGCTCGCCGCCGCCTGCGACCTGCGCTTCGCCGCCTCGTCCGCCCGGTTCGGCATCACCCCGGCCCGGCTCGGCCTGGTCTACCCGGCCTCGGCCACCGCCCGCCTCGTCCGCCTGATCGGCCCGTCCGCCGCCAAGTACCTCCTGTACTCGGCGGACCTGGTCGACGCCGCCCATGCCCTGCGCATCGGCTTCCTCAACGAGGTCGTCGCAGGCGACGTGCACGCCCGCGTGGCCGAGTTCGCCGCCACCCTGACGTCCCGTTCCCTGCTGACCCAGCACGCCGCCAAGCAGGTCGTCGACGCCGCAGCCATCGGTGAGCCCGTCGACGACCTGACGCGAACCTGGCAGGCGGAAGCCGCCACCTCCGGCGAAGCCGACGAAGGCGTCACCGCCTTCCTCGAGAACCGCTCCCCTCAGTTCACCTGGACTCCGCCCTCCTGAAGCACAACACCCGACGCCGAATCGCGGCCGAGCCCCTGAAGCCGGCGGCACGGGCGCAGAGCAGCCGACGCACCCGTCCCCCCAGCCAACCCACGCCCACCTCGAATGCCCCTGCGCGGTGGGTGCTCGATTTCTCGTCTCGGCAGGCGGTGTTGGGGTGTCCTGTTCAGGGGGTGGGGAGGTGGCAGGAGCGTCCCTGGGGGAGTTGCCGGAGTTGGGCCGCTGCTGTGGGGAGGTCGTGCAGTGTGTCGACAACCGTGCCCTGGCGCAACTCGGCCAGCGAGAGGACACCGCACAGGAGGCCGTCTCGATCTCGCACGACGACCAGCGGCCCCAGTTGCATGCCCCCGGGCTCCAACGAGCCCAGGCAGGTCAGCATGTCACGGGCGGCTTGCAGCGACGGCTTCGGAGAACGTCTGTCGTCCGCACCCGGCATGTGATGGGCGGCTTCCAGCGGCTCTCGATTTCCGTCCCGGGACGTTTGCCGGCCGTCATGTTGTCCAGGCGAGGTCTTGTCGGCGGCCTGCAGCGCATGGCGGTCGAAAGGGGTGGTGCGGAGGGTGTGGAGGAGGTCGAAGAAGTCGCGTTCCAGGGCGCGAGGGCTGCGGCCTGACAGGTAGTAGCGGGTGCCGTCGTCCAGGGGGGTGCGCAGTTCGACGCGCAGGCCGAGGTGGTGGGCGAAGCGTTCGTAGGCGTCGGCGAGGTCGGGGCGGGACGGGGTGAGGGTGCCCGCGACGGTGTCCACCGGGTCGGCGCCCAGGGAGGCGGCCACCGCCTGGTCGAGGCGGGTCACCAGGTGGCCGCGTAGGCGGGCGACTTCGCCAGCGAGCTGGTCGACGGTCTCGCGCTGTTCCGTCAGGCGGGCGGTGACCTCGGGCAGCATGCGGTCGTTGATCTGCGCGATGAGGGAGCGGATGCGCGCGTCGGTGTCCTGCAGCGCCTGGTCGTGGGTCGTCTGGCCGTCGGTGAGCCGGTCGACGTCGGTGCGCAGGCGTGTCAGGTCGTCGCGGGTGTGCTTGAGCGCCGACAGCTGGGTGCGGATGTCGGCGATCTCTGGTGCGGACGACGGACGCCTGCGTTCGAAGGCCAGATACAGCTCGCGGCCGGCGATCGCCAGGCAGAGCAGGACGAGGATCGCGGTCATGGCGGCCCCCCAAAGGGCTTATCTCGCCTGCAAGATAGTGCACCATCTGCCGGCCGCGACAGCCCGAAACCGCGGCGGGGCCCGTTCTGCCTGGCAAAATTTACGGTCGGGGCGGTCAGGCGGACGCGCGTGCGCTTTCGGAGATGGCCTGCAGTGCCGCGCAGTGCGCGGCGAACGCCTCGCGTCCGCGCGCGGTCAGTGACAGCCAGGTGCGCGGGCGCTTGCCCACGAATCCCTTGGTGACCTTGATGTAGCCCGCCTTCTCCAGCGTCGCGGCCTGCTTGGACAACACCGAGTCGCTGACCTCGACGGTGTCGCGCACGTACGCGAACTCGGCCTTCTCGGCCGCCGCCAGCACCGCCACGATGGAGAACCGCACCGGCGCGTGGATGACCTCGTCCAGGTCGTGGCGCGGATGGTTCACGACGCCTCCGCGATGCGCTTGTGCGTCAGGTAGGCCGACACCAGTCCGGGCGACGCGACCACCACCGCCCCCGGCAGCCACCAGGCGAGCCGCCCGTCGAACCACGTGACGCCCACGGAGAGCACCAGGCCGTAGAGCGCCGCCCAGGTAGCGATCATCAAACTGTGCGCCCGGGCCATGCCGCGGTGCGCGACGGGTTGCCGTGCGGCGTAGACGCTGAGGAGGGTGATGACGACGCCCCACACGCCCACGCTGACGCCGATGCCGATCGGCCCGTCGATCACCCCGAGCATCAGGACCACCAGGAAGGAGGCCACCCCGTAGCCGAGCTGGTATCGCACCAGCCAGCGGCCGTGCCGCCGCACCGCCGTGCCGAGCCGCTCGGCCTGCTCCAGCGCGGCCGCCGCGCCCGCCGGGTTCATCTCGCCGATCATCGTGCCTCCCCGTCTTGTCGACTGGTCTCAGTATGGCAAGTACTTTCCAGAGTGGCAAGTAGATGCTCGGGTGGAAACAGGATGGACGGGTTCGGTTCGCCGGGGACGGTCGCTGCGATCGGGCGCAGCCCAGCAGGTCAGCAGGTCAGCAGCCCAGCAGCCCAGCAGGTCTTCGTGGCCGGCTGGTGGGGGAGACGCGACAGGTCAGCGGCTGTCGAGGTAGGTGAGGACGGCCAGGACGCGACGGTTGTCGTCGTCGGACACCGTCAGGCCGAGCTTGCCGAAGATGTTGGCGGTGTGCTTGACGACCGCGCGTTCGGTGACGACGAGCCGTTGGGCGATCGCGGCGTTGGAGCGGCCCTGCGCCATCAGCTCCAGCACCTCGAGCTCGCGGGGGGTCAGCCGGGCCAGCGGGTCGTCGTCGGCGCCGCGGGCGACCAGACGCGAGATGACCTCCGGGTCCATCGCGGTACCGCCGGCCGCCACCCGCCGTACCGCGTCCACGAACTGGGCCGCGTCGAACACCCGGTCCTTCAGCAGGTAGCCGATGCCGCCCGTCCCGTCGGCCAGCAGCTCGCGCGCGTACAGCCGTTCCACGTACTGCGACAGGACGAGCACCGGCAGGCCGGAGACGTGGCGGCGTGCCTCCAGCGCGACCCGCAGTCCCTCGTCGGTGAAGGAGGGCGGCAGCCGCACGTCCACCACGGCCACGTCGGGACGGTGCTCCAGCAGCGCCTTGAGCAGCGACGGGCCGTTGTCGACCGCGGCGGCGATCTCCAGGCCGCCGGCCTCAAGCAGGCTGACCAGGCCCTCCCGCAGGAGAGCCTGGTCCTCGGCGAGCACCACCCGCATCAGCGGGCCACGCTCACGTCAACGTGCACGGCAGCTCCATCGTCACGATCGTCGGGCCGCCCACGGGCGAGCTGAGGGCGAGGACGCCGTCGAATGTACCGAGTCGGCGCTCGATGCCGCGCAGTCCCGAGCCGTTCTCCGGGGACGCGCCGCCCCGCCCGTCGTCGGTGATCGTGACGCGCAGCATGCCGCCATCGTGCCGCATCTCCAGCCAGACCCGGTGGGCGCCCGAGTGCTTGACCGCGTTGGTGAGGATCTCCGAGACGGCGAAGTACGCGGCCGACTCCACCGGCGGTTCGGGACGTCCCGCCAGCTCGATGTCGGTCTCCACCTTCAGCGGCAGGTCCAGGGCGAGGGCGCGTACCGCGTCGGCCAGGCCCCGGTCGGCCAGCACGGGCGGGTGGATGCCGCGCACCAGGTCGCGCAGTTCGCGCAGCGCCGTCGCCGACGACTCGCGCGCCTCGGCCAGCAGGGTCCTGGCCTTCTCCGGGTCCTTGTCGAGCAGGTGCTCGATCGCGCCGAGGCTCATGCCCATGGCGACGAGCCGGGCCTGCGCGCCGTCGTGCAGGTCGCGTTCGATGCGGCGCAGTTCGGCGGCGGAGGTGTCCACGGCGTCCGACCGGGTCTCGGTCAGGTGCCGGACGCGCAGCTTGAGCCGCGACGCCTCGGTGGGGCCGAGCAGCACCCGCCCCCACCGTCCGTAGACGTTGAGCAGCTTCGGCCCGGTCAGGAAGCCGATGACGACGAAGACCGTGCCGAGGACCGCGGTGGCCGCCTCCACGGAACCGTCGACGGCACGCGAGCCGCCGATCTGGACGAAGCCGTACCAGTCCTGGCCGCCGTGGACGGCGATGACGTCGGCCATGCCCCCGGCGAGCATCCAGCCCCACACCCCGTACAGGATGAGGGTGCCGGGGAGCGCCGCGGTGAACAGCCCCACGACCGGGTCGGCGACCAGCCACAGCAGGTCGCGCCACGTGGCCGGATCGGACACCTGCGCCCAGAGCCGCCGCGCCTGCCCCGTGAGGCCGGGCTCCGGCTCGGGCTCGGGCAGGTACGGGCGTTCGATCCGCGTGTCCGTCCACTTGTTGATCTCTTTGCGGTAGACGTCGGTCAGCGACCGCACCACCGTCAGCAGCGGCGTCAGCAGCAGCAGTCCGACGCCGAGGGTGGCGAGGGACAACGCGCTGTTGAGCGCCACCAGCAGCACCAGGCCGGGCATCCACAGCATCCACATCCACAGCCCACGCCATGGCGCCATGGCCCACTGGGCCCACCGGGTGCCTCGCATCAGTTCGCCGTCCACCGGAATCCCTCCGCATCGCCGTCTGGACTCAAGTGTCCGGCAGGACGGCCGTCGGCACAGTGTCTCCGAGCCCCGAACAGGGGGTGTACCTAGGTGCACCGCGCGCCACGCCACCGACCGCAAAGGTATCTAGACCTCCGCTTTCGTCTGGAGGGTGCCGTGCCGGGGTATCGGTCGCGGGCGTCGGAACTTGGGAGGCGGCACGATGGCGCATGTGAGGACCCGCGACGGCGAGGAGATCTTCTACAAGGACTGGGGGTCGGGACCCCCGGTGCTGTTCATTCACGGGTGGCCGTTGAACGCCGACGCCTGGGACGACCAGATGAAGCTGGTGGCCGACAACGGTTTTCGCGGCATCGCCCACGACCGGCGCGGGCACGGCCGGTCCAGCCAGCCGTTCGACGGCTACGACTTCGACACGTTCGCCGACGACCTCAACGACCTGGTCAACGCCCTGGACCTGCGCGACGTCACGCTCGTGGGGCACTCGATGGGCGGCGGTGAGCTGGCCCGTTACGTCGGGCGCCACGGCACCGGGCGGGTCGCCAGGGCGGTTCTGCTGTCGGCGATCCCGCCGCTGATGATCCAGGGGCCGGACAACCCCGAGGGGGTCCCCGAGCAGGTCTTCGAGGACATCAAGAACGGCATCCTCACCGAACGCTCGCAGTTCTGGAGGGAGACGGCCGAGACGTTCGTCGGCGCGAACCGTCCCGGCACCAGGGCCACCCAGGGCAACCAGGACGCGTTCTGGTTCATGGCCATGCACCAGAACGTCCAGGCCGGGGTGAAGTGCGTGGACGCGTTCGCCCGCACCGACTTCACCGAGGATCTGCGCAAGTTCGACGTCCCGACGCTGGTGGTGCACGGGGACGACGACCAGATCGTCCCCGTGGAAGCCACCGGCCGCAAGGCCGCCGAGATCATCCCCAACGCCACCCTGAAGGTGTACGAGGGCGGCTCGCACGGCATCGCGCTGGTGCCGGGTGACAAGGAGAAGTTCAATCAGGACCTGCTGGCCTTCCTGGAGGGCTGACCGCCGTCCCGCTCGCCGGTGTGGCTCCGTGATGAGGCGGCTGCGGGCAACGTGACCGCGCGGCGGAGGAGCACGCAGATTCCGCCGGCGACGGCGAGGGCCGCGAGGACGGCGGCGAAGACGGTCGCGCCGGTGGTCAGCCCCACGGCGTCGCTGAGGTAGCCGGACGCGACCGGCAGCAGCCCGGCGGGGACGTAGCCGCCGACGTTGAACGCCGCGTTCGCCTCGGCCAGGCGGCGCGGCGGGACGCTGGAGTTCAGCAGCGACAGCCCGCCGAGCTGCCCCATGCCCTGGCCCGCTCCCGCCAGAAGCGCGGCGGTGACCAGCGCGGCGACCGACGCGGCGTGCACGGCGACGGCCAGCGACACCATGCCGAGCGTCGTGCTCACCGCTCCGGCCGCCAGCACCACGTGCCCGCGCAGGCCGCGCACCGCGAACTGCACGCCGGTCGCGGCGGCGAACATCACGAACGCGGTCAGTCCGGCGACGATCCGGCTCGTCGTCCCGAGCAGGCCGGCCAGCAGGGACGGGCCGAGCGACAGCACGAACGACGTCGCGGTGATGCCCGGCGCGAACACCGCGACGCCGAGCGCGAGCCGCCACCCGTCGCCGCGCGGCACCCTCGGCACGCGCACCCAGGAGCCGCCGGCCGCGGACGCGGCGTCACGTGGCAGCGGCATGCGCCACACGACCAGGATCGCCGTCACCAGGAGCACCGCCTCCACGGCGAACACGGTGACGGTGGGCGCGGGGAGCGTCTCGGACAGCACGCCGGCCAGCAGCGGGCCGAGCCCGGCGCCGAGCACCATCGCGCACGAGGCGAGCAGCGCCGCCAGCCGGTGGCGGTTCGGCCCCGCCACGTCCGTCACCGCCGCCATGCCCGCGGACACGACCGCGCCCACGGCGATGCCCGTGCACAGCCGCGCGACGACCAGCGCGGCCACCGACGACGCGGTCGCGAAGACCAGGCAGGCCGTCACCGCGAGGGCGAGCGCGGGCAGCAGCACCGGACGGCGTCCCAGCCGGTCCGCGGCCACGCCGGAGACCAGCAGCGATCCCAGCAGCCCGGCGATGTAGCAGGCGAAGACCACCGTCAGCGTGCCGCGCGAGAAGCCGATGTCGCGCTGCCACAGCACGTACAGCGGCGTGGCCGCGTTCGACAGCACGAACACCGCCGTCACCGGCCAGGCCGCCAGCCACACCCACCGCGTGGGCGCCGCCCCGGCGCGTCCCCGGGCGAGCGTCGTCTCGGCCATGAGGAACCTCCCTTGTACGACTTTTTTCGAACTTAACATGCAGTACGATAGAACTCGTACAAGGGTCAAGTCGAGCCGAGGAGGGCCGCATGCGGTCGGTCGTGTCACCGGGCCCGTTCGTCGATGTCCCGGCACCGCCGGACCTGCCGGCCCCGCTGCCCGAACCGGACGTCGCCGATCTGCGCCTCGACCGCGTCATGGCGGCGCTCAGCGACCCGCTGCGCCTGGAGATCGTGCGCAGGCTGCTGCTCGAACGCGAGGAGTTCGACCACCCGTGCGGCTGGTTCGGCTTCGACCGCCCCAAGTCCTCGCTCACGCACCACTTCCGGGCGCTGCGCGAGGCGGGGCTGATCCGCCAGCGCCAGTACGGCCTCGAACGCCGCAGCCACGTCCGCGTCGACGACATCGACGCCCGTTTCCCCGGCCTGCTCGCCCTCGTGGCCGCCTGGACCCCGCCCGACGCCTGACCCTCCCCTTCCAGTAACGCGCCCCTTCCACTGACGCGACACGGACGTGGCGCTCACCGGTCGTCGCGGTGGGCGCGGCTCTTTTGCGGACGAGCCGATATGGCGTCACGGGGCGCGGTTATTGCGCGGGATCAGTGGAATCCGGCCGTGCGCGTTCTCTGAAAAGAGCAGGCCGGCGGTGAAGTAAGGCACAGGTGCGCACGAAGGAAGTAGCCAGCCCGCCGACGCCGCCTTTGGATGGAACGCGTATGTCGGATTATCGACCGTGCACGGAGGTCCAAGCATGGCGGTGGGCACGGCCCCGGCCAGTCGTTTCCAGACTGGCCTCGGCCCTCTCAACAGGCGCTACCATCGGGGCGCGCTGAGCCTGTTCATGGTGGTCGTGATCGCGCACTGGGCGGAGCACATCGCCCAGGCCATCCAGCTCTACGCGCTCGGCTGGCCGTTGAAGGAGGCGCGGGGAGTTCTGGGCCTGCCGTTCCCGTGGCTCGTCACGTCCGAATGGATGCACTACGGTTACGCGCTCGTCATGCTCATCGGCCTGATACTGCTGCGGCCCGGTTTCACCGGCAGGTCGAGGACGTGGTGGAACATCTCGCTGGGCATCCAGGTCTGGCACCACTTCGAACACCTGCTGCTGCTCATCCAGGCGATCACCGGCTCCTACCTGGCGGGACGCGCCGCCCCGACGAGCATCATCCAGCTCCTGATCCCCCGCGTCGAGCTGCATCTCTTCTACAACGCGATCGTGTTCGCGCCCATGGTGGTCGCGATGTACCTGCACCGGAAGCCGAACTCCGCCGAACGCGCGCGCATGCGCTGCGCCTGCGCGGTGGAAGCGGGACGGTAAAGGATGGCCCGTCGGCGGCCGTCCCACCTGGGCACCGTGCTGTTGCTGCTGGCGGGGGCGTATCTGCTCTACCTGAGCGTGCCGAATGTCGCCCCCGCCGTCCGGGCCGCGAAAGCCGACGGCACCCCGGGGATGTTCACGGCCCAGCGGCTGCAGTGCATAAGTCATCCCGGGCACGAAAGCTGCAGTTGGACGGGTGAATTCCGCTCCGACGACGGGACGATCCGGCGAGCGGACGTCTCCCTCTACGGCAGCGGACGGAATTCGCTTCACGAGGGCGAGCGGACCAGGGCCTTCGACATCGGCCGGGAAAGCCGCGTCTACGGCCCGGACGGGTCGCGTGAATGGATCTCCATCGCGCTCATGATCCTGGTCGGCGCGGCGTTCTTCGTCTTCGCTCTCGTCCGGGTGCGCCGCCGAATCACGACGCCCGCCCGAGAAAGCGTGCCCGTCCCCTGAAACACCGCGCCTGCACTCTGCGGGGACGGTCAGAGGGCGACGAACGTCAGGCCGCGTTTCTTCAGGGCGGGAATGGCCTTGCGGAGCGCCGCCACGGTCTGTGAGCGGTCGCCGCCGCCGTCGTGGCACAGCATGATGTTCCCCGCCTTGGAGCCGACGAGCGTCCTGCGGATGCGGGCCACGCCGGGACGGGTCCAGTCGCGGGGGTCGACGGCCCAGTCCACCGGCAGCATGTCGTGTTCGGCGGTGATGTCCAGGACGCGCTGTGACCAGGCGCCGCCGGGGGAGCGGAAGAACGTCGGCACGATGCCGGTCACCTGGGCGATGCGGTCGTGCGCCTCGCCGATCTCCTTGCGCAGCCGCTTGGCCGACAGGCTCGTCATCGACAGCGGATGCGTCATGGTGTGGTTGCACACCTGGTGGCCGGCGTCGGCGATGCGGCGGGCCAGGCGGGGGAACTCCTTGACCTGCTCGCCGATGATGAAGAACGTCGCGGTGACCTGGTGCTCGGCGAGCACGTCGAGCACCTTCGGCGTGTACACGGGGTGCGGGCCGTCGTCGATGGTGAGCGCGATCGTGTTCGGCGGCGGCGCCGGGGACAGGTCGGTCAGCTCGCGGATCGGGGTCTTGACCGCGGTGAGCGGGGACTGCGTCCAGGCGGGCGGGCGGGGGGTAGGGGTAGGGGTAGGCGTCGGGGTAGGAGTGGCATGGACGACCGGCCGGCCCTGGGCGACCTGGTCGGGCGGTGGGGCGGCCTTCCGGGTGGATGCCGCGCCTTGCCGGACGCCGTCGGCGCTGAGGGCCGCGAGACCGGCCGCGCCCAACAGCCACAGTGCCCTACGCCGAGAAGTCATGTTGAGTTGGATTTGCCCCACAAGCTCCACGTTAGCGGTGACCCCATGGGTCACGCCGGTGTAATCGGATCACAATGGTTTCGCCGACAGATGATCTCCTGGTGACGGGCGCGTGGCGGCGTGCGGGAGGGGGAGCGGGATGAGCGCGGCACCCTCGGTCGGCCCGCTGCTGGGGCTGGTGCTGGTGGCGCTGACGGCCGTCGCGGCGCTGCTGGTGCGGCTCGGCCGCCTCGGTCTGAGCCGGGAGGTCGCGGTCGCCGCGGTGCGCGCGGCGCTGCAGCTGGCGGCGGTGTCGCTGCTGATCGCGGCGGTGCTCGGCAACGCCGGATGGACGGGCCTGTTCATCGCCGGGATGGTGGTGGTCGCGACGGCCACGGCGGGCCGCCGCGTCACCGGGTCGGTGCGCGGCCGCGCCTGGTGGGCGGCGGTGCCGATCGTGGCGGGGGTGGCGCCGGTGCTGGCGCTGCTGCTGGCCTCCACCGTGGTCCCGCCGCGTCCGGTGGCGGTGCTGCCGATCGCGGGCATCTTCGTCGGCGGCGCGATGACCGCGACCGCGCTCACCGGGCGCCGCGCCGTGGACGAGCTGCGCACCAGACACGGCGAGTACGAGGCCGGGCTGTCGCTCGGGATGATGCCCCGGGACGCGGCGCTGGAGGTGTGCCGGTCGGCCGGGGCGCTGGCGCTCGTCCCGGCGCTGGACCAGACCCGGACGGTCGGCCTGGTCACGCTGCCGGGCGCGTTCGTCGGCGTGCTGCTCGGCGGAGCCGACCCGATCGAGGCGGGCGCCACGCAGCTGCTGGTGCTGGTCGGCCTGCTGGCGATCGAGGCGGTCGCCGTGCTGATCACCCTGGAGCTGGTGGCCACCGGCCGCCTGCGCGACCACCGCCCCGGTGGGCGGCCGGGCTAGGCCACGCAGGCGAGCGCGTCGATCTCGACGAGCATCGACTCGTGCGGCAGGTCGACGAAGACGGTGGTACGGCAGGGCAGGACGCCGCTCGGACAGTTGGCCTTGACGAACTCGCCGTACGCCTCGTTCATCGCGGCGAAGTCCTCGCGCTTGGTGAGGTAGACGCGGAACATCAGCACGTCCTCGACGCTCGCGCCGCCCGCCTCCAGGATCGCCCTGACGTTCTCCAGCACGCGCCGCGTCTGCGCCTTCACGTCGCCCGGGTGCAGGTACTCGCCGGTGGTCGGGTCCTGCGGGCCCTGCCCGGAGACCTGCAGCAGCGGCCCCTTGCGCACCCCCTGGGAGAAGACCCAGGCGGGGGCGGGCGCGCCGTCGGTGCGGATCTCGGTCTTGTCGCTCATGGCGTCGTCGTCCCTTCCGTACGGTGTCCGCAGTCGGCGGAGATGGCGCGGGTGGTGGCGAGCAGCTCGGGCAGCAGGTCCATGACCCGCTCGCGGGTCAGCACGACGTCCGGCACCGAGATGGACGCGGCGGCGACCACCCGCCCGGTGACGTCGTGGACCGGCGCGGCGACGCACCGGATGAACGTCTCGTGTTCGGCGTCGTCGACGGCGTAGCCCTGCGCGGCCACGCGCGCCAGCTCGGCGAGCAGCGCGTCCGGGCGGGTGATGGTGTTGGGCGTGTACCGGACGAACTCGATCTCGCGGACGACGCGTTCGCGGCGCGCCTCGGGCAGGTCGGCGAGCAGCACCTTGGCGATGGCGGTGGCGTGCAGCGGCATCCGCAACCCGATGCGCGAGTACATGCGGATGGCGTGCCGGGAATCGTACTTGTCCAGGTAGACGACCTCGCCGCCCTCGTACACGCCCAGGTGGACGGTCTGCCCGGTCGACTCGTTCAGCCGCGCCAGGTGCGGGGCGGCGACCCCGCGGATCTCGCGCCGCTCCAGCGCGGCGGCCGACAGCGCGAACATGCGCCGGCCGAGGTGGAAGCGGTGCTCGCCGTCGCGGTAGACGAACCGCTCGTCCTCCAGCGTGCGCAGCAGCCGCAGCACGGTCGTCTTGTGCACGCCGACGGTGGCGGCCAGGTCGTCGAGCCCGCGCGGGCCGTCACCCAGCTCGATCAGGATCCGCAGCGCCCGCCCCAGGCTCTGGCTCATCGGCCTCTCCATTGACCCCTGTCGCAGGGGATGCTACAACCGCAGCAGCATATTGTGCAATCAACGTTGCGCTATATGCAACCGAGGAGGTCAGATTGGGGAAGGCAATCGACGAGCGGGCCGTCGACGCGCTCGGGGCCGAGCGGCTCGACTGGCGGTTCAAGGCGATCCCGGCCGCGGCGGACGGCGCGACCGTCGAGGAGTACCTGCGCACCCGGCCGACACTGGACGACTTCGGCACGCCGCTGCTGACGCTGGACGCCGGGGCCCTGGACCACAACGTCCGCCTGATGGCGTCCTGGACCGAGGAGGCGGGCGTCCACCTGGCCCCGCACGGCAAGACGACCATGGCGCCCGCCCTGTGGCGCCGCCAGCTCGACGCCGGAGCGTGGGGCATCACCCTGGCCAACCTTCCCCAGCTGCGCGTCGGCCGCGCGTTCGGCGTGCGGAACGTGCTGCTGGCCAACGCGCTGCTCGACCCCGCCGGGCTGGCGTGGCTGTCACGCGAGCTGGACGGCGACCCCGACTTCACGTTCCTGTCGTGGGTGGACGCCGTCCGGTCCGTAGAGCTGATGGACCAGGCGCTGCGCGCGGCCGGCGCGTCCCGTCCCGTGGACGTGTGCGTCGAGCTGGGCGGGCCCGGCGGCCGGACGGGCGTGCGCGACGACGACGAGGCGGCGGCCGTCGCCGAGGCCGTGCGCAGGGCGCCGGCCCTGCGGCTGGCGGGCGTCGCCGGATACGAGGGCGCCCTCGCCCACGACGCCTCCGACGAGGGACGCGCCGCCGTCGAGACCTACCTGCGCAGGATGGCCGCCCTGCACGAGCGCCTCGCCTACGAGGTGGACGAGCCGGTCGTCTCGGCGGGCGGCAGCGCGTTCTTCGACCAGGTGGTGGACGTGCTCGCCGGGCTCGACGCGCGGGTGGTGCTGCGTTCGGGCGCGTACGTCGTCCACGACGACGGGTTCTACCGTTCCATCTCGCCGTTCGCGCGCGGCACCGGGCACGGCGAACGGCTGCGGTCGGCGATGCACGCGTGGGCGCGCGTGGTGTCGCGGCCCGAACCCGCACTGGCGCTGCTGGACGCCGGACGGCGCGACCTGTCGTTCGACGAGGGCCTTCCCGAGCCGCAGCTCGTCCGCGGCGCGGGCACGGCGCCCGTCGCGGACGCCCGCGTGACCGCCCTCAACGACCAGCACGCCTTCCTCCGCGACGCCGACGTGCGGGTGGGCGACGTGGTGCGGCTCGGCCTGTCGCACCCGTGCACGGTGCTGGACAAGTGGACGCTCATCCCCGTCGTGGACGACGCCGACGCGGACACCCCCGCCGTGGTCGACCTCATCCGGACGTGGTTCTGATGTCCGGCCTGCTCATCCGCGGCGCCACCGTCGTGGACGGCACGGGCGCGCCCGGCCGCGTCGCCGACGTCGCCGTCACCGACGGGCGCGTCGAGGCCGTGGACGACCGGCTGCCGCGCGGCGCCCGCCGGGAGATCGACGCGTCCGGCCTGGTGCTGGCGCCCGGCTTCATCGACATGCACGCCCACTCCGACCTGCGTCTACTGGTCGAACGCGACCACACGGCCAAGGTGAGCCAGGGCGTCACGACGGAGGTGCTCGGGCAGGACGGCCTGTCGTACGCGCCCGTCGACGACGAGACGCTGCCCGCGATCCGCCAGACCATCGCGGGCTGGAACGGTGACCCCGACGGCTTCGACTGGAGCTGGCGGAGCGTCGGCGAGTACCTCGACCGCCTGGACGAGGGCATCGCCGTCAACGCCTGCTACCTCGTCCCGCAGGGCACGGTGCGCGTGCTCGCCATGGGCTGGGACGACCGCCCGCCCACCGAGGCCGAACTCGACCGGCAACGCGACCTCGTCGCCACCGGCATGCGCGAGGGCGCGGTCGGCATGTCGAGCGGGCTGACGTACGTGCCCGGCATGTACGCCCGCGATGACGAGCTGGTCGAGCTGTGCCGCGTCGTGGCGTCACTCGGCGGCTTCTACGCCCCGCACCACCGCTCGTACGGCGCGGGGGCGCTGGCGGCGTACGCGGAGATGGTGGAGGTGTCGCGGCGGTCCGGCTGCCCGCTGCACCTGGCCCACGCCACCATGAACTTCGGCGTCAACGCCGGACGCGCCCCCGACCTGCTGCGCCTGCTCGACGACGCCATCGCGGGCGGCTGCGACATCACCTTCGACACCTACCCCTACCTGCCCGGCTCCACGACGCTCGCCGCGCTGCTGCCGAGCTGGGCGTCCGAGGGCGGGCCCGCCGCGACCCTGGCGCGGCTCGCCGACGCGGGGACCCGCGAACGCATCCGGCACGTCATGGAGGTGGACGGCTCGGACGGCTGCCACGGCGTCCCCATGGACTGGGACACCATCGAGATCTCCGGCTCCCGCGACCCGTCGGCGGTCGGCCGGACGGTCGCCGAGCTGTCCGCCGCGTCCGGCCGTCCCCCGTTCGAGGTGTTCTGCGAACGCCTGGTGGCCGACGAGCTGGGGACGACGATCCTGCAGCACGTCGGGCACGAGGACAACGTCCAGACGATCATGCGCCACCCCGTGCACACCGGCGGCAGCGACGGGATCCTGCCCCTGGTCACCGAAGCCGGCGCCGCCGCGAAGCCGCACCCGCGCGGGTGGGGCACCTTCCCGCGCTACCTGGGCCGGTACGTGCGCGAGCTGGGCGTGCTGTCGCTGGAGGAGTGCGTGGCGCACCTGACCGGACGCGCCGCCCGCCGCCTCAGGCTCGCCGACCGCGGCCTGGTCCGTCCCGGCTTCCACGCCGACCTCGTGCTGTTCGACCCCGAGACCGTCCGCGACACCGCCACCTTCGACGCGCCACGGCGGCGTCCCGAGGGCATCCCGTACGTCTTCGTCGGCGGCGTCGCGGTCATCGACGACGGCTCCCACACCGGCGCCCTGCCCGGCCGCTCCCTCCGCCGCGGCCCCGACACCCTCACTCGCTGACCCCCGCTTTCTGCCCCCGGCTTCCTGACACCCGCTTTCTGGCCGCCCCCCACCAGAAGGACCCCCACATGATCGATTGGCTGCACCACGACACGGGCGGCCTGCTGCTGCTCTGCGCGGCGGCGATCGCGCTGCTGCTGTTCCTCATCATCAGGGTGCGGCTGGAGCCGTTCATCTCCCTGCTGCTGTCCGGTCTGGCGCTGGCGCTGGCCGCCGGGCTCAGCGTCGAGCAGATCGTCGGCACCGCGCTCAGCTCCAAGAACTCCCTGCTGGAGACCGGCTTCGGCGGCATCCTCGGGCACATCGCCCCGATCATCGGGCTCGGCACCATCCTCGGCGCGATCCTGGAGGCCTCCGGCGGCGCCGACGTCCTCACCCGCCGCCTGCTGCGCGTCTTCGGCGAACGCGGCGCCCCCCTCGCGATGGGCCTGGCCGGGCTGATCTTCGGCATCCCGGTCTTCTTCGACATCGGGATCTTCGTGCTCGCGCCGCTGGTCTACATCACCGCGCGGCGGGGCGGGCGGTCGCTGGTGCTGTACGCGATGCCGCTGCTGGCGGGGCTGTCGATGACGCACGCGTTCCTGCCCCCGCACCCCGGGCCGGTGGCCGCCGCCGGGCTGCTCGGCGTGTCCCTCGGCTGGATCATCGTCATGGGCGTGGTGTGCGGCGTCCCGGCGTTCCTGGTGGCGGGCGTGGCGTGGGGCGCGTGGATCGGCAAGCGCGTGCACGTCACCGTGCCCGAGGACTACGTGGTGGGCGAGGAGATGGCCGGCGGGGAGACGGCCGGCGGGGAGAAGGGCCGCGCCGCCGAGCGGCCCGAGCCGTCCCTCGGCCTGGTCCTGCTGGTCATCGCGGTGCCGCTGGTGCTGATCCTGCTCGCCACGTTCGGCACCGTCTGGTGGAAGGACAGCGCCGCGCTGCCCACGCTCACCTTCCTCGGCAACCCGGCCGTCGCGCTCACCATCGCGGTGCTGCTGGCCATGTGGCTGCTGGGCGTGCGGCGCGGCATCCCTGCCGCCGAGCTGTCGGAGCTGGCCACCCGGTCGCTGCGCCCGGTCGGCATGATCCTGCTGGTGGTCGGCGCGGGCGCGTTCTTCGGCGCGGTCATCTCCGCCACCGGCGTCGGCAAGGCCCTGGCCGGGACGCTGTCGGACGCGGGCCTGCCGGTGATCGTGCTGGCCTACCTGATCAGCTGCGGGATGCGGCTGGCGCAGGGCTCGGCCACCGTCGCGATCGTCACCACCGGCGGCATCGTGGCGCCGCTGCTGCAGGGCGAGCACCACGGCCAGGCCCACCTGGCGCTGATCGTCATCGCCATCTCCGCGGGCTCGATCATCGCCTCGCACGTCAACGACGGCGGCTTCTGGATCGTCTCCCGCTACTTCAACATGTCGGTTCGGGACACCCTGAAGACCTGGACGGTGCTGGAGACGATCCTGTCCGTCGTCGGCTTCGCCGTCGCCGCCACACTCAGCGTCTTCATCTGACCGCTCCTCGCGGAGGCAACCGGGCCGGGGGCTTCGGGATAGAGGAGGTGTCAGCACTCCCGAGACGCGGAGGACACCCCCGATGAAGGGACTTCCCGGCCCATGGCCATGGTGAGTCATGCCAGGGACGAACGCGACGATTCGCGAATAGTCGCGGCCTCCCTCGAAACCCCCGAGGTGTTCGGCGAGCTGTTCCACCGCCATGCGCCCAGGCTCCACGCCTACGTCAAGCGACGTCTCGGCCTCCCGCTCGCCGACGACCTCGTGGCCGAGACGTTCACCACGGCGTTCCGGCAGCGCGGGAAGTTCGACGGACGGGCCGAGTTCGGCGCGTGGCTGTGGGGCATCGCGAGCAATCTGATCGCCAAGCACCACCGGCAGGAGACCCGCATGTACCGGGCGTTCGCCCGGACCGGCGTGGACCCGGCCGAGGACGGCGTCGCCGACCTGGCCAGCGACCGTGCGTCGGCCGCGGCGCTCGGCCCGCACCTGGCCAGGGCGCTGGCGTCGCTGAGCGCCCAGGAGCGTCATCTCGTCCTGCTGCTCGCCTGGGGCGACATGTCGTACGCCGAGATCGCGGCGACGCTCGGCCTGCCCCTCGGCACCGTCAAGGCCAAGATCCACCGGGCCCGGACCAAGCTCCGCAAAGCCCTCCCCCAGGAGAACAACGATGGATGAACTCGACGCCCTGCGACAGATGCGCACCGCACTGGCCGAGGAGGAGCCCCCCGAGCGGATCGCCCTGCGCACCGGCTGGCGGCCCGACGCCGCACCGCCGCGCCGCCGCCGTCGCAACTGGCGGATCCCGCTGGTGAGCGTGATCGCCGCAGGCGCGGCCACCGTCACCGCCGTCTCCCTGATCTCGTCCGGCGGATCGTCGGGCCGAACCAAGGGGCCGGGCGGCCAGGGCACCGTCCCCCTGTCGGGAAACGTGTTGCTGGTGGCCGCGTCCAACGCGGAGAAGGCCCCGACCGGCCGGTACTGGCACACCGAGACCGTCATGGGGCAGATCTACGGGGTCGGCAAGAGCGCGGCCGACCATTACAAGGTCGATTCGCGGCAGCGGAACGTCGTGTGGGTCGGCCCGGACGGCTCGGCGAACTGGGCGCACGTTGACCTGGCGGGCCGTCCGTTGACGGCCGAGGACATGCGCAGGTGGCGGCAGGCCGGGTCCCCGCAGACGGTGGAGGTGCCCAATCCCGATGGGCCCGAGCAGGCGGTCGTGTTCATGAACGCGCCCGCCCCGGGGAACCGGCTGCCCATGCGGCCGACCGACGCCGAGTACTTCGGCATGTCGGTCAAGCAGGTGGCCGGCCTGCCCACCGACGCCGAGGCGCTGGAGAAGGCCCTGCTGAAACTCAGGGGCAACTGGCACGCGTCCTCCTCCAGCAACAGGCAGGAGCCCATTGGCGCCCTGCGCGGTGAGGAACGCACCCGTGCGCTGAGCGAGGTCGCCGGGACGCTGCTGTCCAGGGCGCCCGCTCCGCCGCGCGTACGGGCGGCGGCGTTCCGGATGCTCGCCGCCCTGCCCGGCGTCAAGGCCGAGGGCACGGCGGCCGACCCGATGGGCCGCCCCGGAACGGTGATCTCCCTGCCGCTGGAGACGACCATGCCGCTCGGCCTCTACACCGCGCCCAAGCAGCTCGGCACCTACCGGCGGCAGTGGATCATCGATCCCGCCGAAGGAAGGCTGCTGGCCATCCGCGATCTGGTGGCCACCCCACCGCGAGGCAGCCGACCGCTCCCGCCCGGGGACAACGGCAAGCCCCGCACCCTGAAGGTCGAGGACATGCCCGACCGCTTCCACAAGCCGGGCGAACTGGCCTCCTACGAGGTCTTCGAGACCGCCGAATGGACCAACACGCCACCAAAGTGACCACCGCGCCCCGGTGAGGCACGGCAGCGGCGGCGGTCCTGCGGGCCGCCGCCGTGTGTCGGGTCTTACGAACACAGGTGTTCGTAAAAGTGTTAGCTTCGTGGACGTACGATGGCGGGCGCCATGGGGGCACCCATGGCCGTCGCCGAGCGATCGAGGCCCGGCGCGGGCTTGGCGACCGCAGGCCGGCAGCACGCCGCGGGGGCCGAGCTGTTCGGTCACCGTGGACGCCGTCACCCCGCAGCGCGTCGCCGGGCCGCTCGATCTCACGGACCTGACGGCCCGGCGCGGTCAGGGAAGCAGACCCGCGCGGCGGGCCGCGGCGACGGCCTGCATGCGGGTGTGGGCGTCCAGCTTGCGCATGGCCGAACGCAGATAGCTCTTGACGGTCTCGGGCAGCAGCCCGAGGCGCCGCGCCGCCTCGGCGTTGGTGCAGCCGATCGCCACGTACGACAGCACGTCCAGCTCGCGCGGCGACAGCGCCGGACGCGGCGGGCCGCCGGACGCGCGGGTGTCGGAACCGGCGGCGGCGAGCCGGGTGGACGCGGCCAGCAGCCGGTCGCGCAGCGCCGGGTCGGCGATCTGGTCGGCCAGGCCGCGCAGCTCGGCGTGGACGGCGCGGACCTCCTCCCAGCGGGCCGCCGTGACGCGCGGTTCGTCGGCGGTGGCCTCGCGCTGCACGCGGGCCAGCGCCTCGTCGGCCGCGTCCCGTACCGCGAGGTCCTGCTCCAGGTCGCGGGCGGTCTGCACGGCGGACGCCACGACCCGGTCGGCCAGGCCGAGCGGCTCGCGCAGCGCCCCGTACAGCACGCCGCGCACCCGCCGCCGCACCACGATCGGGATCGCCATGACCGTCAGCAGGCCCTCGTGCG
The DNA here is from genome assembly GCF_040642915.1 of Actinomadura sp. NPDC047616. Taxonomy (NCBI): domain Bacteria; kingdom Bacillati; phylum Actinomycetota; class Actinomycetes; order Streptosporangiales; family Thermomonosporaceae; genus Actinomadura; species Actinomadura sp. NPDC047616. The sequence continues at coordinate 851,611 of NZ_JBEYTB010000001.1, forward strand.
TCACCGGTTTGTCGTAGTCGTGGGTGATGGACGGCGCGTGCGGATAGTCGCTGACCCACATCGGCCGTCCCGTGGCCATCGCCTTGCCGCCCAGCCCGGACCCCTGCCGCACGACCAGGCCGGACAGGGACTCGGTGGTGTTGCCGACCAGTTCGCTGATGCGCAGCCGTTCGGGGCCGCTCAGCGCGCCGCCGAACACCACCGGCAACCCCGTCACCCGGTGCAGCGACAGGACGGAGGAGCGGAACGCCCCCGCGTCGTCTCCCATGTCCGCCAGCATGCCCCGACCCGCGCCGTGACCGCCAGGGTTCAGGCGTGTTCGGTGGCCGCCACGTCGTGCAGGCCGAGGATGTCGAGGGCCTCCTCGCGCATCTGCACCTTGCGGACCTTGCCGGTGACGGTCATCGGGAACTCGTCCACGACGTGCACGTACCGGGGGATCTTGAAGTGCGCCAGGCGGCCGGTGCAGAACTCGCGCAGCGACTCGGCGGTCAGCGGCTCGGCGCCGGGACGCAGCCGGACCCAGGCCATCAGCTCCTCCCCGTACTTGGCGTCCGGCACGCCGATGACCTGCGCGTCCACGATGTCGGGATGGGTGTAGAGGAACTCCTCCACCTCACGCGGGTAGATGTTCTCGCCGCCCCGGATCACCATGTCCTTGATCCGGCCGGTGATGTTGACGTAGCCCTCGGCGTCCATGACCGCCAGGTCGCCGGTGTGCATCCAGCGGGCCGCGTCGATGGCCTCGGCGGTCTGCTCCGGATCGTCCCAGTAGCCGAGCATCACCGAGTAGCCGCGGGTGCACAGCTCGCCGGGCGTGCCGCGCGGCACCGTCGCCCCGGTCTGCGGGTCGACGATCTTGACCTCCAGGTGCGGGTGGACGGTGCCGACCGTGGACACGCGCCGGTCGAGCGAGTCGTCGGCGCGGGTCTGGGTGGAGACGGGCGAGGTCTCGGTCATGCCGTAGCAGATCGCCACCTCTCCCATGCCCATCCGCTCGATGACCTGCTTCATCACCTCGACCGGGCAGGGCGACCCGGCCATGATGCCGGTGCGCAGCGACGACAGGTCGTGGGCGGGGAAGGACGGGTCGTTCAGCTCGGCGATGAACATCGTCGGCACCCCGTACAGGGAGGTGCAGCGTTCGGCGGCGACCGCCTCCAGCGTGGCGCGCGGCTCGAACGACGGCGCCGGGATGACGATGCACGCGCCGTGGCTGGTGGCCGCCAGGTTGCACATCACCATGCCGAAGCAGTGGTAGAACGGCACGGGCACGCAGATGCGGTCCTCCTCGTCGTAGCCGCACAGCTCGCCGACGAAGAAGCCGTTGTTGAGGATGTTGTGGTGCGACAGCGTCGCGCCCTTGGGGAACCCGGTCGTCCCGCTGGTGTACTGGATGTTGATCGGGTCGTCCGCGCCGAGCGTGGCGGCGATCTCGGCCAGGCGCGCCGGGTCGGCGGCGCGTCCGGACTCGGCCAGCGCCCGCCAGGCGTCGCCGCCGAGCAGCAGCACGTCGCGCAGGTCCGGGCAGTTCGGCCGCACCTGCTCGATCATGGCGGCGTAGTCGGAGGTCTTGAACGCGGGCGCGGCCACCAGCGTGCGCACGCCCGCCTGCTTGAGCACGTACTCCAGCTCGTGCACCCGGTAGGCGGGGTTGATGTTGACCAGCACCGCGCCGATCTTGGCCGTGGCGTACTGGACGATCACCCACTCGGCGCAGTTGGGCGCCCAGATGCCGACCCGGTCGCCCTTGCGCACTCCCAGCCGGTCCAGGCCCAGCGCGACGGTGTCGACCTCGGCGGCGAGCTGCTGGTACGTCCAGCGGCGCCAGGTCGGGCGGTCGACGAGCGCGTCCCGGTCGGGGAAGCGCGCCACGGTGCGGTCGAAGTTGGCGCCGATCGTGTCGCCCAGCAGCGGCGTGGCCGACGTGCCGGACGCGTACGAGAGCTCGGTCGTGTCGGCTGCGGAGGGACGACCCCCCACACTCCCCGGTGTCTTCATCGCAGCTCCTCCTCCCGGAACTCGCCGGCCGGGCGGGCGTCGGCGTCGGGATGCTTGTCGAGTTCGTCGCCCCGCAGCTGGACGCGGCGGATCTTGCCGGAGATGGTCTTGGGCAGGTCGTCGGTGAACTCCAGCAGCCGGATGCGCTTGTACGGCGACAGCTGCGCCCGGCTGTGCGCGAAGATCGCGGCGGCGGTCTCGGCGGTCGGCTCCCAGCCCGCCGTCAGCGTCACGTACGCCTTGGGCACCGCCAGCCGCACCGGGTCGGGCGACGGCACGACGGCGGCCTCGGCGACGGCCTCGTGCTCGATCAGCACGCTCTCCAGCTCGAACGGGGAGATCTTGTAGTCGGACGCCTTGAACACGTCGTCGGCGCGGCCCACGTAGGTGATGTAGCCGTCGGCGTCGCGGGCGCCGATGTCGCCGGTGTGGTAGCGGCCCCCGGCCATCGCCTCGTCGGTGCGCTCGGCGTCGCCGTGGTAGCCGACCATCAGGCCGAGCGGCCGTTCGTCCAGGTCGAGGCAGATCTCGCCCTCGTCGCCGGGCTCCCCGGTCACCGGGTCGACGAGCGTGACGCGGTAGCCGGGCACCGGGCGGCCCATCGAGCCCGGCCGCACCTGCTGGCCGGGGGTGTTGGCGATCTGGACGGTGGTCTCGGTCTGCCCGAAGCCGTCGCGGATCGTCACGCCCCACGCCGCGCGGACCCGTTCGATCACCTCGGGGTTGAGCGGCTCGCCCGCCGCGACCACCTCGCGCGGCGGAGTCCGGAGCTTGGTCAGGTCGGCCTGGATCAGCATGCGCCACACGGTGGGCGGGGCGCAGAAGCTCGTCACGCCGCAGCGGTCCATCTCGCGCAGCAGCCGTTCGGCGTCGAAGCGCGTGTAGTTGAAGATGAACACGCACGCCTCGGCGTTCCACGGCGCGAACACGTTGCTCCAGGCGTGCTTGGCCCAGCCCGGCGAGGAGATGTTGAGGTGGACGTCGCCGGGCCGCAGCCCGATCCAGTACATCGTCGACAGGTGCCCGGCCGGGTACGAGGCGTGCGTGTGCTCCACCAGCTTGGGCTGGGCGGTCGTGCCCGAGGTGAAGTACAGCAGCAGCGTGTCGCTCGCGCGGGTGGCGCCGTACGGGGCGAAGGTGTCGTCGGCCTGGTAGGCGACGTCGTACGGCAGCCAGCCGTCGACCGGCTCGCCGACCGCGACGCGCGTGTAGTCGCCCTGGATGCCGTCGAACTTGGCGGTGTCGGAGGAGCGCACGACGACGTGCCGGGCCTTGCCGCGCGCCAGCCGGTCGCGCAGGTCGGCGGGGCCGAGCAGCGGCGTCGCCGGGATGATCACCGCGCCGAGCTTCATGGCGGCCAGCAGCGTCTCCCACAGCTCCACCTGGTTGCCGAGCATGACGATGATCCGGTCGCCGCGCCGCACCCCGGCCGCGCGCAGCCGGTTGGCCACCTGGTTGGAGCGCCGCGACAGCTCGGCGAACGAGTACTTCGCCTCCGAGCCGTCCTCCTCGACGATCCACAGGGCGGGCCGGTCGTTGTCCTCGGCGATCTTGTCGAACCAGTCCAGGGCCCAGTTGAACCCCGTCAGGACCGGCCAGCGGAACTTCTCGTACGCCGTCGCGTAGTCGTCACGATGGGCGAGCAAGAAGTCGCGAGCCGCCCGGAACTCCACTGCCGCCATGCACATCCTCCTCGGTACCCGGGCCGTCACACGCCGCCCTGGTTAGGAGGATGGTTGGGCATGACTGTGACACGCGCCACCCCCGAACGGGGGTAGTCGCCGGGGTGCGCGGGCGGGCGCCGCCGCGGGCCGCCGTCAGCGCGCGACGAACGTCGAACGCAGGACGCGGGCCATGTGCTCGCCGACCTGCTCGGTGCTCCAGCCGCGTTCGTCCAGCAGCGTGTGGGTGACCCCGTTGGAGATGAGGGCCAGCAGCATGTCGGTGGCGGTGTCGACCGTCCACCCGGGCGCCAGGACGCCCTCGTCGTGCAGGCGCCGCATGAGGGCCTTGTTGGTCTCGTGGCGCCAGAACAGCGTCGTCTCCCAGTGCCGGGCGGCGTCCGGGTCGGTGTGCGCGACCCGCTCGACGGCCCGCGAGACCGGCAGGACGCGCGCCATGAACTCGGCGTGCGCCCGCGCGAACCGGTCCAGCGCGGTGACGGCGTCGGGCGCGTCGCCGATCACGGCGAACCGGCCTTCGAGGTCCTCGGTCTCGTTGATGTGCCCGAACAGCTCGGTGATCAGCTCGCCGCGCGAGCGGAAGTGCAGGTAGACGGCGCGGCGGGTGACGCCCGCGCGTTCGGCGACCGCCGCCATGGTGACCGCCTCGACGCCCCGCTCCTCGATCAGCTCGCGCGCGGCGCGCAGCAGCGCCGCCCGGGACCGGCGGCTGCGCGCGTTCCGGGGTGCGTCGATCTCCCGAGCCATGGCGGACATGCTCCCAGGTCTCCCCGCTCTTGCTGGAATTACACGATATGTGTACTTTTTTCTGCACATGCTGTGTAGTTCTCGGGAGGACGATGTGTCGGAACCCGCCCGCGACCGCTGGCCGCTGGTCGCCGCGATGGGCCTGGTGGTGTTCATGGCGACCCTGGACACCAGCGTCGTCGCGGTGGCGCTGCCCGCCATGGAGCGCGACTTCGGCGTCCGCACGGCCGCCACCGAATGGGTCGTCCTCGGCTACCTGCTGCCGCTGGTCGCCGTCACGCTGCCCGCCGGCCGGTGGCTCGACCGGGTGGGCGCGCGGCCCGCCCTGGTCGCGCTGGTCGGCGGCTTCACCCTCGCCAGCCTCGCCGCCGGGGCGGCTCCCGGGCTCGCCTGGCTGGTCGCGGCCCGCGTCGTGCAGGGCGCCTTCGCCGGGACCCTGTTCGCCCTCATCCCCATGGTCGCCACGCGAGCCGTCCGGCCCGGGCAGGTGGCGCGGGCGACGTCGCTGGTGATGACGCTCGGCCCGCTCGGCGCCGTCAGCGGCCCCGCGCTCGGCGGCCTGATCGTCCAGGCGTGGGGCTGGCCCTGGATCTTCTACGTGAACGGCCCTCTGGGCGTCCTCGTCATCGCGGTGGCGCTCGCCCAGATGACCCCCGACGGCCCCCTGCGGCCTCCCACCCGCGACCTGCTCGCCGAGTGCGCGGTGCTGACCCTGGCCATGGCCGCGATCCTGCTCGGCTTCTCCCTCGCGGCGGGCCACGGCCCCGGCTGGCTCGCCCTGTCCCTCGCCGCCGCGCCGCCCCTGCTGCTGTGGAGGCGCATGGACGCGAGCCGTCCGGCACGCGCCCTCATCCGCACGCCGGGCGTGAACGGCCCTCTGCTGCTCGTGCTGCTGAACGCGGTCGTCGTCGCGCTGGTGGAGTTCCTGGCCCCGTTCTACCTGCAACGCGAACTCGGCCTGTCGGCCGCCGCCGCGGGCACCGCGATCCTGGCCTTCCCCGCGGGCATGGTGCTGGCGGGCCCGCTCGGCGGCTTCCTCGCCGACCGCTGGAACGCGTCCCGCACCGCCGGGCTGGGCGTGCTGGTCGGCGGCCTGGGCGCCGCGCTGATGATCCCGCTCGACTCCGCCTGGAGCCCCGCCGACCTGAGCTGGCGCCTGGCCGTCGCCGGGGCGGGCACCGGCCTGTTCGCGGGCCCCAACTTCGCGATGCTGATGCTGAACGCGCACGACGAGGCACGCGGCACGGTCGGCGCCGCCCAGAGCCTGGCCCGGCAGCTCGGCTTCTCCCTGGGCCCCGCCCTGGCCACCACCGCCTGGGCGTTGTCCGGCTACGCCCTGTCAGGCATGCGCGCGGGCATGGCCCTGGCCACTGCGGTCAGCGTCTCGGCCCTGCTCATCCACTGGCGCACCGGCCACGCCTCACCGCCCGCGACGGCCTCGGCGGACAGCCGCGTCCGGCGCCCGCCCGTCTCCCCGAAGCGGCGCTAGCCCGGCGAGCCGTACGAGGTCGCCATCAACGCGATCACGGTTACCAGGAGCACCGCGGACAGGAAACCGACGATCCAGACCGTGATGAGCCGGTCGGGCTTGACCTCGGTGCCGGGATTCTGCCGCTGGGCCACGTAGTACTTGAGCAGCCGGCCGCGGACGGGGTAGATGGCGAACGGGATGGAGGCGAACGCGACGCTGTACAGGAACAGGATCTGCGGTGCCGGTTCGGGCCGGAGCAGGTTCACCAGCAGGACGACGGCCGTGATCATCGGCGTCACGATGTAGAACACCCACCGCCCCCGCCTGGCCTGCTCCTCCAGTGTGCTTCGCAGTTCTTCGGGAAGATCCAGGCCGGCGGACAGCCTCCCCATGGTGACCATGAAGAACACCGTCACCCCGATCGCGATCACCCACCACCCGGACTCAGAGATGGAAAACAGCATCGCCCTCAACTTTCGCCGCTCTGGCGGGGGTACCCTATCCGCCCCCGACACCGCCCCGGCCTGGGCGTCGGGCGGCGCTTTCGAGGGTCAGCCGGTGTACGGCGGCGCGACGCCCCAGCCCCAGCGGGGGACGGGGGCCTGCCGCGGCGGGTTCGCGCCGGGCCGGGAGTTGGCCACGGCCAGCCGGGTGCCCCATTCGACGTAGCCGGCGAACGCGGCGCGGAACTCGGGATCGGACGGCAGGTCCACCTCGTCGGCGGCGTCCATGAGCAGGCTCACCCAGCGGCGCCGCTGCGGCTCGGTGATCCCCTTGCCCAGGTGCTGGGACAGCATGTGGGAGTAGCCCCCGCGTTCGCGGGTGTAGCGGTCGGGGCCGCCGAAGACCTCGGCCAGCCACATCGCCACGTATCGGGGGTGGCCCGGGTCCATGTGGGCGAACAGGGGGCCGATCAGCTCGTCGTCGAGCACCTTGGCGTAGAAGACCTCGGTGAGCCGCTCGAACGCCTCGGTGCCGCCGGCCCACGCGTGCATGGTCGGCACGGAGCCGCCCGCGCCGCGCACGGAGGTGCGCTCGTAGTGCCGCATCTCCTCGATCTGGCGGACGTAGGGCTTGATCTCGGCGAAGAACGACGGGAAGTGCTCGCCCTGGCGGAAGCCCTTGAGGTGGTCGTCGGCGGAGGTCCAGGCGATGCGCAGGACGAACCACTCGGGCTCGTCGACGCAGCGTGACAGCTCGTAGTCGACGCACTGCGGCGCCGCGTCCAGCGAGGCGGCGGCGCGTGCATAGGCGGCCTCGAACGCATCGGCGTCCGCGCGGTCGATCCGGTAGCGGATGTACTCGACGATCAAGCGATCACGCCCCTGTTTCTCTGTAATGTTGTAAGCAGCGTAGCGCGCCGACGGCGGGCGTTCCCGGAGAATGTGTCGCTCATCCGGCGGCAGGAAGGCGTGACGTCAGAGCTCGCCGATGGTGCGGGTGAAGGCGCGGAGGCGTTCGGTTTCGGCGTCGCGGTGCCAGACGAGCGCGAGGGACGAGTCGGGCAGGCCCTCGACCGGGACGAACACGATGTCGTTGCGGGCGTGGTGGTGCGAGGTCGGGGTGCAGAACAGCATCCCGCCGCGGTCGGCGGCGATCATCGCCAGCGCCTCCTGCATGGTGCGCACCGCCGGGCCGCGCGGGATCGGACGGCCGTCCGGGGTGACGGTCGGGGCGCTGATCTCCCGCCAGTACGCGGGGGCCGGGCCGGTGATGTCGAGCAGGCGGCACTGGGCCAGCTCCTCGACGCGGACGGAGGCGCGGCGCGCGAACGGGTGCCGGGCGGACAGCGCGATGTTCTGCCGCTCCTTGGAGAACGCCGGGCCGACGACGAGGTCGGGCTCGTCGATGGGCAGCAGCAGGATCGCCGCGTCCACCTCGCCGGCGCGCAGCGCGCCGAACGGGTCCGACAGCGGAATCTCCACCAGCGTGACGTCGCTGCCGGGATGCGACCGCCGGAACGCCTCCACCGCGTCGATCACGCACTCGTGCGCCGAGCCGGACAGGAACCCGACGCGCAGCACGCCCTCCACGCCCCGGGCGGCGGCCCGCGCCCCGGCCACCGCCTCCTGCATCGCCTCGTACGCCGGACGCAGCTCGGCCAGCAGCCGTTCACCGAGGGGCGTCGGCCGGACGCGGCGGCTGGTGCGCTCGAACAGCCGGGCGCCGATCCGCCGCTCCAGCGAGCGCAGCAGCTGGCTGACCCGGCCCTGCGACAGGTACAGCCGCTCGGCGGTCCGCCCGAAGTGCAGTTCCTCGCCGAGCACCAGCAAGCACTCCAGCTCCCGCATGTCCAGCCCGGTCACCGTGGCCGCCCCTTCGATCGATGAGCCTGGCTAATCCAAGGATGCGCGGCTCGCCGTTGTTCCGGACAGGACGTCGCCGCAGGCTGGAGGCATGATCGTCAAGACCGGAGAGACCGCCGCGCGGGCGGCCGGACGGTCCGCGGCGCGGACCTGGCTCGGGGTGGGCGCGGTCGCCGCGGGCACGTTCACCGTGATCACCACCGAGATGCTGCCGGTGGGGCTGCTGACCTCGGTCGCCGCCACGCTGGGGGTGTCGGAGGGGACGGCGGGCCTGACCGTGATGCTGCCCGGCGTCGTCGCGGCGCTGGCGGCGCCCGTGCTGGCGTCGGCCACCGCGCGGGTGGACCGCAGGATCGTGCTGTGCGGGCTGATGGCGCTGCTCGCCGTGGCCAACACCGTCTCGGCGCTCGCGCCGTCGCTGGCCGTGCTGCTGCTCGCCCGCGTGCTGGTGGGGCTGGTCATCGGCGGGTTCTGGGCGGTGGCGGCGGGCCTGGCGGTGCGGCTGGTGCCCGAGCGCTCGGTCGCCACCGCCACATCGGTGATCTTCAGCGGGGTGGCGATCGCGTCCGTCGTGGGCGTGCCCGCCGGGACGTTCCTGGGCGAGGCGGCCGGCTGGCGCACGGCGTTCGCGGTCATGACGGTGCCCGCCCTCGTCGTGCTGGCCGCGCTGGTGCTGCTGCTGCCGGCGATGCCGCCGGTCGGGGTGGCGCGGCTGCGCGACGTGCCGGGCGTGCTGCTGCGCAACGCCCGGGTGCGCGTGGGGCTCGCCCTCACGCTGCTGCTGGTCACCGGCCACTTCGCCGCGTACACGTATGTGCGTCCCGTGCTGGAGGAGGTCGGGGGCATCGGGGCCGGCGCGGTCGGCGGGCTGCTGCTCGTCTACGGGACCGCCGGGATCATCGGCAACTTCACGGCCGGTGCCGCGGCCGGACGCGACGTGCGCCGCACCCTGGTGACGGTGTCGAGCGTGCTCGCGGCCGCCGTCCTGGCCATGCCCCTCCTGGGGACGTCCCCGGCCGGCGCGGTCGCGTTGCTGGTGGTGTGGGGCCTGGCATACGGGGGCGTGTCCGTCAGCGTCCAGACCTGGTTCCTGCGGTCGGGGACGTCGGCGCCGGAGGCCGCGTCGGCGGTGTTCGTGTCGGGCTTCAACGGCGCGATCGCGCTGGGCGCCCTGCTCGGCGGCCGGATCGTCGACTCGGTCGCCGTGCCCGGCGTGCTGTGGACGGGCGGCGCCCTGGCCGCCCTCGCCGCCGCGACCGTCCTGGTGTTCGGGCGACGCTCCTGAGGCCGGCCCTGGAGAATCGTCGGGGACGGTTCGCTGGGGCAGTGGAGTTGGGGGGAGAGCGTGGAGGACGGCGGCGTCATCGCGGTGCTGGTGGCCGAGGACATGAACATCCTGCGTGGCGCGTTGGTCGCGTTGCTGGGCCTGGACCCGGGGATGCGCGTGGTCGCGGAGGTGTCGCGGGGGGACGAGGTCGTGGCCGCGGCGCGGGAGCACCGCCCGGACGTGGCGGTGCTCGACGTCGACATGCCCGGCCTCGACGGCGTGACGGCGGCGGCCGAGCTGGCGGCCCGGGTCCCCGAGTGCCGGGTCCTGATCCTCACGGCCCTGGGCCGTCCGGAGCTGCTGCGCCGGGCGCTGGACGCCGGTGTGCACGGGTTCATGCTCAAGGACGCGCCGCCCGACCGGCTCGCCGACGCGATCCGCCGGGTGGCCGCCGGTGAGCGGGTGATCGATCCGCAGCTCGCCGCGGCCGCGATCAGCGGACGGCGCAACCCGCTCAGCCCGCGCGAGGTCGAGGTGCTGCGCATGGCCGCCGAGGGCGCCGACCCGGCGGAGATCGCCGCCAGGCTCTACCTGTCGAAGGGCACCGTGCGCAACTACCTGGGGGCGATCGTCACCAAGCTAGACGCGCGGAACCGCCTCGACGCCGTCCGCATCGCCACCGAGGCCGGCTGGTTGTAGGACGCGCAGCTCGTACCGGCCGTCGCCGGCCGGTCCCGCGTCCAGCCGGCCCCCTGCGGCCGAGACCCGGGCGGTGAGGTTGCCGAGCCCCTGCCCCCCGCCCGTGTCCCCATCCGTGTCCCCATCCGTGTCCCCGTTCGTGTCCCCGTCTGCGGGCGCGCCGTCGTTGACGACGCGCAGGCGCACGTACTCGTCCACGCGGTCGGCGGTGATGGCGCAGCGGCTCGGCCTGCTGTGCCGCAGGACGTTGGTGACGGCCTCGCGGAGCACCGTCGCGAGCAGCGCGTCGGTGGCACGCGGCAGCGGCGGCCCGAGGCGCGCCTCGACCGTGACCTCCATTCCCGCGGCGGCGAGGACGTCGCGCGCGGACTCCAGTTCCGCCTCCAGCGACAGGTCGTGGTCGTCCGCGCCCGGGATGGCACGCAGGTCCGCCAGGGCGCGGCGGGCGATCCGCGCGATGTCGGCGAGTTCCCGTTCGGCGCGGTCGGGCGCCCGCGCGGCCAGCTCGCCCTTGACGGCGATGGCCGACAGGCCGTACCCGAGCAGGTCGTGCACGTCCCGGGCGATCCGCCGCCGTTCCCGGGCGACCGCGATCTCCGCCAGCGCCAGCCGCGCCTCCCGCACCTGGTAGACCAGGCCGGTGAGCAGCGCCAGCCCGTAGAACATCGCCGCGATCGCCGCCGCGTTGAACGTCCAGTAGGCGTTGAGGGCGAGCGGCTCGCCGCGGACCGCGAGCACGGCGAAGACGCCCAGCAGGACCGCTCCGAACGCCGGCCAGGCGACCCGCCCGCCGCGGCCGTACAGGACGATCAGGATCGACCCGGCCGCGAATCCGGCCAGCTGCGGATAGGGCCGTCCCGGGGCGAACAGCGGCAGGCAGGCCAGGACGATCTGGCTCGGCAGGGTCCACGCGGCGTGGCGGGGCAGGGCGCCGGGCGGGCGGGGCAGCGAGTGGTAGAGCTGGAGTCCGCAGACCGCCAGGACGGCGGCCACGCTCGCGGCCAGCAGCGGCGCCGGGGGCCGGACCGACCGCAGGTAGATCACCGAGACGACCAGGAACCCGGCGTGCGCGGCGATCAGGATGGGCAGGGCCAGCCGGGGCGTGAGGTCGCCGTGCGGCGGTTCCTCCGGGGGGTTCGGCGTGGCGCGGGCCCGCGCGGCGGCCTCCCGCGCGAGCGCGGGAATGCCGGCCGTCTCGCCCCTGGTGGCCGCGCCGATGATGGTCGACAGGGCGGTGCCGAGCGCGGCGTCCAGGGACCGGGACGCCCGGTCGCGTTCCCGCGCGACCGACTCGGCGGCCGGCTCGCCTCGCGTGGCGTGCAGCTCGGCGCGCAGATCGCTGAGCCGGGTCACCCCGAAGATGATCAGCCCTTGGGCCAGTGCGTTGACCACCGCGTTGGCGCAGGTGTAGGCGTCGTCGCGGTTCAGCAGCCCGGCCGCGGCCAGCACCCCCGCGAACGCCGCCCAGCGGACCGGGCGTGCGATGAGCAGCAGCACCGAGGACGCCAGCATGCCCGCAGCTCCCGGCCCGGCCCAGGGGAACAGCACCGCCTGGGCGGCGAGGGTCCAGGGCCCGCGCAACCGCCGCAGCCGCGGCAGGCAGTGCACGAGCTGCAGGACGAGCATCGCGATCCCCGGCACGCCCGGCAGCGGGTGCAGCGGGTCGAAGGCCACACCGGCCAGGACCGCCAGGACGATCACCACAGCGGGAATCATATGAACGTTTGTCCGGATCGTGCGTTGTGCATGCCCGGTCGGTGTGCACGGCACTGGTGGCGGCCCGGCCCCGGTCGGCACCGTGGAACCCATGAAGATCGCGTTCAGGAGAGCAGCACTCGGGGCACTGCTCGCAGCCGTGCTGACCGGGCTGACCGCTCCGTCCGCCGTGGCCGAGCCGACCCCCGCGGCGCAGCCCGACCTGCGGGACGTCGGATCGCTCGTCGACCGGGTCGTCCCCGCGCAGCTGGCCGAAGACAAGATCCCCGGTGCCGCGGTCGTCGTGGTCGCGGGCGGCAAGACCGTGTTCGCCAAGGGCTACGGCGTCGCCGACGTGGACGCCCGCTCGCCCGTCAACCCGGACCGGACGGCCTTCTTCACCGGGTCGCTGGCCAAGCCGTTCACCGCCACGGCCGCGCTGCAGCTCGTCCGGCAGGGCAAGCTCGACCTGAACGCCGACGTCAACCGCTACCTCACCACCTTCAAGATCAAGGACACCTATCCCGGACGCCCCGTCACCCTGCGGCACCTGCTGACCTACACCGGCGGCTTCGACGACGACATCGTGGGGCTCGGCGAGGCCGACCCCAAGGACGTGGGATCGCTCGGCCGCAGCCTGGCCGAACGGCAGCCGCGGCGGGTCCGTCCCCCGGGCACCCGCGTGGCCTACGACAACTACGGGATCGCGCTGGCCGGATACCTCGTCGAGGTCGTCTCAGGGCAGCCGTTCGCCGAGTACGTCCGGCAGCACGTGTTCGAGCCGCTGGGGATGCGCTCCACCACGATGGCCGTCCCGCACCCCGCCGCGATCGACTCGGCGCTGGCCGCCGGATACCGCCCCAGCGGTGACGGATACACCAGGGTGAAGGGCCAGTACGGCCCGCGGACCCCGACCGGCACCGGCCCCGCCGCCACGCCCGCCGACATGGGCCGTTTCATGCTCGCCCAGCTCGGCAACGACCCCCGGCTCGGCCAGGACGTCGCCCGCCTGATGCAGCAGCAGCACTACACCCAGGACAGGCGGATGCCCGGCATGGGCTACACGTTCGAGCAGCGCCCCCGTAACGGCCGGCGGCTGCTCTACAAGGACGGCGACGTGCCCGGCTTCCACAACGTCATGGCGCTGCTGCCCGACGAGGGCGTCGGAGTCTACGTCGTCTACAACGGCGACGGCGTGAACACGGTGGCCGGATGGGACGGCGCGAGCCTCGTCAACCAGATCGTCGACCGCTACCTGCCCGCCACCGCGCGTACGGTGAGCACGTCCGGCGGCACGGTGACGGGAAGCCCGGTGTCCAAGTACGCGGGGACGTACCGTTCGGCCAGGGTCAGCCACACGACCCTCACGAAGGTCACCTCGCTGTTCTCGGCCGTGACGGTGACGGCCGGCCCCGGCGGCACCCTGACGACCACGGGCCTGTCGGTGGACCCGGAGAAGGAGACCCAGCACTGGGTCCAGACCCAGCCCGGGCTCTTCACCGAACGCGGCGGGCAGGCCCGGATCGCCTTCGACGGCAAGGGCACGCTGACCAGTTCGGCCAACCCGTCCGAAGTCCTGGAGAAGCTGGCCTGGTACGACTCTCCGGGGCTGAACGTGGGCCTGCTCGGCGGCGCGTCCCTGGTGATGCTGCTGGCCTTCGTGGGCTTTCCCGTCCTCGCCCTCGTCCGGGTGCTGCGGCGCCGTTCCCGCCATCCGGCCGGGGCACGCGCCGCACGGCTCCTCGCCTGGGCCACCACGGCGGTGGTCACCGTCTTCCTCACCGGGCTGGCCGTCACCATGGCCGACCCCAACGCCGTCATGGAGACCGTGGCGCTGAACCCGCCGGCCTTCGCCGCCCTGCCGATCGTCGCGACCGTGGGACTCGTCCTGGCGATCCTGGTCGTGGGCGCGACCGGCGCCGCCTGGTGGAAGGCGTGGTGGAGCTGGGCCGGACGGCTGTCCTGCACGCTGCTGGCGCTGTCCGGAGTGGTGTTCTTCAAGGTCCTGATGACCTACAACCTCGTGGCCCTGCCGTTCCCCACGAACTGAACGCCGCCGCCCGCCCCACCGCATCCGGTGGGGCGGGCGACGGCGTTCGGTTCCGGCGATTCAGGTCCGGCGGGTCAGTTCTGGCGGGTCAGTTCTGGCGGGGGCGGCGGGCCCAGGCCACGCCGCCCACCACGGCGGCGACGACCACCGCGGCCAGGCCGATCCACAACCAGCCGGAGGACCCGCCGTCCTCGGACTGGCTGCTCGCGCCCCGCGTCGACGGCGTCGCCGGGGCGGACGCGGCGGGGGCCGGCGCGGCCGAGGACGGGGCCGTGGCCGACGAGGTGGGCGCGGCGGACGAGCCCTCCACCGTGAACTTGTAGGTGCCCTTGATCGGGTGGCCGTCGCTGGAGACCACCCGCCACGCCACGGTGTACTCGCCGTTGGGCAGCGTCCCGTTCAACGCCTGGGTGACCTTGTTGTCGGACGCCTCGGGCGCCCCCGACTGCACCGCCGTGCCCTTGTCGTCCGTCACCACCACCTGCGGCAGCCGCGCGGTGTTGGTGAAGGTCAGGACGATCTCCGACGGCGGCTCGACCGTGGCGCCGGACGCCGGCGTGGCCTCCTTCAGCGCGTCGTGCGCGGACGCCGGCGGCGCCGCCACCCCGACGGCGACCGCCGCGATCATTCCCGCCAGCAGGACCCGCAGCCCTCTCATGACCGGCTCCTTCCTCGTGCCAGGCCGAATCCGCCGACGCCGACTCCGATCACGCCGGCGGCCAGCCCCAGGCCGCCGAGCAGCCGCGCCGTCCCGTCGGACGCCGAGTCGGCGTCGTCGGAGGCGACCTTGGCGGTGACCGTGTCGGTGGCCTGCGCGGTGGCCGCCTTCGGGGTCAGCTTAAGTTCGGGCGCCGGGTGTTCCGGCTCGTCGGCGCCGGTGCCCGGGTCCTGGTCCCACGTGACGACCTCGCCGTTGGAGTACTTCTGCTCGGCCTTGAACAGCACCCGGTCGACGCCGGTGGGCAGCGGCCCCATCGAGACGTCGAACTCCTCGAACTGGCCGGGATCGATCTTGCCGCCGGTCCAGGTGATCCGGGAGACCACCTCCGACAGCTCACCGCCCTCGATCTTCACGGGCGTGCTCAGCTTGGTCTTGTCGACGGTGACCTTCCACCCCGGGGCGGGCCGGACGGACACGTGCGCGATCGGACGGTCGGTCGGCAGGTCGACGCGCACCTCGGTGGTCGAGGCGTTGTCGCGCTCGTTCGGCACGCGGAACGACACCTTGGTGAACGACCCCTGCTCGGCCGACCGCGGGTTGGCGGTGACGTGCGCGGACGCGGCGGTGGCCAGGGCGGCGACCGAGACGGCTGCCAGCCCGCCCACCGCGGCGGCCCGCCACGCGTGCCGGAAAGTACGTACGGACATCGGGATAACTCCGTTCGAGACGCACGGAAACGCACCGGAGACGCCGTGAAGACAGACGGCGCCCGGTGAAACGGCTCGTACGGCGCCCGGCCCGGCCCCGGCGTTCAGCCGGTGGCGGCGAGCGCCCTCGAACGGTGGGGAGGCCCCCGTCGCACCACGGGGAACCGCAGCACCCGGTCGGTGGACGGCGTCTCGACGGCCACGGGCGCCGGACGCGTCCGGACGGGCGGTGTGGCGGGCTCGACGTGCAGCAGGGCCAGCAGCAGCCGGACCGGCCGGTCGGCCACGGCCCGGACCCGCCGGGCCAGGGACCACGCCGCGCGTTCGCCGCGCCGCAGCCACCAGGCCGAGACGACGGCGGCGATCACGTGCGCGAGCGTCATGCCCGCACCCGAGCCGTGCGCGGCGTCCTGCGGCATCACGGCCGGGTGGTGCTGCATGGGCGCCGTGGCGTCCACGTACAGGCTGTGCAGCACGAACTGCCCGCCCAGCAGGCCGCCGAGGATCGTGGCCAGGGAACGCTCGTGCCCCGCCAGCGCCAGCGTCACCGCCAGCACGCCGCCGAAGCCGGTGAGCACCGCCCACAGGGGGATCACCAGCTGTGACGTCGCCGTGTGCCCGAGCGCCGACAGCGACACGCACACGGTGGCGAACACCACCGCGCGCGAGACGCGGAAGAACGGGCTCGGCGGATGCGCGGTCATTGCGGGGCTATCGTCCCATCCTCGTACCGGCATCTCCAAGAGGCCCCTGGTGAACGGCAATCTCCGCGAAATGCCCAACATCTGGGGTTGGTACGTCGTGCGACATCAACATGTAGGGTGAGGATCCCGTGCTGGTGACGCCCCCGCCCGCCCCGGCGGGGGCGTCGCGCGAGCGCGGGCGGGCACGCGCCCGCACCGCCCCCGGTCGTCCTGACGTGATCCGAGGTCACGTGCGACGCCGTCACCCTGCGCAGCGGAACCGTTCGCGTCCGCGATCCGTTGGACAGGATGACGCGCCCGCTCGGCGGCAGGAGGAAACCGTGGCTTCTCTCAGCGACCGGCTCAAGAAGCTTGCCGACAGCCCGCAGGGCCGCAAGGCCAAGGAGAAGGCCGAACAGCTGGCCCGCGACCCCAAGAAGCAGGAGAAGGTGCGCGGCCTTCTCAAGAAGGTGAACAAGAAGCATTGACCGGGATACGGCGGGCAGGACCCGGAGGGTTCGGGCGGCGCCCGCCGTGACCACCCGCCGCCCCCGCGGCGACCGGGGCGGCGACCTCCCGGACCAGACCCGAGGAGGAACCATGCCCACGCTCATCGACCGGATCAAGCGGTACGCCAGCGGTCCGCAGGGACGGCGCATGCGCGCGAAGGCCGAGCGCTACGCGCGCGATCCCCGCACCCAGGCGAAGGTGCGCCAGTTGCTGGCCCGCCTCCGTGGCGGCGGCCACCGCCGCCACTGATCACCCGCATCGCGCCCGCGCCCCCACCCATCGGGGACGCGGGCGCTTCCCTGCTTTCCACTGCATCGACGTGGTCGCACCCGCGCGGGGCGGGTGTGGCGGCCGCTCCTACACTGGCCGCCGTGGACCGGGATGAGTACGCGCACTGGGAGACCGTCCCCACGCGGTGGAAGGACAACGACCTCTACGGGCACGTCAACAACGTCGTCCACTACGCGCTGATGGACACCGTCATCAACGAGTGGATGATCAGGACGGCCGGGTTCGACCCCGTGACCAGCCCGGCGATCGCGCTGTGCGTGGAGTCGCACTGCGTCTACAAGGCCGAGGTGTCGTTCCCCGACACCATCAGCGTGGGCGCGCGCGTCGGGAAGCTGGGCCGGTCGAGCGTGCGCTGGGAGATCGGCATGTACCGGTCGGACGGCACGCTGGTCGCCGAGGGGCACTTCGTGCACGTGTTCGTCGACCGGGACGCCCGCCGTCCCGTGGAGATCCCCGAGGCGGTCCGCGTCGAGATGGACCGGCTCGTCGTCGCCTGACCGCCCCGGGGAACGGCGGCTACTCGCCGGCGGTCTTCCCGGCCGGGGCGTCGCCGCGGGCCAGCAGCGAGTGACGGCGGCCGTAGGCGAAGTAGATCACGCAGCCGAGCGCGAACCACGCGGCGAAGCGCAGCCAGGTCTCCTGCTTGAGGAAGGTGATCAGCCACACCGAGAACACCACCCCGACGATCGGCACCACCGGCATGCCCGGGGTGCGGAACTGCCGGGGCAGGTCGGGACGCCGGTAGCGCAGCACCACCACCGCGACGCACACCACGATGAACGCCAGCAGGATGCCGATGTTGGTCAGCTCCGCGGCCTCCCCGATGGGCAGGAACCCGGCGATCAGCGCCGAGCCCGCGCCGAGGATCCAGGTGATGCGGGTCGGCACCTTGCGGGTGGGGTGGGTGCGGGCGAACCAGCCCGGCAGCAGCCCGTCGCGGCTCATCGAGAACCACACCCGGGCCGCCCCCATCATGAACGTGAACAGCACGGTCAGGATGCCGAGGATCGCGCCGACCGCGATGACGAACCCGACCGTCTCCAGGCCCGCGTCGTCGAACGCCGAGGAGAACGCGGCGTTGGGGTCGATGTGGCGGTAGTCGACCATGCCGGTGAGCACCAGGCAGGCCAGCACGTACAGCACCATCGAGATCGCCAGCGAGTAGATGATCGCCTTGGGCATGTGCCGCCGGGCGTCGTGCGACTCCTCGGCCGCGGTCGACATCGCGTCGTAGCCGAAGACGGCGAAGAAGACCGTGGCGGCGCCGGTGAACGCGCCGTCCAGCCCGTACGGCAGGAACGGCGAGTAGTTCCCAGACTTGATCTTGAACGCGCCGACCACGATGACCAGCAGCACGATGCCGACCTTCAGGTACACCAGCGCGGTCTCGAACCGGGCGGCGCTCTTCATGCCCAGGTTGAGCACGTAGGCGATGAGCAGGCACAGCAGCATCGCGAACAGGTTGACCTTGTAGCTGCCGTCCGCCACGTCCTTGGGCTCGGTGCCGGGCGCGCCCATCATCCACAGCGGCAGGTCGATGTTCAGGAAGCCGAGCAGGTCGTTGAAGTAGCCGGAGATGCCGATGGCCACCACCGCCACGATCGCGGTGTACTCCAGCAGCAGGTCCCAGCCGATGGCCCAGCCCGCGAACTCGCCGAGCACCGCGTAGCCGTAGGTGTAGGCCGATCCGGCGCGGGGGATCAGCCCGGCGAACTCGGCGTAGGAGAACGCGGCGGCGGCGCTGGCCACGCCCGCGATCAGGAATGAGATCAGCACCCCGGGTCCGGCGGTCTCGTTGGCGACGGCGCCGGCCAGCGAGAAGATGCCCGCGCCGATGATGCCGCCCACGCCGATCGCGGTGAGCTGCCAGAGTCCGAGGGTGCGCCGCAGGCCGGTCGATCCGGCCTCGTCGTCGATCTGCTCGATCGGTTTGCGGCGGAGCATCGCGCCCAGGGCCTTGTGGGCCACGGCCATGTCTACCTCCTTCGCGTGACCGGCTCGTTTCCAGCGGTCACGGGAGGAGGGTGACGCCAAGATCGTCCCAAGGCAATGCCCGTGAGATCACGATTTCGCAAGCCGCCCGCCGGCCGGCACGTACTCGGTGAGCAGCCGTTCGAGCTGCGCCTCGCACCGGGCGTACCGGGCGCGCAGCTCGGGCCCCGGC
Organism: Actinomadura sp. NPDC047616; assembly: GCF_040642915.1. Taxonomy (NCBI): domain Bacteria; kingdom Bacillati; phylum Actinomycetota; class Actinomycetes; order Streptosporangiales; family Thermomonosporaceae; genus Actinomadura; species Actinomadura sp. NPDC047616. The sequence continues at coordinate 870,545 of NZ_JBEYTB010000001.1, forward strand.
CAGTCGGCGGGCAGCAGCTCGTCCGGCAGCAGCGGATCGCGCAGCAGGTGGCCCAGCACCGCAGCGGACACGGTGAACCGGTCGGCCAGGCACTCGGCGCGGCCGAGCGCGGCCAGCAGGGCGGTGGCGTCGGCGGCCCAGCCGGTCAGGTCCCACAGCGCCGCGGCCAGCCCCGCCGGGTCGCGCTCGGGACGGCCGCGCAGGAACGTGCACTGCCGCAGGACGACGTCGGGCCGGGGCCGCGCCAGGTTGGCGGGCCGCAGCCAGGTGCCCTCGCGCAGCTCCGCCAGCCGCAGCGCCGACATGGCCTGGCGCAGCGCGGCCCGGTCGGCGGCGGGACGCCGTTCGGCGGTGACGAGGGCGATCTCCCAGGCGCCGTCCCACGGCAGGGTGCGGGGGGAGCGGGCCTCGTCCAGCCGGGCCTGGCGGCGCAGCAGCCGTTCGGTCAGCTCGTACGCGCCGTCGACGTGCACCAGGTCGCCGGCGGCCACCATGCGTGACAACGCGACGCGGACGGTGCCCTCGGCGATGCCGAACAGCGCCCCGACGCGCACCAGGTGCCGGGCGCGCAGCCGGGGCGGGTGCAGGCCCAGCAGGGTGCTGAGGACGACCGAACGGGCGGTCAGCGGTCGCAGGCCCAGGGTGTTCGTCATGTCGGCGAGGACATTACCCGCCGTGACCGTGCCATGACGGCCGCTTGACCGGGCGGGGCAGGCAGTTCTCACCGTCCGGAAACGCCTTCTCTCCCGTCCCGCCGCCCCGTAGTGTCGGTCGGCATGACGGCTGTGCGGGTGGAGCGGGACGGGCCGGTCACCACGGTGATCCTGTCGCGTCCGGAGGTGCGCAACGCGGTGGACGGCCCGACCGCGGCCGAGCTCGCCGACGCGTTCCGCGAGTTCGACGCCGACCCGGACGCGTCGGTCGCCGTGCTGTGGGGCGAGGGCGGCACGTTCTGCGCGGGCGCCGACCTCAAGGCGGTCGGCACGCCGCGCGGCAACCGCGTCGAGGCGGACGGCGACGGGCCCATGGGCCCCACCCGGATGCGCCTGGGCAAGCCCGTCGTCGCGGCGGTCGCCGGGCACGCCGTCGCGGGCGGCCTGGAACTGGCGCTGTGGTGCGACCTGCGGGTGGTGGAGTCGGACGCCGTGTTCGGGGTGTTCTGCCGCCGGTGGGGCGTGCCGCTGATCGACGGCGGCACGTTCCGGCTGTCGCGGCTGATCGGCCGCAGCCGGGCGATGGACCTCATTCTCACCGGGCGTCCGGTGCCGGCCCAGGAGGCGTACGACATCGGGCTGGCCAACCGGCTCGTCCCGCCGGGCACCGCACGGCAGGCCGCCGAGGACCTGGCCGCCGAGATCGCCCGCTTCCCGCAGACCTGCCTGCGCGGCGACCGCATGTCGGCGCTGGAGAGCGAGGATCTGGACGAGCCGCAGGCGCTGGCGGTGGAGTACGGGCACGGCGTGCGGTCGCTGGCGGACGCCGCCGAGGGCGTCGCCCGGTTCACCGCCGGACACGGCCGCCACGGCACGTTCACCGACCTGTGAAGATCATCGATCGCATGGCGTTCGGCAGTGCTAGCGTCCCTTGAGGGCGGCCTCACGGACATGAAGGGGACTCATGACTCCGAGCGTTGACGAGGCGGGCCGGGCCCTCGCCGATCCCACCGCGTACGCCGACGACGATCGTCTGCACGCCGCGCTGGCCGTGCTGCGCCGCGAGGCGCCGGTGCACTGGGTCGAGGCGCCGGACTACAACCCGTTCTGGGCCGTCACCCGGCACGCCGACATCATGGAGATCGAGCGCGACCACCGCCTGTTCCTGAACGCGCCGCGTCCGCTGCTGGCCACCGCCGAGATGGACGTGATCAACCGGCAGCGCGCGGAGCAGGGCATCGGGCTGCGCACCCTCGTCCACATCGACGACCCCGACCACCGCGTGCTGCGCGCCATCGGCGCCGACTGGTTCCGGCCGCGCGCCATGCGCGCCCTGGAGCCCCGCGTCAGGGAACTGGCCCGCCGCTACGTCGACCGGATGGTCGAGCTGGGCGGGGAGTGCGACTTCGTCCAGCAGGTCGCGGTGCACTACCCGCTGTACGTGATCCTGTCGCTGCTCGGGCTGCCCGAGTCCGACTTCGACCGGATGCTCAAGCTCACCCAGGAGCTGTTCGGCAACGCCGACCCCGACCTGCAGCGCGGCGCCTCCCCGGAGGAGGGGCTCGCGGTCCTGCTGGACTTCTTCGCCTACTTCAAGGAGCTCACCGAGGCCCGCCGTGCGAATCCCACCGACGACCTGGCCTCGGCGATCGCCAACGCCCGCGTCGACGGTGAGCCGCTGAACGACTTCGACACCGCCTCCTACTACGTGATCATCGCGACCGCCGGGCACGACACCACCAGCTCGACGATCTCCGGCGGGCTGCGCGCGCTGATCGAGCACCCGGACCAGCTCGACCGGCTGCGCGCGGACCGCGACCTGATGCCGCTGGCGGTGGAGGAGATGATCCGCTGGGTCACCCCGGTCAAGGAGTTCATGCGCACCGCCGCCGAGGACTGCGAGGTGGGCGGCGTCCGCGTCCGCGCGGGCGAGGCGCTGCTGCTGTCCTACCCGTCGGCCAACCGGGACGAGGAGATCTTCGACGACCCGTTCCGCTTCGACGTCGGCCGCGACCCCAACAAGCACCTGGCCTTCGGCTTCGGCGTCCATTACTGCCTGGGCGCCGCGCTGGCCCGTATGGAGGTGCGCGCCTTCTTCGACGAGCTGATCCCCCGCCTGACCTCCATCGAGCTGGCGGGCGAACCCGAGAACGTCGTCACCACGTTCGTGGGCGGCCCCAAGCACCTCCCCATCCGCTACAAGCTCACCCCCGCCTGACCCCACCCCCCGCCAGCCGCCGCCCACGCCCCTGAGAGTTATCGTGCGCGTGTGGTGAGCGTGCGTGGGGGCGGGGCCTCCTGGGTGCCGGAGACGGCGGTCGTGCAGGCGCCGATGGCGGGCGGGGCCTCGCGGCCGGAGCTGGCGGTGGCGGTGGCCGAGGCGGGGGCGCTGGGCTTCCTCGCCGCCGGGTACAAGACCGCGGCCGCGATGCGGGACGAGATCGAGCGGACGCGTGCGGCGACGTCGCGGCCGTTCGGGGTGAACGTCTTCATGCCGTCCCGTGACGCCGTGGACCGGGCGGCCTTCGACGCGTACGCCGAGCGGCTGGCGCCCGAGGCCGAGCGGCTCGGAGTGGGGCTGGGGACGCCGGGGGACCGGGCCGACGACTGGGACGCCAAGATCGAAGATCTGCTGGCCGACCCGCCCGCGATCGTGAGCTTCACGTTCGGATGCCCCGACGAGGCGCTGATCCGCGAGTTCCGGCGGCGGGGCGTCGTGGTGATCGTGACGGTGACGTCCGTGGCGGAGGCCCGTGCCGCCGGCGCCGCCGACGGGTTGTGCGTGCAGGGCGTGGAGGCGGGCGCGCACCAGGGGTCGTGGACCAACACCGACGGCGGGACGCCGCTGCGCGAGCTGCTGCCCGCCGTGCGGGAGGTCACCGCGCAGCCGCTGATCGCAGCCGGGGGCCTGGGCACGGCCGCGGACGTCGCCGAGGTGCTCGCGCTCGGGGCGGACGCGGCGCAGCTCGGCACCGCCTTCCTGCGCTGCCCGGAGAGCGGCGCCAGTGCCGTGCACAAGGCGGCGCTGGCCGACCCGCGCTTCACCGAGACGGCCCTTACCCGGGCGTTCAGCGGACGTCCCGCCCGGGGGCTGGTCAACCGGTTCCTGGCCGAGCACTCGGCGCACGCGCCCGCCGCGTACCCGGACGTCCACTACCTGACGACGCCGTTGCGCAGGGCGTCCGCCGCCCAGGGGGCCGCGGACGCGTTGCACCTGTGGGCGGGCACCTCCTACCGGCTGGCGTCCACCGCGCCCGCGGCCGAGATCGTCGCCGCTCTGGCGAAGGGGTAACGCGCGAGGGGTTAGCGGGGCTTGCCACCGGCGTGCGCGCCGTGCGGCCGCCCGTCGCGGGAGTCCGCGTCCTGGGGGTGCCCGTCGCGCGGCTGCCCGTCGCGGGAGTGTTCGGCGTCGGCGTACTCCTCGCGGTCCTCGTCGGAGAACTTGCGGGTGTCGCGGGGTTCGGCGAAGGGCTCGACCGTCTCGGGGGCGCCCTCGGCGATCTTCCGGGCGCGGATGAGCTCGGCGTCCAGCTCGGCGCCGAGCAGGATGGCCAGGTTGGAGATCCACAACCAGACCAGGAAGATCACGACACCGGCCAGCGCGCCGTAGGTGGCGTTGTAGGAGCCGAAGTTCGCCACGTAGATTGCGAATCCGGCGGACGCGACGATCCACAGGACGATCGCCAGCGCGCTGCCGGGAGTGATCCACCGCCAGCCCGCCTGGCGGACGTTCGGCGCGGCCCAGTACAGGGTGGCCACCGCGATGATCACTACCAGCAGGATCACCGGCCACTTGGCGTAGTTCCAGCCGGTGACGAACGCCGAGCCGAGGCCCAGCATCCGCCCGGCCTGCTCGGCGAGGCGTCCGGTGAACGTCACCGCGAGCGCGCTGGCGCCCAGCAGGACGACCATGAGCAGGGTCAGCCCCACCCGCAGCGGCGCCAGCTTCCACAGGGGGCGGCCTTCGGGGACGTCGTAGACCGCGTTGACGGCGCGGATGAACGCCGCCACGTACTTGGACGCCGACCACAGCGCCACCAGCAGCGCCACGATCGCCAGCACGCCGGCGGTGGGCGCGGTGCCGCGCAGCCCCTCCACCATGCTGATCAGCACGTCGCGCAGCTGGCCCGGGGCGAGCTGCCGGATGTTGTCGGTCAGCGTCCGCGTGCCGGACTGGCCCGACAGGCCCACCAGCGAGACCGCCACGATCAGCGCGGGGAAGACCGAGAGCACGCCGTAGTAGGTGAGCGCGGCGGCCCAGTCGACCAGGTTGTCGTCGCGGAACTCCCGGGCGGTGCGCTTGGCGACGCCCCACCAGGCGTCCCGTCCGAGCCGTGTGGGCCGGTCCGGTGCCTTCCGCGAGGGGCCGTCGCCGGTCGCGGTGTTCTTCGCCATGTCGCCACCTTCTCGCCTGGCCGGGAGGGTCGGTCGGATGCGGAGGGCCTTTTACCCGATGAGGCCGGGGCGATGCGCCGGGTGACTGACGCATTCATTTGATAGATGGCGACTTGCGGTATATCGGGCGGTTTGTCGGGTACGGCGCGCGACATCCGACCGATACCGACGAGCGGAGGACGACGATCATGTCGAGCTCCGGTGACCACGCCGACAAGCAGCGGCAACTCGACGAGTTCCGGGTGGACCCGCGCGACTCCGAGCTGACCACCGACCAGGGCGTCAAGGTCGACGACACCGACAACTCGCTCAGCGTGGGGGAACGCGGCCCCACGATCATGGACGACTTCCACTTCCGCGAGAAGATCACCCACTTCGACCACGAGCGCATCCCCGAGCGGGTGGTGCACGCGCGCGGCTCCGGCGCCTACGGGCACTTCCGCGTGTACGACGACTCGCTCGCCGAGTACACCGTCGCGGAGTTCCTGCGCGACCCCTCCGTGGAGACCCCGGTGTTCGTCCGGTTCTCCACCGTCGCCGGGTCCCGCGGGTCGGCCGACACCGTACGCGACGTGCGCGGCTTCGCCACCAAGTTCTACACGCGGCAGGGCAACTTCGACCTGGTCGGCAACAACATGCCGGTCTTCTTCATCCAGGACGGCATCAAGTTCCCCGACTTCGTGCACGCGGTGAAGCCCGAGCCGCACAACGAGATCCCGCAGGCCTCGTCCGCCCACGACACCCTGTGGGACTTCGTGCAGCTGCAGCCCGAGACCATGCACATGATGATGTGGCTGATGTCCGACCGGGCGCTGCCGCGCAGCTTCGCCATGATGCAGGGCTTCGGCGTGCACACCTTCCGGCTCGTCAACGCCGAGGGCCGGGGCACGTTCGTGAAGTTCCACTGGAAGCCGATGCTCGGCACCCACTCCCTGGACTGGGACGAGACCCAGAAGATCGCCGGGAAGGATCCCGACTTCAACCGGCGCGACCTGTGGGACGCCATCGAGGCGGGCAACTTCCCCGAGTACGAGCTGTGCGTGCAGCTGGTGCCCGAGGCCGACGAGCACCGCTTCGACTTCGACCTGCTCGACGCCACCAAGATCATTCCGGAGGAGGAGGTCCCGGCGCGTCCGGTGGGCCGGCTGGTGCTGGACCGCAACCCGGAGAACTTCTTCGCCGAGACCGAGCAGGTGGCCTTCTGCCTGGGCAACGTCGTCCCGGGCATCGACTTCACCAACGACCCGCTGCTGCAGGCGCGGCTGTTCTCCTACCTGGACACCCAGCTGATCCGGCTCGGCGGGCCCAACTTCACGCAGCTCCCGGTGAACCGCTCGGTGGCCCCGGTGCGCAACCACCACCGCGACGCCTACCACCAGACGCAGATCCACCAGGGGCGGGCCGCCTACCACAAGAACTCGCTGTCGGGCGGCTGCCCGGCGATCGGCACGGGCGTCGACGGCGACGCGGTGTACCGGCACTACCAGGAGCGGGTGGACGGCACCAAGATCCGCAAGCGCAGCGAGAGCTTCGCCGACCACTACAGCCAGGCCACGCTGTTCTGGAACAGCATGTCCGACTGGGAGAAGGAGCACATCGTCTCGGCCTTCCGCTTCGAGCTGGGCAAGGTCGAGCACAAGCACATCCGGGAGGGCGTCGTGGAGCAGCTCAACCACGTCGACCACGACCTGGCGACGCAGGTCGCCGAGGGCATCGGCGTCGAGCCGCCCAAGGCCCCGGTCACCGAGAACCACGGCCGCAGCTCGCCCGCGCTCAGCCAGGCCAACTCCCCGGCCGACACGGTCAAGGCCCGCAAGGTCGCGGTGCTGGTGGCCGACGGCGTGGAGGCGGCCGACGTCACCGCGGTCGGCGAGGCGCTGACCGAGCAGGGCGCGATCTGCGAGGTGCTCGCCGCCCACGACGGCGCCGTGCAGAGCGCCGACGGCGACCAGGTGGAGGTGACCCGCGCGCTGCCCACCGTGGCGTCGGTGCTGTACGACGCGGTGGTGATCCCCGGCGGCGAGCAGAGCGTGCGCGCCCTGGCCGAGGACGGCGACGCGCTGCACTTCGTCGCCGAGGCCTACAAGCACTGCAAGGCCATCGGCGCCCTGGACGCGGGCGTCGAGCTGCTCGGCCGCGCCGGCGTGTCGAGCCTGCAGATCGCCACCGAGGGCCTGGTCGAGGTCGACCAGGGCGTGGTCACCCGGCGCGGCGGGGGCGCTCCCGGCGGGCCCGACGACAACTTCAAGCGCGAGCTGATCAACGCCATCGCCGCGCACCGGCACTGGACGCGCAACAAGGCCCACGTCCCGGCCTGACCGCCGCCCGTGCCGCCCTGCCCACGGCCCGGAACGTCCGGCTCGGCGTCCGAGACGGACCTCAGCGTTCGATGTGGACGCGGATGCTGTTCAGTTCCGGGTCGGCGGCGTCGGGGACGACCATCCCGGCCGCCACGCCCGTGCGCAGGTAGTCGACGACCGGGGCGGTGAGCCGCTCGCCCGGCAGCGCCGCGGGGATGCCCGGCGGGTACGGGGTGAGCATCTCGGCGACGACGCGTCCGGTGGCCTGGTCGGCGGGGACCTGCTCGGCCGGGCCGAAGAACGCGTCGCGCGGCAGCACCACCAGTTCCAGCCGCAGGTCCCCCGGATCGGGGATGTAGATCGGCGGGGCGCCGCGCAGCGCGGGCGCGTGCCGCGACAGGTCCCGCAGGGCGGTCAGCAGCGCATCGGTGGTCTCCTTGTCGTCGGCGAAGGTGAGCTGGGCGCTGATCCGCCGGTGGTCGGCCAGGTGCATGTTGATCCGGTGCGTCTCGCGCAGCCAGTCGGCGGCGCGGTAGCCGCTGACGCCCAGCTCGGTCAGGTCCATCACGAGCTGCAGGGGGTCCAGGTCGTGGGCGCGGTCGGGCCCGACGAACTCCGGCCCGGCCACGTGCAGCCCGGGGATCTGGACGATCTCGTCGCGTATCTCGGCGGCCAGGTCGACGGCGTGCTGCAGCAGCTCGTGGCCGTGTTCGACCATCTGGCGGCGCCAGCCGTCCAGGCCCGCGTACACCAGCACGGACGGGCTGGTGGTGCCCAGCAGGTCCTCGCGGGCCTTGAGCACCGCCGGGTCCACCAGGTCGCCCTGCTGGTGGAACACCGACCCCTGCTCCAGCCCGGCGCCCATCTTGTGGACGCTGGTGACGCACACGTCGGCGCCCGCGTCCATCGCCCACGTCGGCAGGCTCGGGTGGAACGGCAGGTGCGCCCCCCACGCCTCGTCCACGATCACCGGGCGCCCGTACCCGTGGCACACCTCGGTGATCGCCCTCAGGTCGGCGCAGGTGCCGTACGGGGTGGGGCTGGTCACCAGGGCGCCGCGCGCGTCGGGGTGCTCGGCGAACCGCCGCGCGTACGCCTCGGCCGACGGCGGGTGCGCCAGATGCCGTTCGGGGTCCCACTGCGGCTCCACCCAGATCGGCTCGACCCCGCTGAGGATGAGCCCGGACACCACGGACTTGTGGGCGTCCCGGCCGACCAGCAGCTTCTCGCCGGGCCCGGCGACCGACAGCATCGCGCTCTTGACCGACAGCGAGCTGCCGCAGGTGGAGAAGAACGCGTTCTCGGCGTGCACGGCGTCGGCCATCAGCTCCTGCGCCTTCTGCAGGACGCCCTGGGACGAGCGGCGGTCGTCCAGGCCGGAGACGGCCAGCACGTCGGAGCGGAACACCGCGTCGCCGAGGACCTGCCGCACGCGCGGATCGGTGCCCCGGCCCTGCTTGTGCCCGGGCGGCGTGAAGGGCAGCTCCCGCCGGTGGTGGTATTCGACGAGCGCGTCGAGCACTGGGGTTTCCGAGTGGTTCATGCGACGGCGTGTTCCCCCCTGACCACGGTCGTAACGTGCGCGGCCCCCGTCACCCGCGGGACGCGCGGCCCGGCCGGTCGCATGGCTCGGGCCGCTTCGGGTAGGGCGCGCTGGGAGATGACGGAGAGACACCCGAGCCGACACCCGAGCCGATCTCGCGTCCGATCCGAAAGGAGGTGGCGATGACCAAGGACCGCATCCCGGCGGACGTGGAGCTTCTGTGGGACGACTTCCACCAGACGGTCAACATGACCTCCGACGAGCTGCGCACCTGGCTGCTCACCGCGGCGTCGGGCGAGGAGGCGTTCCCGGCCGACCCCGACATGAAGCTCCCCGAGCTCGGCGCGCGCGTGGTGGAGGTGCTGCGCAAGCGCAAGGTGGACCTCACCGACGGCGACGCCGACACCATGCGGCGCGTCGTGGAGTACGTGGAGGACCGCCTGGAGAACCGTCCGCCGCACGCCGAGCAGAAGGAGGAGTGGCGGCGGTCGCTGATGACCGTCGGCCACGACCCGCTCAAGCCCCCGGAGATCCGCCCCTAGCGGCACGCGAAGGAGGGGACGACATGCCCAACCCGCAGCAACCGGAGATCCGCCGGTCCGAGCGCACGGCGGTGACCGAGGAACCGGCGCCCGAGGCGACCGATCCGAAGGCGACGCGGTCGAAGGGCCGCCCGCACGGCACCGACAAGGGCGCCAAGGGCGGCGGCAAGGGCGGCGGTGTTCCGCCCGACCAGCAGCCGCCGCACCCGTCCTGACGACGGAAAGGCCCCGGCCGGGAATCCCCGGCCGGGGCCTTTCTCGTGGTCGCGGTGTCCTGCGGGTCTACGGGACTTCGGTCTGCGGGCTGTAGCCCTCGTCCTCGCCGCCGGGGGTCTCGGCCTCGGCGATCGGGGGCTTGGTCGGGCCGGTGGTGTGCTCGTCGCCGAAGTCGTGGTCCTCTTCCTGCGGGGCTCCGGCCTCGGCCCGCCGGTCCGCCAGTGGCCTGGAGTCCTCGTGTCGGCGTTCGCTCATGAATGAGCCGGTACCCGGCAGCAGGAATGTAACCCTGCCGGGTGCGGAGGACGGGGCCTCGCCGTTGGGGGGGAGCGGCGAGGCCCCTGGGACGTCCACGCCCCGGGCTGCACTACCGGGCCGTGTGGCAGGACGATAACCCAGCACGCTCGAAGATGGAAGATTTGTCACTTTTTGCCGCGTAGGCCGTGGGAATTCCCGTCGCCATCCGGGTGACGTTCCGGACACGTCCCGGCTGAGTAGTGTGGCGGCATGCTGTACGGGCGGGGGGAGGAGACGGCCGAGGTCGAACGGCTGCTGCGGCGGGCGCGCGAGGGACGCAGCGGCGTCCTGGTCGTGCGCGGGGAGGCCGGGATCGGCAAGTCGGCGCTGCTCGACCACGCGGCGGCGCTCGCCGCGTCCGAGGCCGCCCGCCGACCCGCCATGCGGGTGCTGCGCGCCACCGGCGTGGAGGCCGAGGCCGCGATGCCCTACGCGGCGCTGCACCTGCTGCTCGGACGGCATCTCGACCGTGTCGACGCCCTTCCGCAGGCCCAGGCGGCGGCGCTCAAGGCCGCCCTCGGCCTGACCGCCGACCCCGGCGCCGGGCACGGCCGCACCGGGGACCGGTTCCTGGTCGGGCTGGCGGTGCTGACCCTGCTCGCCGACCTGGCCGAGGAGCGGCCGCTGCTGTGCCTGGCCGACGACGCCCACTGGTTCGACCACGCGTCCGCCGACGCGCTGCTGTTCGCCGCGCGGCGCCTGGACGCCGAACCGATCGCGCTGCTGTTCGCGGCGCGCGACCTGGACGCCCCCGAGTTCCCCGCCCCGGGGCTGCCCGAGCTGCGGCTGACCGGGCTGGACGACGAGGCCGCGGTGGCGCTGCTGGACGGCCACGCCGCCGAGCTGCCCCGGCACGTCCGGCACGAGATCCTCACGGAGGCGAAGGGCAACCCGCTGGCGCTGCTGGAACTGCCGTCCTCGCGCCGTGCCCCGTCCGCGCCGGCCGCCCCCTCCACGTCCACCCACGGGCGGCTGCGCCGCGCGTACGCCGAGCGGATCGCGGCGCTGCCCGCGGCGACCCGCACGGCGCTGCTGGTCGCGGCGGCCGACGGCACCGGGGACGTGGCCGTGGTCGTCCCGACGCTGGAACGGCTCGGGGTGTCGGTCGCCGACCTGGAACCGGCCGAGCGCGACCGGCTGGTGCGGTCGGCCGAGGGAGGGCTGGAGTTCCGCCATCCGCTGATCCGCACCGCCGTGTACGAGGGCGCCGCGCTGGGCCGCCGCATCGACGTCCACCGCGCCCTGGCCCGCACGCACGCCGACCGCGGCGACGTCTGCCACCGCGCCTGGCACCTGGCGCACGCCGCCGCCGGTCCGGACGAGGAGACGGCCGCCGCGCTGGAGGCGGCCGCGACCGGAGGGGCGCCCGTGCGCGCCGCCGGCGCCCCGCCCGCCGCCGACGCGGTGAGCGGGTCGGCGTCGATCGCGGCGATGCTGGAACGCGCGGCCGACCTCAGCCCGGACCGCGCCGACCGCGTCCGGCGCATGGCCGCCGCCGCGCAGGCCGCCGCCGACGCGGGCCTGGCCGAGCAGGCGACCGCCCTGGCCGACCGCGCCGCCGCCGAGACGTCCGACCCGGTCCTGCGCGCCGACCTGGTGCGGCTGCGCGGCGTCCTGGCCGACGAGCAGGACCGCACCGCCGAGGCGTACCGGCTGTTCAGCGACACCGCCGACACCGTCGCGGGCACCGCGCCCGACCTCGCCGGATACCTGCTGTTCCAGGCCGCGTCCGCGGCCGCCAACGCGGGCGACTTCGCCGCGCTGGAACGGGCCGTCGAACGGGCCGAGGACCTGGGGCTGCCCAACGCGCACCTGGCCCGCGCCCTGGCCAGGATGTACGCGGGCCAGAACGCGTTCACCGAGGGCCGCGTGGCCGACGGCGCGCGCGCCGGACGCGAACTCCTCGACGGCATGGGCCCGTGCATCGGCCCGCGCGAGGTCACCCGCGCCGCCTGGCTGCGCCTGCTGCTCGGCGACGTCGAAGGCGCCCACGAGGCCGCCGCCGGGCTGGCCGAGCGGCTGCGCGACCAGGGCGCCATCGGGCTGCTGTCCACCGTGCTGCCGCTGCTGGCGCGCACGCACCTGCAGCTCGGCCGGCATCGCGACGCGCTGGGCGCCGCCACCGAGGGGATGCGCATCGCCGAGGACACCGGCCAGCACCGCCACCGCGTCTACCACAAGACCGTGCTGGCGCTGCTCGCGGCGATCGAGGGCGACGAGGAGCGCTGCGCGGAGCTGGCCGCCGAGCCGCTGGAACGCGGCGTGGCGCCCGGCGTGGTGCACGCGGCGGGCGCGCTGAGCCTGCTCGACCTGGGGCTCGGCCGGTACGAGGCGGCGCTGAACCGGCTGCTCGGCGTGGTGTCCGGGCCGCACCGGCAGGGCGCCATCGCCGGCCTGCCCGACCTGGTGGAGGCGGCCGTGCGCGCGGGACGCCCCGAGGACGGCCGCGACGCCGCCGCCTGGTACGCCGACTGGGCCGCGCAGGTCGGACGGCCGTGGGCGCGTGCGGTCGCCCTGCGCTGCCGGGCGCTGCTGGAACCCGAGGAGCAGGCCGGAAAGGCGTTCGCCGAGGCCGTCGAGCTGCACCGCCAGGGCGGTCCGCCGTTCGAGCGGGCCCGCACCGAGCTGCTGTACGGGGAGTGGCTGCGTCGCGCGCGGCGCCGCAACGACGCGCGGGCCCGGCTGCACGCCGCCCTGGAGACGTTCGAACGGCTGGGCGCCGCGCCGTGGGCCGAACGCGCCCGCGGCGAGCTGCGCGCCGCCGGGGAGAGCCTGACCGGCGCCGCCCCCGACGAGCACGCCGACCTGCTCGCCCGCCTCACCCCGCAGGAGCTGCAGGTCGTGCGGCTGGCCGCGACCGGGCTGAGCAACCGGGAGATCGGCGCCCGGCTGTTCCTCAGCCCTCGCACGGTCGGCTACCACCTCTACAAGGCGTATCCGAAGCTGGGCGTCGCGTCCCGCGCCGAACTGGCCCGCCTCGACCTCGGCTGAGCCGCTACCAGCGGGCCCGGGTGACGGCGCGCGCGCCCACCGGCAACGCGTGCACGGACGTGACCTCCTGCGAGTGGACCACCGCGTCGAACCACGCGCGCAGCACCGCGCCGGCCGAGTGGTGGTCGGCGTCGCTCTCGGGACGGTAGGCCGGCCCGATCGTGCGCACTTTGCCGGGGGTCTCCAGCCATTCGCGCACCGCTTCCGGCGCCGGGGAGCGCAGGTCCAGCAGGTAGTGCGCGGGTCCGGCGGCGCCCAGCGGCGCGTCGGCGAACGTCTCCGGCGGCGACGGGACGGGCACGCCGCCGTGCACCGCGCCGTGGTCGATCGTCACGGCGACCGACACGTACCCGTCGCCGAAGCGGTCCCGCAGGTGCGCGCCGGTGTTGCGGCGGCTCGCGCCATGGTTGCCGATCGGGTCGCCCACGGCGGTGTGCGCCAGCCCGCCCCAGTGGACGATCTTCGTGCCGGTGTGCTCGTGCCACCACACGAGGTTGTCGGCCATGCGCCGCTCGACATGGGCCAGGCTGTCGGTGATCGGATGCGAGAACGAGTGGAAGACGTGGAAGTCCACGATCGCGGCCGCGTGCCGGACGGCCGGCGCGTGCCCTTCGCCGCCGTCCAGGCCGTCCACCAGCCGGTGCGCACGTTCGGCGCGTTCGATCAGCGGACGCTTGTCGGCCGTCCGCCGGTACCTGCCGACGTGCTCGTCGATGTTCCCGTCGGCGTCCGGGCGGAGCGGGGCGTACAGGTCGAGCAGCTCGGCGAGCCGGTCCGGGGCGGTGCGCCGCACGTACTCGGTGACGGCGTCGTAGGCGAGCGCCCGTGTGGCGGTGATGTCGACGCCCAGCAGGCGCACCGGGTCGCCGGGATGCCGTTCGTTGAACGCGCGCAGCCAGAGCAGCGTGTCGAGCATCTCCCGCGTCTGCCACGGCAGCCAGCTCTCGCCCAGCAGCTCGCGCGGGTCGCCCGTCCCCGTCCGCAGCCATTCGTCGATGCGGACGCCCTGCGTCCAGTCCTCCTCGATGGCGAGCGTGCGGAACCCCATCTCCCCGACCAGGAGCCGCAGGCCGCGATGCAGCAGGACGAACACCTCGTGCGCGCCGCGCGTGGCCGTGCCCATCGCCACGACGGTGGCGTCACGGGCCACGTCGCGCAGCGGTTCCAGGTCGGCGGGCGGGGCGTCCGGGTCGTGTGCCGCGAGCGGACGGGCGTTCTCGTCGATCCACCTCAGTACCGTCGCGCGATCGTTGATGTCCATGCCCTCGACGCTAGGAACGCGGCCGGTGGCCGGGCATCTGTCACCTGACCGGTCGCCCGGACCGCGGTTACCTGGAAAGCGACGCCGTCAGGCGGGCGGCGTCGGCCTCGTGCAGGACGATGCCGAACACGTCCGCCAGCGCGTCCGTCAGCTCGCCCGGGCTCAGCTCGCGCTTGTCGGCCGAGCCGTCCGGGCGGGACGTGGTCAGCGTCAGGCCGTCCAGCACGTGGTGCGCGCCGGCGGTGTAGCGCTGCGCGAACGGGCGGCTGGTGAACGGCGAACGCGGGTGCGTGGAGACGTAGTGGTTGGCCACCTCGTAGTCGATCGGGAACGCCGGGTTCTCGGTGAAGTTGTGCCGGTCGACCCAGCCGTCCGCCGTCCCCGGGGCGGGCGCCTGGAACAGCGTCCACAGCGCCACGTGCGGCACGCGCTCGTCGACGGGGCCGAGCCGTTCCAGCCGGTAGCGCCAGCCGTCGCCCTGGGTGGAGGCGGCGCCGTCGGTGAACTCCAGGGGTTCCAGCGGCCCGGCGCCGAACCCCACGTCGCACAGCCAGGCGCGGCCGTCGATCTCCACGCGCAGCAGCGCGTGCGTGGCGGGCCGGATCTTGTTCTCCGCGCCCATCGTGACGCGCCCGATCAGCGCGGTGAAGCGGAAGCCGAGCCGCTCCAGCGCCGCCGCGAACAGCCGGTTGTGCTCGAAGCAGTAGCCGCCGCGCCGCCCGTACACCATCTTGTCCTGCAGGGCGGGGATGTCGAGCGGCACCGCCCGGCGGAGCATGATCTCCAGGTTCTCGAACGGGATGGACGTGACGTGGGCGCGGTGCAGGGCGCGCAACGTGGCGAGGGTGGGGGACGGTGCGCCGTCGAATCCGAGGCGTCGCAGGTAGGCGTCCACGTCGAGGGCGTCGCCGTCCCAGCCGGGCGAGAACGTCATGCTCGGGAAACCTCCGCCGCGTGGCCGAGATTCCCGCGGGCGAACTCGGCGGCGAAGGCGTCCGCGCCGAGGGCGGCGCGGCAGCGGGCGGTGGCGCGGTCGACGTCGCCGCGTTCGGCGGGCGGCAGCGGTGTGCCGACGGCCTCGCGCGCGGCGGCGGCCGCGCCGAGCAGCCGGGCCGCGTGCGCGTGGTCGCCCGCCAGCGAGTGCGCCCCGGCCAGCCCTTCCAGCGCGAGCGCGATGGCGCGAGGGTCGCCGAGGGACAGGGCCGCCTCGTACCCCTCCCGGTGGCGGGCCAGTGCGGTGGCGGCGTCGCCGCGCGCCTCGGCGATGTAGCCGAGCTGGGCCATGACGAGCGCGACGCCCGGCGTCCCGCCGACGCCCCGCAGCCACTCCAGCGGCGCGCGCAGGTGCGCCTCGGCCGCGTCCAGGTCGCCCGCGCGGCGCGCCACCAGGCCGAGCCCGATCTCGGCGAACTCCTGTGCCGCCTTGGCCGACCGGTCCACCGCCAGGCGCAGGGCCCGTTCGTGCAGCTCCCGGGCCCGCGTCAGGTCACCGGTCAGCAGCATGATCCGGCCCAGCGCCGACAGCCGGAACGACACCTCGCTCCACATGCCCAGGTCCTCGGCGAGCGGCAGGGCCTCGCGGATCAGCCGCTCGGCCTCGGCGTAGTCGCCGGTGATCTCGGCCCGGTGGGTGAGGGCGTGGGTGGCCTCCAGCCGTCCCCACTCGTCGCCCAGCTCGGTGAAGACGCGCAGGCTGTGCTCGGCGTCGCGGCGCAGCCCCGCCAGGTCGCCGCGGCCGATCGCCAGCTTGGCGCGGGTGCTCAGCGCCGCCGCCTCGCCCCACCGGTCGCCGTGCGCGCGGAAGACGGCCAGCGCCTCGTCCACCCGCTGCCGGTGCCGGGCGTGGTCGCCGTACCCCCAGAAGACGAAGGAGAGGAACCAGGCGGCGCGGGCGCGGGCCTGCGGCGCGTCCAGGTCGTCGTAACGCTTCAGCGCGGCGCCGATCGCCTCCTCGGCGACCGTCCACCCGTGCGAGACCAGCGTCATCCCGGTCAGCCACGTCTCGGCGTCGGCCCGCGCGACCGCCGGGCCGCCGCCCTTGGACAGCGCCAGCGCCAGGCTGCGCCGCGCCTCGCCGAACCGGCTGCGCAGGAACCAGTACCAGGTCAGCGCGTTCACCAGCCGCAGCGCGTCGTCGCCGCCCGCGTGGTCGAGCGCGACGCGCAGGTTGGCGCTCTCGCGGTCGAGCCGCTCCAGCCATGCGCGCTGCCCGCGCCCGCGCAGCCGCGGCGCCGCCCGCTCGGCGAGCCGGGTGTAGTACGCGACGTGCCGCCGCCGGATCCGCTGGTCCTCCCCGGCGTCGCGCAGCCGTTCCCGGCAGTACGCGGTGACCGACTCCAGCAGCCGGTACCGGGGGCCGGGCGCGACGACGACCAGCGAACGGTCCACCAGGCGGGGCAGGACGTCCAGCACGTCCACGCCGTCCTCCGCGCAGACCTCTTCGGCCGCCTCCAGCGTGCAGCCGTCGGCGTGCACGGCCAGCCGCCGCAGCACGAGCCGTTCGGCCTCCGTGAGCGGCTCCCAGCTCCAGTCGATCATCGCGCGGAGGGTGCGCTGCCGGGCGGGCGCGTCGCGCGGACCCGCCGCCAGCAGCCGGAACCGGTCGTCCAGCCGCGCGGCCAGCTCCTGCACGCCGAGCGCCCGGACCCGGGTGGCGGCCAGTTCCAGCGCGAGCGGCAGCCCGTCCAGGCGGCGGCAGATCGTCGCGACGGCGGACCGGTTCCCGGCGTCCAGCGTGAAGCCGGGGGCCGTGGCGGCGGCGCGTTCGGCGAACAGCCGCACCGCGCTCGGCTCGTCCAGCGGCGGCACCACGAACAGCCGCTCCCCGGACAGCACGAGCGGTTCGCGGCTGGTGGCCAGCACGCGCAGCTTCGGCGCGCCCTCCAGCAGGCGGCCGACCAGCGCGGCGACGGGTTCGACCACGTGCTCGCAGTTGTCCAGGACGAGCAGGGCCTCCCGGCCGCGCACCGCCTCGGCGAGCCGCCGTTCGGGCGGCACGTCGGGGCCGGGGTCGTCGCACACGCCCAGCACGGCGGTGAGGACGTCGGCGACCTCGTCGGCGGTGGCGGTGCGGGGCAGCGGCGCCAGCTCGGCCAGCCACACGCCGTCGGGGAAGTCGTCCGCCGCCCGCGCGGCCGCCTCCAGCGCCAGGCGGGTCTTGCCGACGCCGCCCGGCCCGGTCAGCGTGACGAGCCGGTGCGCCGCCACCAGCGCGCGGGTGCCGGCGACGGCGTCCTCCCGGCCCACCAGGTCGCCCAGCGGCGCGGCGGGCAGGTTCGTGCGCCTGCGGACGGGCGCCAGCGACGGCGACTGCCGCAGCATCGCCTGGTGCAGGCCCGCCAGTTCCGGCGACGGGTCCACGCCCAGCTCGTCGGCGAGCCGCCTTCGCAGCTCCTCGTATCCGGCCAGCGCCTCGCCCTGGCGTCCCGCCCGGTACAGCGCCAGCAGGTGCGCGGCGCGCAGCCGTTCCCGCAGGGGGTGGCGGGCCACCGCGTCCGCCAGGTCGGCGGCGAGCCGTACGTGGTCGCCCAGGTCGAGCCGCGCCTCGGCCTGCTCCTCCAGCGCGGCCAGCCGTTCGTCCTCCAGCCGGGCGATCGCCGACCGCGCGAACGGGGCGTCGGCGACGTCGGCGAACGCGGGCCCGCGCCACAGCGCGAGCGCGTCGGTGAGCAGGCCGACCTTGGCGTGCGGGTCGGCCGCCTGCCGTGCCCGCGCGGCGAGCGCGGAGAACCGGCCCGCGTCCACGGCGCCGTCGTCCACCCGCAACGTGTAGCCGGACGGCCCGAACACCACCAGCTCGCGGCCCCCGGGCTCGGCCTCCTCCAGCACCTTGCGCAGCTGGGAGACCCGCGCCTGCAACGTGCCGGACGGGTTGCGCGGGGGCCGGTCCCCCCACAGGTCGTCGACGAGACGGTCGGCGGGCACCGGCCGTCCCGGCGTCACCAGCAGATCGGCCAGCAGCGCCCGCACCTTCGCCTCGGGCACGCGCACCGGCTCACCGGCGTCCGTCCAGACCGCCAGCGGACCGAGCACCCCGAAACGCACCGTGTCAGGGTAATCCGCCCCGCCCGTAGCCGACCCGTAGCCGATCCGAAGCGCCCCCGTCCACGCTGGGCCGCACCGACGACATGACCACGAAGGGAATAGCGATGTCCGCACCCGTGACCGTGATCGGACTGGGCGCCATGGGCTCGGTGATGGCCGAGGTCCTCCTGCGCAACGGCCACCCCGTCACCGTCTGGAACCGCACGGCGAGCAAGGCCGACCCGCTGGTGGCCAAGGGCGCCACCCTGGCCGGCTCGGCCGCCGCCGCGGTGGCCGCGTCCGACCTGGTGGTGATCTCCCAGATCGACTACCAGGCCATGTACGACTCCCTGGCCGGCGACGCCTCCGCCCTGCGCGGCAAGGTGCTGGCCAACCTCAGCGCCGACACCCCGGCGGAGCTGCGCCGGGCCGCCGCATGGGCGTCGGCGCACGGGGCCGAGCTGGTGGCCGGCGGCATCATGGTGCCGCCGCCCGGCATCGGGCAGCCCGGCTCCTACACCTTCTACAGCGGCCCCGAGGCCGCCCTGGAACGGCACCGTGCCACGCTCGCCGAGCTCAGCGAGGTCGCCTACGTCGGCGCCGACCACGGCCTCGCGATGATCTACTACAAGGCCCTGCTCAACCTGTTCTGGACGATCCTGACCGGCTACGGCCAGTCCGCCGCGCTGCTGCGGTCGGCGGGGCTGGCCGCCAAGGACCTGCGGCCGTTCGTCACGAAGATGCTCACCGACCTGGCCGGCGACGGGCCCATGGGATTCGTCGGCCACCTCACCGAACAGATCGACGGCGGCGTGCCGGACGACGAGGGCACCCTCGCGGTCCGGGTGGCGGACATGGCGCAGATCGTCCACACCTTCCAGGACGCCGGGGTCGACACCGGCGTCGCCGAGGCGTACCTGGACCTGTTCCGCCGCGACCTGGACAGCGCCCTCAAGACCGCCGGGAAGCCCTGATCACCGGAGAGACCGCGTGCCCGGGTCCGTGTGAGCGGCGCCCTCACTGGCGGCTGACGGCCCGGGTGACGCCCGCGACGATCGTCGTGGCCAGCACCCACCCCAGCACCACCAGCAGGTAGGACAGCCACTGGTAGAGCCCGTCCGGCTTGAAAGCCTTCTCCTGGCCGAAGTCGATGATGGGCAGCAGCAGGTCCAGGGCGTAGAAGAACGCGTTGAAGCCGGGCGCCTCGCCCGGCTTCAACGGTTCGGGATGGTGCAGGGCGTACGCCGTGCCGCCGGCCAGCGTCAACGCCACCAGCCAGGCCGCCGCGCGCATCGGCCGGAACCCGTACCCCACGGTCGCGTCCTGCAGGTAGCCCCACGTCCGGGCGTACCACGGCAGGGTCGCGCGGCGGCGGCGGTGCTTGGCGAGCTGGACGGTACGGGCCGCCGCGTCGTCGCCCGCCTGCCGGTACGCGGCGGCGAGCTGCTCGTAGGCGTGCGGCACGTAGCCGAGGTCGTCGCGCGCGAGAAGGGCCAGGCGCCGCCGGGCGGGAAGCTGCGGCAGCAGGATGCGGTAGGTCAGCCCGTCCAGCCCGACCTGGTTCGGCCACACGTCGGGCTCGGCGTAGACGACCTCGACGCTGGACCGCCGCAGGTTCACCGCGCCCTGGATCGGTGCCGCGTCGCGCAGCCACAGCTCCCCGATCGTGCAGCTCGTCGCCCGCAACGCCGTACCGCCGGGCGCCGACAGCCGCGCCGCGACCAGGTTCAGATGCCCGGGGATGGTGGCGCCGCGCAGGTTGACGGTGCCGCGCGTGCGCAGCCCCTCGGCGCTCAGATGCGCGCCGACGGTCAGGTTCTCGGCGTTCAACGCGACACGGCCGGGGGCGTTCAGCTCGGCGCCGTCGAGGTTGAGGTTGCCGCCGACGCCGCTGCCGACGAGCGTGAACGTGCCGTTCAGCACCAGGCCGGGCGCCCACAGGTCGTTGCCGACGGTGACGTGGTTGACGTGCAGGGCCTCCGCGTCCTCGTCCTCGTCGCCGACGTGCGCCCCGTCCAGGAACAGCGGCCCTTCGACGCGCGCCCCGCCCAGCCACACCTGGCCGGGGATGTCGCAGTCGGTGATCCGCAGGCCGCCGTCCACGGTGACGCCCGTCGCCTCCAGCGCGGGCAGGTACGACGCGCGCAGGTTGAGCCGCCGCACATGCGCCCCGTAGAGCATGAGCGGACGTTCGAAATGGCAGGCCAGCAGGCGGATCGAGTGCGGTATCGCCGCGTCGTCCAGGCTGAGCAGGCCGGTGATCCGCGCGCCGAGGACCCACAGCCCGGCGACCTCGCCCCCGGCCGCCGGCTCGCCGAGCAGCAGGGCCCGCAGCACCTCGGCCCGGACGGTGCGCTCCGGGCCCCAGGTGTCGCCGTCCGTCGCGTTCTCGTCCTCGTCGCGCCGGAAGTCGACCATCTCGCCTTTGGCGAACGCGCGCCGCACGCGGCGTTCGGCGGGTGTGAGACCGGCGGGTTCCATCAGTGCAGGGGGACGGGCTCGTAGGGCGCCGCCGAGTGCCGCAGGCTCGCGATGTCGGCCGCGTCGTGCCGGCGCAGCGCCTCGCGGATCAGCGCGACGCCGCCTTCCAGGTCGTCGCGCACCTGCACGTCGAGGCTCGTCGACACCCACTGGGAGCCGCCGTCGGAGGTCTGGCGGGAGGTGCTGCCGCCGATCTCCGCCCAGCCGAGCCCGGCCCGCTGGAGCGCGTCGTGCAGTTCCTCGGCCAGTTTCACGGACGGGTCGGATCGGCCCTCGTGATCGAGGGTGAGGGCCAGGTTCCAGGACCGGGCGTCGGCGAGGGGGCTGCGCCCGAACCACCGCTTGACCAGCGTCCCCTGGGGCATCCCGGCCAGCACCTCCACCGCCCAGCACGACTCCGCCCTGCTCACCGGCTCCTCGAACGCGCGCAGCAGGACGGGGTGCACGCACCCGGCGGCGCGCAACGCCTCGGCGAGCGCGGCCACATGCCGGTGCCCGCGCGGGGCGGTGCAGCGTTCGAGGGCGTCGCGCACGTCCGGGACGCTCAGCAGGGCGGCGCTCGCGGCGTCGGTGACGATCTGCTCGGCACGTTCGGTGAGCGCGGCCCATTCGGCGAACGGGAACTCCTCGTTGTCGGGGGAGCGCAGCGAATAGAGCAGGGCGTCGGCGTCGACGCGGTCGTCCTGGGCGACGGCGGGATGACCGCCGGGCGTGGTCGTCCACCGCAGGCCCGCGTCGCTCAGGTTGCGCAGCTCGTACCAGTCGCGCGTCTCGGGCCGGACGCCGCCGTCGTCGCCGTCCTGGGGCCGCACCAGGCGGAACGCCGCGTCGACCAGCGGCGCGATCGTGTCGGGGTCGTCGCGCTCGTCCAGGAAGGCGAACCGCAGCAGCAGCGCCAGCAGCGGCCCGGGATGCCGCAGCTCCGGATCGCGCAGCGCCATCGCCCGGCCCAGCAGGTCCAGCTCGGCCCAGCGCAGCACGTGCGGGTGGAAGTGCGCCTGGTCGTCCCAGCCCAGCTCGACGGGTTCGGCCAGGCCGGGCGCGGTGAGCCCGAGGCTGAAATACCCGGTGGCGAGATCGAGGTCGAGGTCGAGCGACAGCCCGTCGCCGAGGCCGAACTCCGCCCGGTGCTCGTCCTCCAGTTCGTCGTCCTCGTCCTCGTCGTCGGGCTCGTCCTCGAAGAAGTACAGCGGCCAGAAGTCCGGCTCGTCCATCCGCGTGCGCAGCGCGTCGTTCAGCGGCATGCGCAGCAACCTAGACGATCCCCCCGACGCCGCGCCCGCCCCCTCCGGGAGGCCCGCCCGGGTGTCAGGGTTCGGCGATCGCGATGGCGCCGGACGGGCAGAGGGTGACGGCGCGGCGGACGGCCTCCTGCAGCTCCTCGGACGGCTCGTCCTGCAGGAGCACCACGGTGCCCTCGTCCTCGTCCTGGTCGAAGACGTCCGGGGCCGTCAGCACGCAGTTGCCCGCGGCGATGCACACGTTCCGATCCGCTGTGACCTTCATGCTTCCCCCTACCACGTGACGGGGAGGCGGTGCACCCCGTAGATCGACATGTCGGAACGCATCGGCACCTCCTCCGGCGGAACCGCCAGGCGCAGCGTGGGGAAGCGCCGCAGCAGCGCCGGGTAGCCGACGCGCATCTCGGCGCGCGCGAGCTGCTGGCCGAGGCACTGGTGCACGCCGTGCCCGAACGCCAGGTGCCCGGTCGCGTCGCGGGTGAGGTCGAGCCGGTCGGGGTCGGGGAAGCGGGACGGGTCGCGGTTCACCACGGGCACGTCGATGGCGACGGCCTCACCCGCCTTGATCAACCGGCCGTCGATCTCCACGTCCTCCAGCGCGGTCCGTATCGGGCCGATGTGCACGATCGACAGGTACCGCAGCAGCTCCTCGACGGCGCCGTCGACCGCCGCCGGGTCGTCGCGCAGCACCGCGAGCTGGTCGGGGTGGGTGAGCAGCGCGTACGTGCCCAGGCCGAGCATGTTGGCGGTCGTCTCGTGCCCGGCGATCAGCAGCAGCATCGCCACGCCGGTCAGCTCGTCGTCCTTCAGCTCGCCCGTCTCGACCAGGCCGCTGAGCAGGTCGTCGCCGGGCTCGACCCGCTTGCGCCGCACCAGCTCGCCCATGAAGGACAGCACCCGGTGCATCGCGGCGAGCACCTCGTCGGCCGAGATGTCCAGGCTGAGCAGCTCCCTGCTGTCGTCCTGGAACCGGCCCCGGTCCTCGTAGGGGACGCCGAGCAGCTCGCAGATCACCATGGACGGCAGGGGCAGCGCGAACTGCTCCACCAGGTCGGCGGTCGGCCCGGCGGCCTGCATGGCGTCCAGGAACCCGCGGGTGATCTCCTCGATCCGCGGTTCCAGCCGCCTCATCCGCCGGACGGTGAACTGGCCGGTCAGCAGCTTGCGGAAGCGGGTGTGGTCGGGCGGGTCCATGCGGATGAAGAACCCGGGCGGCACCGCGAACCGCGGGTCGTCCTGCTTCTTCAGCAGCTCCAGGCGGCCCGGCAGCGGCGGGTGCATGTGCTCGGGGCGGTTGCTGAACCGGGGGTCGGCCAGCACCGCGCGGGCGGCCGTGTGACCGGTCACCAGCCAGCCGCGATGGCCGTCGGCGAAGGTCATGCGATGCATGGGCGCCCGCCCGGCCAGCGCGGTGGCCTCGTCCGGCGGGTCGAGCGGGCGTCGGCGTGCGATCGGATAGGTGACGTCGGTCATGGCGCACCGCCTTTGTACGACGTATCGCTTCTCCGTACAACGTATCGCCGCATTCCGCTGCGTCCCAGGAATCCTTGCCTCACCGTGACGATGCTTTAGCCGGTTTTTCGGGACAGATCGCGGGCCTGACCTGCGGTCGTCTCATCGCCTGCACCGGATGACCCGGCGGGCCTGTCGACGGGACGCTTGTAGTAGACCCAGGGCGAGTCGAAGTTCGACGGCCTGATGAGCTGCCATCCCGCCTCTTCCATCCGGCGGCGGCGCTTCCGCGACGGCCACCAGAATCTGCGGTGCTCCCACTGGTGGGGGGACGCCT
This sequence comes from Actinomadura sp. NPDC047616, assembly GCF_040642915.1. NCBI lineage: Bacteria > Bacillati > Actinomycetota > Actinomycetes > Streptosporangiales > Thermomonosporaceae > Actinomadura > Actinomadura sp. NPDC047616. The sequence continues at coordinate 894,277 of NZ_JBEYTB010000001.1, forward strand.
CCACGAGATGGAAGAAGGGGCCGTAGTCGACCGAGTGCCAGCCCCGGCGGCCCTCCGCCTCCAGCGCCTGCATCTCGTTGAACGCGGTGACCGGACGCAGCTCCTTGCGCACCCCGGTCGCCCCGGTCGCCCCGCGGGCCGGGGCGCCGAACCGCTGCTGCGCGGCCTGACGGCTCACGCCCAGCACCCGGCCGACGTCCTCCCAGCTGTGCCCGGCGGCACGGGCACCGTTGATGGACTGGCGCAGCATCCGGCTGGTCTCCTCGGCGGCGACCCTGGCCGCCGCCACCAGCCGCAGATGGTCGTCCGGGTCGTCGTCGCGGACCTGCGCCCCGGCGGCCAGCACCGCCTCCTCGATGGCGTCGCGCAGGGCCGCGGCCTCCTGCTCGTCCAGCCGTTCCGACGTCACGGGCGCTCCCCCCGCACGTCGCCGGCCGGGAAGGGTTCCAGCTCGTCCAGCCGCGCGGCGTCCGCCTGCTCGCCGCGGGCGGGGGCCACCGCCAGGCACGCCACCACGCCGACCGCCGCCAGGACGATGCAGGCCGCGACGGCGAGCAGGACCGGCGAGTCCCGCACGAACAGCAGCATGAGGATCAGCGCCGGGAAGACGAACACGGACGGCCACACGAGCTTCCACGTGTCCTGTTCCATGCGTCAAGGATTCCTTGACACCGCCTGGACGTCAAGGATCCGTTGACAGGTCTTGGTGCCAGGGCGTCGATGACGATGACCGGCGCTCGAACGCACCCGAAAGCCCGGGCGCCGTCTGTGCGAGGAATCCGCGCGAATGCCGCCCCATGGCGGTGAACACGCCGCCGCCCGGCCTGAGGCGCCCATACTCCAGAGGAGGCCGGGCCTGGCCGATCCGCACGGTGGCGGCGGTTCCCATCCGACCCGGCCACCCCGGCCAACAGCCGAGGGGCAGGGGCCGAAGACCTACGGCCCCTGTCCCTGCGCCCATCCTGCCGCGACGCGGGCGGGCGGGCCATGTAACGGTTGCCGCGATCAATCGCTACCTCAGGAGCGCCCCCTGTCAGTCGTTCCAGTCGTGCTTGTGGCCGTCCTTGTGGTGTTCCTTGTGGTCGTCCTTGTGGCGTCCCTTGTGGTTTTCGTCGTGGTCGTCCTTGTGACGCCCCTTGTGGTCTTCGTCGTGGTCGTCCTTGCGGCATTCCTTGTGGTGGCCCATGCGGTCGTCCCAGGGGCCCTTCCGGAAGCCGTTCCAGTGGCCCTTCTTGTGATGGTCCCGGAAACCGTCGTGATGCTTGCGGCCGTGGTCGCGGTCGTGGTCGCGGTCGTGGTCGTGGTCGCACGAGCCCGCCATGGCGGACACGCTGCCGACGGCGGGGCTCGCCATGGCGGTAGGCGCCGTCAACAGAAGACCACCCACGGCGGCGGACGCGATACCGGCTGCGGCGAGTCGTTTCATCATCTGAGCCTCCTAGATCGCTCTCTTGCCTGCGAGACGCAGAGCACAGCTAGAGATAACCCGCCGCCCCGAAACTCATGCGACCGAACGACGAACACATCTGTCGCTTGGCGACATCCTTGCCGCCCGTCGGTCGCATAGCATGAAAAGCGCGGAATGTCCCACTTTGGAAATGACCGAAGTGTAGATCATTGACTGTTTCTCGTCCCAGCCCCATCGGACGACAAGGGTTTTTCGTCGAAGCCGGACGCACGGCCGGGCCAGAAGACCGCACCCGCTGCCGGGCGCGCCAGGTGGCGAAGCCGCGCGGACGGGGCCGCGCGGCCGTGCGCAACCGTTTACGCCGACCTGCGCGTGAGATGAGGCCCTGGTACTGTCGGCCGACATCGCGTTCTCGCAAGGCCGCACCGCGCGAGGCGGAATCGCTACTTTGTGGTCATATGGAAGTCGTCCTGAATCCACCCCATGGAATCGCTCCCGTCCCCATCGGAATGGCGATGGACATGGCGGTCGCCGCGTGCGCGGAATGGGGCGAGGTCAAGGTCTTCGGCCTGTTGCCGGCCGTGCCTCCGCATATCCCCGCCCGACCCCCGAGACTCTATGTCCGCCCGCCTGACGCCGGTGAACTGGGCTTTTCGGTGCACATCGAGGACGGGAAAACGGTGACCGCCATCGAAGTGTGGCGCTTCCACAGCGAAGACGCCGACGCGCACGTCCTCCTCGACGGCGTGGACGTCTTCCGCACCCCCGCCCGCGTCCTGCTGGCCCGTCTCGCCGAACAGGGCCACGACGTCCAGGACGCGGACACCGAGTACCCGACCGTGCCCGGCGTGACGCTCGCCTTCACCCGCACGGCCGGCCACGAGGTCCCCATGGACACAGACGGCATGCCGCTGTACTTCGAGTCCGTCCTCGTCGCCGCCGAGGACTACTACTGACCAAGCACCGCAACTGCCGCCCGGCACACGAACAACAGAGGCAGCGATCCCTCCGGATGACGGCGCCGAGGACGCGTCAGGCGCCTGCGGTGAGCTCCCGCAGTTCCTTCGCCACCGGAAGCGCCCGCGCCTTCTCAGGCGCGACCTCCAGCACCATCCGCGCGGCCGTCATGTAGCGCGTCCGTCTGTACTGCGCCGGGATCGCGTCGATGATCCGCGCGGCCTCCTCCATCCCGGTCTTGGGATCGGTGCGTGCCTGGACCGCCGCGGCGTGGAGCCGGACACTCGTTGCGGTCAGACCGTCCTCAGGACTTCGGCCGCTGAGCACCGTGTCCTGCGCCTCGGTCGCGCGCCTGACGTCGTCCACCAGGGTGTAGATGAGGCTCTTGTCGAACCACAGGCCCTCTCCACGCCGGGCCCAGTGCGGGTCGAGCACCGTGCTGGCGGGCATGCGCTCGAACGCCGTCTCCGCCTTCCGGAGCGATATGACCGCCTCATCGAAACGTCCCAGCTGAGCGAGGAGCATCGCCTCTGCTGCCAGCGCCGAGGAGAGGGGAGCGCTGGGCCGATCTCCCGCGAGTCGTCGCGCCTTCTGCGCGAGGACGAGCAACTCGGAGGGATCCTCGGAGGCGTCACCTCTTCGGGTGAGTGCTTCCCGGCTGCGCACCCAGGACGCGAGCATGGTGTCCCCCGACTCGTCGCTCAGGGTACGGGTTTTGGTCCACCAGCGACTGGCCTCCCTGCGGTCTCCGAGATCCACGAACTTCCCGGCGATCAGCATCGCGTGCCGTGCGGCGGCATGGGTGAGACCTTTTCGCACTTCCTTGGGCTGCTCGCGGGCCAGATGCGGGGCGATCGAGCTGAACTCGACGGCGAGCGTCTCGAGAATGGTGGCGGGCGGCTCGTGCCGCGCCCGCTGACCGTAGACGAGCGCCGCGTCCTCCCAGTCGTCGATCATCGCCTGGGAGACGCTCGCGCCCGGAAGCTTGGGTTCGGAGATCTGCCAGGCCTGGGTGAGGGCCGCCAGAACGGGCGCGACGGTGGCACCGGCGGTGACCTTCACCCCGTCCTGCAGGAGATCGCGTCGTTTCACAGGGCCTTGCTCCTTACCGGAGGCTGTGGGACGTGATTTCACGTTACGCCCACTCGTGGTGATTTCCTCCTGGAGCTGTTCGATCAGGCGGCGCACCTCGAACAGGCAGCCGTGACCGTTGATCGACAGGTCGAGGGCCCGGGTCGTTTCCAGGGTGGGGAGTCGCTCCCCCTTCCTGATCATGGAGATGTACGCCTCGGTGCAGTCCGCGGCACGGGCGATCGCCTTGTTCGGACGGTCGTTGATGCGCGCGAGATGGGAGAACACGCGCGCGTATATCTGCATGCAGATCATCGTGGTGACGTTTCCGGGCCGGTCGTCCATGATCACCCCCATAGATGCCATGTGGTGGGCGGCCCCGTCGCTCACCCTCCGTTAACGCCTTTCAACCGACGATAACCGGTGCTGGTCGAGCGGGCGTGCGGCACGAATATTGGCCGACGCGCGCGGCCGGTGACCTGGCCCCCGGTGCCGGCCGCGCGCGGCCAGACCAACCCATCACCACCGGAAGAGGCCCGCCCGTGAGCGACACGCAAGGATCGATCTTCAATGTGGACATCGACCGGGCGCTCGCCGAGTTGCGCCGCCGATTTCCCGGCGTCTGCCTGTGGCACGGCGCGTACACCGGCAACTTCTGGGCGATGATCCAGGACGCGAATGGCTACCGCCTGATCGAAGGCTCGTCCTTCGAGGAATTCACGAAGTACCTCACCGCGGCCCTTTACCCGCGTCCTATCGCCCCCACCCCACCGTCGCAGCACCAGCCGCCACACCCCCCGGCGCCGAACGGTCCCGCGCAGGGTCACCCCAATGGACGCTTAATCCCACCCCGCCATACTTCTGACCCGAACGCCACCGCGTCGTACAAACCCCAACCCCCCGCTTTCGACGTGGCCACCCCACACCACGCGCATATGGCCACACGCACCCGAGCCACGCCCCCCACGCCGAATTGGCCCATGCCCCCCGCGCAGCACCGGACGGCGCCTAATGCGCCCGCCCAACCGATGCCCGCCGTGCCTAGCCAATTCATGCCCGCCAGACAGACCCCGCCCCCATCTACCGCTCCAGACCGCGGCGTATCCGACCAGCCACACCGCTCCCCACCCGCCGCGCCGCCCCGGTCCGTGCGCGGCGAGGCGGGTCCGAGCCTGTCTGGTGGGCCGGGCCGGAGGGTGCCGAATGAAGCTGGGGGCGATGTGGCAGGCGGGGCCGTGTCCGGCGTGCCGGGGCAGACAGTGCCTGGTGCGCCGGGCCAAACCGTGGCCAGCGGGTCGGGCCGGGCCTTTTCGGGGGTGGCGGGGCAGGGCGAGGGGCGTTCACCAACGTGGCAGGGGGCGGGGCACCTGGCCGCAGGGCGTCTGGGGGGACGGGACGTGGCGCGTCAACGGAAGGCGCGGCCGGGAGCACGGCGACGTCCGGCGAGGGTGCCGCGTGGGCGGCGGGGCGGATTCTGGCGACGGTTGCTGCTGATAGGGGCGTGATGGTCGAGCTGTACGCCTGGGACCTCAGCTCGCCGGACGGCGTGTGCGGTGTCACTGACAGCAGGGCAGCCGCGATCGGCCACGTGACCGAAGCCCTGCGGACGGCCGAGAACGGGACGCGGGGCGTCGTCCGGCGGGTGGAGCTCAGCCCGTCCGGACGCCCCGTCTACGTCGACCTGGGCGCGGTCGCACGAGCCTGGCGCGAGGAGAAGACCGGGGCGGTCATCTGGGAACCCTGACGACCGCCCGTCTCGACCAGGAAACGGCCGACCCTGGCGGCGTGGCGGGTGTAGTCCTCGCCGTGGGTGCGCCGCAGGTACTTCGACGGCGCGGCCGAAAACCTCATGTCGCATTCCCGCCAGCGTCCGCGGCGGCGAACGATCATGCTCGTTGTCATGAACGAGATCGAAGGCAAGGTGGCCCTGGTCACCGGCGGCAGCAGGGGCATCGGCGCGGCGGTGGCGCTGCGGCTGGCCCAGGACGGTGCCGACGTGGCCCTCACATACGAACGCAACACCGAACGCGCCGACGCGGTGGTCGACAAGATCAAGGGAATCGGTCGCCGGGCGCTGGCGATCCAGGCCGACAGCGCGGACACCGGGGCGGTCACCGCCGCGGTGGACGAGACCGCCGCGACGTTCGGCAGGCTCGACATCCTGGTGAACAACGCCGGTGTCTTCCTCGTCGGCTCCCTGGAGGAACTGGGGGCGGAGGACATCGACCGCACGCTCGCGGTGAACGTGCGGGCGCCGTTCGTCGCCGCGCAGGCGGCGGCGCGTCACATGACCGACGGCGGCCGCATCATCAGCATCGGCAGCAACGTGGCCGAACGGACGGTGTTCCCCGGGTTCGCCCTGTACGCGATGAGCAAGACCGCACTCATCGGCATGACCAAGGGGCTCGCCCGTGACCTCGGGCCGCGCGGCATCACCGCCAACGTGGTCCACCCCGGCCCGACCGACACCGATGCCAACCCCGCCGACGGCCCGAACGCGGAGACCTTCCAAAGCTTCACCGCCCTGAACCGGTACGCAACGCCGGAGGAGGTCGCCGCCACCGTCGCCCACCTGTCCGGTGACAGCGGCGCCTACATCACCGGCGCGTCGATCAACGTCGACGGCGGCTGGACGGTCTGACACCCCCGGACGGGGCGTCCCACGGCGGCAAAACCCACCCCGCCCGGACGCCCCGTTCACGCATAACCGGCAGACGCCCGGTTGCCATCTGTCCCATGCGCCAGTGCCCGTGGATAGCGGCCATCCAGCGGTGGTGGTAAGCGATCGCGGTCCTGATGACGAGCGGTCGGCGGCCGGTTGCCGGCCTGGCGACAGGACGATCAACGTCTACGAGCCGCTGCGAAGCAGCGAACGCGGCGCCTTCTGTGCCGTCTAACGAGAGGTTCTGTAGGGCCCTGTCGCATAGAACTCTCGATCGATGGCATCGTCCGGTATCGCCCGCCGCATGGCGGCGGCCTGAGCGCCGACATACTGCATCTGAGCAGCGGTCAGGCGCCGGACGTCCCACAGCAGCGCCGCCACGTCGGCTGCTGCGGGGTCTTCGGGGGGAGAGCCGTCAGGCAAGGCGACACCGGTGATCGCAGCGAGATCTCCGGCAGGGAAATCGAGCAGGGTTGCCAGGTTGGCCAGCCTGTCCGGAGTCAGCTCGATCTGGCCCCTTGCTATCAGCACGATCGTGGAAGCGGACACGTACATGCGGCCGTTGGAGCAACAAGCGAGGGCCTTCGCCGCTTCCATACACCCGAGGTTCCGGTTGCCGTACAGCATGTTCGCGACCACCGCCCCGAATCCCGCCTTGTGCGGGTCGAACACCCTCCAGGCCGCGAAAGACCCCTTCCGCTGTTCCTGCGGGAGGTCTCGAACCAGCCGGCGCAGCTGGGACCGCCGGTCCGCTGGGAGGCAGATGGCATCGATCACCAGGTCATCGATGTACTGCCTGGCGGACGCGTCCAACGGGGCCAGTGCGTCCGGCACGTCGCGACCGGCCATGGCGAAGAGGTCTGCCGCATGCAGATTCAGTGCCGGAGCCAGTGCCTGGAGCAGCGACGGGCTGGGGCGCAGGCCGTCGACGACGCTGCGCAACTCGTCTTCGGGGACCCCGGCGACCTGCGACAGCGAACTGATATCCGACTGTCGATGGTCGAGTAGCCGCATCAGCAGCAGGCCGAAAGCCGGAATGCCCGTCATCGCCACAGGCTAGTCGCGGGACACGAGATCCCTGCAAGGCCATCGGCTGAAAGCGGCCACCAGTGCTTCACCTCACCATCGGCCGGCTCAAACACTCTCCGTCACCGCGCCATGGAGGGCGCGTGCGCGTGTCGCCTCACCGAGACGCCAACTCAAAACCGAAACCGCACCGTCCGCACCCGCGCAGGCAGGCGGCTGATCACCATGGCCTACCAGGGGCCTGCTGGCCCACCGGCATCCGCCCGGCGCCGACCCGCTCGCGAAGGGTACGTATCGGCTGCTGCACCGTCGGCGATTTGGGCACCGGGCGGATTCTGGCACTGGGCTCGGGCGTTCTTCGCCGCCCGTGGCATCACCCGCATCCAATGTGGGTTGTGGGCTTACTTGGGCTGGACCCGTGCCCGAGGGCGGGCGCGTCGAGCGAGTCTGTGAACCCTCGAACAGGAAGGTCCGTTCTCCCAGGACTGAGGGGGCGGCTGAGGGAGCGTCCGGCTGGTTTCGCGGGCGGCTGGGGTGGGGTTGAGGGAGATCGTTGGTCAAAAAGGGGCCGTGGCGGCGTTTAGGGCTCGTTCAGGTGGTACTTCATGCCCGTATGGGACGGGCGGAAGCCGAGTTTCTGGTAGAAACGGATCGCCTCGGGACGGCGGCGGTCCGTGGTGAGCTGGATCATGCGGCAGCCGCGAACACGGGCCTGCTCGACGGCCCAGGTGATCATGGCCTGGCCGATGCCGTGGCCGCGCTGGTCGGCGGCGACGCGGACGCCCTCGATCTGGGCGCGTTCGCCACCGCGGTGGGTCAGGCTCGGGATGTAGGTGAGTTGCAGTGTGCCGACGACGACGCCGTCGAGTTCGGCGACGATGACGGCGTTGCGGGGGTCGTCGGCGATGGCCTCGAAGGCGCGCAGGTAGTACTCGGGGAGCACCTCGCCGGGCGACTCGCGGGCGGCGCCGAGGGCGTCGTCGGCCAGCAGGCCGACGATCTGCGGCAGGTCGTCGCGGGTGGCCTCGCGGAAGGTCGGGCTCGAGTGCACCGTCCCAGGCTAGCGGCGGGTCCATCCGGCCGATCGGTCACCATGACTTGTAGTACTACGGCTTGTAGTACTACGTTGGGTTCGACAAACTTTCCCCACCCCAGAGCCTCCGGTGCCGGTCCTCCGGACACCGGCGGGAGAGACCATGTTCAACAGCGACAACGACGAGCACTGGACCGACCACGCCATCTGCCGCGGTGCCGATCCCGACCTGTTCTTCCCGGTCGGCTACGGTGCGCCCGTTCTCCAGGAACAGATCGCGGCGGCCAAGGCGATCTGCGGCAACTGTCCGGTCACCGCCGACTGCCTGTCCTGGGCGCTGCGCGTGGGCGAGCCCGACGGGATCTGGGGCGGCACGACCCCGGACGAGCGCCGCTACCTGCGCCGCGAGGCGAACGCCCCGGCCCGGCGCCGGCTGCCGGTGATCTCCGTACGCGGCGACGTCGAGGAGCACCGCGCCGACCAGGCCGCCTGACCGGCTAGGGAACCAGGGCGATCTTGCCGGTGGTCCGGCGATGGAGGAGGTCGTCCAGGACGGCGGGAGCCGCGTCCAGCGGGTGCGTCCGCGGCGCCACCGGCTCGGTGACCATACCGAGCAGCTCGTCCAGCAGGGCGCGCTGCTCGGCCTGATGCGTCAGCGACCACGCGCCCCAGTCGACGCCGACGACCGTGCGGTTGCGCAGCAGCACCTGGTTGAGAGGGAGTGACGGGATCTCGCCGGAGGCGAATCCGATCACCAGGTAGCGGCCGCCCTCCCGCAGGGCGCGCAGGGACGGGTCGGCCAGGGCCCCGCCGACCGGGTCGACCACCAGGTCGACGCCGCCCCGCGACCATTCCCGCGCGGACGTCTTGACGTCGGCGGGGCCGACCGCCGTCTCCGCCCCGGCGGCCAGCGCCAGCTCCCTTTTGGCGGGGGTCGACGCGACGGCCAGGACGCGGGCGCCCAGCGACGTCGCCACCTTGATCGTGGCGAGGCCGACGCCGCCGCCCGCGCCCAGCACCATCACCGTCTCGCCGGGCGCCAGGCCGCCCCGGTCGCGCAGCGCGAACAAGGCCGTGCAGTGGCTCTGGGTGAACGTCGCCGCGCGCGGGTCGTCCAGATGGTCGGGGATCGGCACCAGCGTGGCCGCGGGGACGGCCACCTGGGAGGCGAAGCCGCCTCCGAAGCAGTTGACGAGCACGCGCGTGCCCACGGCAGGGCCGTCCGCGCCAGGGCCGAGCGCCGCGACCGTTCCGGCGACCTCGGTGCCGGGGACGTAGGGCAGCGGCGGCTTGATCTGGTAGCGGCCGTGGACGAGCAGCGCGTCCACGTAGTTGACCCCGGCCGCCGCCACGTCCACGAGCACCTGGCCGGGACCGGGCTCGGGCGGGGCCTGCTCGCGTACGACGACCGACCCGAACGCCTCACACACCACCGCGCGCATGCGCCAACTATGACGGAAACCGAATGACGTTCGCCATAGCGGGCATGGCACACCGGGAACCTCTGGTTCGTTGGGATTCGTGACGGGAGCGTTTTTCACACCTACGGTGGCGCACATGAGCTATTCCCCCCAGCCGCAGGAACGGCACCGTTCCGAAGGGCTCGCGACGCACGGCGCGCGGGCCCTCGGCGCGGTCGCACTGATCGGCGTGGTCACCGCCGTCATGTGGGTGCTGGAGATCGCCGACTACGTCGTCGGCGGGCGGCTGGACGCGTTCGGCATCCAGCCGCACGACGTCAACGACCTGCCGGACATCTTCACCGCGCCGTTCATGCACGGCGGCTTCGGCCACCTGATCGGCAACACCGTGCCGTTCGTGATCCTGGGCTTCCTGGCGGCGGCGCGCGGGATCGCCAAGTTCCTGGCCGCCGGCCTGGTGATCATCGTGGTGGGCGGCCTCGGGGTGTGGTTCACCAGCTCGGCCAACACCCTGGGCTCCAGCATCCTGATCTTCGGTTTCTTCGGCTACCTGCTCGGCCGCGGCCTGTTCGAACGGCACCTGCTGGACCTGGCGATCGCCGCCGCGGTGGTGCTGCTGTACGGCGGGCTGATCTTCGGGGTGCTGCCCAGCGACCCGGGGATCTCCTGGCAGGGCCACCTGTTCGGGATGATCGGCGGCGTGCTCGCCTCCTGGCTGCTGCGCCGCCGCCGTCAGCCCGAGCCCGCGGCCGAGGGCTACTGAGCCCTCAGCGGGGACGCACCGTCACCTCGGAGACGACCGCGTCGCGCGGCGTCTCCAGGGCGGACACCAGCACACGCGCCACCGTGGCCGGCGCGGCGAAGTCGCCGGCGTCGTACGCGCGTCCCTCCTGCGCGCGGACGCGCCGCTGCATCTCGGTCGAGGTGCGGCCGGGGAAGACCGTCGTCACCCGCAGCTCGGGCTCTTCGGCGCGCAGCGAGTCCGCCAGCGCCCGCATCCCCCACTTGCTCGCCGCGTAGGCCGACCAGTTCGGGTTGGCCCGCAGCCCGGACGTGGAGTTGACGAACACCACCTGCCCCTGCGCGGCGCGCAGCGCGGGCAGCAGCAGCCGCGTCAGCTCCGCCGCCGACACCAGGTTGACGTTCAGGTGCTCCAGCCACTCGTCGGCGTCCAGCTCGGCCACCGGGCCCAGGTGGACGACGCCCGCGCAGTGCACCAGGCCGTCCAGCCGCTCGGGCAGCCCCGTCTCGGCCAGCGCCGCCTCCAGCCGGCGCGGCTCGGCCAGGTCGAGCGGGAGCGTGCGGATCTCCGCGCCCGTGGCGGTGGCGGCGCGCGCGGCGGCCCCCGGCTCCCCGTTGCGGTCGCGGACGATGATCTGCGTCTGCGCGTGCGCCCCGCCGCGCAGCGACGCGGCCAGCGCGTCCAGCCGGTCCGACGACCGGCCGGTCAGGATCAGGTCGTGCCCGCGGTCGCGCAGCAGCTCGGCGACCGCGGTGCCGATGCCCCCGGTCGCCCCCGTGATCAGATATGTCCCCATGACGTCCCATTCTGGAAGATGCTCGCGGCGGAGACGCCCCCGCCGTCGTGGTCGATATGCCCCGCCGCGCGGGGATCGGCCGGTCTAGTTGGGACGCAGCACGCGGGTCACCCCGGCGATCAGCGCGGTGGCCAGGATCCACCCCGTGGCGACCAGCGCGTACGCGACCCAGCGGGACCAGCCGGACGGGTCGAAGGCCTGCTGCTGCCCGAACGTGTCGATCGGGATCAGCAGGTCCAGGGTGTAGACGAGGGCGTGGTAGTCGGGCCGTTCGTCCGGCGGCTTGAGGGGCTGCGGCCTGTTCGCCGAGAACACGGCCGTCCCGACGGACACCAGGACGGCGAACCACCCGAACGCCAGCCACGGCCGGTACCCGTATCCGACCGTCCAGTCCAGCAGGTACCCCCACGCCTTGCCGATCGGGTTGGCGAGATGGCGGCGGCGGGTGCGCAGCTTGGCCAGCTGCACCTTGCGCGCCAGGTCGTCGTGGCCCATGCCGTGGTACCAGGCGGCGAGCTGCTCGTACGGCTGCAGGTGGAACATCTTGTCGCGGCTCACCCAGTTCAGCCGGTCCCGGAACGTGCCGCCGCGCAGGATCTCGTAGGTGAGCCCGTTCAGGTACAGCTCGTCCGGCCAGGTGGCGGGCAGATCCATGATCAGGTTGATCCGGGAGTACGACAGCGACACCCGGCCCTCGATCTTGCGTTCGGGCGTCAGGATCAGCTCGTCGGCGTAGATGTGGCTGGCGTGCAGCGCCATCCGTCCCGGGTCGCCGGAGTCCAGGACGGCCCGGGAGAACGACAGGATGCCGTTGATCCGGGCGCTGCGCAGCCGCACCGTGCCGAGCGCGGTGAAGCCCCTGCTGAACTCGGCGGCGTCCTCGACGATCATGTTCTGCGCGTCCAGCGCGAGCCGGCCGGGGTTGCGCAGGGCGGTGCCCTCCATGAACAGCCCGCCGTTCATCCGCGCCCCGACCAGCCGCATCCCGCCGGTGATCCGCGCGTCCCGGATGAACGTGCCGACCTCCACCACCAGCCCGCCGCTGAACACCGCCCACTTGGCCGGGTCGGTCACGGTGATCTCGGTGCCGTTCATCCGCAGCCCGCCCAGCAGCTGCGCGCGCGGCAGGCGCAGCTCGCCGTCGATCACCGAGCGGGACAGGCTGAGATAGCCGTCGGCCTGCAGGCCGCCGCCGTCGAACCCGGGCATCCGGCAGTCCGACAGGCGCAGCTGCCGGGTGCGGGCGTTGGAGAAGTCGGGCTGCTCGACCAGCCGGCAGTGCTCAAGCCGCAGCTCGTGCTCGACCATGCCGCCCGACACGTCCAGCCGCCCGATGATGTACGCGCCGACGAGCCGGACGGCCGGCACGAACCCCTCGCGCGGCTCGCACCCGCCGAGCAGCAGCTGCCTGATCACCTCGGCGCGGACGATGCGCCCGGGTTCCGGACCGGCCGGACGGTCCTCCCCGAGGACCACGCGGGCGCCCGTCGGGAACGCCGTCCAGAGCCGCCGTTCGGTTTCACTGAGTCCGGGGGGTTCTGTCACGAAGACTCTTTCCTCCTGGTGGTGCCAACCCCCCGACGATCAGAAGATGCCGCGGCGCCGTCCCGCCTGCTGCAGGTAGGAGTCGAGCTGCTGCTCCCAGTCGGTGTTGTTGACGGTGGCGTAGTCGACGGTGAAGCGGCCGAACGCGTCGTGGCCCTCGGTGAACACCCCGCCGCGCTTGTCCAGCTCCAGGACGACCTCCATCGACTGCGGGTACGACACGAAGGTCACTTCGAGCTGCTTGATGCCGCGGGCGTACTGCGCCGGCGGGTAGTACTCGATCTCCTGGTAGAACGGCAGCTCCTGGTGGACGCCCCAGATGCGGCCCTTCTCGCAGTCGGCGTTGCGGAACTGGAAGCCGAGGTTGGCGAAGGCGGTGAGGATCCGCTCCTGCGCGGGCAGCGGGTGCACCGCGATCGGGTCCAGGTCGGTGGCGTCGACGGCCCGCGCGACCTCCAGCTCGGTGGCGACGCCGACGGTGGTGCCGCGCAGCGGCTGCCCGTAGAAGTGCGTCAGCGGCGCCTCCCACGGGACGGAGAGCTGGAACGGGATGGTGTGCCGCGCGCCGTCGTCCAGCCGGAACGCCCCCGCGACCTGCAGCTTGGCGTACTCCAGGTCGGTGTGGTACTCGCTGTCGCCGGACTCGACCTCGACGCGGGTCTTCAGAGCCAGGTTGACGCCCTTGATCTCGGAGTCGTGCTGGCCGCCGATGATCGTCACCTCGCCCGTCACCACCCCGCCGGGCGTGGTGTTCGGGTTGTGCAGGACGGTCTCGACCTGCGGGCCGCCGACCCCCATCGCCTGCATCAGCTTCTTGAAGACCACGTCGTTCTCCCCTCCCGAAGGAACGGGGCGCGAAGGCGCCCTCGCCAAGTAGACGCGATCACGGGGGCGTGCGTTCCCCGCGCGGCCGCGGACGGCCGCGACGGGGACGACGGGGAGGACGGGGAGGACGGGGACGAGGTCAGTGGGCGCCGCCGCCGGCCAGGTTGAGCCCGACCACCCCGGCGACGATCAACGCCAGCGCCACGATCCTGGCGACCGAGACCTGGTCGCCCATGAACAGCATGCCGAGCGCGGCGGTGCCGACGGCGCCGACGCCCACCCACACCGCGTACGCGGTGCCGACGTCCAGCCTGGTCAGCGCCAGGCTGAGCAGGCCGAAGCTGATGACGGCGAACACCCCGAACCCCACCGACGGCAGCACCTGCGTGAAGCCGCGGCTGGCCTTCAGCGACAGCGCCATGGCCACTTCGAACAGGCCGGCGACGATGACGAGGATCCAGGCCATGTTTCCACCCTCCGGACGAGACGAGTCGATCGATGCCACGCGTCGTCTTGTCCTGACCGGGTACGGCGCGCTCCTCGTCCGGAAGGGCATGCGGGCACGCCCTCTCCTCGATTCAACCAGAAGAGAAGATCAGGGCTTCCCGGGGCTCGGGGCTTCCTGGAGGGCTCAGGAGCGGCCGAGGGCGCGGTACTCCCAGCCCGCCTCGCGCCACCGGGTCGCGTCCAGGGCGTGCCGTCCGTCCACGATGCGCCGGTGCCCGACGACCTCGGCCAGCGCGTCGGGGTCGATCTCCCGGAACTCCGACCACTCGGTCAGCAGCACCACCACGTCGGCGTCCCTGGCCACGTCGAGGGCGTTCGCGCCGTAGCGCAGCTCGGGGAAGGCGCGGCGGGCGTTGTCGAGGGCGGCCGGGTCGTACACCCGTACGTGCCCGCCCAGGCCGTGCATGGTGCGCGCCACGTCCAGCGCGGGCGCGTCGCGGATGTCGTCGGAGTTGGGCTTGAACGCCGCGCCCCAGCAGGCGATGCGGTGCCCGGAGATCTGCCCGCCGAGCAGCTCGCGCACCAGGTCGACGGTGCGGGCGCGGCGCCGCCGGTTGATCGCGTCCACCTCGCGCAGGAACGACACCGCCTGGCCGACGCCGATCTCCTCGGCGCGGTGTGCGAACGCGCGGATGTCCTTGGGCAGGCAGCCGCCGCCGAAGCCGAGGCCGGGCTTGAGGAACTTGCCGCCGATCCGGTCGTCCAGGGCCAGGGAGTCGGCCAGGTCCTTGACGTCGGCGCCGACCGCCTCGCACACCTCGGCCATCGCGTTGATGTAGGAGATCTTGGTGGCCAGGAAGGAGTTGGCGGCCACCTTGACCAGCTCGGCCGTGGCCAGGTCGGTGCGGATCACCGGGGTGCCCTGCTCCAGGACGGGCCGGAACGCCGCCCGCAGCCGCTCGTCGGCCCAGTCGGAGGCGACCCCGAAGACCAGCCGGTCGGGGTGCATGGTGTCGTCGACGGCGTAGCCCTCGCGCAGGAACTCGGGGTTCCACGCCAGCTCCACGTCCGCGCCCGCGGGCGCCAGCCGCCGCAGCCGCTCGGTGAGCTGCGCCGCGGTGCCGACCGGGACGGTCGACTTGCCCACGACCAGGGCCCGGCGGGTCAGGTGGGGGGCGAGGGAGTCGATCGCGGCGTTGACGTACGACAGGTCGCAGGCGTCCGAGCCGGGCTGCTGCGGGGTGCCCACGCACACGAAGTGCACGTCGCCGAACTCCCCGGCCTCGGCGAAGGAGGTGGAGAAGCGCAGCCGGCCCGACTCCAGCGCCTTGGTGAGCAGTTCGGGCAGGCCGGGTTCGAAGAACGGCACCTCGCCGGCGGCCAGTTTGGCGATCTTGCGCTCGTCCACGTCGATGCCCAGGACCTCGAAGCCCAGGACGGCCATGCAGATCGCGTGGGTGGCGCCGAGGTAGCCGGTGCCGATGACGGTGAGCCTCGGGGACTCCGTCGGGTTCATTGGCGTTCTCCTTGTCGGGTACGGGGTGCGGCTGCGGGCGCCGGGTCACCGACGGAAACGACGGCCGGGTAGCCGATCCTGCCTTAGCACGGCCCGGCGTTCGAACCCCCCGCCCGGACGGTTCGGCGTCCGGCCACCGGTGCGCCGCCGCGCGTTCCGCCTCCGGCGGGGAAACGGGCGGGCGGACGGCGCGGTGCCGTGAACCTCCTCGTCGGAAGCTTGCCCACGAGCGAGGCCCCGGGCCTGCGGAGGGTTTGCCGGGCGCCGGTCGTCCCCTTGCGATCGCGATGGGCGCTTCTCCGGACGACCGGATGACGTCGTGTGATTTGTATCACTTTTCGACGTTCTTGCCCGGTGTCTTGTGGTCCGTGCCCCGGAATCGCATTCGGAATGTGTGGTTGGCACTGGTTACCAGCGGGTAGCATTAGACGTGTTACCGACCAGTACGTTACGAACGCCATACCGTCACCCGGGAGGTCGGTCGGGGTCGTTGCCCGCCGCCACCACCGGCCAAGGCAAGGAGCTTCGATGGGGCACTACAAGAGCAACCTCCGGGACCTGGAGTTCAACCTCTTCGAGGTCCTCGGACGCGGCGAGGTCCTCGGCACCGGACCCTTCGCCGAGGTGGACGCCGACACCGCCCGCAGCATCCTCGAAGAGGTCGAGCGGCTGGCCTCCGGGCCGCTGGCCGAGTCCTTCACCGACGCCGACCGCAACCCGCCGGTCTTCGACCCGGCCACCGGCGCGGTCACCATGCCGGAGAGCTTCAAGAAGTCCTTCAAGGCGTGGATGGACGCCGAGTGGTGGCGGCTGGAGCTGCCCGAGGAGCTCGGCGGCACCAACGCGCCCCGCTCGCTGATCTGGTCGGTCGCCGAGATGGTGCTCGGCGCCAACCCCGCCGTCTGGATGTTCGGCAGCGGCCCCGCCTTCGCCCGGCTGCTGCACATCATCGGCACGCCCGAGCAGAAGCGGTTCGCCGAGCTGGCCATCGAGCGGCAGTGGGGCTCCACCATGGTGCTGACCGAGCCGGACGCCGGCTCCGACGTCGGCGCGGGCCGCACCAAGGCCGTCGAGCAGCCCGACGGCACCTGGCACATCGAGGGCGTCAAGCGCTTCATCACCTCGGCCGAGCACGACATGGCCGAGAACATCTTCCACCTGGTCCTGGCCCGTCCCGAGGGCGCCGGACCGGGCACCAAGGGCCTGTCGATGTTCCTGGTGCCCAAGTACCTGGTCGACGTGGAGACCGGCGAGCTCGGCGACCGCAACGGCGTGTACGTCACCAACGTCGAGAAGAAGATGGGCCTGAAGGTCTCCACGACCTGCGAGCTGACCTTCGGCGAGAAGCACCCCGCCATCGGCTACCTGGTCGGCGGCGTGCACGACGGCATCCGGCAGATGTTCATGGTCATCGAGCACGCCCGGATGATGGTCGGCACCAAGGCCATCTCCACCCTGTCCACCGGGTACCTGAACGCGCTGGAGTACGCCAAGGAGCGCGTCCAGGGCGCCGACATGACCCAGATGACCGACAAGACCGCCCCGCGCGTCACCATCACCCACCACCCCGACGTGCGGCGCAGCCTGATGACGCAGAAGTCCTACGCCGAGGGCATGCGGGCGCTGGTGCTGTACACCGCCACCTACCAGGACGCGGTGCAGGTCGCCGAGCACGAGGGCCGCAAGGACGAGCAGGCCGAGAAGATCAACGACCTGCTGCTGCCGATCGTCAAGGGCTTCGGGTCCGAGCGCGCCTACGCCCTGCTCGGCTCGGACTCGCTGCAGACCTTCGGCGGCTCGGGCTTCCTGCAGGACTACCCGGTCGAGCAGTACATCCGCGACTCCAAGATCGACACCCTGTACGAGGGCACCACCGCGATCCAGGGCCAGGACTTCTTCTTCCGCAAGATCCTGCGCGACCAGGGCGCCGCGCTGACCGTGCTGGCCGACCAGATCCGCGAGTTCGCCGGCAGCGAGGCGGGCAACGGCCGCCTCAAGAGCGAGCGCGCCGCCCTCGGCCGGGCCCTGGAGGACTTCCAGGGCATCCTGCAGCCGATGATCGGCTGGGCGATGGCCTCCATGGAGAACCCGCGCGAGCTGTACAAGGTCGGCCTGAACACCACCCGCCTGCTGCTGGCCGCCGGGGACGTGGTGGTGGCCTGGCTGCTGTGCCGCCAGGCCGAGGTCGCCCTGGCCAAGCTGGCCGGTGACCTCTCCGACGCCGACAAGGCGTTCTACCAGGGCAAGGTGGCCTCGGCGCAGTTCTTCTGCGCCAACGTGCTGCCGCGCCTGGCCGGCGAGCGCGCCGCCGCCGAGGCCACGACGCTCGACGTCATGGACCTCCCCGAGGACGCCTTCTGACACCGGCCTCCGCCTCCCGGCTGGAGTGGTGCGGGCCCCGTCACCGGCGACGGTGACGGGGCCCGCCCGCGTTCGCTACGGGTGCACTCGGGGAGCCTGGTCGGCGACCGAGACCCTCAGCTGGGCCGTGGACGTCAGGACACTCCCGACCGGAGCCTCGGCCTCGGCCGCGTCGGTGACGACCTCCCGCTCGCCCAGGTACCGGTAGGTGCGCCGGTCGAAGATGTACTCGTGCCGGCGGCCGCCGATGGTCTTGGCGGCGGCGATGCCCTTCCGGCCCGCCGCGTCCACCGCCTCGTCGATCGTGGTGACGCCGGGGATCGCGGCGGCGGCCCGGAACAGCGCGGCCCGCTGCGCCGCGGGCATGTACGCCTCCGTCAGCAGGCCGCCGACCCGCTGCCAGGCTTCGGTGTCGGCCTGCGGGCCCGTGCCGAGACGGGTGTAGAGGTGCTCGTACATCTTCTGCGGCTCGGTGGGCAGGCGGCTGACGTAGGCGTAGTCGTTGCGCAGGTACTCGGCCCTGTGGTCGAAGTCCGCGAGCTTCTCGGGGCCGCTGCTCGACTCGGACTGGTGCGCCTCCGGCGGGATCGGCCACCCCGGGTAGGGCTTGGGCGCCAGCGTCCTGCCCTCGATGACGCCCCGCGTCGAGTCGCCCTCCACGGGCAGCCAGACCTTGCGAATGCCGCGGGCCAGGTAACGCGAGTGGCCTTTGGCGGAGTTCGACTCGACGGGATTCATCGTCTGGGACTCGAACACCAGGTACTGGCCGGGCCTGGGGTGCAGTTCGGGGAACTTGGTGGCGTTGTCGGCGGCCCGGGTGAGCACCTGGGACGCGGCCACGGGCATCACGTGCGTGATGGTGCCCGGCTCCGGGGCGTCATCGGGCACCGCCATGACCCCGGCGGCGATCGCGGCGGCGGCCACCCCCCCGGCCAGGCCGATCGCCAGACGGCCACGGCTGCGCCCCAGACCGTCGGCGCGGCCCCGACGGGCGCGGCGGGCGGGCGCGGGCTCCGCCCCGGAGATCGCGGCCATCAGCCGCGCCTCCTCGGCGCGCAGGCCGTCCGTCCCCGGACGCGGAACCTCCGAGCGGAACCGCTCGAGCACGGTCATCTCATCCATGGACCTTCTCCTCCCTGACGATCAGCGTGGGGTTGGTCTCGCCGAGTTCGCGGCGCAGCCTCTTGCGGGCCCGGTTGATGCGCGAGCGCACCGTGCCGACCCGCACGCCCAGCGCCTGCGCGGCCTCGGGGTAGGTCAGGCCGCCCCAGGCCACCAGCAGCAGCGCGTCGCGGTGCCCCTTGGGCAGCGACGCCAGCGCCCCGGCCAGGCGCGGCCCCTGCGCCTGCGCGCTGACCCGCTCGTCGCTGCGTTCGGTGAACGGCGCCGTGACGGGGTCGGCGCCGGTGCGCTCGGCGGCGCGCAGGTGGCGCACCTCCTCGCGGACGTACCGGCGGACCAGGTTGGTGGCGATCCCGTACAGCCACGGCCGCGCGTCGCGTCGCGCCAGGTCGTAGCGGTCGCGCTGCCGGAACGCGTTCAGGAAGGTCTCGGCCACCACGTCCTCGGCGGCGTCGCGTCCCAGCCTGCGGGTGACGTACCGCTTGAGGTCGGGGGCGTGGCGGCGGAACACCTCCGCGAACGCCTCCGGATGGCTCCGGGACCGTTCGATCGCGGAGGCGTCGTCGGCCTCCGGCGGGCTCTTTTCGCTCATTCTGGGCCTCTCGGCTTCCGGTCAGTACGTCCCTTGTTGCCGAGCGGCGCCGGAACGGTTCCCCGTCAGTCTGCGCGGCCTCACCCGGCGGTGCCGAGGTGTCGCCCGAGGGGGTGGGCGTCGCTAGGGTGTCCCGGGATTGAGTCGCTGTCGGAAGCGGAAGGCCCCATGACGGTGCGCAGATTCGTCCTCTCATCGGCCGTCCCGTTGACCGCTGTGCTGATCATGACCGCCGGCTGCTCCGACTCCGGGCCCGCGGCCGCCAGGGTGGACCCGCCCCGCGCGTCGGGCGGCGGCCCGCCGACCACGCCGCCGCCGACGGGCGGCGGAATGGTCAAGGAGGGCTGGTTCGGCGGGGCGGACGGGCTGCACGCCCGCGTCGAGATCAAGGGCGTCGAACGGCAGGCGACCCGGTCGGTGCTGCGCCTGACCCTCACGCCGCTTGCGTCCGCCACCCCCTCGGCCGGGGCCACCGGCGGTACCGCGTCCCCGCCGGGCGGGGCGGGCACCACCATGTCGTTCGCCGTCTCGCTGCTCGACCCGGTGGGCCGCAGGCTCTACCGGCCGCTGACGGGCGGGCAGCCGTCACAGCTCGCCGTGGGCGCCGCCCAGGAGATGACCGTCGAGTACCCGCCGCTGCCGCAGGACGTCCAGCGCGTCACGGTGATCACGCCCGGGACGGCCGGGGAGTTCGCCGGGGTCCCGGTCACCGCCGGCACCGGCACAGGCCCAGGAACCGGGACCGGGACCGGCGCCGGGACGGGCTTCGGCGTCGGCGTCGGCACCGTTCCGACCGGGACGACCCCGACCCCGTCCCCCACGGGCACGGCGTCCCCCTCCACCACGGCCACGGCGTCGCCGGGCGGCGGCGCCACCGACCTCTACGGCATCACCGAGGGCGAGGTCCGGGACGTGACCTCCGGCCCGGCCGACGAGACGCTGAGCCTGCGCGCGGACGTGCTGTTCGACTCCGGCTCCGACAAGCCGTCCGCCCGCGCCAAGCAGGTGCTCGACCAGGCGGCCGCCGACCTCCAGCGGAACGTCAGCGCCACCGACCGCGCCATCGCCATCGACGGCCACACCGACGGTGCCGGAAACGAGTCGCAGAATCTCGACCTGTCGCGGCGCCGCGCCCAGGCCGTGGAGAAGGAGCTGAAGAACCGGCTCGGCGGGACGTTCAGGTACACGGCCACCGGCAAGGGCAAGGCCGATCCCGTCGCCAAGGAGGGCGGCTCCGGCGACGCCGCCGCCCGTGCCCGCAACCGCCGCGTGGAGATCTCCTACAAGGTGCGGCAGGGGCCGGGCAGCGGCACCACGACGTCCACCCCGTCCACGACGCCCAGCGCGTCGGCGTCGGTGTCTCCGTCGCCGCCGGCGACTCCCGGGACGTTCCGGGCGCAGGACGGAACCACCGTCGCCAGCCGTACCGGGCAGTTCGGGCAGGCCAAACGGCGGCTGAACGTCAAGCCGTTCTACCGCGACGGCGCCTACCTGGTGGCCGTGTTCGAGATCGTCAACGAGGGCCCGGGGAACACCCCGCCGGACGCCTCGTACCCGCACCAGGACTACCCGGGAGGCGCCTTCACCGCGTTCTCCGTGAGCGCGCCCGGCGGCAAGGACGTCTACCGCGCCGTACGCATCGGAGCCGCCGCGCCCGGCGCCTACGCCTCCTACGTCGACCCGGGACGCGCCACGTTCCGCACGGGCGTCGGGCAGCCGGCGCGCGGCTTCGTCTACCTGCCCGCGCCGCCCGGCAACGTCAGAACGGTCACCTTCAACGCGGGCCTCTTCGGCAAGGTCGACAACGTCCCCGTGAACTGACGCGCGAAGGCCGGGGCGTTCGCCACGCCCCGGCCTCCGTTGAGCGCGTCAGGACCAGGCGAGCATGTGCAGCGGGTCCTCCAGCATGTCGCCGACGTCCCGCAGCACCTTCGAGCCCAGCTCGCCGTCGATGATGCGGTGGTCGAACGACAGCGCCAGCGTGGCGACCTTGCGGACCGCCAGCTCGCCCTGGTGCACCCACGGCATGTCCCGCACCTGGCCGATGGCGAGGATGGCCGCCTCGCCGGGCGTCAGGATCGGGGTGCCCGCGTCGACGCCGAAGACGCCGACGTTGGTGATGGTGATCGTGCCGCCGGTCAGGTCGGCCGGGGACGCCTTGCCCGCGCGGGCCGTGTCGACCAGCTCGTTCAGCGCCCGCGCCAGCTCCGGCAGCGACTTGGCGTGCGCGTCCTTGATGTTGGGCACCAGCAGGCCGCGCGGCGTGGCCGCGGCGATCCCCAGGTTCACGTACGGCTTGACGACGATCTCGGCTGTGTCGCCCTCGCCGGCCCAGGAGGAGTTGGCCATCGGGTGCCGCCGGACGGCGATCAGCAGCGCCTTGGCAACCAGCAGCAGCGGCGACACCTTCACCCCGGCGAACTCGGGCAGCTCCCGCAGCCGCCGCACCGCGTCCATGGTGGCGGTCATGTCGACCTGGAGCCACTCGGTGACGTGCGGCGCGGTGAACGCCGAACCGACCATCGCCGCCGCCGTGCTGCGCCGCACGCCCCGGACCGGGATCCGCTCCTCCTCGCCTCGCAGGACCGGCGCGGGCGCCTGCGGCACGGCCGGAACGCGCGGCTGGACGGCGGTCGCGGCGGCGGCCTGGACGTCGTCACGGGTGATCGACCCGGCCGGGCCCGTCCCCGTGACCGCCGCCAGGTCCACGCCCAGGTCCTTGGCCATCTTCCGCACGGGCGGCTTGGCCAGGACGCGCTTGTCCACAGGCTGTGGACGACCGTTGCGCTGAGGCGCCTGGGGCGCCTGGGGTGCCTGGGGTGCCTGGGGTGCCTGGGGTGCCTGGGGTGCCGCCGCGGGCGCGGTGTGCCTGCGCGGACGGCGCTTGGTCGCCCCCGGCTTCACCCCGTACCCGACGAGGACCGGCTGGCGCTTGGGCTCGTCCGGCTGCACCATGCCCGGCTCGTCCGGGGCCGGCACCAGGTCTTCCTTCAACGCCTCGGCACGCTGCTCCGCCTCGGGAGCGGCGGCGGGCGCGGGGTCGCCGCCGGAGACGTCCACCGAGATGATCGGGGTGCCGACGTCCACCGTCTCGCCCTCGGTGACCAGCAGGCCCGTCACCACGCCCTCGAACGGGCAGGGCAGCTCCACGATCGCCTTGGCGGTCTCGATCTCCACGATCGTCTGGTTGACCTCGACCCGGTCGCCCGGCGCCACGTGCCATTTGACGATCTCGGCCTCGGTCAGGCCCTCGCCCACGTCGGGCAGCTTGAACTGCTTGACCTCGCTGCTCATGACCCCTACCACGCGAACGTCCGGTCGACCGCGTCCAGCACCCGGTCCAGGTCGGGCAGGTAGTGCTCCTCCAGCCGGGACGGCGGGTACGGGGTGGAGAACCCGCCCACCCGCAGCACCGGCGCCTCCAGCCGGTAGAAGCAGCGCTCGGTGATCCGCGCGGCCAGCTCGGCGCCGTACCCGGAGAACACCGGCGCCTCGTGCACCACCACGCACCGGCCGGTGCGCTCCACCGACGCGACCACCACGTCGATGTCCAGCGGGTTCAGCGAGCGCAGGTCGACGACCTCCAGCGACCGGCCCTCCTCGGCGACCGCCGCCGCGGCCTCCAGGCAGGTCTTCACCATCGGCCCGTACGCCAGCACCGTGACGTCCTCGCCCGGCTGGACGACGCGGGCGCGGTGCAGCGGCGTCCAGCTCTCGGGGGCGGCGGCGACGTCGACCGGGGCCTTGTCCCAGTAGCGGCGCTTGGGCTCGAAGAAGATCACCGGGTCGGGGGAGGCGATCGACTGCTGGATCATCGTGTACGCGTCGGCCGGGTTGGAGCAGGCCACCACCCGCAGCCCGGCGGTGTGCGTGAAGTACACCTCGGGCGACTCGCTGTGGTGCTCCACCGCGCCGATGCCGCCGCCGCACGGGATCCGCACGACCACCGGCAGGCTCAGCGCGCCCAGCGACCGCATCCGCATCTTCGCCAGCTGGGTGATGATCTGGTCGGCGGCGGGGAACACGAACCCGTCGAACTGGATCTCCACGACCGGCCGGTAGCCGCGCAGCGCCAGCCCGATCGCGGTGCCGACGATGCCCGACTCGGCCAGCGGCGTGTCGATCACCCGCTCCTCGCCGAAGTCCTTCTGCAGGCCGTCGGTGACCCGGAAGACGCCGCCGAGCTTGCCGACGTCCTCGCCCATCACCAGGACCTTGGGGTCGTTCTCCATGGCCTTGCGCAGGCCCTCGTTCAGCGCCTTGGCCAGCGTCAGCGTCCCGGTGGCCGGCGTCGCGGCGGTGCGGGTGGTCTCGGTCGTCACGACGACACCTCCTCGAAGGACGCCAGGTAGGCGGCGAACTGCTCCTGCTCCTCGGTCATCAGCGGGTGGGTGTCGGCGTAGACGTTGGCGAAGATCTCCGTCGGCCCGGGGTCGGGCAGCGCCAGGCACGCCCTGCGCAGGTCCGCCGCGACCTGCTTGGCCTCGGCGTCGATCTCGTCGAAGAAGGCGGCGTCGGCCAGGTCGCCGCGCACCAGGTACGCCTTGACCCGCTCGATCGGGTCCTTGAGCTTCCACGCCTCCTCCTCGGCCTTGAGGCGGTAGCGCGTGGGGTCGTCGGTGGTGGTGTGGGCGCCCATCCGGTAGGTGTACGCCTCGATCAGCGTCGGGCCCTGGCCCGTCCGGGCCGCCTCCAGCGCCTTGCGCGTCACGGCCAGGCAGGCGAACACGTCGTTGCCGTCCACCCGCAGGCCGGGGAAGCCGTAGCCCTGCGCGCGCCGGAACAGGGGGATGCGCGACTGCTTCTCCAGGGGCTCGGAGATGGCCCACTGGTTGTTCTGGCAGAAGAACACGATGGGCGCGTTGAACACCGAGGCGAACACGAACGACTCGTTCACGTCCCCCTGCGAGGTGGCGCCGTCGCCGAAGTAGGCGATGGTCGCGCCCGCGTTGGGCGTGCCCAGCACCCCGTCGCGCTGGACGCCCATGGCGTAGCCGGTCGCGTGCAGCGTCTGGCTGCCGATCACGATCGTGTAGAGGTGGAAGTTGTGCTCCGCCGGGTCCCAGCCGCCGTTGTTCACGCCGCGGAACAGCCCGAGCAGCTTGAGCGGGTCGACGTCGCGGCACCAGGCCACGCCGTGCTCGCGGTAGGTGGGGAACACCATGTCGTGCTCGCCGAGCGCCCGCCCGGAGCCGATCTGCGCGGCCTCCTGGCCGAGCAGCGAGGCCCAGATGCCCAGCTCGCCCTGGCGGGTGAGCGCCACCGCCTCCAGGTCGATCCGCCGGACGATCACCAGGTCGCGGTACATGCCGCGGACCTGCTCGGGCGTCAGGTCCAGGGGGTAGTCGGGGTGCTCGACGCGCTCTCCCTCCGGGGTGAGCAGCTGGATGAGCTCGGGTTCGGCGAGCTCGTTGACGTCGGGCGCGCCGCGCGCGGAGTCGATCGCCATCGATGTCACTCCTCGATCGGGGCCGGAACGCGGGGTCGCCGCACGCCGGCCGGCGTCTGTGGCACGCCGCCCCAGGTAAGGGACGAATGCCGCAAAGCCATCGTGGCAGACATCACTCCCGGGGGCGCAAGCCCTGGTTCGGCTGTTTTCTACCCGTCGGCCGCTTCCCCGTCTCCGTCGCGATTATGCGTGACGATCACTCCTACAAAGCGTGACAAAACACGCGATAGATAACGAAAAGGACTCACTCGCGGGACAGGGCGCGGGTGGCTCCGGCGGCCACCGTCAGGCCGAGGACGAACCCCGCCGCGACCAGCAGATTGGCGATCCACTGGTAGATGCCCTTGGGCGCGAACACCCGTTCCTGCCCCAGGTCGCCGACCGGCAGCAGCAGGTCCAGGGTGTAGAGGAAGGCGTTGAAGTGCGGGTGGTCGTCCTCGTTGAGGATCGGCGGGTGGTTGGTCGAGAACACGATCGTGCCGAATGCCAGCAGCCCGGCCAGCCAGCTCATCGCCCGGAACGGGCGGTAGCCGTAGCCGACCAGGATGTCCTGCAGCCAGCCGATGATCTTGCGAGGGACGCCCTGGGTCCTGCGGCGGTCCCGGGCCTTGGCCAGCAGCACCGTGCGCCCGTCGGCGTCCAGGCCCAGCGCCCGGTAGGTCTGGGCGAGCCGCTCGTAGGGCTGCGGCTGGTAGCCGTCGGTGTCGCGACGCAGCCACTCCAGGCGCTGCCGGGCGTCCAGCGGCGGGTCCAGGTTCTCGTACTGCAGGCCGTCCAGCTGCAGCCGCGCGGGCCACGTCGCCGGGTCGTCGCGCAACAGGTTGATGCGCGCGTACGCCAGATCCACCACGCCCTCGACCTGCTCGGACGGACGCAGCAGCACCTCCTCGGCCTGTAGGCGCTCCAGGTTCAGCGCGGTGCCGTTCTCGTTGCGCAGCCTGGCGTCGCGCAGGTTGAGCTGGCCCGACACCCGCGCCCCCGCGAAGCTCACCGCGCCCGTCGCCGAGAAGCCGTCGGAACAGTAGACGTCGGTCTCCACCTGGAGGTCGTCGGCGTTCAGCGCGGTCCGCTCGGGATGCGACAGCTCGGCGCCCACGAACGACAGGTAGCCGCCCACCCGCGCCCCGCGCAGCCGGATCTCGCCGCGCGCGGCGAACCCGCCGTCGCAGAACACGTTGGCGGCCACGTCCAGGCGGCTGGCGTACAGCGCGGCGCCCGACGGGTTGTGCAGCCGCGCCGTCCGGAAGATCAGCTGCCCGCCGACCCGGGCGCCCGGCAGCCGCACCTCGCCGTTGGCGGCGAACCCCTGGTCGCAGTAGACGTTGGCGTCGACCGTGAGCCGGTCGGCCAGCAGCGCGTCCCCGCCCGGGTTGGCCAGGTGCACGCCCGACATGTTGAGGATGCCGGTGATGTGCGCGCCGTCCAGCCACAGCCCGCCGGAGATCCGGCTGCCCTCCAGCCACAGGTGCCCGTCCACCCGGGTGCCGGACGCCACCAGCCCGGGCAGGCGGCAGCCCATCAGGTGGACGCTGTTCATGCTCGCCCAGTACAGGTGCGGGGCCTCGTCGAACGCGCAGCGGGTCAGCGCCAGCGGAACCGTCACCTCGGCGTGCCCCAGGTTGAGCGGCCCGACGATCCGCGCGCCGGTCAGCCGTACCGCCGCCACCTGCCCCGGCTCCGGATCGACCGCGCCCACCAGCAGCGCCACCAGCACCTCGGCCCGGATCACCCGGTCGCCGCCCCACCGTTCGGCCTGCCCGGGGTCGTCGTAGCCGGGATCGCCGCTGGACAGATCGACCGACTCCCCGCGGGGGAACGCCTTCCACAGACGGCGTTCGGGGGGTGACAGCTCCTCGACGTTCATCGGACGGCTCCGCGCTGGCTCGGGGGCGTGACCTGTCGGGAGTAATGGTGCCGTACGCTTCAACGCGACAGTGAAAGCCCAGATCAGTGAGGGGGCACTCGTGGCGCGGGTCGTCGTCGACGTCATGCTCAAGCCGGAAATCCTCGATCCCCAGGGCCAGGCGATCGCGCGCAAGCTGCCGCAGCTCGGGTTCGACGGCGTGACCGCCGTCCGCCAGGGCAAGCGCTTCGAGGTGGAGCTGGACGGCCCCGCCGACGAGGCCGCCGTGGAGCGCGTCCGCCAGATCGCCGACACCCTGCTCGCCAACCCCGTCATCGAGACCTACGAGGTCCGCGTCCTCCAGGACGACTGACAGGACAGCTGACAGGACGGCTGACCGGCACCCGTGACCGCCCGCGAGCGGTTACGCTGTGTGACGGCAGGGTGCCCTGCGCGGGGATCTCGGGGCCCGGTATGGCCGCCTTCGGTCAGCGGGGAATGTGAGTGGGAATTCCACGGGGGACGCGGTCGCGGCGCGTCCGCATTCTGGCGCGTTCCAATTCGAAGTGGCGTGGTAAAGGGTGCTCCCGAGGTGCCCGAGAGGCACCCGCAGGGCCGCCACGCTCGGCCGACGTCCCGGCGCCGGCGGGGGCGAATCGGTCGTCGCGGCCACGTGGAGTTCATGAAAAGTCCGGCCAGTATAACGATTACGGAAGTTTCCGCCGGGGAAGTCTTAGGTCCGATTGAGTACGTCGAGCGCGGTCCGGGTCCGGGGTCGACCAGGGGGGCCTGGGGATGACACGAGGTGACCGGGTGGACATGAAGCTCTCGCTCGCGATGCCCCGGGAGGCACTGAGCATCCCGGTGATCCGCCGGGTGGTGGGGGACGCACTGCGCGGACTGGGCGTGGCCGAGGACTGTGTCGCCGACGTCCTGGTGGCCGCCTCCGAGGCGTGCACCAACGTGGTCCAGCACGCCCGCGCGGGCGCCGAGTTCGAGGTCGCGGGATGGGTGGACGACGGCACCTGCGTGCTGCGGATCAAGGACTGGGGACACGGTCCGCGCCGCCCGGCACCCCAAGAGGATCTGGGCGATTTGTCCGAATCGGGGCGCGGCATTAGGATCATGCGCGCGCTGGTGGACGACCTCAGCATCGACGCCGGCCCCGACCGGGGCACCGTCGTCCACCTGCGCAAGCGGCTGACCTGGCAGGACGGAGCCCTGGTCCGCCGCCTCGAACGACAGCTCGCACGAAGTGCCGGGTAGATTAGGGGCGTGCGTCGAGGCGGTTCCCCGTGCTCGCCGCCCTTCGGGGCGGCTGCGCCGGAGGCCCGTCATGTCCACCCGGGGGGCGACCCCCGGACCACCGAGTACTGCGGTCCCCCGTGCTCACCGCCCTCCCGGGCGGCTGCGCCGAAGGCCCGCCGTGCTCACCCGGGAGGCGACTCCCGAACCGACGTGCATCGGGTGATCGGCGGGGCGGAACCGCCGAGACGGGCGACCCGCTCGTCACCCGCGGACGGCTTCGTCAGCGCCGCGGTGTTCGCCCGGGGGGTGACCCTCGGCCCCCGGACCCCCGAGCCGGGCGGCATCGACGGCGCCCGGGTCCCCGAGTACCTTGGCCGCCCTCATTGCGGAGGAAGACGAACAGATGGACGCTGCCCGGGTGGGGGTCATCACCTTCCCTGGTTCCCTGGACGACCGTGACGCGGCACGCGCCATACGGCTGGCCGGGGCCGAACCCGTCGCGCTCTGGCACGCCGACCACGACCTGCGGGGGGTGGACGCGGTCGTGCTGCCCGGTGGCTTCTCCTACGGCGACTACCTGCGCGCGGGCGCCATCGCCCGGTTCGCACCGCTGATGTCCGAGATCGTCGACGCCGCCAAGGGCGGGCTGCCGGTCCTGGGCATCTGCAACGGCTTCCAGGTGCTGTGCGAGTCGCACCTGCTGCCGGGCGCGCTGCTGCCCAACGCCGGCCTGCACTTCGTGTGCCGCGACCAGCGGCTGCGCGTCGACAACGCCGACACCGCCTGGACCACCGAGTACCGGGTCGGCCAGGAGATCGTCATCCCGGTGAAGAACCGCGACGGCCGCTACACCGCCGACGAGCGCACCCTCGCCGAGCTGGAGGACACCGGCCGCGTCGTGGCCCGCTACCTCGACCTCAACCCCAACGGCTCGCTCGGCGACATCGCCGGGATCTGCAACGAGGCGGGCAACGTGGTGGGCCTCATGCCGCACCCCGAGCACGCCGTGGAGTCGCTGACCGGGCCGTCCACCGACGGGCTCGGCTTCTTCACCTCGATCGTCAAGAGGCTGGTCAACGCGTGACGACGGCGGCGCGCGCGAGCGGGGGCAGGACATGAGCGACGAGCGGTGGACGAACGAGAACCAGGGGGCCCCGGAGGGGAGCGGGATGACCGAGCGTGACGAACGGGCGCCGGGCGGCGGACCCGAGGACGCGGCCGGAGGCCCCGGCCCGCGCCAGGACACCGGTGAGCCGACGTTCGAGTGGTTCGCCGGGCTGAAGTCCGACGCCGACGACCCCGAGCTGCAGCCCGTCAGCGGCTCGGTGACGGCGGCGTTCGAGGCGATCGTGGAGGAGGACGCGCCGCGCGACGAGGCGGCCGAGCCCGGCCCCGGCACGGGCCCGCTGCCCGCCGTGGGCGCCGAGCCCGGCCCGGGTGTTGCCCCGCAGCCGCCGGTGCCGCAGGGGCCGCCCACGGGGCCGCTGCCCGCCGTGGGCGCGGAGCCCGGCCCGGACGTTGCCCCGCAGCCGCCGGTGCCGCAGGGGCCGCCCACGGGGCCGCTGCCCGCCGTCGACAGTGGGCCGCAGCCGGTCGTCGCGCCGGAGGGGCCCGGCACGGGTCCGCAGCCGGTCGTCCAGGACGGCCCTTCGACCGGGCCGCAGCCCGCGGTCGGCGGCGAGTTCCCGACCGGCCCGCAGCCCGCCGTGCCGGCCGGGCCGCCGCAGGTCGCGGTGACGCAGGACGCGGCCGCGGCGTTCGCCAGGGCGCTGGCCGCCGAGCAGCCGTCGCCCGAGCGGACCGCGCCGGACCGCGCCGTCCCCGGCGAGCAGCGGGCGTACGAGCAGGACGAGCCCTTCCAGTACGCCGAGGCCGTCCCGACGGTCGAGACCGCCGAGACGACCGGCCCGCAGCCCGGCCTCGCCGGCCCGACGCGGCCCAAGCTGGCCACCGAGATGACCCCGCCGGACGAGCCCGTCACCGACACCGTCGAGATCGCCGCGGCCACCCCCGACCGGCCGCAGCCGTTCGCCGAGCTGGGCATGAAGGAGGAGGAGTACCGGCGGGTCCGCGAGATCCTCGGCCGCCGTCCCACCTCCGCCGAGCTGGCGATCTACTCGGTGATGTGGAGCGAGCACTGCTCCTACAAGAGCTCCAAGGTGCACCTGCGCCAGTTCGGCGAGAAGGCGCCCGAGAGCGACGCGCTGCTGGTCGGCATGGGCGAGAACGCGGGCGTGGTCGACATCGGCCACGGCTGGGCGGTGACGTTCAAGGTCGAGTCGCACAACCACCCGTCCTACGTCGAGCCGTACCAGGGCGCGGCGACCGGCGTCGGCGGCATCGTCCGCGACATCATGTCGATGGGCGCCCGGCCGGTCGCGGTCATGGACTCGCTGCGGTTCGGGCCCGCCGACGCCCCCGACACCCAGCGGGTGCTGCCCGGCGTGGTGGCCGGGATCGGCGGCTACGGCAACTCCCTCGGCCTGCCCAACATCGGCGGCGAGACCGTCTTCGACCCCTGCTACGCGCAGAACCCCCTCGTCAACGCCCTGTGCGTGGGCGTGATGAAGCACGAGGACATCAAGCGGGCCGTCGCGCCCGGCCCGGGCAACCGGGTGATCCTGTTCGGCGCGGGCACCGGGCCCGACGGCATCGGCGGCGCCTCGGTGCTGGCCTCGGCCACCTTCGACGAGGAGTCGCAGGCCAAGCGGCCCAGCGTGCAGGTCGGCGACCCGTTCATGGAGAAGCTGCTGATCGAGTGCTGCCAGGAGCTGTTCCGCGAGGACCTGGTGGTCGGCATCCAGGACCTCGGCGCGGCCGGGGTGTCGTGCGCCACCACCGAGCTGGCGGCCGCGGGCACCGGCGGCATGCACGTCGAGCTGGACTCCGTCCCGCTGCGCGACGCGACCCTGCGCCCTGAGGAGATCCTCATGAGCGAGTCGCAGGAGCGCATGATGGCGGTGGTCGAGCCCGCGAAGGTCGACCGGTTCCTGGAGATCTGCGCCAAGTGGGAGATCCCCGCCACCGTGATCGGCGCGGTCACCGACACCGGCCGGCTGGTGATGACCTGGCGCGGCGAGAAGATCGTCGACATTCCGCCGGGCACCGCCGCCGACGAGGGCCCGGTCTACCAGCGGCCGTACGAGCCCCCGGCGGACCTGGCCGCGCTGCAGTCCGACACCCCGGGACGGCTGACCCGCCCGTCCACCGCCGACGAGCTGCGCCGCACCGTGCTGTGGCTCGCCGGGTCGCCGAACCTGGCGAGCAAGACGTGGGTGACCTCGCAGTACGACCGGTACGTGCTGGGCAACACCGTCCTGGCCATGCCCGAGGACGCCGGCGTGCTGCGGGTGGACGACGAGTCGGGCCTGGGCATCGCCCTGTCGCTGGACGGCAACGGCCGCTACACCCGCCTCGACCCGTACTCGGGCGCGCAGCTGGCCCTGTCGGAGGCGTACCGCAACGTCGCCGCCACCGGCGCCCGCCCGCTCGCGGTCACCAACTGCCTGAACTTCGGTTCCCCCGAGGACCCGGGCGTGATGTGGCAGTTCGCCCGCGCCGTCGAGGGGCTGGCGGACGCCTGCCGCTACCTGGGCACCCCGGTCACCGGCGGCAACGTCAGCTTCTACAACCAGACCGGCACCACGCCGATCAACCCGACGCCGGTCGTGGGCGTGCTGGGCGTGCACGACGACGTGCGGCGCCGCGTCGGCATCGCGTTCAGCAGCGAGGGCGCCACGCTGGCGCTGCTGGGCCAGACCCGCGAGGAGTTCGGCGGCTCGGAGTGGGCGCACGTCGTCTACGGGCACCTGGGCGGTCTGCCGCCCAAGGTCGACCTGCCCGCGGAGGTCGCGCTGGCCTCGGTGCTGGTCGCGGCGGCCCGTGAGGGCCTGCTGTCGGCGGCGCACGACCTGTCCGACGGCGGCCTGTCGCAGGCGCTGGTGGAGTCGTGCCTGCGCGGCGGCCTGGGCGCCCAGATCACGCTGCCCGGCGACCCGTTCGTGTCGCTGTTCAGCGAGTCGGTGGCCCGCGCCGTGGTGGCCGTCCGTCCGGGCTCCGAGGGCCGCCTGGCGGCGCTGTGCGAGGCCGCCGGGGTCCCGGTCACCCAGCTCGGCGTCACGGGCGGCGATTCGCTCCACATCTCCGCGCGGGGGGCCGACGGGCAGCCGCAGGAGCTGTTCTCCATCCCGCTCGCCGAACTGCGCGAGACGCACGAGCACATCGTCCCCAGCTACGCCAACGACTGACCGTCACACCCGAGAAGGCCGCCGGCCCGCCGCGAGCGGACGGCGGCCTTCGCCGTCTCTTGTGCTCGGAACGTCCGTCCGGCGGCGGGTTGTTGCGGTTACCTTGCTTCGGGGTGGAGCAGGGTCTCGGCGATCTGCTGAACGCGGGCCCGCGTGATCCCCGAGCGCTGCTCGACCGCCAACGGGTGGTCGGTGGGTTCCAGCTCGATGGACGGGCGTTCGCCGACCGGGCGGGTGTGCAGGTTGGTCCTGAGATTGATCGTCGTGGGGGAGTAGAGCGTCAGTTCCGTGGACAGCCAGCCGAAGTAGGCGGGCTCGCCCTCCCTGCCCGGGGTGTCCCAGAGCTTCAGGGCGCGGGTGAAGTTGTCCTGGCTGAGCGACACCCAGACGCCCCAGCTGAAGATCTCGCCGCTGTCGACCACGGGGATCTCGATCAGCCCGTGGACGAAGAACGCCTGACCTTTGATCACACAGGTGTCGGAGGTCAGCTCGCTGGCGGGGTCGGCCGCGAACTCGGGGGCCCAGTAGTCCGGGGCCGGTGCGGCGAAGGCCATCGGCAGTTCGTCGTGGTGCCGTCCGCAGTGCGAACAGTGGAACCCCATGTGAGTGGACAGGCCGGGCTCCCCTAGAACACCGAGATGTGGACGTGGTCGTAGTGGTTGGCGGTGACGCCGCCGCGGTTCTCCATGGTGCGCCAGCCGGGGCTGCGCATGTCGTAGATGCGCTGCCGCCAGATCACGTACTTGATGCCCAGGCGGTTGGCGTTGGCGACGGCGTACTCGGCCGTGCGGTCGCCGAGGGACTTGCCGCTCGACGACGGCATCGTGCCGCCGGTGCTGACCATGAAGTCGCAGGCGCGCCCGGTGGCGTGGTCCTGCGGGTCGCCGGTCATCCGCACGCAGCCGATGATCGGGAACGGGCCGAACTCGATGTCGATGGTGTTCTTGACCTTCAGCATGCGGGGGGTGACCCCGCCCATCCCGGAGCTGGGGGACTCGGGCTTGAACTTCTTGATCATCGCCTGGACCTTGCGCTTCTGCGAGCGCAGTTCCGCGATGTCCTTCTCCAGCTCGTCGACCTTCTTCTGGTACTCCTCGCGCGCCTTCTTCTGCTCGGTCACCAGCTGCTCGATCTGGCGCACCTTGGCGGCCTGGTTGGACGCCACGTGGCTGGCCAGGCTGGCGTTGTTGAGCACGTTGTCGGGGTCGTCGCTGGCCAGCACCGCCACGGCCGGGTCGGTGGTGCCCGTCATGTACTGGGAGGCGGCCATCTGCGCCACCAGGGTGCGCGCGCCGTCGAGGTCCCGCTGGAGCAGGCGCTGCTTCTGCTGGGCCTTCTGGATGCCGTACTGGGCGTCCTTGAGCTTGGCCAGGTCGCCGCCGTACGCCTTGTCGAGCTGGGCGATCTGCCTGTTCAGCTTGCTCATCCGGCCGGTGTCACCCGGGTCCGCCTGGGCGGGCGCCGTGCCCGCCGACGTCACCAAGACGGCCGCCGCGGCGACGGCGAGAGCCAAGACGGGGCGCCGCGTCCGCGCGGCATGACGGGGGCGGGTGGAGCTCGGGCTCTCCACGTCGTCTCCTCTCCTGTGACGCCTACCGGGTTAGCTGACGGGTTCGGGCCGGGAGTCCGCCCTATCGCGGCGGGGCCGCGAATTCACCCCGGTGCCGACGTGACCTGGCTGGCCGCCCGGCGTTTGGGTCCCCGGTTCCCGTGCCGTAGTACGGCCGCGGGATTCGGCTGGCTCGGCCAGCCTGCCGATCGGTTTGCGATCATGCCCACCCCAGTGGGCGAAGGCTACTGTAAGGAACCGGTCGGTTCTTGGCCAAGATTAGACCCAAGGGAAACCTGGGATGGCCGGGACTGCGAGACAAGACGGACCGCCGCCCCGCAGCGTAGCGCGTCGGCGGCACGCGCAGCGGGACCCCTGCCCGGGCGGGCAGGGGTCCCAAGCCGCGGTACTGCGACGGTCAAGCGGTGCCCTTGTAGAGCAGCCGGTTGGGCGTGCCGCTCGGGATGCGCTTGAGGCGGCTCTTGGTGGAGTTGTCGTTCAGCCACTTCTGCACGGTCGGGAACGTGGCGCCGCGGTGCGACTGCAGGTACAGCGCCGCCGCCCCGGCGACGTGCGGGGACGCCATGGACGTGCCGGACAGCGACGCCGTGCCGCCGCCGGGCCACGTCGACTTGATGCCGTAGCCGGGCGCGAAGATGTCCACGCAGGACCCGTAGTTGGAGAAGGTGGCGCGGTTGTCGTAGATGGTGGTCGCGCCGACCGCCTGCACCCAGCCGGCGCTGGCCGGGGAGGTGTTGCAGGCGTTCTGGTTCTCGTTGCCCGCCGCGACGGCGACGAAGACGCCCGACTTGGACAGGTTCGTCATGGCGGTGTTGAGCGCGGTGGACTTGGGGCCGCCCAGGGACAGGTTGGCGACCGCGGGCTTGACGGCGTTCTTCCGCGTCCAGTCGACGGCGGCGATGACGTCGGACAGCTCGCCGAAGCCCTCGCAGTCCAGCACGCGCAGCGACCGCAGGTTGACCTTCTTGGCCACCCCGTAGGTCTTGGACCCGATCGTGCCCGCCACGTGGGTGCCGTGCCCGTTGCAGTCCCAGCCGTCGGAGAAGGCCGGGGCCTTCCAGACCGACTTGGCGCGGCCCTCGAACTGCGGGTGCGACCAGGCGATCCCGGTGTCGATGACGTAGGCGTTCACGCCGCTGCCGGTGTTCTTGTAGTAATAGGACTTCGACAGCGGCAGCTTGCGCTGGTCGATGCGGTCCAGGCCCCACGTGGGGGAGTTCTGCGTGGTGCTGGCCCGGTAGATCTGGTCCTGCTCGATCGCGACGACGTTGCGGTTGCGGCGCAGCTTGTCCAGCTGCGCGGCGCTGAGCTTGGCGGCGAAGCCGTTGAGCGCGCCCCCGAACCGCTGGACCGACCCCGCGTTCACCTGGCCGGCGGTGGTGGCCGCCGAGGTGCCGTCCTTGAGCGTGACGATGTACTTGCCCGGAACGGGGGTGCCCTGCGCGGCCGTGACCTGAACCCGGACGGGATCGGGGACGGCGGCCAGGGAGAGCGGCGCGGCGACGACGACCAGACCGGCCGTGACCGCACCGGTGACGAGAAATCTTCGTGGGGGGACAGGGCGCACCGGGTCTCCTTTGCCTGCGACGCGCCCGTGGCCCCCGTGGCCAAGATCGGGGCGCGTCGACAAGCCGGTACTTTATTGGAGAACGCCCTGTAATTCACCGAAAAAACCGGTAATTAGGCTGAAACTGGTCAGCCGGTGCGCACGGCGATTTTCCTGCTCTCACCCCCGGGCGAGACGGGCGTGATAGGTCGCCTTACCGCTCGGGCTCGTCCACACGTACTGCAACGTGCCGTCCTGCTGCCGGGTGATCTGCACGTTTCCGCTGGTGCACGGCTTGGCGATGGTCAGCGCCATGCGCAGCGTCCGGTTGGTGCCCTGCGTCAGCGTCAGCGTCCCCGAGCAGCGTTCCCGCGGGTAGAAGGCGCGGGCGGACGTCGCCCCGGCCTCGAAGTTCACCTCGATCGGGAACTGCGCTCCGCGCGACGCGTTGATCGCCGTTCCCCGCCAGGCGCCCGCGAACGCCGGCGGAATCGCGGTGACCGGACGGTCGTCGGCGGCGCGGGCCGCCGGATCGGCCCGCTGCGGGTCCTCCGCCGAGTCGCCGCGGAACTGCGGCCACAGCACCAGCGCGATGATCGCGATGCCCACCAGCACGCCGATGACCAGCGACAGCGCCACGCCCAGCACATGGTTGCTCGGACGCGGCAGCGACCGCCCTCCCGGCAGCCTGGGCAGGCGCGAGGCCAGTGACGGACGCTCCGGCTCGGGCTCCAGCCGCAGGATCGCCGTGGGGTTGTGCTTCGCGTCGTGCTGGTCGTCGTCCTGCGGCTCCAGGCCGGGGATCAGGTGGGGCGTGGGCGCGGTCATGTCCGTCGCCGTGTCCTCGACGGACGACGGCGCCGGGATGGCGGCCAGGGGCGGCAGCGCCTGCGTCGCGTCCCCGCCGAAGTCGTCCCGCACCGGCACGTGCACGGCGGCGCCCCCAACAGCACCGAACCCCGCCGGCACCGCCTCAGGCGCCACAGGAGGCGGCGGCTGCACGGCCGCGGGAGGCGGTGGTGGCACGGCCGCAGGGGGCGGTGGTGGCACGGCCGCAGGGGGTGGCGGCTGCACGGCCGTGGGGGCCTCCGTGGGAGGCGGCAGCTGCAGGGGAAGCACCTCAGGCGAGGTGACCACGGACGGCAGGGGCGCGCGCAGCAGCTCCCGCGCCTCGGACACCAGCGAGGGCGGCATCCGGGACGTCAACGTTCCGCTCTCGCCCAGCAGCCGATCGAGGATCTCCGTGGCGGCGGGACGGCTCTCCGGGTCCTTGGCCAGCGCGTCGGCGACCACGTCCCGCAGCGATCCGGGCAGCGCCGACAGGTCCGGGTCGTCGTACACGACCCGCTGCATGACCTCCGACGGCGAGCCCTCCCCGAACGGCGACGCGCCCGAGGCCGCGAACAGCAGCGTGACGGCCCAGGCGAACACGTCCGCGGCCGGTCCGATGCCGATGCCGCTGAGCTGCTCGGGCGCCTTGTACGCAGGATCGTCGCTGACCCGGCCGGTCGGCGTCGCGCACACCGCCTCCAGCGCGCGGGTCACGCCCAGGTCCGTCACCATCGGGCCGTCCCGGCCCAGCAGCACGTTGCGCGGCTTGAGGTCGTGGTGCGCCGCCCCGGCCCGGTGCGCCGCCGCGACCGCGATCATGATGCCCGCGGCCAGCCGCTCCATCACCGCGCCGGCGCGCGGCCCCTCCTCCTCGACCAGCTGCTGCAGCGACGGGCCGTCCACGAACTCGCCGACCACGAACGGGCGGTCGCCCTCGACGTCGGCGTCCAGGATCGCCGCGGTGCACGGGCCCGTCACCCGCCGCGCCGGCGCCAGCGCGCCGGTGAACCGCGACCGGGCCGCCGGCTCCCCGCTCAGCCGCAGGTGCAGCAGCTTCACCGCGACGGAGCGCCCGGCCGCGTCCCGGCCGAGGAACACCGTGCCCTGCTCGCCCACGCCCAGCCGGCCGATGATCTCGTGGCCGCCGATTCGTCGCGGATCACCGGGCTGCAGGGGCAGCGCCTCGGCCATCTTGCGAACCTCCGTGTCGTCGCGCCGGGCCTCGCCCCGGCATGCCCCCCGTCTCCTGCTCCGTCCGCCGTCCGGGGCGCCGCCCCGGTCCGCGCCCCCGCGTCCGCCGTGCCGTGATCCGTACCGCCTCGTATCGACAAACCGCCACTCGACAAACCGTCACATTTTTACCGGGTTGCGGGCGTCCGCGGGCCCAAGTCCGCATCGCGGCCCCGGCCGGCGACCCGGTAGCGTCGGTCCCGATGCCGCGACAACAGCTCACCCGGGACGTCCTCGACGAGCAGCGCGCCGCCCTCGGTCTGCCTCCCCACACCGGCGGCGACGACCCCGCCGACCTGCGCCGCGCCGCGCTCGACACCGCGCTGGCCGCGCACGCCGCGGGCGCCGAACCGGCCCGGCCGGTCCTGCGCGGCGCCGTGCGGGAACTGCTCGACCGGCTCGCCGAGCTCGCCCCCGGACGCTCCGTCGAGGTCCGGGTCCCGCCCTACGCCGCCGTGCAGTGCGTCGCCGGGCCGCACCATACCCGGGGAACCCCCCCAAATGTGGTCGAGATGGACGCGCCCACCTTGATCGCCCTGGCCACCGGCAGCCTGACCTGGACGGCCGCCGTCGACTCCGGCCGCGTCCGGGCCAGCGGCCCCCGCGCCGACCTGTCCGGTCTCCTCCCGCTCCCCGAATGAGCCTTCAGGGCCGCGGCTCGGCGAACGGGAACTCGCGCTCGACGCACTGCCGCCGGGCCACGTCGTCGGGGTAACGGCCCTCGTCGGCGCACTCGGCGGCCTTGGTCAGCAGGAAGAAGACCGCCACCCCGCCGATCGCCAGCGTCAGCGTCGAGCACACCACGCCCGCCACGGCCGTCGCCCGCCGCCCCCCACGGGCCGCCGCGATGATCCCGAGCACCATCCCGACCAGCGCCATCGGCACCCCGAGCCCGCACAGCACCAGCGCGGGCAGCCCGGCGATCCCGAGCACCAGCGACGCGACGGCCATGCCCCCACGCCCGGACGGCGCGGTCGGCGGCGAGAACGTCTGGTAGCCCGGCATCGTCATCTGCGCTTCCTCCCCCGGTGTCGACCACCAGATTTCCGCGCCCACCCCTCCCCACGCCGCCCCGACAGGTAAAGGTCGGTTAAGGAGATGTGCTGATGGGAGCAGGGGAGTTGGGCATCTAGACTGTCTGGGTGCCTCTCGGTGATGGACGTCTGAGCCACGACATCGATCCCCTCGACCGCTCCCCCCAGGACGCCTGCGGGGTGTTCGGTGTCTGGGTGCGCCCGGATTCGGCGGCCCGTGCGGAGGTGAGCAAGCTCGCCTACTACGGGCTGTACGCGCTGCAGCACCGCGGGCAGGAGTCGGCCGGCATCGCGGTCAGCGACGGGTCGCGGATCGTGGTGTTCAAGGACATGGGCCTGGTGTCGCAGGTCTTCGACGAGTCGGTGCTCAACACGCTGCGCGGCCACATCGCCGTCGGGCACTGCCGTTACTCCACGACGGGCTCGCCGACGTGGGAGAACGCCCAGCCGACGTTCCGGTCCACCGAGGCCGGAGGGCTGGCGCTGGCGCACAACGGCAACCTGATCAACACGCCGGAGCTGGCCGCGCGGCTGGAGCCCGGCGTCCTGACCGCCACCACCGACACCGAGGTGCTGACGGCGCTGCTGGCCACGCACGGCACGCTGGCCGACGGAAGCGACCCGGTCGGCGCGGCCCGGCAGCTCCTGCCGGACGCCCGGGGCGCGTACTCGCTGGTCTTCATGGACGAGCAGACGCTGTACGCCGCGCGCGACCCCGAGGGCGTCCGGCCGCTGGTGCTCGGCCGCCTGGAGGACCTCGGCGGCTGGGTGGTGGCCTCCGAGACCGCCGCCCTGGACATCGTCGGCGCCGCGTTCGTCCGCGAGATCGAGCCCGGCGAGCTGGTCGCGATCGACGGGGAAGGGGTGCGGTCCGAGCGGTTCGCCGAGCCGCGGCCCAAGGGCTGCCTGTTCGAGTACGTCTACCTGGCGCGGCCCGACACCACGATCGCCGGGCGCAGCGTGCAGGCCACCCGGGTCGAGGTGGGCCGCCGGCTGGCCCGTGAGCACCCCGTGGAGGCCGACCTGGTCATCCCGACGCCCGAGTCGGGCACCCCGGCGGCGATCGGGTACGCCGAGGCGTCCGGGATCCCCTACGGCCAGGGCCTGGTCAAGAACTCCTACGTCGGCCGGACCTTCATCCAGCCGTCCCAGACCATCCGCCAGCTCGGCATCCGGCTCAAGCTGAACCCGCTGCGCGAGGCCATCGAGGGCAAGCGCCTGGTGGTGGTGGACGACTCGATCGTCCGCGGCAACACCCAGCGGGCGATCGTGGCGATGCTGCGGGACGCGGGCGCCGCCGAGGTGCACGTGCGGATCTCCAGCCCGCCGGTGGCCTGGCCGTGCTTCTACGGCATCGACTTCGCCACCCGCGCCGAGCTGATCGCCGGGAACCTGTCGGTCGAGGAGATCCGCGACTCCATCGGCGCCGACAGCCTGGGCTACATCTCGCTGGACGCGCTGATCGCCTCGTCGCAGGTTCCGAAGGACCGGCTGTGCCGTGCCTGCTTCGACGGGGTCTACCCCATCCCCGTCGACGAGGACGCCCGCGGCAAGCACCTGCTGGAGCCGTCCCGCTCGTGACCTGTCCAGAGCGCGACGATCGAGGGGAAAGATGAGCACCTCCTACGAGGCGGCCGGGGTCGACATCGCGGCCGGTGAGCGGGCCGTCGAGCTGATGAAGGCGCGCGTGGCGCGGTCGCGGCGGCCGGAGGTCGTGGACGACGCCAGCGGGTTCGCCGGGCTGTTCGACGCCTCGGCGCTGGCCCGGTACCGCAGGCCCCTGCTGGCCACGTCCACCGACGGCGTCGGCACCAAGGTCGACCTGGCCCGCCGCCTGGGCGTCTACGACACCGTCGGCCACGACCTGGTCGGCATGGTGGTCGACGACCTGGCGGTGTGCGGGGCCGAGCCGCTGTTCATGACCGACTACGTCGCCTGCGGCAAGGTCGTCCCGGAGCGGATCGCCGACATCGTCGGCGGCATCGCCGACGCCTGCGCGCTGGCCGGATGCGCCCTGGTCGGCGGGGAGACCGCCGAGCACCCCGGCCTGCTGGAACCGGACGAGTTCGACATCGCGGGCGCCGCCACCGGCGTGGTGGAGGCCGACGAGCTGCTCGGCCCCGACCGTGTCCGTCCGGGGGACGTGGTGCTGGGCCTGGCGTCGTCCGGCATCCACGCCAACGGGTACTCGCTCGTCCGGCACATCCTCGCCACCACCGGGCTGACCCTGGACGCGACGCCCGCCGAGCTCGACCGCCCCCTCGGCCAGGAGCTGCTCACCCCCACCCGCATCTACGCCCAGGACTGCCTGGCGCTGGCCAGGTCCGGTGCCGTGCGGGCGTTCGCCCACATCACCGGCGGCGGCCTGGCGGGCAACCTGGCGCGGTCGCTGCCCGGCACGGCCGACGCGGTGCTGAGCCGCTCGTCCTGGACGGTCCCGCCGATCTTCGAGGTGCTGCGGGCGCACGGCCGGGTCCCCGACGCCGAGATGGACAAGACCTTCAACCTGGGCGTCGGCATGGTCGCGATCGTGGCGCCCGACCGGGCCGACGCCGCGCTGGAACTGCTGGCCGGACGCGACGTGCCCGCCTGGGTGCTCGGCGAGATCGTCCCCGGCACCGGCACCGTCCACCTCTCCTGACGCCGTCATCGCGCCCCGGCACCTCGGGGGCTTCCGGCGTGGCCGGGAGGCGAACCCCGGGGCGGGCGGTGGTCGTCACACCTGGTGTGATCAAGGTGAGAGTGCTTCGGTGGCGTGCGCCGCTGGCGGTGCTGGCCGGGCTGGCGGCCTACGCGGTGCTGGCGCCGCTCGCCTGGGCCTACGCGGCGACCGGCGGCCACCGCGCCGGGCCCGGCGACGTCCCGCGGACGCCGGTCGCGCTGGTGCTGGGGGCGGGGATCCAGGACGGCCGGCCGACGACGCTGCTGGCCCGGCGCCTGGAACTGGCCGCCGACCTGTACCGGCGGGGCAAGGTGCGGGTGCTGCTGGTGTCAGGCGACAACCGGACCCACGGCTACGACGAGCCGACCGCGATGCGCGACCACCTGGTGGCCCTCGGCGTCCCGGAACGCAGGATCGTCCGCGACTTCGCCGGGCTCGACACCTGGGCCTCCTGCGTCCGCGCCAGGCGGGTCTTCGGGGTGGAGCGTGTGACGGTCGTCACCCAGAACTTCCACCTGCCGCGCGCCGTGGCGCTGTGCCGGGCCGCCGGCCTGGACGCGTGGGGCGTCGGCGACGACAGCATGGCCGCGCGCCCGCCGGCGACGACGTTCGGTTACGCGCGCGAGCCGCTGGCGATGCTGAAGGCCGTGGTCACGCTGGCGGCCCGCCCCGACCCGGCCGTGCTGGGCGGGCCCGAGCCCGGTGTCCGGCAGGCCCTGGACGGCTAGCGCCGGACGAGCGGGAACCGCGGGTAAAAAACAACGCCACCGCCCGCGAGATCGTCGGGCGGTGGCGTAGTGTCAAAGATCAACGGGCGGAGGTGCCGTCCTTGCGGTCCTCGGTCCCGTAGTCGTCGGCGTAGTCGGCGTACCTCTCGGCGAGCTCGTCGTAGTCGTAGGAGTCGTCGCCGGGGGAGTCGGACACTCCCAGCTCGCTCTTCAGGCGGTCGAGGTCCGTGTTGCCGGTCCGGTACTTGAGCTGCCGGGCAACCTTCACCTGCTTGGCCTTGGCTCGGCCGCGACCCATTGGCTCGACCCCCTCGATGGTCAGGGCTTATGTGGGCCCATCAACGCGCG
This sequence comes from Actinomadura sp. NPDC047616, assembly GCF_040642915.1. Classification (NCBI taxonomy): domain Bacteria; kingdom Bacillati; phylum Actinomycetota; class Actinomycetes; order Streptosporangiales; family Thermomonosporaceae; genus Actinomadura; species Actinomadura sp. NPDC047616. Next base: position 936,537 of record NZ_JBEYTB010000001.1, read on the forward strand.
CGTCCTACACACGAACCGGTGCCTGATGAGCCATGCGTCAGTCACGGGTACAACCGTACCCGTTTTGCGCCCGGCTCGGTACATCGTCGGTACGTGGCGCACGCCCCTAACGGCGAACTCCAGTGTATCCGGTGGTTGCGAGTTCACCGATCCAAGCCGACACGCCACCACCGAACCGCAACCTGCCGGTTCCGAAGGCGGGGGTCGTCCGGTCGCGTGGTGCTGCCCGGTGCGACGGCGTCGTCGCGGAAGGGCGACCTGCCCGGGGCGTACCGGGCAGGTCGGCCGAAGTCCGTCGGGGGAGGGGTCAGAGGAGGATGCCGCGCAGTCGGCCGATCTCGGACATGCGGCGCTCGGCGAGACGGTCGGCCGCCGCGGCGGGGGGCACGCCCTCGTCCGCGGCCAGCGCGAAGATCCGCTTGGTGGTCTCGTAGATGCCCGAGGCGCGGGACTTGGCACGTTCGAAGTCGAAGCCGCCGATCTCGTCGGCGACCTGGATCACGCCGCCGGAGTTGACCACGTAGTCGGGGGCGTACAGCACGTCGCGGTCGGCCAGCCGCTTCTCGATCCCCGGGTGGGCCAGCTGGTTGTTGGCCGCCCCGCAGACGATCTTGGCGGTGAGGACGGGCACGGTGTCGTCGTCGAGCGAGCCGCCCAGGGCGCAGGGGGCGTACACGTCCAGGTCGGTGTGGATCAGGGCGTCGTTGTCGGCGACGACCTCCACCTCGGGGTGCCGGGCCCGGACCCGTTCGACCGCCGCCTCGCTGACGTCGCAGATCACCACCTCGGCGCCGTCCTCGCGCAGGTGCTCCACCAGCCGGTGGCCCACCTTGCCGACGCCCTCGACGCCCACCCGCCGGCCGCGCAGCGTGGGGGAGCCCCAGACCGTCTCGGCGGCGGCGCGCATGCCCTGGAACACCCCGTAGGCGGTCAGGACGGACGAGTCGCCCGCGCCGCCGTTGGCCACGGTCCGCCCGGTCACGAAGCGCGACTCGCGGGCCACCACGTCCATGTCCTCGCTGTAGGTGCCCACGTCGCAGGCGGTGTAGTAGCGGCCGTTCAGCGACTGCACGAACCGGCCGTACGCGCGCAGCAGCGCCTCGGTCTTGTCGACGGCCGGGTCGCCGATGATCACCGCCTTGCCGCCGCCGTGGTCCAGCCCGGCCAGGGCGTTCTTGTACGCCATGCCCCGGGACAGGTTGAGCACGTCGGCCAGCGCCTCGTCCTCGGTCCGGTACGGGTAGAAGCGGGTGCCGCCCAGCGCCGGGCCGAGCGCGGTGGAGTAGATCGCGATGATCGCGCGCAGGCCGCTGGCCTCGTCCTGGCAGAAGACGACCTGCTCGTGGCGGGGTTCTGCGCCCTTGTGGGGCGTCCCGAAGACATTAGGCACGGTAGTGCCCTCCTCTCTGTCTTGAGATCAGATTAGGACCGGTCGCGGCCCTGTGCGGCCTCTCCCGCCTGGCGGGTTCACGTAACGCGCCGATCTCGGTGGCGTGCTGGTGCCAGCGGTTCGGTGTGGCTCGTGTCACGATGCGGTGGTGCTGCCATACGCCGCGTACCTACGGGTATATGAGCCGGTGACCGCCTTCCCCGAGCCCGCGCGGACGCTGTGGACCGCCTACGCCGAGTCCAGGCGGCGCCCCAAACGGATCCGCGCCCTCGGGGTCGAGCATCTGGAGGCGTTGCACCGCCTGGCGGCCGACCCCCCGGAGGTCGCCCCCGAGCTGGAGAGCCAGGACGCCTACGTGCGGCGGGCCGGCGACGCCCTCTACATCTGCCCCTGGGGGACGCGCCTGCGGTCATGGCTGGCCTACGAGCGTTTCCGGGAGCAGACCCACGCCCGCCTGGTGCCGATGTTCGCTCCGCCCGTCGTCACCGAGCGCGTGGAGCGCGACTACGAACGCTGGAAGCGGGCCGGGCGCACCCTGCGGCCGCACATCCTGACCAGCACCTGGCATGTGCCGCTCACGTGGTTCGTGCCGTTCGCCTCGGGCGAGCGGTGCCTGCTGCTCGGGGACGGCACGTCCGGTAAGGGAAAATCCGCCCCCGCGACGACGGAACACGCCGGTTGCGGACCGACGACGGCGGCGACGGCGCGTACCCTCATCTACGTGACGGCGATGGCCGAGGCCCGCCGCCGGGTGGAGGAGTCGCTGCGGATCGTCCGCACGCGTCTCGGCGACGGCGACGGCGGCGAGCCGGTCACGCTGGGCGCCGGACGGCTGGAGGAACTGGGCAGATGGCTGTCGGGGTTCCATCCTCGTTCCCTGGTGGAACTGGATTATGGCGGTCTGGTTCACCTGCTGGACGACCGATGGCTGCGCGCCGACGCGTCGGTGGCCGAGACCGCCGTGGCGCTGGCCGCCCTGGAGCGCGGTGAGGTGGAGCTGGCGGTGGCGATGTCCACGCGCCTGCTCGACCGCTGGCGCCCCGTACGGGCCCTTGAATCGGCGAACTGAACAAATTTCCCGAATCCGCGCGCGATACGACTATACGTGTCGCTAGAATCACGCAGCGTGACCCAGCTGCCGCCGTGCGCGCATCGCGACCCGTCTCCGCGGGGATGTTCCCACGCAACTACCGCCAGGAACTTGCTTGTTGCGTTGAGTGGTGGCAAGGTTACACGTTGTGATGTCATAGTGGCTCTTTCGGGCCATAGGGGACATCAGTGACCGCGAGGTTCAATCGCAGGATCGCTGTCATCGGTCCACGGAGGAGAGGCCGCACACATGTCAGCACGTACGCCAGAGGCCGAGCCCCTGCTGACGCCGGCAGAGGTGGCGACGATGTTCCGCGTCGACCCCAAGACCGTTACGCGGTGGGCGAAGGCCGGAAAGTTGACCTCCATCCGCACCCTGGGGGGACACCGGCGCTACCGCGAGGCTGAGGTGCGGGCGCTGCTGGCGGGAATCCCGCAGCAGCGTTCGGAGTAGCACGTTCCGATCGGCGGGCCCCTGCGTCGACCGGGGCCGGGGGTGCGGGGGAAGGTACCCCGCGACGGTAGCGGTCGACCTGGGGAGGCGGGGGGCTTCCCCCGCAGCGGTGGCGGTGAGCCGACGGCGCGGGGGCGCGTCTCCCGCGACGGCCACGGCTGACCGTGGCCGTGGGGGTCTCCCTACGGTTCGTACCGCCCGCCGGACGCACACAGCACAAACAGTGGGGGGCGGCCAGGAGGCCGCTGAACAGCCGAGTGGTCTGTTCAGGGGTCCCCTGGGCGAGGCCCAGGGCCACGAAAGACGTGGTCCTGGGCCAACTCACCGTTCACGCCATATCGCGTCATGCGCGTGCGCGCACGCAGAGACCGGCGACCGGGGGGTCAGCGGTCCGGGTCGAGTTCTTCCTGGGACAGGCGGTCGAACAGCTCGCCGGTGACCGGGTCGTGCCGTCCCGCGGCGCGCAGCATGACGATCCACTGGTCCACCAGCAGGTGCTCCAGCTCGGCGCGCTCGATGTCGCGGTGCTCCAGCCAGTCCAGCCCGGCCGTCTCGACGGCGGCCATCCAGGACCGCAGGGTGATGCGCAGCACCGGGCCGGGGTCCTCGATGCCGACGGTGTGCAGGATGCGGCCGAGCAGCAGCTGGCGGACGTTGTCCACGATCTCGCCGACCTCGCCGGAGCGGTCGGCCGGGCCGCCGCGCAGCAGCGCCGTGAAGCCCGCCGCGTGATCCTCCACGAAGTCGAAGTAGCGCTTGAGGGAGATGCGCAGCCGCTCCAGCGGCCTGCCCTCGGTGGGCGGCTCCAGCAGTACCGACAGCTGCCGCGCCGCGCTGGTGAGCGCCGCCACGTACAGCTCCTGCTTGCCGCCGAAGTAGTGGTACACCAGTGCCCGGGAGGCGCCCGCGGCCACCGCGACGTCGTCGATGGACACGTCCTCGGGGGGCCGCGTGCTGAACAGTCCGAGCGCCGCCTCGATCAGCTCGTCCCTGCGCTCGTCGACGCTGAGCCTGCGCCGGCTGCGCCGGGGACGCTCGGTGCGCGTCTCCGCGTCGGTCACCGCGTGTTCTGCCACCCGGGCAGCGTATCCGAGCGCGACGGCCGGTTCGGTGCCGTGCGAAGGCCCCGACCTGGGCGGCCGCGAAGGTGTGATCCGGAACACCACAGCCCCGAACTGCCATTGGCGGCGGCCCGTTACTCACTGTTGCGACGATATCGGGCGAAGGCGAGGCATCATGGCATCTCCTCCCGAGTGAGGAAGGCGCACCGACCCCCGCGCACCGACCCCCGCGCGGGCTCTGGGGCGCCGTGGCGGCAGGTCCTGCAGGCCCCCTGGACGGAGTGCCATGTCAGCTGGTGAAGGAAAAGCCCCGCGCAACGAGAGGCCGGCGCCGCGGTACGGCGAGTTCCCGGCGCCGCCCGGCGGAGAGCCTCCGGCGTCGCGCAGCGGCAGGTCGCCGCGGCGGCCGGGCGGCCAGGTGCCGCCGCCACGCGACGGCGGACCGTCCGCCGACGTCCGCCGGGGCCGCGCGGGCGGGGGACGCGCGGCCGGGGGACGCGCGGTGCCGCCCGCCCCGAACGCGCCCAAGCCCACCATCCGCAACGTCGCCGAGCGCGCGGGCGTGTCCAAGTCGCTGGTGTCGCTGGTCATGCGCGGGTCGCCGCACGTCAGCGAGCGGCGCCGGCAGGCCGTGCTGCAGGCGGCGCGCGAGCTCGGCTACCGGCCCAACGCCGTGGCCCGCAGCCTGGTGGAGGGCCGTACCAGGCTGATCGGCGCCATCGTGGCCGACCTGCACAACCCGTTCTTCGCCGAGTTCCTCGACGGGCTCCAGGAGACCCTGCACGGCGAGGGCCTGCGCATGCTGGTCGGCAGCGGCCGCTGGGACCCGCTGTTCGAGGCCGAGGCGGTCGAGGCGTTCCTGGAGATGCGGGTGGACGGCCTGGTGCTGCTCAGCGTCGTGCCCGAGTCGCTGAAGGAGGCCGCCGCCAGCGTCCCGGTGGTGGTGGTCGGCGAACGCGACGTCAGCGGCGTGGACATCGTGGTGGACGACGACGAGCTGGGCGCCAGCCTGGCCGTCGACCACCTGGTGGAGCTGGGGCACCGGCGCATCGCCCACATCGAGGGCGCGCGTTCCACCACGGCCCGCTACCGCCGCGCCGGGTACGAGAAGGCCATGCGGCGGCACGGCCTCGGCGAGCAGATCATGGTGGAGCCGGGCGACTTCACCGAGGAGGGCGGTTACCTGGCCGCCCGCGCGCTGCTGTCGCGCGACCCGCGCCCGACCGCCATCTTCGCGCCCAACGACCTGGTGGCGACCGGTGTGCTGTCGGCCGCCGACGAGCTGGAGATGCCGGTGCCCGAGCAGGTCTCGATCGTCGGGTACGACAACACGCACCTGGCGGCGATCCGGCACATCTCGCTGACCAGTGTCGACCAGCCGCGCCGCGACATGGGCCGGGTGGCGGCCGAGCTGCTCACCGCCCGGATCGAGGACCCCACCCGGGTGGCCCGGCAGAACCTGGTCGTCCCCCATCTGGTGGTCCGCTCCACGACGGGGCCCGTCCCCGCCGGGGCGTGACGCAGGGCCGTCCGGCCCGGTGCGCCGTCGCCCCGGCGCGCCGGGCCGGACTCGCGCGTGCCCGGTGGGGCGGCGCGCGTCCGGCAGGCCATGGGTTCGCTAGGCGTTGCTAATGCGACGGGAAAGCCTGCCGTAATCACCCGGCCGACGGGCGTCACGGACGGGTTAATGGGTGGCACCGTTCGGCGGGTCGGAGGTGGGGAACCGCTGCTCCGGCCGGACCCGCGGCCGGCAGGAGGGTCCGCCGAGGAACACGGGCAAGGATCGTTCACCCAGGGGGGTTCACGCCGTGCGTGATCCGGAATTGGTGTCGTGCGCGCAGCGCGCGGCGAGCGAGCTGGAACGCGCGTGGGCGCAGTGGCGGCATGCGCGCGGGCTGGCCGAGCAGGTGTCGGAGTCCGTCGCCAGCTACGTGGCCCACTCGATCGACCATCCGTGGGGGCGTCCCCGCGTGGTGCTGGGCCTGGACGCGGACGAGGCCCGCGCCCTCGCCGCGCTCCTCGGCAAGGAGAACGCGCTTCGCTGACCGATCGGGGGATCGGGGAGTACGCGGCCGCGGCCGCCCGGCGCGGGGGGGTGGGGGGGCCGGCGGGGCGCGGTGGAGTTAAGGGACTTTGGGGGCCGGGGCGGGAGGGG